>NZ_JACJPF010000116.1 GCF_014695915.1 Trichocoleus sp. FACHB-40
CCGTGGAAAACGAAGTTTACATCGCAAAAAATCAAGGTCACTCTTACACCCTGGATTTCGAGCGGCAACGACTAACCGTTGTGATGCCAGGTGGCAAACAAGTTACCCAATCCATCGAACAGGTTTACGACTAGATTGAGGCTAATTCCTGATTACTGGTGATCGCTTTCTCAACCGGCTGCCGCCCTTTTCCAATGCCAAAGCTCTGCCCTTTTTTCGCTGGGAATCAACGCCCAAATCGCCTGTTTAGCTTGCTGGCACAAATCTCGGATCATCCCAAATGCCGCAGTAGCCAGCTCAGGACAATTCGCAATCATCAGGTACTCTGCAAAGCCTACAACATCCTCCTGGGTAAGTCCTCCCGTCGCGCTCACCTCATCAGGTGACATTGGCACCTGATTATCTACATCTTGTGCCAGTGATTGTGACAGTTGCTCAGGGGTAGCCAATGACTGAGTATCAGGGCTGGTAGTAGTTTCAGCCATTTGGGACTGGATCACCCCCCCCATAGTCTCATATATATAAGTAGAAGGGGGGGTGATCCAGTTTGGAGTAGATTGGCTAACCTCTACCTCTTCATCCTGTGCGACAACCTCAGAAGTCTGGTGCTGCACATAAAGTTGGGCGTAGTGCCAGCTTGTTAATTCAATCTGGCGGTATTTAAATCGCGTCTGCCCTTCTACTCTGGGTGCCCAGTGCTTTGAGATGTCAAGTCCAATTTGTTCCATTAGCAATTCAAAGACCCAACTACCCGTTGACTGCTTAGGGTCGGCGGGTATGCTCAGGTTGAGCGCATCTTTGACGTGAGGAGCATTATCCCTAGCTTTCTGAGCCATTGCCCAAAAGTCTTGGGGTGTCCACTCTTCACCCAACTTTAAAAACTTGTCTAGCCCCAAATACTGACGGCATTGGCGGCGACGGGTATGGATTCTTAAATCCTGTGGACAAACACCCCGACCATGTTCTTGCTGTCGTTGGGCTGCTTTCACGTCTTTAGCGATCGCTACCGATTCATCAGAAGCTAGTAAATAAAAGTTGTCCAGTTTGGCTTTGTAACGCCCTCGGTCATCTTTAAGGCACATTGCCTGATAACCTGTGAGGACAGTTCCATCTTCCAGCTCGTGCTGGATGGCATCAATCAGAGGCTGACCGTAGTTTTTAAGCAACCAGGTCTTTTCAATGTCTAACTTCTCCTGGGGTGTCAAAGGCTTGTTGGATTCTTCCAAAGCTTTTAACCGCTCATCGTTCAAGATGGTGGCATTGGCTACGGCTTGGGCGTGTGCCAGCTCAATCCGCTGCCAAGACTCTTTCAGTCCTGCCTTGGTATCGTCGCCGCACATAGCAGCAACAATGGTTACATCGTTGTTCTCCGCCCTTAACCGTTCCTCTAGCCGTCGCCGCAGGTCTTTCATTGAGGCGTTGCGGTAAGCCGAGAGCTTGCAGTATAGGTCAAAGTGCGGGGAGTCCCATTCATCGGTGATCGGGTTGTATTGGGTTCCAAACCCCAGTATGTGCTTGCAATTGGCTTCATAGTTGCGCTGATAGTAGGCTTTTAAATCTTCAGGGAAGATTGAGCCATCTCCTACCATAATCAGCCCTTCTTCGGATGCCCAAACTATTCGCTCGACATCTTTGGGTCTAACTCTCCCTAATGCCTGAGCCGCATCAGCATCGGTCAGAATGCCGTTAAAGACACCAAATACTTTTTGGAAGCGGTTATTTACAATGGAAATGCCGCTAGTAACAGACGGGCTACAGCACAGCAATAACGTGTCTTTACTTGCCTGGTTAATATTTGTCAAATAGTCAATAATGGCAGGATCGCCGGTGGTGTCCGAGTTGATTTCAACGATCTGATTTGCCCATTCAGGATGTACCCGCCGCACGTATTCAGCGATGGACTTACAACCGCGCACTCCATTCTTACAATCATCAATTACAAAACTGGGTTCACCCGCTTCTAGTGCCATAAGTAATTCGTCAACAACGGCATCCGGGGTATCCGAATCCAGAAATGAAACCGGATAGCCTTCAGGTTGATAGTCGTTGCGAATGACTCTTAAAGGTGTTCCTTCAGGTGCCAACTGTTCGAGGTAATCGCAAATTAAATCGTTGGCATCGGCATCCATTGCTACCACCTTTCCGCCACCGACGATGGTCGCCCCAATCATTGCCTGGAGTGCCGCCAGAATCAGCGGACGCTTTCCCCCCTTGTTACAGGTATCGCCGAACAAATGCGTTAACAATTGCAACACTTCATCAGCAATCAGCAATCCGTTATTTTTAAGGTTCCTAGGGCTGAACGTATGAGCAGAATCTATGCAGAAACCAGCTTTTAATCCACCCGCAGTACCGCCGCGAGTTAAGTCCGTATGCCAGGTAATCCCGATCCGTTGGCACTCTTCACGCCCAAGAGCTATACGAGCGAACAGAGCATAAATATTATTGTGCTGCGGTGTTATGGGCGTAAGGGATTCGGTTTTTCCTGTTCCCTTAGCGGACTTCACCACGTAAACAGCGCCGCCTGGGAGGTCATCTAGGTTCAAATCCGGAGTATTTACGACTCGCCAAGGCACACGGGTAAGGGCAGTCAGCTTAACCCAGTTTGCTTCTTCAATGGCGAGTCGTTCTGCTTCTTTTTCTTCCCGCTTCCGCTGTTGCCCCTGAAGGAAAATGTCCCAAAGTTGTTCTGGAGTAATGAAAGCGATCGCGCTCGCATCTTCCAACTCGTCAATATCTGGTGAGTCCTTGGTTATTTGACCCCACCATGCGACTCTGACCTGATATCCCCAAGCGCGGCATAGCTCCCAGGTTTTCTGGTACTGTCCCATTACATGGGGGTTTTGCGCTGCTCCACCGTCTGGACATAAGGTAACTAATTTGGTTTCAAGCTCTGCCGATAACTCCTCAAGGTATTGCTTAAACTGCTCTTGTGAACCGGCGAAATTAGCACCAGACGCGCCAACAAATAGTTGGTTTAATTTCTGTGCGGCGATGAAAGGTTTGAGGTTTCCCTCACTCAAATTGATGCTAGTGCAGTCGATGCCCTCTTTACTAATTGGACGGGCGCAGGTGATGGGCAACTCCCCGTTTTGAAGGTGAACGGTCTTTTCTTTGAAGCTGGGCCATCGATACTTCCCCTGATCTTGCGGGTCATCCAGACGGTTCTGCCAGCCGATGATTCGGTTCTTGGTATCCCAAATCGGGCAAAGGATAGACCGCGATGCAACAGCAATGTAATGTCCTTGGAAGTCCAGTCCAAATAATCTAGGACTTCCTTCCACGCCCTGCCCAGGTTTAATGGTGCGGAACATCCCAGAGTCGATTTGGGCATCGCTTAACCCCCTGTCCCTGAGATTCTGGCGCTGGTCGTCGTGTAGGTAAAGTTGTTTCAGAAGATGGCGGGTTAGGCGATCGCGCTCCTCGATCGACAATTGCTGTTGATTGCGTCGTGCCTCTTCTTCTTTCCGCTGCTGTCGCTTTTGTTCTACTCTTTCCTGGCGAGCTTGCCAATCTGACTGATCCTCTCTAGCGGATTCAGCCCACATCGAGAAGCCATGAGCATCTTCCCCTACAAGCCTGTAGTCCACAGGTGATGCTTCAGAATCTCGGCAGTGAATCAAGTTGTTAACGGTGTTCTGGCGGCAATCTTTACGCGCACCGCTACAGACGGGACAGCTTCCCTTGAGGGCTTTGAAGGAGGTATTCATGCTTCGCCTCCTTCTTCATCAAAACCAAATTCAAACCGCCACTGACGCTCAGCCCAAGTTCTGGTTTTTCCCTTGTTTCGAGCGATCGCTGCTAGGTGATTCCAGTAAGTCAATCTATTGTCATCAGTGGGGTTATCCCCAAAGATTGCTGCCCGTCGCCAGTCATCTGGAGGGTAAAACTGGTATTCTTCCTTGAATCGGCAACTTGCCCATTCTGGAGCGTAATGGCGCTGAAATCCTACCTTAATTTGCTCTCGGAAGAAGTGAAATTTGGGTTTGTCTTCCTTCCGCAGTAATCGTTCTAGTTTCTGGGTTGATGCTACCTTCTCAGGAGCTGGAAATTCATATCCACAGCTTGGACAACGCATCACGCTGATGTGCAGCAGTGCCTCGCACTCAGGGCAGTCTTTGACGGGAACCTCTCCCTTTTCTGTATTACCGCCCTCTGTTAAGCTGATGTGTCGCAGGTCTTCTACAAACCCAAACCGCTTAACGTTGCCAGCTTGGTCTAGCACGACGCAATCTGTCTTTTCAGACTCTGGATGAATCCGCAATCCTCTACCGATTTGCTGGAAGTACAGCGCCTTCGACTTGGTTGGACGGCACAGTAATACATCTGACACACCCGGTACGTCGAAGCCTTCCTGCAAGGCTTGGCAGCTGGTTACAACCAACGTCTCACCTGTCGCCAGTCGGTCGTAGATTGGTTGCCTCTGCTTGCTGGTCATCGTGCCGTCAACGTGTTCCGCTGATATCCCGGCACGAAGGAAAGCCTCACGGGTGTGCTTTGAATGGGGGATGTTGACGGCAAAGACGATCGTTCTACGTCCTTGGCAGAGCCTGAGCCATTCCTTGACGATGCGTTCGACAACCTGGGATGTGTCGCAGGCGATCGCTAAATCAGATTCGGAAAAATCTCCACCAACTGTGCGAACTCCTTTGAGGTCTGCCCCTGGAATTCCGTAATAGGCAGGTTTCACCAGGAAGCGCATGTCCATCAATTCGCAAGGCATGGGAGCTGTCACCAGAGCCTCAAAGATATCACCCATCCCTTGATGCTTGGACAATCGCCAAGGCGTTGCTGTCAGACCGATATATAAGGCGCTGGAACACCATTCACTCATCATCTGACGGACGATATTAGCCCATCCTGTCTTGTGGCATTCATCGAGCAATACAACATCTGGCGGGATTTGGTTTTCCAGTCCGCGCCGTGCCAGAGTTTGAGCGCTGATAATTTGTACCAATGCTTCTGGTTTCTCTGCCCATCCAGCTTTGACAAAGCCGCACTCTAAGCCAAACTTCTTGAACTTGTCCCAGGTCTGGGCAATCAAAATGTCTAAGTCAACAACGAACCATACTCGCTTCCCGCGACTCGCTGCATCTGCAACAATCTGCGCGGCAAGAATGGTTTTCCCAGCCCCGGTTGGAGCGAAAGTTAAAATCTTTCTCTTGCCGCTGCGGATCAAGCTGTAAAGGTTTCGCTTGACTTCCAGTTGATAATCTCGCAGTTCTGGCGGCTTGAGTTCTGCAAGCTGTAGGGAAGTTTGCTGTGTCATACCCTGCACCCCCGATGTAATTGGTGTGCAAGATTCAGGCAGAAAAGTTGTGTTTCTTCACCCAGAAAGCCTAAGTTCTCTATTTGTTCTAAGCAATCTGTGAGGCGTTGTTCGGCGATCGCTTCCTGAAGTTGCTGCCTTGATACCTTGGCAGTGTCTTGGCACTGCGATCGCTTGGATGGAACGTTAGAAACGCCTAGACTTCCCCCCTCACTTGGGGTAGAATTGATACTGATAGTATTCATTTGTGGGTTGTCCCTTTGTGTTGATTGGGGCAACCCTCATCTATTTTTCCTTTGTGAAAAAGCTTGTAAAGTAGAGATACGTTAGTTGTCTGGTGACAAAAGGCAGGCGGTCTGGATTGGGGGCTACAAGCTTTTACCAGGTTGATAGCTGAAGGTCGCCAGATTTTCCTATGCAGCAGATTTGCTTGTTCTGGTAGCGTTACGCGCTTTCTGACGTCGTTCCCTGCGAGGAGCGAGGCGATCGCGCTTGGGCCGCGGGGTTCTGGTGTTGAGACTGGCTATTTGTGTGAGGAAGCTTGTCATGACTCGTTTCCAAAATACTTGAGCTAAATCTATGAGAACACAATTTTTCGACGAAAACTCGTTTGTGGATTACAGCTTGTATTGCTTGCCAGGTAAGGCTTTGGCGGTTTGACCTTTTTAACCCTTGAGTTCTACTTCTCGATTCCCCCTTCCCAGTCGGCAAAAATACTTATCCTGACCTGCGGCATCAGTTTTTCGATACAAAGACTTCCAATAAGTACCATTTCTTATTTCCCGATTTAATGCAGCGTAAGCCCTAATATAAGGCATCCACCATTTTTGCCGGAATTCATCGAAAATATTTGCTGTAAAAATGGATGTTTCAAACATTCGGTAATCATGTAAATACTTCTCAGCAAGTTCAATAGGGATAGGATTAATGTAGCTTCTTAATGATTCTAGAATTAGTTGACCTTGTTTATATTCTTCATTGTTTTTGCACTCCAGACCATTAGGGCTAAAAATCATCGAAATGTTAATAGCTTTTTTATTGGACATCATTTTGCCGAACCATTCAAAAGCATCGGTATAGGGATTCTCTCCCTCTTCTTTTTTGAGTCTAGGATGACACTGAATAAGTAAATTTAAAGTTGCATAAACGTATTCACCCCAAGCATTTAAAGCTTTACGCTCATTAGATTTCATTTTTCTGTAACCCGGAATTTTGTATTTTCGGTTAGTCCACCTATAGAGTATGTAATGGAAAGCGAAGTCCCAATGTTTTAAAGCATCGTCTGCAACACTTTTTCTAACCCCACTTGTTATCAACCCTTCCGGCAAGGCTGGATCGGAAGTAACAATAATTAAAGGCTGCTGAATAGTAGCTAACGCAGTTAATAGCTTAGGGTCAAGATCGGTAATTTTCAAAGCTTCATTGTTCATCCTTCACTCTATAGCCTCACTTCTTTGGCTTTTCTCGGAAACCTGAATAGTTGGCTCATTCAGGCGCTGGCAATCTACCCATTGCAGTCAATCTCGAAAGACTTCCAACCGTTCTCAACTGTCTTCACGTCGGATGGGAACTCCGAAATCTTTACAGTCAATTCAAGCTTTCCCTGAGTTCCCATAAACCGTGATAGCTCCTACACAAACTCAATGCAGATGCCCTAGCCGTTCAATCGTCGCGGTTGCTCCTCACGAATAAAATTTGTACCCCTAGGCATATTTTTGTACATCTGGGACATCATCTCGCTACGAGCTTCTTCGTCAAGTTTTCGCTGTCCTACAATTATTCCTTTTCCATCCTTAAATCTAAAAATCCCCCGCTCGTACTGACTGCGAAGATCATCTAGTAACTTGCTACCAGGATAAAGTTTTTCCCAGGTGGGTGTGTGCTTTTTGGCTAGGTTTCTAAAGTTAGCAAGCGCTTGGTGGTATGCCTCTTGTGCTGCTAGGACTCCCTCGGCTGCTTCTTGCATCTCATCGGCAATGGGTTTGCATTCCTGCTCTAGCGACGCTGTAAATTCTTCTTTCCTCTGTGCATACTGCCTTTTAAGATTTTCCAGCGATCGTTTAGCAATCGCTAGTTTTTGTCCGCGCTCTTCCGGCTCAGTGGCAAGGACAAGCTCGGTCTTAAAAAGGCTTAGGAACGAGTTGTCATTAGGGTGTGCCTCGCCTTTCAAGGGGTTTTCAATGAGGCTAAGTGCTTCCTCTAATTGATTGATTTCTTTTTCAAGTGCTTTTAGCTCTTGTTGTAAATCCATCTGAATATCCTCGAAGGTACTTTTCGCATACTACTACATGGCAATTTGACAACTTTTTTCAAATGCTTTTAAATATTTATGGTGGTTTCACTTATTCCATCTCTCGTTTTGATGGAGTGAAAAAATGAAGGCTGAAAAGCTTTTCCGGTAAAGGCTTCGCTCTTTTTAACGCAATTCAGAAATGCTATAGCTTGCCTCTTAATACCTTACCTTTTCCCCATTTTTTTCACATCTTTTCCACAAATTTATACAATCTTTTCCACAGGATTGTGGAAAAGATTATTCAACTCTGAAGTCAACACCTGAAGGGAAACCTTTCGTTGAATTAGCCATAGGTTTTAGTATGTAAGCCTCAATAATCATTGCGATTGCTCCTCATCATCGCCATCCCACCCCTCTAGAATCTGCGCGATCGCCTCAACAACATCTAGCCAACATCGAAAGGTTCGCCTTCCGATGTTGCCAATCAGCACGGTTTTGGCAGTAGCCCTGCACGGCTGCAAGTACGGCGGAAACCCCGACATCGTGGCAAAGTTGGTTAATTATCTTAGTAAGTGCGATCACGCCGCTTGGATGACGTTCGATAAAAGCGCCTGTTGGGACTAGCTGCCTCCAACGCACATCAAGGATAAATCGGGCAAGTTCCAAATCTTCGTACATCATCCCCCCTTGCGAGTAGCACTAGGCGAGGAGCTTTCTTTGAGGCGTTCTCCAAGCAACTTCGTGAAATCTTCGGATTCCACTAACTGCTCTACCGTCTGCCGAACTACCTCAGTCATGGTTAATCCCTTGAGCTGGCAGTAGAGTTTGAATTTTTCCTTCAGTTCAGCGGGCAAGTAAAGCCTGATTATCTCCTGCCCATCCCTTTTTTCTGCCATCCACCACATATCCAAAAGATGTAATTCCATAGTACCTACAGTAGTGTTCTTATCTAAAGGGGCATTATATGGCTTGACATATTTGTACCCTACAATTACTATAACAAACATAGATGCAACACGGCACTAGAGGCACACAGCACGGTTGCAAGTGGCGATCGCCCCTGCACTCCGAACATAAGTGCTTCAAATGCTCAACGCATCAAGTTTTTGACTCATTACACAAGGAATCAAAACAATGGTTGCCCCTAACTTTTCGCAGTTAACCAGATCCTACGGAATGGCAGTGAAGTAAAAATGTCAACACAAATCCGTGTAGTTTTGTCACGAGAAGTCAAGCCAATTGTTGACCAAATAAAGCAAGTTACCAGTGCAACTTCCACCAGTGAAGTTGTTACCCTCATGCTGACCCGCTACGGAAAACATTTCATTGCGTGGTGGCTGTCTAATCCACATCAGAACGAGCTAGCTGCTGCTCCAGTTCTGCCAGATGAGTTTGTAATTCCACAGACCGAATAAGTCCAAGGCAACGCGATCGATCATCAGAGTTGTGCATCTTTCAGGGTGCATCTGATACCACAATCAGATGTAAAAAAGATGCAAGACAACAACAATCGACCAGTTCCAAAATTCCAGCTATGGGAAACTGTCGTGATGCGCTATCTAGATGGCGTAACCGATGACATTTACGAAGATTTTGGTGTTATTACCGGGCTTGCATTCGCGGCAAGTTATTTAACTGGTTTACCAGGGGAACCGCGATGGACTTATCAAGTTTTATGCACGGGAAAATCCCTGAAGCATCAGGTGACAGTCGGGGAGGACGAGATTCAAAAATTCCCAACTTTCCAAGATTTCACCCAGTAGTAACAAAGGATTTTTACTATGTCATCCAAATTATGTCCTGAAGATTTCCCCAAACCAAAATACCCGTTAGGCACAGAAGTTTTGGTCACTGCCCCTGCCCCTGATGCAAGCGGCGTTCCTTTTGTCTCTGTAAGACGGGTTGTCGGTGTGTTCCTGAATCCTAATCTTCCCAATCTAGAACCGTTCAAATGCCTGGGCTGGCTGTACTTGACCGAACACGAGAATGAGCATGAAGGTCGATATCAAACCTTAGCGAAAGAGGTGGACGTGTCACTGCCAGTACCGCTCGAAGACCTTCCCAGCGCACTTGAAGACATTATCGGAGGACTTGAACGTCTCCATGCTTCTACCGACCTCTGGGCGAAACAATCAATCGATTTGCCTGCACGGATAGATGAACTTCAGGATTCCGTTCGGGCGCTCATTGAGGAGATTGAGGAACTGCACGATCGCCCGTCCAAAACCAATTAAAAACCTGTCAGTTCCAGCGGCATAAATCCCGCATGACACGAAGCGATTATCAGGGTTGCATCAATCAAAACAACATAATCAAGTTTGAAAGATGCAACAATTTCCAATCGACAACAACGACCGTCCGCTGATTCCTAAAGGGAAAGAAATCCCAGGATTCAAGCACCTAAAAAATCCAATGCCGGAGGGGGTTAAGCTTCCAAAATTTCAACTCATGGAAAAAGTTTTTCTGCACAGGACTTCCGACGGTCACGACTCCCACACTGATGAAGCGAGAGTTATGGGCATACTGCACAATCCCAGCCAAATGACAAATAGCGATTCAGATAAGCTGTGGGTGTATCTGGTTGAATATTTGGATCGTCAGCTCTTTTGCGTTCAAGCGCTTGCGCCAGAGTCAGAACTGTATCGTGCCAAAGCCCGTTACCACCTTTGGCAAGAAGTTGGCTTTTACGATCGCGTTGGGGTTGTTAGTGGAATCATGTTCGGTGCTAACGCATATTGGGTTGAAGACATAGGCCCTGAGTGGGGTTGGACTTACCTGATTAAGTTCAGCGATCGCTCCGAAATATTCGCGCACGAGGACGAACTGCGATCACTACCTAAACCTAAAACAGACGAACCCGGTAACACGAAAAACTCCCAGCAGAACTACGACAACAATTAAAAAATTCTGTCAGTGCCCAGCGGCGTGAAGCCTGAGAAACTCAACCGCTGGCACCGGCTCCCTTCAAGCACACGACAAGGAGCAATTTCATGATGACATCAACAAAACAATTAATCGAAGCTGTACAGCGTGCCGAAGTCCTGCACCCCCTCGCACTGGAAGCGTTTGGCTTGAAGATTGACGCGATCGCTGATGCAGTTGGGGTAGAAGTTGAAACCCTGCGGCAGTATCGAGCTGGCAAAAATTCTCGTCGTCGTCGTCAGCCAGGAAGAAGCACTCAGATGTTGGCAGCGCGGAAGGCGAAAGAGCTAGCAGCTAACTCCACGACACTGAAATATCCGCACTTTCTCGTTCGGTATCTTGCTAACCCATTGGGACGAGCCGTACAAATGGCTACACCGAGCAGTGACCGAGCAGTGACCGAGCAGTGACCGAGCAATAAAGGAATTGAATCATGGGCGCGATCGCGCTCCCCCCTTATTACCAAACAGGAGACAACCTAATGTTACTTGCCCCACAGTGCCTAGAACTACACCCAGTGACGGTAAAAGAAGCATTTGAATGGGATGACACTACCACCGCTTACCACCTTGGCATTACCGAGCGTGCCATGCGTTCTTACCAGTTCCGCCCCACTTCCAAGAGCCGTCGCAACCCTGACAGCGATCGCCTGCAAC
This sequence comes from Trichocoleus sp. FACHB-40, assembly GCF_014695915.1. GTDB lineage: Bacteria > Cyanobacteriota > Cyanobacteriia > Cyanobacteriales > FACHB-T130 > Funiculus > Funiculus sociatus. The sequence continues at coordinate 11,081 of NZ_JACJPF010000116.1, forward strand.
TAACTTGGGAGCGTACCGAAAAACTGTTGCGCCAAGGTGCTGTTCCCAAAAAGCCTGAGCTACTGCCTCCAGAACTTAGGCAGCTTATGGGGCAGCAATAGAAGTAATAGCAAAACGTAAGCGCAGGAATACCACATGACAACGGATGTAATCGAGGTTGTCAACAACTTGGGCTGGGAATACGGCGTGGGGCGAAACAGTGCCATCATTTACGCTCCCAGCCAACAAGAAGCTGACAAGTTCCTCGATGAGGCGGTAGAACAACTGGAAAAAGCTGCTACACGCCTGCAAGGAAAAATCAAAATCGCATGGCAGGGGTGCCGTCGCCCTTACACGATTAGCGGATCAACAGAGCATTAAATGCAAATAGAAGGGAGAAGATATTATGCACCCACGCGACCTACGGGCAAAATACAACCTAAGCATCAGTAAACTAGCGTTCTTCCTGTGCCGCGACCATCGCACAGTCGAGCGTTATTGCAGTTATGCCGATCCGATTGACCTCCCTGAAATGGTGCTGGGATATTGTTGGCTTCTCGATAATTGGTTCAGTCAGCAAGGCAAGGTAGCCCCACCCCCGTTTTTATTCGACCCGACGTTTTGACGGAAGAAACAATTGAAATGCGTACCCGCATCGATCGATGCGGGTTATTTTTTGGCTTATATCCGGAAGTTACCGGAAGTTACCGGATTGCGCTAACCTCCGGTAACTTCCGGTGTCTAACATTCAACACACCCCCAGCCAGGGGGTACGTTCAATGTTAGACACTTAAACTGTCGCTTGAACCGTTGAACCGCCACTCTGAACCGCTGAACCAACCAACTGGCGAAGCTTTCGGAGCTTTAGGCAACGGTTCATGAACCAGTTCAGTTCGCGGTTCACACCCCTGAACTTGACCTGTGAGCAGGTTTAGGGGCGTGAACCTGAACTGTGAACCGAACTAAACGCATCAGCAGCAAAAATTTATTGACGATTGATTTTCCATTACACAGATTTGATCCAAGTTGCACACCTTCAAGTCGCTCAAATGAGTGACACTCACCTGAACTGCTATAAGTACGTATCTAGTACCAGGCACGAATGACGTGATTATTTGGGGGAGAGTTGAGTTGGAGCTGGATGAGTCCTGGTCAGGCTGTCAGCCGCCCCTATATCCCTTAGCGGGGGCTAGTGGATCGGTGTTGGAGCGCAGGGAATAGAATCTCAAAGGACGAGCCATCAAAAAGCCCCTACAATTATCGTGCAGGGGCTTTTTAGTTGGTTATTGGTAATTCCGGCAAAGTTGTGTTGAAACGGTTTTTAGTAAATTAGCTACATTCCTAAAAAGTGAATACTCGTTTTGAGAGGTAAGTATGGAAGCCAAAAGCGATAAGTCTGAAAATTCATATAAAGATTCTTTGTTTGCCCAGCTCTATGATTTCGTCGTCGAACGATTAGGCAGACAAAACTTGGATTCGGATCTTGTAAGGCTCTGTTGTGAGCGATTTGGTGATCCAGTATTAGAGATGGGATGTGGCACCGGACTTGAGCTTCTCCCATTAGCAAAGATGGGCTTTTCGGTAACGGGTTTAGATAACTCTCCTCAAATGTTGAGTGTCTTTGAGCAGAAACTGAGCAATGCTGAACCAGAAGTGAGGAACAATGTTCAATTAATAGTTGGTGACATTATTGATCCACCTATCAATCGAAGCGATTTTCGCCTAATTTTGTTTATTGGTAGCCAGTTTTTGCATCTCAAGACCGATGAGCAACGGCTTGGCTGTCTCCAAAATAGTCGTCGTCTCCTCGCTGACGAAGGTGTTGTACTTATATGTAACTCAAAGCTGACGGAAAAACTTGAATACAATTGGATAGAACAACCAGGAAAACTTGATGATAAATGGATATTACAGGCTCAAGGCAAAATAGTGCATGATGCCTACCAGGAAGATTTAAAACTTATCCCGAAATCTCAAGGGGAACAAGAACATTTGTTTCGATGGCGTCTTTACCCTGTTGAAGACGCTCATATGAAAGAGTTAATAAAAAAGTCTGGCTTACAGTATGTTCCTTTGCCACCAGACATGCCTATAAGACCAACATCATTTTTTTATCTATGTAAAAAATGATTATATCAGCCGTTTGACGAAGCTTATAGCTCCAGGCGTATACATTGAGCAACTACTTAGTAGATCCGTTTTGAATTAGCTTGGGCGATCCAAATCTACTTTGAGATATACCCGATACAGCTTTGATTCACCGCGATTTTTGTAGGGGCTGCTTTCCTCCAGGATCTCTAGGAGATGGTGATCTTGCATCTTATGAATCAGTTCTAGAAAAACTTTCAAATCTGATTCAGTACCTGTTAGTCGCATCTCAATCCGGTGGTTAGTCACTAGGCGACACCTCTAATAAAAACAATTCAACTCTTGAATCCCAGGATTGTTCAAGCTCGTGTGTTTTTTGGAGTACCGTTTCGGCTATCGGCACAGACCAACTCTTTTTGCAACTGTTGCAAAGCCATTTCTGCTTTAGGGTGCCATCCTTGTTTTTGCGGATGCCCTTATTCCGAATTTTCGCAGCCTCTCCACAGTTTTGGCATCGGGGCTTGTCCGTTACTTCACTTGGCTCACTTGCTTCGACCTGGGGCGGAGTTGTGGTGGAAAAGGCGATCGCTTCTTGGTCTGAAATCTCGCTTTCAGAAGCCGCTTGGGTTTCAGATTCCAGGTTGAAAAGTTTGAGCCGAGCCGCGTCTAGCCTGCGCTGGATATCTTCCTTCTCTGCCTTAACATCAACTAACTCCTTCCTAACCTCGGTGAGCTTAACCCGCAGTTCCTGGTCGCGCTGCTCGAAGTCCTGAATTTTGGCATTCCGTTCGATGACCGCCTGCGTTCCTGTACTTTGCCTGAGTGCTTCATTCTCGCTTTTGAGTCGTTCCACCTCGTTACTTAAGCCGCCCTCCTCAACTTTCCCCGCAGCTCTGCCCTCAACTCAGCTAGTTCCTGATTGATAGGCGCGATCGCTTCACTAACTTTCTCGTCTAGACGCGATTCTATATCGTCTAGCTGGAGGGTTGGCGCTGCCGGTGCATCCCCAGCTCCTATATAGTTCTGTACAAAATCAGTCAGCGCATCCGATGCTGTCTTGCCATTGCGCCGTGCCTGTGCCTTGAATTCCTCCCAAAGGTCAGGTTCTATCCGGAAGGTTGCCAGTTGGGTCTTAGTGTCGCTCATGTCTATATCCTATATCTAATGTATATACAGTATAGCTTCAATCTAGGCAATATAGACTTTACACAATCTTTATCTATATTTATCTAGATTGTATTGACAACATGAAATAGATTGTCTATATTAATGTATAGACAGGAGAGAGGTAAACGCTACACACCCGACCCTGAAACCGCCGCTACATAAAGGACACAAGACAATGTTTAACCAAATCAAGACCATCACGCTCGGAATCGGATACGGCTTATACTTGACCCTCCTCGCACCCACGGAGCAACGGAAGGCAGCACTAGCAAGGGTACGCAGCACGCCACAGCCACAACCAGAGGCGCAACCAGAACCGGAAGAAACAATGCCCGATCCTTGGACACTGCCAGCCAGCGAAGCGCCTACCCCAGTTCAGCAGCAATCCAAAGTGATCGCGCCCCTACTACTGCTACCAGCCGCGCAAGAACAAGTCGAACCCGCCAGCACCGAACAGCCCAAAAGTGAGATTAACCTCTCTGCCCTAGACTCAAGCACACTCCGAAAACTTTGCACTCAGTACGGCATCGCGTGGAAGAACATCCGAGGACAAGGCAAGCACATGAAAAAAGACGCGATGGTATTTCAACTAGAACGAGTAGCCGCTGCCGCCTAACACCCGCGACCTGGAGGAAGTCCCAAAAAGCCTCACATCAAATCAAAAGGGCGATCGCGCTCCGTCCAAAGAAGCGATCGCCCCAATCACCCAAAACAAAGGTAATTAATCCCATGCTATTTCAGAATGACATCCAGAATCTACAGTCCGAGATCGCAAACTTTGAGGCAATCATCGCAGCCCGTCAATCTCGCATCGACCAATTGAACCAAGCTGAAACCGTCGCAGATGGAGCAATTCAGTCCTTACAGGATGCCGTCGCCAAGGTTTCAGAATTGGCACCGGACGCGATCGCGCTGCTAAAGTCCGCAGTAATGGGACTATTCAGCAGCGACGAGGGGGGCAACAACAACCCCAGCCCAGAACCAGAGCCAACACCCGACGATGACGGCAACAATAACCCAGGCAGCTTTGATGACTTTGGCGGCGATGACCATAACCTAGCAGCTGATACAGACGGCGGCGATATCTCAACCGATGATACTGAGGGCGATCGCATTCCAGCAGGTAGCCTCGTTCAGATCGAGAACCCAGCGACGGGCGAGAAAATCTCCTGGGTAACACCAGCCTCGGCACCTACGGAAACTGACCAACCTAGCCAAAGCTACATCCATAAAGTGAAAGAACGGTTCCGTTCAACACTGGGCTACAAGCACATCTCAGTCGCAGCGCTAACACCTCACTTTGTCAAGGCTGCGCTCCGTAACCGCACCGACAAATTTATGAGCGCAGTCAACTTAGAACGGACGGGCAAACAATTTTGGATCGCCGTCGATTCCTGGTTGCAGGATTTTGAGGCACATCGGGCTGTGCAGCCCGTTTTTACCTTTCAAGAAACCCCAGAGTCTAGCCCCTTAACGCCTGAGTTTTTGGTATATGAAGGTAGCGTGTGCATCGGCAAAATCAGGGAGAGCTTGACGTTGGGAGGCTGGATTCATAAAAATCGCAGCCTCCAGCACCCGTTCAAATGTCGGGAGGATGCTGCGGCGGATTTGCTGGCTCGATACCAGAAGGAGCAGGAGACGTTGCGCAAGTCGCATAACGAAGTCTTAGCAGCACACGGCTTTTAGTCTGCTGGCTTGCGATGTTGTGTCTGCTTTAGACACAACATCCTTCTCTCTAAAAATCTCTCAGAAAAACCTGTAACAGGTATAATGTCTGTATAGCAAGGCTTTCAACTAGAATGAATAGACCAGTCGGCGGTAGGACAAAAAAAGCGGACTACACCACCTCTGTACTACGAGTGCCAGACCCGGTGAGGGGGGAAGTCATTAAAGTTATAGAAAAATTCTATAAAGCTAGACAGCCCAATAAACCTGTAACAGGTTTATCCCCATACTGGCAGATTCCAGCCTCCTTAATTCCTGAATTGCTGAACCTTAGCGGCGATGAACCGGACTTCGATTGGTACTGCGGTATTGAGCAACAGTACAAGAAATGGTGGAAGACGGACGGCAAACTCCAGTGGGAGAAAGTTTGGCGCAAGAACTTGGAACGATTCTTGAGCTTGGCAGATCGGGTGAACAAATGTTTGTTTCAAGTGGACAACACTTGGGCGATCACGTTCCCCAAAGACGTTTCGGAAGCAATCAAGCGGTTGCACGAGTACCGTTTAATCCACCTGGATCAGCCTGCCACTGCTGCCAGCCCTCTAGAAACTGTGCAATGGGTAGTTAAAGCGTCCGATCTGGAATGGGGAATTGTTGACGCTTTGCAGGAGAAGCGATGGGGCATCCTGAAAGCTTTAGAGGTAGGGGTCTACCCGCCTGTGAACCGACGTGAATATTGGTTGAAGCGCTACTCCGAGCAATTGGGTAAAACTAAAGTTAACTACTGGCAGTGGCGACAAAATCCAGAATCACGGGCGATCGCTAACGAACTAAACCAACTACTAGAACTGCCGGAGCCGGAAGAAGACGCGCGGCGAGTGCTTGAGGTTTTGGCGGAAGGGAAAGACCCTTTCTACAAGCCGGAGGGAGGGATACACATCAGCTTTGAGGCATTCTCGAAGTTAGGCGCTCTTGGCACCTGCGAACCTGCCATAAAACAGCGCTGCCGCGAAGCATTCAGGCAGTGGCATCAAATAGTTTTGGCTCAACTGGGCAAGAATTCCTTGGAAGGAATCTACCGAGTCTGCTATAGCTGCGATTGGAATCTGATTGAATCCATCCTTGCGCCGCCTCTAGTAGGGGAGTGGTGGGAGGTTCTAGAAGTCTTGCCCAACGCTACCTTAGAGCAAGTCAAAACCGCGTACAGGACAGCCGCTAAGCTTTGGCACACAGACGTTAACAGCAGTCCCATCGCAAAAGCCCGAATGATAGCGCTGAACAAAGCACGGGAGGAAGCGGAAGCAAGTTTTACTTACAGGTATAAAGTTTAGCGATCGCCCACTCGTCTCAGGTAATTGCATCGCCTCATGACCTTGACTGCATAAGGCGTTACAGGTATAAAGTCTAGCGATCGCCCGCTCGTCTCATCGTCCCCCAGTCCTCATGGTCTGGGTTAAATTTTCTGCGCCAGTACAACATAACCGGACTAATGATGTACCAAAATGACCGAAAATTACTACATGGTCAAGGTCGAAAACAGTCACATTTCACCCCAGGAGACATTGCCTCTAGACGCGCACGAGAGGCTAATCGAAATGTGGATACACGGGCGCAGCCCTCACACCCAAGAATTATATAGGCGCTATGCTCAGCGGTTTTTAACTTACCTTAACAAGCCGCTGCACTTGGCGACATTGGCGGATGTCCAAGGCTGGCAAACAACGCTAGAAGAGATGGCACCCAACAGCCAACGCACTGCGATCGCGTGCATCAAGTCTTTGCTGACCTTCGCTCATAAACTGGGATTGATGCCCCTCAATGTTGGTCTACCCGTGCGACAACCTAAAGCCAAGGACGCAATCAACGAGCGCATTCTGACTGAGCTACAAGTCCAGTCAATGATTTGCCTGGAAACTGATCCGCGTAACCGAGCGATTTTGCGGCTGTTGTACAACGGGGGGTTGCGGGTAAGCGAGTTGTGCGCCCTAAAGTGGCGGGATTTAAACTCCCGTGGGGATTCGGGTCAGGTGACATTATTCGGGAAAGGTCGCAAGACTCGAACTGTACTGCTGCCAGAGGGGGTATGGAACGAGCTGTGTGAGATGCGCGGCGATGCCAATGACAATGACGCGGTATTTCCATCCAGGGAAGGCGATGCCGATGGTCATCACCTCGACCGTTCACAGGTTTATCGGATTGTGGCAGCGGCGGGTAAACGCGCTGGGATTAAAGGTAAGGTATCACCCCATTGGTTGCGCCATGCTCACGCTTCCCATAGTCTCGACCGAGGTGCGCCGATTCATTTAGTGCAGGCGACGTTAGGGCATGAGAGCGTAGCGACTACCAGCCGATATCTTCATGCCAGACCCAATGACAGCAGCAGTTTGTATCTTCCTGAATAAAAAAAAAACTTACGATTCTTTGCAATGTAAGTATTAGTTTACTGGTGAATAAACCTCTGGTACGTAAGGCGTGAACACTCGCCAGGTTTTCTTCAACAGGGGGAACCGTAACGTAACAATGACTATTACAGCCAGATTAATTTCCGTCCGCGAAGCTAGGATGCGATCGCGTTCAGCGCCTTACGGTATCAGAAATTTAGCCACCCTTAGTCGGGAAATTGTTTGTTTAACCGAGCCAAGTGTTCAGCGTCTTACGGTATCAGAGGTATTATTATACGGTATCAGAGATATTATATTGACAAAGTTGTACCAAAAATGGTACAACTTTGTTATGGATGACAATAAAACGAGTTCCTGCAAGCTTCTATAAAAATGAAGGCGACAAAGAGCCTGTCCGAGACTGGTTAAAAAGTTTGGGAAAGGACGAACGTACATTAATTGGAAAAGACATAAAAACAATTGAATTTGGTTGGCCAATCGGAATGCCAACTTGTAAACCCTTGGGAAAGGGTTTGTATGAGGTTCGCACTAACCTACCAGATAAGATTGCACGTGTTATTTTCTCTTTTTGGAATAACGAATTAGTTCTGTTGCATGGTTTTATAAAAAAAACGCAGGCTACCCCAAAAAAAGACTTAGAACTAGCTCTGACTCGCAAGCAAGATTTGGAAAACAGAACATGACTACTAATCCTCGCATCGGTTCTTCTCTTGATGATCTTCTAGAAGAAGATGGTGTGCTTGAAGAAGTTGAAGCGGTTGCTTTGAAGCGCGTTGTCGCTTGGAAAGTTTCTGAAATAATGAGAGAGAAAGGAATTAGCAAGGCAGAAATGGCGGCAGAGATGAAAACAAGTCGCGCGTCTCTGAACAGGTTTCTTGATCCACAAAACCCGTCCGTAACGTTACATACCTTGGTAAATGCAGCCAAGGCTATCGGTGGAAAGTTATGCCTGGATTTGGTTTTACCACCAAGTGCTTTCCCTGCTTCACCTTCACCTTTGGTACTAGAAAGGGAATCTCAAGCTGCGCGGCGTGAATTCTTGAAAGTAAAAAGACAATCTCAAGCTGCGCGGCGTAAATCTTCGACACTAAAAGATCAAGCGCTAGCCTCTCGGCATAAATCCTTGGTATAGGAATACTTGATTAATGTAAAGCCCCTTCTAGACAATTCTAGAGGGGGCTTATTTTTGGTTTGCGGAGGTAGAAGGCAACTCCGTAAACTGGAAGCGACTATACAACTGTGTGGTGTAATTGCTCCCCGCATTAGCGATCGCCCATTGGGAAAATGGGTGTTTCAGCCCAGATAGTCTGTGTAAATTCACATTTACATAGACTATCTGGGCTGAAATGAAGGTAACAGACACTCATCCATGTGGATGAGTGTCGCTTCTAGCATGGGTTTTAGCCATTATCAACGTGGTATTGAAGGCGATCGCTCACAAACTGTCCTATACCAGACAAACCCATAGATCCATAGAGTTCTCGTTCTTTTCGCTTTATTTCCTCCAGTTTTTCGATCGCGTCGTTCAGTTGTAGGCTAATTAATCGCTCGTATCGCGCTAATTGTTCGCCAGACAGGGACAACCCAGCAGCAGATGTCTCTGCCTCCGCCAACTGTTTAGTAATGCGGCGCTTCTCCAGCTCAGAACTTTTCCCAGATAGTTTTTGTTTGATTTTCAGTATTGCCACGTCGCCTACCGCTGCCTCAATACCCCAAAGGCGACGCAAGCGTAACCAACCCATTGAAATCGTTTCGATGAGTAAATATTCGATCGGATCGCGAGGCTGATACTTCTCAATCAAACCTGCCACCATTGCATCGAACCATTCGCGATCTTCAGTACAAAGCATGGGCGGTTTCGTTGCCAGTAGCCCGTGCTTAACGCTGTTGTGACGAACGATCGCCTTGCCGCGATCAGTCCGCGGCCCAGTCGATTTTAGGGAGTTTTTTCTGTTTTGTGCGGGGGAACTTGGCATTATATTCATCCAGTTTTTGTTGCTGTTATGGGGTCAGTTCTGAACTGAAATTACGTGCCTCCATCTTATCGAGCGCTAGTGTTATCCCTATTACTAACTGAGTAGTTTAACTAATTCGTCCTTCTTCTTCTTGCTGTAGCCAGGTATCCCGCGCTTCTTAGCCATATCTCTTAACTCTCCAGCCGTTAAGGTGCTCAAGGTAGTAGAGTCTTTGATAAGTTCAGGCAGGGGTTGAGGGGTTAAGTAAAAAACTTCCTTCAAAGCATTGAGTTTTTTACCTGTTGTAATACCACACTTAAGTTTTGTAATCGGCTCTAATGTCTTCCAATACTGGCGAGGAGCTTCATCAATACGATCGGTAGCAATCAGAAGCTTAACGCTCTTGAGATCGGTACCGGGTTTTTCAATTAGATACTGAAGCGCTGCCTTAATATCATCTCGTGTAGCTGTAGTGAGGTTAATTTTTGGAGTTACTTCGCCTGCTAAGACTTTAGTCAGTTCTACAGATTCGTCGCTAGGATCGGCAATAATGCACCAGACCTTCTCTAATCCAGCTTCTTCAACAACAGCATAAATAAATGAGTTACCAATGACTTCATATTGGTCTTCGCCAGTTTCTTTAACAATTACAGGAACCCAATTACGACCACCCGACTTAGTGAGTTTTTTGGCAGTAGCGGTAATCAAAAACTCAGGGGCATCTGTTCCTTCGCCAGCTTGGATCTGATCCATGTACAGGTGCATCAGGTTGCCAATATCAGTTAAGTTACTCACTGTAGAAAATACTCCTTTGCTAATTCTAAATAGTAATTACGAGCTGTTTTATCTTTGTAGGCAGCGGGTACGCGAGAAAAAGCTGCATTAGCTATATGAGCATAGCTAGGTAGTTCAAAAATATGTCTATCTTGCTTCGCTTGAGTGTAACGCGGATAAAAATAAGGACGCAAATTAAACTTACTGGTTGGGGTTTGTTTGATAAGTTCTTCTATTGCTTTATGAGCAGTATTACGCCCTGCATCCGTAATATTTTCACCATTGAAAAAATTGGTAGGGCAATCGGCCCACCATCTTTTCTTAATTGTTGAACTTGAGGAATAAACTGTTTGATAGCCACAGCAGCATTCTCTAGCGAAAAGATGTTGTTATGCTTCGTTGGAATAAGAACAACATCTGAGGCATATATAGCGCTTTGGCTGAAAAAACGCCAGTTAGGAGGTGAATCAATCAAAATATAGTCATACTCATACTTTAGGCTGTCTAAAATTTGGTAGAGTCTTCGTATTCCAAAGTTTTGGCGTAATTTATCTTCACCCTGACTGCCTAAGTCTTCATCAGCCGGGATAACATCAATCTGAAATAAGTGTCCCGTTTTTATGTTTTTTGTTCCAAACGATTGAATCACATTGCTGGGATTAACTCTGTTTTTTCTATCTTCAAGGTAAGAGTATAACGTTTCTGTACCTTGTTTAATTCCTAGGGAATTTGTAAGGTCTTGTTGATTTGGATCGAAGTCAATAATTAAAGTCTTTTTTTCTTTTAACGTGAGAACAGCCGCTAAATTTACTGTTGTAGTAGTTTTACCAACTCCACCTTTATTGTTGTAGATAGCTACAGTCAATGCCCGTGGTAGATTTTCAATTTTTTGTTTAATATTTGTTACAATTTCACCGAGATTATCTGGCGTAATATCAAGGCACGGTGTTGCTGGATAGATAACTTTGCCGTGTTTCCTGAATAGCTGTATGTGGATTGAATTAGTAATAATACCCCACTGCACAGTTTTACAGTTACTGGCCAGCAAGTAGCGCTTAAGTTGCTTAACTGTTGATTGATATTGTGCAGATGCCTCGCTCAGGTTAACGTCTCTACCCTTTAGTTCAAGCAGAAGATAAGGGTTGGCTTGAGTAGCTAAGAAAATATCTTCATTGGTATTACGACGAAGAGCATAATCAACTGGCCCACCATCCCCAGTATTGTACTGGGGAACACGTTCCATTATTTCAAAACCAAGCGCCTTCAAAAATTCTGAGCCGAAAATTTGATCGACTATAGATTCCTGTGCGTTTTCAGGGAGGTTCAGCAGCGCTTGACTAAGTGTTTGCTCATTCATAATTCAAGGATAAAGAAACGATTAACTGATAAGACTCTGCTAAGGGTAATTTTTTTCGTTTTACTAGCAGCACCAGCGTTGTATAGATGCGCTCGTTGTGGCCGGATTATGCCATTACACAAATCATTAAAACCATAAGGAGCAAATAACTGCCATTGTCCTCGATCACGCCACAGAATGCCTACAGATGTCGCCGTGTGGGGTCAGTCAGGGGAAAAACCAGCGTTCCTGCAACCATCTACTGACATTTACGTTGGTCAGCCGGAATACAAGCCTTTGCGCGCTCGCTACCCACAGCTTCATTCGCCAACGAAGCGATCGCCCAAGCCAGCGCCAAAAGTTACCCTGCCTGGCTAAGGGGGTAAGTCCATCGTCGGTAATCGTTGGCACACCTTAAATCAGAGTTTTATCGCTGGTTGTTGATGCCTAGTGATGGTATCTGGTGGCAATCGATGGTTACTTTGCTTCCGACGACAAGAGCGATCGCACTGAATTGACTATTCGGCTGCTTCTGTAAACTCCACACCCCATCGGCTTAGCTTCACATTCAAGTCTAGTGGATTTGCGATTTACGGTAGCCTTTCAAAATTTCTATGATTCAGGACACACGCATCATCTTATTCAGCGTTTTTCCGAGTAGACGCGATCAGTATCATCATGGCTATCCGCGCACTCAAACTGAAGTTCACTCCAAGCAAGGCACTCAAAAAACAACTGGTGCTGATGTCCTGGGCTGCACGGGATTTAACCAATATTTTGGTTGCTCACGCTCGATATATTAGAGAACACAAAGGTCTGGCGTGTGAGGTAGTTCCTGCTCAAGGTGATAGCTGTACTCTTCAAACTTGGGATAGCGAAAGTAAAAAATGGATTGATGCCCCACGAGAGGGTAATGGTGTTCAACACGCGATTGTCCCTTGTATGGTGCCAATCACCCAAAAGCCTAAAAAAGGGGAACTCAATAAGGCTAAGCCACTAATCAAGCCACACGGGGAGACTGCCGAACAGCGTTGGGAGGTAGGACTGGGTTGGGAAATTCTTCAAGCACTTTACTCTGGTAAAGGTTGTCTCTGGCCTCGCACCAATACTGACCGCATAATTTCCAAAGGGAAGCGGAAAGGCTTAACAGAAGTCGTAGAAGTTACAACTCAGCAGAAGCCAAAAGCTGAGTACAGCCTGAGTTTTGAATATGATGAAAAACCGCATACAGTAACCCTCAGTGCTAAAACGGTCGGGGTTATCACACGCAACTTTGATGGGAACTTCAAAAGTTTTTTTAGTAATCTTAGGCGCGGTGATCCAAATGCCAAGCCGCCTTATAAAGAACGGAATTACGTTCCTATTGTCTTCAATAAGGATGAAATCCGCTGGGAGGGAGAAGGTCTAAGACTCGGCTCCGTATCGCAGAACAAACGACATCAAGGAATTACTATTGCCTTCCCAGCATTGAAAAAGTTAAAGGGTCAACAGTTCCAAGATGCGAAAGTTACCCGCTCCTTGAACGGTGAATACTGGCTGCATCTGACCCATGAAAACAATGTTGAAAAGAATCCCGAACTAACGGGAATTGGTGCCATCGATTTTGGGCAGAAGCGAGCCATCGTCATTGCTAACCAGAAGGGCGAAACGGCTACGATTTCGGGTAATAACATCTGCGCGGTTAAACGAGTCCGCGATCGCCGCCTAAGAGAAATTGGGCGTTTACGCAGTCGCACTTTACGGGGGCAGGCTCGTCAGTACCTTAGTAAGAATGAGCAAGACAAAGCACTAGAGAAGAACCGGATCAAGCCAGGATCTGGGGAAAAATACGTTCGGAGCTTGGTTGCTCAAAGGCGACGGGACGGCAAAGACGGTCAAGGGCGAGACTTAGAAGCAATTGGGCAGAAACAACCAGGAACTCCTTTTAGGAAGCGATCTCGTCGGCAATTTAAAATACTCGAAGCATCCCGCAAACTCTCTGCACGATCGCGTCGCGCATTGGACTATGCCAACCATTGCGTCACTAGAGCTGCTGTGGATTGGGCGGTCGAAAACAAAATTGGCACCATCTACGTTGGTGAACTTGACAACATTCCCAAAGGCAGAAAAAAGGGAAATCGTCGGATGAAGCAGGTGAAGCGCAACAGCCTGTGGGAGTGGCCTACGCAGACAAAATATTTGGCGGATAAGCTCGTTGAAGCTGGCGGTATCGAGGTTAAAAAAGCCAGCGAGCGATTCACCTCTCAGAAATGTCCTCAATGTGGCACGCTCAATAAACCGAGCGGTCGCCGCTACCACTGCCGACCCAATAAGGGGGGATGCGGATGGAAAGGAGACAGAGACCAAGTAGGGGCAGTTAACTTCTTGAATACCTGCCTTGAACGGGATATAGGCGAACCGGGTAATTTAGTGCCGGGACGCAATTACATACTTCGCATTTCGCCAGCAGCGCGGAAGCGAAAGAACCCACGGACTGCCCCAGCAGGACGGAAAATCCGCTCTGGTTTACCAGGGTGTGTGGGGACGCCGATTGGTCGGCATGCTAGTGGGAGGAGCAGCCCCGCTAGCAGTTTTGAACCTGCGGAGGAAACAGCCAAAGGGCATCGCGCAAGCGATCGCAATGACGAGGATGGCTCTGATTTGCACGCCCCTAAAACTGTCCGTACACCCCGATGCGAGTCGGGAATTGGGATCTATTCTAAAAGCTTAGGTCTGATGCAGGTAAGTGCTGGTTCAGGGGACTGCGAAAAATCTTCCCCTGCTACATCTGGGATTGGTGACACCAGTAGCCAACCCTCAACCCTCAAGACTGGGGCAATAAAAGCTGATTCAGGAATAACTCAGTGCGCGGATGTGGAGGTGTTTTCAAGCAACATCGCCGAAGAACAACCCCAAACTAGCTCTCACAAAGGAAAGCGTAAGCCTATCACAAGTCAGAAAATTCGCGCTAAGTCAAAAACCCTTACTCCGTCCGAGGTTTGCAACAATTGCGAGCCACCTACAAGGAAAAAGGCTGAATCTAAAATCCGCGCAAGGACTAAATCCGCGCAATCGGAGTCTGCTATTCAGTTATCGCTTGACCTGTGGGGGACTGCCCCTGAAATCGATTCCTGGAACAGCTAAGGGTTGCAAGTTCGAGGTGTATAAATCCCTTGTGGGAAGGCGACCTGAAATCGATTCCTGGGGCAGCTAAGGGTTGCAAGCTTTGTGTGGTGGCGCATGATTCGTCGGGGTTGGCCTGAAATCGATTTCTGAGACGGCTAAGGGTTGCAAGAGCCGCAGCGCGAGGAGGATTGGCTTTTAGCCTGAAATCGATTCCTAGGACAGCTAAGGGTTGCAAGCAAGCAAAAACACGGCAACAAATATCGGGGCTTCCTGAAATCGATTCCTGGGACAGCTAAGGGTTGCAAGTGATCGCTTACCTTCTATGATAGAAGCCCCTAAACCTGAAATCGATTCCTGGGACAGCTAGGGGTTGCAAGAGCGCAGCGCGAGGAGGATTGGCTTTTAGCGACACCTGAAATCGATTCCTGGGACAGCTAGGGGTGGTTGTTAAGGTGGGATTGTCTTTGGACAATCGGGAACACTAAAACTGTAGCCGTTGGTTCTTTGCTCATGTTTACTCCTAAATCTGGTCTAGCTCTGCTCCTCCTATTCTCTACGCTACTAGGAGCCACCAAGGCAACCGCTCAACCGATCGACGGAAACATTTGCCCTGGCGAATCACAAATTTACCGCATGGCGAGAAGCCGGCATTTTCACCTGTACATCTGCTCCCAAAACGACCAACCTACCTACTATGTAGGCAATGCTACGAATGGCAGCAGCAGCATTACCCTCCCCCTGGCATCCGTGGAAAACGAAGTTTACATCGCAAAAAATCAAGGTCACTCTTACACCCTGGATTTCGAGCGGCAACGACTAACCGTTGTGATGCCAGGTGGCAAACAAGTTACCCAATCC
>NZ_JACJPF010000117.1 GCF_014695915.1 Trichocoleus sp. FACHB-40
TTCGCCATCAATCTATTTCGTCAGCACGGTTTTGCCTCGATCACCAAAGCACTTCGACATTTGTCTCATGATGTGCATCGTCTATTTTCCTTTTTCCAATGAATCAGCCCTGCTTCCAGATGGGGCGAGGAAAAAGCTAAAAAAAGAAACACAGAGCCTATATTGCTTCCCCCTGCGTTCTCCACGTCTCTGTGCGTTAACTCTCATAACCCTCCCAAGCTAAGATGAGCAGAGCATTAACAATAGCAGCAGCGACTGGTGAACCGCCCTTGCGCCCTTCGATGCGAATTTGGGGTACGGGAGTGTTAGCGAGTGCCGCTTTTGACTCTAGCACGGAGATAAAGCCCACAGGTGCGCCGATTACCAAAGCTGGTTGTACTGCTGCTTTTGGCAACTCAGCACAAAGAGCTAGTAAAGCGGTGGGAGCATTCCCGATAGCAAAAATCGCATTGGGAAATAACTCAAAGCATTGCATCAAACCAGTTTCGGTGCGCGTCTTACCCGGAAGTGGGACGGGTGCTTCTTCAACTGCGGCAATTAGCGGGGTGCCAAAAGTTTTCGATACCATCCCAGCAACTCCCTGTTTTACCATGCCTACGTCTGTGATAATAGGCACACGACGCTGGAGAGATGCGATCGCATTCTCAATTGCCCCAGGACTAAATCGAATCAATGTCGCAAACTCAAAATCAGCAGTAGTGTGAATCACCCGCCGGACAATGGCGTACTCAGCGGGGCTAAAGTTATGTTCGCCGATTTCTCGGTCAATAACTGCAAAACTCTGCTCCAAAATAGGATGATTTAAAAGGCTCATTGAGGGGCGGGTTGAAGGAAGATTTGCTGTCGCCAGATGCTAAGGTTATCTTAAAACCCGCCCCAACAACTTAAAATTCTAAAACAGGCCAGTCAGGGCCGCGGTAATAATGGGTCATATCGTCAAACTTCCTCAGTTCTGCGCGATGTGCCAAGAGTTCTTGGTAATTTTCTACCCATTGATCGTTAAATTCCGAAAGCTTATTGCATAAAGCTTGGCGATCCAAATCAGGTGAAATATTCCCAAAATATCCTAGTGTAATATGGGCAGTAAAACGGTATTGCTGTTCAACTCTCAAAGCAATCAGACCGGGATTTTGATAAATACAGCGGCGAAACTGCAAAATTCTTTCGTAGGTTTCCTCGTCCTTGGGTAGTAAACCCACAGCGATCGCGCGAGGCATCACTATCAACCCCAGCAATTGCCAACGTAAAGGATGCCCTAAACTAATCGACGGCTTAGACTGCTCAAAGATTTTACCAATTGCAGAGCGCAAATGTTCCTCAAACGCTGGTTTCTGATTGGCGTGTCTGTAAGCACTGTCCCAAATCAAATCCGCTAAAGTTAAGTGAAAGCTTGCCGGAGGTACTGGTACCAAGAAACCGGAGTCAAACTGCTGCAATAGTTGGTCTTGGCACACCTTCAAGGTTTCGTAAAATGTAGAATTTACCGAATCATCCCCCCAAGGTGGCGTGATTACGGTATAGCCTGGGAAAGGCACTGGCTGTATTTCGCCAGATTCGTCAGGCTTAAACTTCGGAGACTCCTGTATATGTTGTACTTGGGACTGGTAGGTAGCAGGTAGCGGTAGTCGGGCTACCCGATTTAAATAAATTTGATAACTCTCGTCCAATTTTGATATCCTCGCTCTTTTAAAAGATGCTGTAATGCCAATTTACCTTTACTGGGGAGAAGATGATTTTGCCTTAGAAAAAGCTGTTAATGTCCTTTTACATCGATTTGTCGATCCGCAATGGGCTAGCTTTAACTATGACAAAATTTCCCCTGATCAAGCCAATGCTGCCATCACCGGACTGAATCAGGCGATGACCCCTCCTATGCTCACCGGTTCGCGTCTGGTATGGTTGACTGATACAACTATATGCCAGCAATGTTCTGAAGACCTGCTGACTGAGTTGGAGCGTACTATACCAGTAATTCCTGAGTCGTCAGTATTATTACTGACAACGCGAACTAAACCTGATGGTCGTCTAAGATCCACCAAGTTGCTGCAACAGTATGCTGAGATTAGAGAATTTTCCCTCATTCCACCTTGGAAAACAGAAGAGTTGCTAAAAAGAGTGCGGCAAGTTTCCCAAGAAGTCGAGGTAAAACTGACTCAGGCTGGTGCCGAACTTTTAGCACAGTCTGTGGGAAATGATACCAGGCAGCTTTGGAATGAGCTGGAAAAGTTACATTGCTATGCTGGGACAGAAGCAAAAGCACTTGATGTCGATGTTATTGCTGCTCTGGTGACATCAACCACCCATAATAGCTTGAAGTTGGCAGAGGCAATTATTCAGGGAAATGCGGCTAAGGCTTCCGGTTTGGTTGCTGACTTGATCGGTCGCAATGAACCAGCTTTGAAGATTGTAGCTACTTTGATTGGTCAATTTCGCACCTGGTTATGGGTCAAACTTATGATAGAGGATGGGGAGCGAGATGAAAGAGCGATCGCTACTGCGGTAGAGATAGGCAACCCAAATCGAGTTTACATTCTACGAAAAGAAGTCAACCCCTTATCAAGTCGGCAACTTAGTTTAACATTACCCTTACTGCTGGATCTGGAAGTTAGCCTAAAGCGAGGCGCAGATCCCCTCTCGACTCTACAAACTAAAGTTATAGAACTCTGCCTGGTGTATCAGTGAAACGTAACGCACCAAAACCCTTAAAATATCTTTCCATAAAGTTGCGTTACAGCTTTGCCCTAACACACCCTAAATCTGGCATCTGGAAGTACATCCGTGAAATTTAGGAAATTATTTATAAATGCTTCCTCTTTACCTGGAACTTCTCACCCTTAAAATAGTTCAGAAAATGTAATGCACGTACTGCTTTAGTTTCCTATTTTTGGCTGCACTAGATCATGATGACTTCCTTCTGTTCCCGCCGTTACGTGAATCGAGTCTTATCCCAATGCCTGAGTGTGGGAACTTTCGCCACCCTAAGCCTGCTATTGGGAATCGCACCGGGTATCTCCGGAGGCTACCATACTGTTGAGTTTAATTCTGTGGCATACGCTCAAGCTTCTAATGTTACTAATGAGGAAGTAACTAAAGTTGCCAGAGCTATCTTGGCGATGGAGCCTGGTCGCCAATCTGCCTATAATGACATTAAGAAACTTGTGGGCAGCCCTCCAAATATTATTTGCGGCAGACCTAATACTTTGCGATCGCTGCCTAAAAATGCTCAGGCAATTGCCAGAAATTACTGTCAGCAGTCGCAAAAGATTATCCAGAGCAACGGTCTGACAAATGAACGATTTAACCAAGTTACCATTGCAGCGCAGAGCGATAAGGATCTACAAACACGGATTCAAAATGAAATGCTTCGTCTGCAATCTAACTAAGGGCAATCTTTGAGGATCTCTTTGTTTTGTCTTTACCTTTTTAAGCGATGCTAAATATAACGCAACGCTTGAGTGGCGAGCCTGATGTAGAAGTTAGTTTTACTTTGGCTCTGACAGCCGAGGAGCGCACCCGCAGCCGCTATCGCTTTGAAACGCCTTCAGGTGAAGCTTTGTATCTACGCTTACCTAGAGGAACGGTGCTACGCGATCGCGATCTCCTCCAATCTGAAACCTGTGATGTTGTAGTGAGAATTGCTGCTAAACCGGAACCAGTTCTCACGGTGACAGCTAAACAGCCCCTAGATTTGCTGCGTGCGGCTTATCATCTGGGGAATCGGCACGTACCGATAGAACTTGCTCTCACCTATTTAAGGCTATCTCCTGACCCAGTTTTGCAGGCAATGCTGGAACATCTAGGGGTAGAGGTACGAGAGGAAATCGCGCCTTTTCAACCTGAACCGGGTGCTTACGGGCATTAAAAGGGGACTGGAGACTGGGGATTGGGGACTGGGGACTAGGTAAGACTTTTTCCCAATCCCTAATTCCTAATTAGCAATTACCCATTAGCCATTAGCAATGAGCAATTTACTGTGTCTGTTACAGCTTGCTAGTCCAGCATTACCAGTGGGTGCCTATAGCTATTCCGAAGGGTTAGAAACGCTAGTTGAGGCTGGTGTAATTGATAATCAGCATTTGGGAGACTGGCTAAAGCAGGAATTGCGCTATGGGGCAATTCGGTTGGAGGCGGCGATCGCAATCCGCGCCTATAGAGGTGCAGAAGCTGGAGATTTGGCGGCTTTAAGTTACTGGAATGCTTGGTTATCTGCTACTAAAGAAACCCAAGAATTGCGAGAGCAAAGTTGGCAGATGGGGCGATCGCTTTTAAAATTATTTCTGAAACTACAGCCGCAGGTGCAGTTAAGGGCCGATGCTGTGGGAAATCCTTGTAATTATGCGATCGCTTTCGGTATCGCCGCGCAAGAGTGGCAAATTGAGCTAAAGCAAGCAATGTTGGGATATTTACACAGTTGGGCGACGAATGCGATCGCATCTGGAGTGAAGCTGATTCCCCTGGGACAAACCGCTGGGCAACAGCTACTCTTTGAACTGCATCCAACTATACGTGATGCTGCCAATGAAATTTTAGCTTTAGAGGATGACGATCTTGCTAGTTGTGGCTGGGGATTAGCCCTGGCGAGTATGGCACACGAAACCCAGTACACGCGACTATTTCGCAGTTAACGTAAGATTAGTAATTAGCCATTAGCGATTAGCAATCCCATGAGTGCATTTCGGGTTGGTGTAGCAGGGCCAGTGGGTTCGGGAAAAACTGCCTTAGTTGAGGCGATGTGCAAGGCGATGCGGCAGAGATACCACATTGCTGTCGTCACCAATGATATTTATACCCAGGAAGATGCACAGTTTTTAGTGAAAAGTCAAGCATTGGAAAGCGATCGCATCCTCGGCGTAGAAACTGGCGGTTGTCCCCATACCGCCATCCGCGAAGACGCTTCCATGAACATAGCCGCCATCGAACAGATGGAACAGCGATTTCCAAATTTAGACCTAGTATTTTTAGAAAGTGGCGGCGACAACTTAGCTGCAACCTTTAGTCCCGAACTCGTAGACTTGACAATTTACGTAATTGATGTTGCAGCAGGTGACAAAATTCCCCGCAAAGGAGGCCCCGGCATCACCAAGTCAGATTTGCTGGTAATTAACAAAATTGACCTTGCCCCTCTAGTGGGAGCTGATTTGGGCATTATGGAACGAGACACCAAGAGAATGCGCGGGGAAAAACACTTTATATTTACAAATTTGAAGACTCAGCAAGGATTAGACGCTGTTTTAAACTTTATCCGTTTGAATATGGGAGAAATTCCCCAAACAGCAACCTGACCTTACCCTTCAATGATTGTTAAAAATCTGGATTTTGTATCCAAGACTACAATGTTTTCCTAGACCATCGCTCTAATATCACTCCTTAGCTGTGTATGTTCTCTATCATTGGGCTGATGAAGCCAGGAGTACAGTATTGGTATGGCAAAGCGATTAGGGCGGCGTAAATTTCTTCTATACGGTTCTGCCACTCTAGGAACCAGTATTCTTCTCAAGGCTTGCAGTGGGACTTCCACCACTAATCCCAGCAGTCCAACAGCTGCTTCTCCCTCTCCCGGCGCGACTACCGTGGCTGCTGCTGGTGGTGGAGACACGATCAAAGTCGGGATTTTACACTCCCTCAGCGGCACGATGGCAATTAGCGAAAAAAGTGTCGTCGATGCTGAAATGTTAGCAATTGAGGAGATTAATAAAGCTGGCGGCGTACTAGGCAAACAAATTCAAGCTATCCAAGAAGATGGTGCCTCCGACTGGCCTACTTTTGCAGAAAAAGCCAGAAAATTAATTGATCAAGATAAAGTTGTCACCGTTTTTGGGTGTTGGACTTCTGCAAGTCGTAAAGCTGTACTGCCAGTATTTGAAGAGAAAAAACATATGCTCTGGTATCCCGTACAATACGAGGGACAAGAGTGTTCTAATAATATCTTCTACACTGGCGCTGCTCCAAATCAACAAATCGAGCCTGCGGTTGATTGGTTGTTGCAAAATAAAGGTAAAAGATTCTTCCTCATAGGCTCCGACTACGTTTTCCCTCGCACTGCTAACACCGTCATTAAAGAGCAATTAAAAGCCAAAGGCGGCGAAACAGCAGGTGAAGACTACTTACCTTTGGGTAATACAGAAGTCACCCCCATCATCACCAAAATAAAAGCAGCACTGCCAGAAGGCGGAGTAATTTTTAATACTCTTAATGGTGATAGTAACGTCGCTTTCTTCAAGCAGATGCAAGGTGCAGGATTGAACCCAGATAAATATCCGGTAATGTCTGTAAGTATTGCCGAAGAAGAAGTTAAAGCAATCGGTACAGAATATCTCAAAGGTCATTACGCTGCTTGGAATTACTTCCAAACTGTGGACACTCCTGCTAATAAAAAGTTTGTCGAAGCCTTTAAAGCAAAATATGGGCCCGATCGGGTAACAAATGACCCGATGGAAGCAGCGTACATTGCTGTTTATTTATGGAAGCAGTCTGTTGAGAAAGCAAAAACGGCTGACGATATAGAAGCGGTTAAAAAGGCTGCTGTAGGTCAAACCTTCGATGCTCCAGAAGGCAGAGTGACACTGGAAAATAACCATCACTTAGCGAAGTTTGTGCGACTTGGTGAAGTTGCAGATGACGGTCTATTTAAGATTGTCTACGAGTCACCGAAAGCAGTATCTCCTGTTCCCTGGAACCAGTTTGTCGCTGAAACTAAGGGATATGCCTGTGACTGGACTGATTTGAAGAAAGGTGGTAAATATAAAGCCTAACCTGTCCAATTATTAGCTTGTTGTCCTTTATTCTT
Source organism: Trichocoleus sp. FACHB-40 (assembly GCF_014695915.1). Taxonomy (GTDB): domain Bacteria; phylum Cyanobacteriota; class Cyanobacteriia; order Cyanobacteriales; family FACHB-T130; genus Funiculus; species Funiculus sociatus. The sequence goes on from NZ_JACJPF010000117.1 coordinate 6,788, forward strand.
ATCTATTGCCCTCAGTAAAAGGATAAAGGACAGCTAAAAAAGCTAATAGACTTAAACATAGGTAGTAATTGCGCTCGTTTTTTATGGAAATATGCGACTGTTTAGTTACTATGTCTTAGCCGCTAAAATTTGCACATGGAATAATATACTTTATGCAATACGCTACATGAAACTTGGCAACTTTAAGTAGTAGGTGTACATCCAAGGAAAACTATTCAGTAGTCGAAATAACTGTAAGTTTTTTAGGCTGGTAAGGAGTATAGTAGGCTGATTGTTTATTACCAATTACCAGAAGTGAAGTTAGATACCTATCACCTGCTTATGTAAAAAGGTAAGCTGCAATAAAGGCGATGCAAATCAATTAATTGGGAGAAAGCTAGTGCTGCAAGTAGTGTTAGATGCCATATTTAACGGGATTAGCATCGGTGCTGTTTTACTAATTGCGGCGCTGGGTTTAGCCATTGTATTTGGGCTGATGGGTGTCATAAACTTAGCTCACGGCGAGCTAATAATGCTGGGAGCATACACAACTTATGTTGTGCAAAATGGTTTCAAGATATTGGGGAAACCTTGGCTTGAACTTTATATATTCTTTGCCCTAATCTTGGCTTTTTTGGTAGCAGCTGCTGTGGGATTAATTCTAGAACGTGGGGTAATTCGTTATCTTTACGGACGACCTCTAGAAACACTGCTGGCGACTTGGGGTGTTAGCCTGATTTTGCAACAGTTTGTCCGCAGCGTTAACTGGGTGCTGATAATTGAAATGGGTGTATTTTGTATTTTGTTTTTCGGCGCTTTGAGGATTCTGTCTCGTCGTGCAGATTTTGAAAGAATTCGCCCTTGGGTAATAGTAGTAATGCTACCTGTTTCGTGGGAAATTGCTGCGAGAATAGGTAAACTTTTGGGGGAAACTTATAAACTGGCTGTGACTAAGGCATGGTTCGGCGCTCAAAATGTTGATGTAACGGCTCCTAGTTGGCTACGAGGTGGATTGCCGTTAGGTAGCTTTCAGCTACAATATGCGCGACTTTTTATTATCGTGCTAACGATTCTTTGTATTGCCGGAATTTACTTGTTTTTACAACGTTCGTCTTGGGGTTTGAGAATTCGGGCAGTGACGCAAAATCGCAGTATGAGTGCTTGTTTGGGAATTCCTACAGAGAAAGTGGATGCACTGACTTTTGCGTTGGGTTCGGGATTAGCTGGTGTTGCTGGTTGTGCGATTAGTTTGCTGGGTTCTGTGGGGCCAAATACTGGGCAGAATTATATTGTCGATACGTTTATGGTGGTAGTTGTGGGCGGTGTTGGTAAGTTGGTGGGTAGTATTGTGGCTGCGATCGCGATCGGTATGGCAAACTATCTCATCGGTTCTAATACTCTGGCGCTGTGGCTTGCTCCCATTAAACCGCTTTCGGATTTCTTTTCATTTTTCGCCACGACAAGTATGGCGAAGGTGATGGTTTTTGCTTTAATTATTGCTTTTCTTCAAGTACGTCCGGGGGGAATTTTTCCCCAGAAGGGACGCACGGTTGATGCTTAGGAAAATCTAAAAAACCGCGAAGGCGCGAAGGACGCGAAGAATGAGAAAGAAGGGAGGGCAGTTAGTATTAATAGAGGTGGGGGTGGTCGTGGCGATCGCTCTTATTTTAATCTTGGTGATGCCAGTGGTTCTTTCTGGGTTTCGTCTCACTTTGTTGGGGCGATTTTTGGCGTTAGCGATCGCTGCTTTGGGTATTGATTTAATCTGGGGCTACACTGGTATGCTCAGTTTGGGGCATGGGGTATTTTTTGCCCTTGGCGGTTACGCTTTGGGGATGCACTTGCAATTAGCGCCTTTGAATGGCGGTTTACCAGAATTTATGTCACTCTATGGGGTAACAGAGTTGCCTTGGTTTTGGCAGCCGTTTTACTCGCTTGGCTTGACTGCTTTGGCTGTGGTAATAATTCCAGCTATATTAGCCGCAATTTTGGGATATTTGGTATTTCGCAACCGCATTCGCGGCGTATACTTTTCGATTTTAACTCAAGCAGCAACAATTGTTTTTTTCAACTTCTTCAACGGGCAGCAAAAACTTTTTAACGGCACCAATGGTTTAACTAACTTTAAAACTATTTTGGGAGCAACTGTCAGTGATAGTAAGACGCAGCTTGTTTTCTACACTCTCACGGTGTTGTTTTTAGTGGCATCTTATGTTCTGTGTCGCTGGTTGACAAAGGATCGTTTTGGACGCTTGCTAATTGCTATTCGAGATGATGAAAGCCGCGTGCGTTTTTCTGGCTATAACCCTACTGGATATAAAGTGATTGTATTTGCAATTTCCGCTGCTTTAGCGGGAATCGCTGGTGCCTTATTCACTATCCAAACAGGTTTAATTTCTCCGAAAGCGATGGATATTGCTTTTTCGATTGAAATGGTAATTTGGGTAGCAGTGGGAGGTCGTGCTACTTTGGTAGGCGCAATACTAGGAACACTGGTGGTAAACTTTGGCAAGAGTTTTTTGAGCGAAAAATATCCGGATAGTTGGCTATTTTTCCAAGGTGCCTTATTCCTAATTGTAGTGACAGTTCTTCCCGATGGTTTGATTGGCTGGCTGCGATATCAAGGTTTGGATAGAATGCGATCGCTCTTTGGATTCCGTAAACAAGTCGCCACATATCCTAGCCTGGAAGCAGAAATTAGCACTCAGAATGATGAGTAAAGTTTTTACCGCAAAGGACAACAGAGGTAAATGCAAAGTTATTGCTCATTCTCTGTCAAACTCTGCGCCTTCCTTTGCATCAATTTGCGTTAGAAAATATGAACAATAAAATACTAGAAACTGAAAATGTAACTGTTAGTTTTGATGGGTTTAAAGCACTAAATCACCTCAATTTCAACATGGATGTTGGAGAATTGCGAGTGGTAATTGGCCCCAATGGTGCAGGTAAAACGACATTTCTGGATGTCATTACTGGCAAGGTAAAACCGACAGAAGGGCGAGTGCTATTCAAGGGGAGAAATGTCAAAGCTTTCTCAGAATATCAAATCGCCCGTTTGGGAATTGGTCGCAAATTCCAAACCCCCCGCATTTACTTGAATCTAACACCACGCGAAAATTTAGAAATCGCTTGCAACCGCAATAAAAATGCTCTCTTTACCCTATTTAGTCGTCCCTCTAGTGCTGAACAGTGCAAAGCGATCGCGTTGCTAGAAACCATTGGGTTGACGGCTAAATCAGATATCCTTGCTGGGTTACTTTCTCACGGAGAAAAGCAACGTCTGGAAATTGGGATGTTAGTCGCTCAATCTCCTGATTTGTTGCTTGTTGATGAACCTGTGGCTGGGTTAACTGATGAAGAGACTGAAAATATTGGTAATTTACTTTTAGCTCTAGCTCAAAGTCATTCTATTCTGGTGATTGAGCATGATATGGAATTTGTCCGCCAAATTGCCCGTAAAGTTACGGTACTGCACGAGGGTTCAGTCTTGTGTGAAGGAACCATTGAGGAAGTGCAGAATGATCCTCGCGTAATTGAAGTTTATTTGGGACAGCAATTAGTGTCTTGATGTTGAATTAAAATTCAAATGCTGCAAATTACTGGTTTAAATGTCTACTACGGTGAAAGTCACATTCTCTGGGATGTAGATTTGAGCGTACCTGCGGGAGAGATGGTTTGTTTAATTGGCCGCAACGGCGTTGGTAAAACTACTTTACTCAAGACAATTATGGGGTTAATAAAGCCCCGCACAGGCACGATTACTTTTGCAGGTAATCTGATAAATGCCAACTCGACCGATCAAAGAGCAAAGCTGGGGATGGGCTACGTTCCTCAAGGACGAGAGATTATCCCACGTTTGACAGTGAAGGAAAATCTGTTGCTAGGTTTGGAAGCTAGACGCGATCGCGCTCGCAGTCAAGAAATACCAGAGGAAATCTTTGCCCTTTTTCCAGTCTTAAAATCCATGCTTTCGCGGATGGGTGGCGACTTGAGTGGAGGACAACAACAACAACTAGCGATCGCACGCGCTTTGATGGGAAAACCGCAGCTACTCGTATTAGACGAACCCACCGAAGGCATCCAACCATCTATCATTTTGGAGATAGAAGCCGCAGTGCGCCGGATTGTTGAATCTACAGGAATTTCTGTTTTATTAGTAGAACAGCACTTGCATTTTGTGCGCCAAGCAGATCGCTATTATGCAATGCAAAAAGGCGGCATTGTTGCCTCTGGTTCTACTAGCGAATTGAGCCAAGATGTGATTGAGAGATTTCTCGCAGTGTAACGGCGCGGCCAGCTTTGCACAGAATAGGACAGCTAGATTGTCTAAAAACGATACCATTGACTTGTAACAGGCAATCTTACGAATCTTGATGGCTACCACTACGCAACGCCTTGCACTGCAAGACTTCCTGAAGCTGCCGAATATTGAGGAGTCCCCAGCTTGGGAGTTTGTGGACGGACAAGCCAATCAAAAACCTATGCCCACAGCCTTCCACAGCATCTTGCAAAAACGCCTGACGGCTGCAATTGACCAAGCGGACTCACCCTATGAAGCTTTTCCAGAGTTGCGCTGTATTTTAAGTAATAATTCCGTCGTTCCTGACATTACAGTTATCTACCAAGATCGAGTTCCTTCTGAGAATGTCGCTGTTGAAGGTGCGCCTGATTGGATGATTGAAATCCTCTCTCCTGACCAAAGCACTACTAAATTGATTGCCAAGATTCAAACTTGCTTGCAGGAGGGGACACAGCTAGGGTGGCTGATCGATCTGACAGAACGGGTGATTATAATCCTGTGGCCCGATAATCGGATTGCTTTGTTGAGAAGTAGCGATCGCTTGCCTGTCCCCCAGGATATCCCATTAGAATTGACAGTTGAGCAAGTATTTGGCTGGTTACGGCGGGGAAGCTAAGGATGCGCGATCACAAGTATCAATAGTTGTGGTGGGTAATGCTCACCCTGCGTAGCTATAGCAATTCTCGATTGAATGCGATACATCTGTAGGGGCATGGCAATGCCATGCCCTATCAAGCGTGTGTGGCTTGAACGTCAGAACCGCGATATATTCCATATATATCGGCACCCGAAGTAACCTCAAATGGTACAAACATCCGCTAAACCTCTTACTTTAGAAGAGTTTCTCAAGCTACCAGAAACCAAACCCGCCAGCGAGTACATTGACAGTCAAATTATACAAAAACCAATGCCGCAGGGAGAACATAGCACTATCCAAGGTGAACTAATTATTGCTGTTAATACTGTCGTTAAGCCCAAGAAAGTTGCACGGGCATTTCCAGAACTGCGGTGTACGTTTGGTGGACGGTCAATCGTGCCAGATGTAGCAATATTTACCTGGGAGAGAATTCCCCGCAAGGAAAATGGCGGTGTAGCGAATGTATTTCAAGTGGCTCCTGATTGGATAATTGAAATTTTATCTCCCGACCAAAGCGCTACAAAAGTTATCAAAAAAATTCTGCATTCTCTCAATAATGAAACACAGATGGGTTGGCTAATTGATCCAAACGAACAAACTATATTTGTTTATCAACCTAAGCAACAGCCAGAGGTGTTTGACGAACCAGAACAGCTACTTCCCGTCCCTTCATTTGCTAGAGAACTCCACTTGACGGTAGGCAACGTATTTGGCTGGCTGTTAGAATAGCAGCTTGTGAGGATGTGTGATGATAACCAGGAACTACCGTTCGCCAATCAACTAACCAGTAATCTAATTAATTAAAGCAATTGTATTGCTAGTAGGATTAAAACATGAATTTAGACAATCTCAAATGGATTAAGTATGTTAACGACCAAGGTGGCAAGGATTGGGCATACGAGGAAGAGAAACTTCATAATATTTTTCCCCTTAACTGGAAAGCAGACCAGATAGAGAATGCCGCAAAAGTTCAGTGCGGCGATCTAATACTTCTACTCCAGAAGGGATTGGTTACTCATTTGGTCGAAGTCAGTGATGATAAACCGTGTAAGGGAGACGATAGCGAATGGGGAGTTGTTCGCCAAGTAAAAGTTATGTGGATTGCGAATCTCAAGGATGAAAACTGTATTCCCAGGCAGCGCGACTTGTTTGGGTATTCGCACAAAGGATATGCAGGCGGAACGGTCAAAAAGCTGGAAAAATTGGAGGATATTCCTCCAACTTGGCATTCGCTTGATATTTTTCGGCGGCACGTTGCAGGACTGCTACGATTAACCGATTAGCGATCGCTCCAACAAATTAAAGTCGAGGCGCGATCGCGCTTTCTGGATGACCACGCTAACTGCGCGATCGCTCTATTGCTAGTGGGTAGGATTCTTGCAGGGAAGAATCAGTTTGGATGACCACGTTAACTGTGCGATCGCTCTATTGCTAGACTGTGGATAACCTCAAATTCTATGTGATTATGGTATCGATTGAGCAACTGATGAAAGAAGCTTTATCTTTGCCGAGTGCGTCGAGAGCGCTTCTGGCAGAAAAGCTAGTTGAAAGCCTTGAATTCGACGTAGACGAAACGATTCAAACACTTTGGACAACTGAAGCCAAGAATCGTAAAGACGAGATCCGAAGTGGTGCAGTTCAGCCACTTCCTGGGGAAGAAGCGTTGGCTGAGGTAAGGCGACTCCTAGAGCAATATTGAGCAATATTTCATTCTAATTGTGGTAGTGATGCACTGTAGTCGAGAACCTGGGTACTCGAAAGATAGAGTTATACAAAAACCACTGGATGTTTGAAGAGTTACTGCAACTTTGATATATGCGATCGCTTCCATAAATTTAGGGAAAAGTGCGATCGCATATATCAGCAGGTAGAGCTTGATATAGCAGAGTGGTCTATCTTAAGACTCTACCCAGTTCTTGAGAAATTTTCTAGCGTGAAGGTATAGCTCACTCAAGCATAGAAAAAAGATTTTTATGACAACCGACGTTTCTACTGACATCAACAAGAACAAAAATATTAATGGATCGCTTTTAACTGGCGCTCTCTTGATTGTTTTGGGGATACTTGCGATCGCTGTACCTAACGTATCGACAATTGTCGCTGAGACTTGGATTGCTTTGATCCTATCTAGCGCGGGAGTTGCCAAGGCAGTCTACGCCTTTCAAACCCGCGATCAAGGCGCTTTCATTTGGAAACTCTTATTGAGCGTCCTCTACATTGCCACAGGCGTGATGCTATTCTTTTACCCCTTAACAGGTGTCCTGACACTGACCCTGTTGCTAGGTAGCTTTTTGTTGACAGAAGGCGTATTCAACCTAATCCTGGCATTCCGGGTGCGTCCGCAACAGAATTGGACATGGGTGCTGACAGATGGGATTATTACGCTGGTGCTGGGTGCAATGATTTGGTTCCAGTGGCCCTTCAATGCGTCTTGGCTGATTGGGACGCTAGTTGGTGCAAGCGTTCTCTCCACAGGGGTTTCCCGCGTGATGCTGTCGCTTAATGCGCGTTCTGCCTTGAATCAGTCTAACCAAGCTGCTTGAGTCTAAAACTCTGTAATCTGGCGTAAGGCGGGTAATGCACTGCAAGAAAATTACCCGCCATCTCGACAGAAGCGATCGCATCCTGATTAACTTCTTATTCTTAACCAGCCAAAAATTTGCTCCGCTGTCAATTGAAGAGGAACACTGTCTAAAACAGCTAAACGATGGTTTTCTTGACACAATCCTGATTGTTGGTTTGGTAGGAAAATTAGTACAGAGCGATCGCCTGCGCCGCAAATCCCGCAGATGAGTAGCGCCTATATGCCAAGATCAACAGAGTAGCGATCGCAAACCTGATCAATGTCTTCAACTCATCCTCCTCTCGATATTCGATTCCAACGCCTGCGCGAGGTACGTGCTGCACTACTGCGCCTTCATAAAAGACTACTCGATTCCGAGCGTGAGGGTTACGAGCAGTCTCACGGACGCATTCGGTCAAACGGAGAGTTTCTTCGGCTTGTTCTCGAAGATGAATGGTTTACCTGGCTGCGTCCGTTCTCTCAATTTATCGTCAAGATTGACGAAGCCTTGAGTCCAAAAGAGTCTATAACATTACAAAAAGCTGACGAGCTGTTAAAGGAAGCTAGTTCCTTGCTTACTCCTTCAGAAGAAGGAAGCGACCGAGAGCAGCGTTACTATCAAGCCATTCAACGCGATCCAGACATTGCATTCATGCACGCACAAATATCAAGCCTATTAGCGACTGAGAGTTAACTAAGCTGCTTGCCTTTTGTCTAAATTAATGACCTATCATCCAAGGGCGTGCATGATGATGATTGTGGTACTTAGAGGATGATGGTTCTGTTGCTTGCGATCGCTTCGCTATCGTTGGTTCTGCACTTTGCTCCACCCGCCGCCGTAAAGCCGAAGGTGTTGTAATCAGGCCAGGTGCTGAGTAAACCCGTTTGGAGATGCGATCGCAAGTAGGACACAGCTTAGGATTAAGCGTTTCACTCATCTTCAACCATGCCTCAAAAATACCGCAGCTTTCACATCGAAATTCGTAAAGTGGCATAACTTTATAACCTCCGTATTAGACATTTTTAGCCGATTGAAGCAGCGCTGGAAAGTTGCAGGTTAAAAATTCTAACCTTCAACCTTCCAATCTTCTAACCTTTAACTAAGTTGGCAAAACATTCCGTTCAAAAATTGCCGTTGGGACTGCAATCGTACAACAAGCATTTGGAATATCTACAATCCCACTAATTCGACCTTCACAGGGTGCCGAACCCAACAACAAATAAATCTGTTCGCCCGTGTAACCAAACTTCTTGAAATACTCAATAGCATTTAAACAAGCCCGCCTATAAGCCACGTGAGCATCCAGGTAATATTGTTTGCCTGTAAATTCGTCAACTGAAATTCCCTCAAATACCAAATATTCTGAGTAACGAGGTTCTACTGGCCCTGGCTTAAAAATAGGGTTAGTCAGGGCGTACTTTTCTACACCACCCTTAATTAATTCCACATGAAGATCGATGTACCCAGCCATCTCAATTGCGCCACAAAATGAGATTTCGCCGTCACCTTGGGAAAAGTGAATATCTCCCATTGAAAGTTTCGCGCCTTCGACGTAAACTGGGAAGTAAATCCGCGAACCTTTTGACAAATTTTTGATATCGCAGTTTCCACCATGTTCGCGGGGTGGAACAGTGCGTGCTGCTTCTTTCGCCACTCGGTCATATTCTGCACCTTTCAACGATCCCAGAATGGCATTTTTCGGGTTTGGTAATTCTGCCAAAGCAGGAATTTCCGGTTTCCAAATCGGGCCCCCACTTGCTACCAGTTCAGCTTCTCGCTTGTTCCACTTCGCTAACAGTTCGTAGGAGGGAGCGCAACCAATCAAACCAGGGTGCGGAATTCCGGCAAATTTCACATCCGGAATATGACGGGATTTTGTATAAATTCCTTGAATATCCCAGATTGCTTTCTGTGCTATTGGATAGTGATCTGTGAGGAAACCGCCGCCGTTTTCTCTGGCAAAAATACCAGTAAAACCCCATTCGTAATCGGGAAGTGTTCCCACGTCTAACAGGTCAACTACAAGAATATCTCCCGGTTCGGCACCATTAACATGAATTGGCCCGCTCAAAACATGAACAACTGACAAATCTACATCTCGAACATCGTCAGAACTATCATTGTTTCCAATTTGTCCGTCTGTCCAATCTTTGCATTCTATGCGGAATACATCACCAGGATTAACAGAAACTACTGCCGGAATATCCGGATGCCAGCGGTTATGACCAACTACATCCTGTTCTGTAAATGGCTTTTTTAGGTCTACTTTGAAGAGAACTTCAGGCATTGTCTTTCCCTTTTGTTTTGTATGGGTTTAACCTGATAGAGTTAACGGTTTTGGAGCTTATATCATGTTTCAGATATCTTTTGTGCTGCTTGTGTTTTTTTGTAAAAAAGCACAAAAAATATAAAACTATGTATTGCGTCAACTTTTATTAATGCTTAGCTGGTAAGCTGACAGGAAATATTTAAAAATAAATTTTTTTATGTAGCTGTAGTAAAATATACAAATGTGCTTTATACTTTGTATATTAATAAAAGTAAAGAAATTGAGTAAAAATATAAAGATAAGGTTGTTTTTTCGCTAGTATGCAAGGAAATAGTTTAATAGGAAAATAATTTTCGGTTAAAGCTAGTTTGCAGGGAGCCATAGTCCCAGTATTTTTAAAAAATTGATGAAAATATTTTTTTACTAAGCTTAAGTTGGTATTAGGACATCCGGATACTTAAGACTATTGTGAGAAGAATTTTACCTAGTATGGCATAGAGGAACAAGATGGTTCACAACCGAGGAATCAGCGATCGCCATCGTCCCTTAAAATGCTATAACCACTTCACCCCTACAGAAGCTAAACTGTGGAAAGCCTTCAAAGATATTACCCCTCGTGCGACATCACGCGGCACCCAGTTAAATCGAAAATGTTACAGCGGCTGCAAAAGCTTAAACCAAAGCTGCTAATTTTTACCTTTGGAGCATCATTACTGCCAGTCATGTTCCTGAGTGCTGTGGCGTGGAGATTTGTGCAGCAGCCGCTTGTTGACTTAGAAAAAACCAGGCTCGACGATCAAGTACTAGCCTTTCGCGGATACACAGCTGCTACTGAGAAAGGGTTACAAAATTTATCCTCAGGCTATGCGCTCTGGAGCGATCTGTTTAATGCCATTAGACAAAAAGATCGGAATTGGATCAAAAAAGAGGTATCAGATCAACTTCTGCTGTCTACCGATGTAGATACGGTGGAAGTGATTAGTAGTTCTGGAGAGGTTTTGGGAGAGCGGGGTGACGCTTTGCGGATTCCTACTGTGGTTGAACGAGTCAATGCCTTAACCACAACTGGCAAATTTGAGGCGGAATTGATTGATACTAGATCGAACCAAATGTTGCTGCTATCAGTAGCGCCCATCTACCGCAGCGACGCTACAGGCAAATCACCGGGAACTTTGATTTTGGGTCAGAATTTAGATGAAGCCTGGTTGCGTAAATTTCTCAATTTTTCCCAACCAACTACTAAGCTAAAAATCATTTCTTTAGATGGTAAGCCGCTGGTTTCTAGCTATGTCCAAGCCAACATCGACTCTTGGGAAGCAACTAACTTAAAGTCGCAGGTTTTACCGGAAATTAAAAAAGGCGAAGCAGTTTATCGAATTGAACCGGGGTCTGGTTTGAATACAGTTTATGCTCCCATCACTTCGGGAGATAAACCTATAGCAATTGCCAAAATTCAGATTGTCTCCAAGTATTTTAATCAAGCATCCATCAACCTCAGCCGCGCGATCGCGGTTGGCTTGGCTTTGGCTATTATGCTTTCAGTAGCGATCGCGCACCTACTTTACAAACAAATCGGCAAACCGATTATCCAACTAGCAGAACGTAGCAAAACCCTAGCTGCTGGCGATTTGAGTTCCCCAATTCCCGGTATTCATGCAGGTGGAGAACTCAGTCAACTTGCTAATGCCTATCAAGAAATGGCCCAAGCGCTCAAAACTCTAATTGACAACCTAGAGCATCGAGTTGTAGAACGCACTCAGGAACTAGAGCAAGCGCGTCAAACATTAGAAGACCGAGTGTATAAGCGAACGCACGAGCTTTGGAAAAAGAATTATCAATTGCAGCAAACTCAGGATCGACTAGAGCATCTTAACAAGCAATTAACTATCAAAGCTGAACAATTGAGCCAAGCCTTATCCCAGTTAAAAAGAGCGCAATCTCAACTGATTCAAACTGAAAAAATGTCTGGTTTAGGTCAATTAGTTGCGGGAATTGCTCACGAGTTTAACAATCCTATTAATTTTATTTACGCCAATCTAGTTTATGTCAATGGCTACACCGAAGAGTTACTTGAACTTATAAACCTATACGAAAAACGCTACCCAGATCCGGAAATTAAACAACATACAGAAGCAATTGATCTGGATTTTTTAACTATCGATCTGCCTAAAGTAATAGGTTCCATGAGGTCAGGCGCTGACCGAGTTCGGGAGATTGTCCAGTGCTTACAAAACTTCTCCCGCCTCGACCAAGCTGGTATAAAGCGCGTTAATATTCACGAGGGAATTGATAACACATTGCTGATTTTGCAGCATCGCTTACATTCTTCAGGCGACAGCAGAGAAGGCGACAGTCTCAATATTGAAGTAATTAAGCAATATGGTAATTTGCCATTAGTGGAATGTTATCCGGCGCAGCTAAATCAGGTTTTTATGAATATCCTTGTCAATGCCATTGACGAATTAAAAAATCTCAAACTCAAGTCTAATAAACAAATTACTATTAATACGAAAATTGGAGAAACAAACCAAATTTTAATTGCAATTAAAGATAACGGTTCAGGTATTCCTTTACAAATTCAACCAAAGGTGTTTGACCCATTCTTTACAACAAAACCTGTCGGTAAAGGCGTAGGTTTAGGGTTAACTGTTTCCTATGAGATTATCGAACAGCATCAAGGAAAAATTAAAATAATTTCCGAACCAGGACAGGGAACAGAGGTACTAATTGAGTTACCGCAGGAAATTAAACAATAAAATTGGTGCTATTAAATATATCAGCAATTAATAATGAACGCTGGATGGCATGGCAAACTTAACTTAGTGTACGCTCAACGGGGAGGTACTACCCAACTAATCCACTCTCAACATCAAGCGCCCCTGAAGGTGCAGCGACCGTTTTATCCTGAAGGAGAAGAGGTTTGTCATAGTGTGATTTTGCATACAGCGGGGGGAGTTGTGGGAGGCGATCGCTTATCCATCGACTTGCGCCTAGAAGACAATGCACAAACCTTGATCACCACCGCAGCCGCAGGTAAAATTTATCGCAGCAATGGACTACAGGCAAGACAAAATATTGAAATTGAGGTAAATGCTGGTGCTGGCGTGGAGTGGCTACCGCAGGAAACTATTATTTTTGATGGCGCGATTTATCGACAAGACTTGAGAGTAGAATTAGCTCTAGGAGCAACCTGGCTCGGTTGGGAGATTACGCGGTTTGGTCGCAGTGCTAGAGGAGAAAGATTTTGCTCTGGAGAGTGGCGATCGCATACCGAAATCTGGCAGCAAGGACACCCCCTTTGGATCGAACGGCTTTGGCTACCCGCAAGCGAAGAAATCTTCAACAGTCCTCACGGCTTGGCAGGACAGCCAGTTGTCGCCAGTCTCGCTTGGGTGGGACAATCGGTGTCATCGGAAATTGTAGAAAAGGCGCGAAACTTGTGGCAAGGACAACCCCACCAGGCAGGTATCACCCGGCTACCGCTTGGGTTATTGTGTCGCTATCGTGGTAGTTCTACCGCCCAGGTGCGAAAATGGTTTACAGACATCTGGCATTTACTGCGCCTATCTTTTAGCGAACGTCCTGCCTGTATACCTAGAGTTTGGCAGATTTGAACGAACCACTTCAGGCATAGAGAACGCAGAGGAGTTTGAGGGGAATTAATGCAACTCACGCCACAGGAAAAGGACAAGTTATTGATTTTTACGGCTGCGTTGTTAGCAGAACGCCGCAAGGAAAGAGGCTTAAAGTTGAATTATCCGGAAGCTGTTGCCTATATTTCTGCGGCAATTTTGGAAGGTGCCAGAGATGGACGTACTGTTGCAGATTTAATGAGTTATGGCACAACGCTGCTAACGCGAGAAGATGTGATGGAAGGTGTATCAGAAATGGTGCATGAAGTGCAGGTGGAAGCAACATTTCCTGATGGCACAAAACTGGTTACAGTTCACAATCCAATTTCTTAGAAGGTGTCTGTGAGTAATTTAAGAAGCGATTTATATTCAGCCTTCTACTATACAGATCCGGCTCCCATAGTTGAGTTTCTGCAATGGCTAGCTGTTTCCTATAATGTATCAAATCCGCCACGAATTCTAGATATCGGTTGTGGCCCAGGCCGAATGCTGCCTGAGTTTGCAAAATTAGGCTGGGAAACAACAGGAATGGAACCCGATCCCGATTATTTTTTTCAAGCTACTCAAGTAGCAGAATCTTGGGAAAACATAACCGTACAGTCTGGTGGTTTTGGTGATATTGATGCAGAAAAAAAATTCGATATTGTTGCTGCTATTAATGGCCCTTTTTACTACTTGCTAAAGCTTGAAGACAGAATTGATGCCTTACAGCGAATATTTCAATCGCTGAAACCTGGGGGTATTATGTTTCTTGCTATGGCTAATTTTTTGTGGATTCTTAAGAATTTTAAACCGCAAATTAAGAGAACAACAACTGTCAACGGCAAAAAAATTCAACTGGTGGTGAATCACTCTATAGACTTTCATAATAGTATTTTTATTGCTGAAGATATCTTTAGCAATGATATAGAAGAAGAAACGTTTAACATTTTTAACGACAATCCAGAAGAAATAGTTGACATTGTTGAAGTTAGTAAATTTGCTATAATTCAACCTTCAGAGTTGCTGTATTTTGTTCAAAAGACTGGTTTTAAAAATATCCAAACTTATAACAGTTACAAAGCTAGAAAAAGCGAAAAATTAACGAGTTCGCATATGATGCTTTCTGCCCAAAAACCGATATAGAAAATTGAGAGGGGTAGGTTTAGGGCGTGGCGTTTGAAGAACGAAACCCAATCTACAACGTATTTTTAAGTAAATTCTATTACTTAATACTAATTCACCTTTGTGATGCCAACGCATAACATACCCCTAACCAGCTTAATAAGGGGTAATAAACTGTTTTGTTCAGGCATAAAGTGAAATTATATCAACGGTAATGCTCTGCCTTGAATTTAATATTAAATAACAATTTTATTGAATATCTATTATTAGCAAATAAATTAGCCTTGCTATAGAAAATTGACGCGATTTAGAAGTAAATCGTTGTAGGAAAAAGGCAAACAAAAATTAATGAGCCTTATGGCAGGCTAGAAATAAGCGTAGCAAATACAAGTAATGCTCTCACCCCAGAGATTTGAAAAAAATCCGGAATAATCTGCCGACGGAAGAATAACTGATAAAAGTGTTACAGAAATGATACATAAGGTAAACGCATAAGCAACATTCACCGCTAAACTAAATTAGTCAAAACACATATAATACCTATTTGCTAGAAATCTTCTAGTGTTACAACAGTGCAGGGTGCTAGGAAAGTTTCCAATAGGGAAGGCAATTTTTTGTATTTTTCTTTACGTATCGAATACTGCACCGGAATAATTACCCATGAATTTTTTTCTAATTAGAGAGCTGCGCTCTGTCTGGCTCAATTTACCAATTCGCTGCCGAGGAGCTATCATCCTGGCTATTCCAGTGAGCTGTCTGCTTTTTTCGCTTGGCCCGTTGTCGTGGCTACAAAAGAATACAGTGCAGGCTCATTACCATGTCCAACAAGCGCAGCAGATACGTTTTGAAACTCATCGCCTACTCAATGCTTTGGTGGATGCAGAAACAGGTATTCGAGGATACAGTCTCACTCGTCAGCGAGAATTTTTAGAACCTTATTCAGCAGCGATCGCAACTATTCCTAAATCATTGGACAAACTAAGCGATCGCGTTAAGTATAAAGAGCAGCGTCAACGACTCCAGAAGATTGAAATTCAGGCGCAGCAACGGATGGAGATGTTAAAGAACACTCTCAACGCTATTAACGATGAAACAACCTCCCCATCCACCCTGAAGAACTTGCTTTTCCAAGGAAAATCCTTAATGGATGAGACTCGTCGGCAAATCAGTATTTTTCAGGAAGAGGAAGAGCGTCTGCTAAAAGAACGCAACCGGCTTTTAACGCGCCAGCAGAGCCTCACTCAGGCGACACTGGGTTTATCCGCCATCATTGGCATTATTGGCGCAATTACAGCAGCTTTTCTGTTTGACCGTCTCGATCGCGAACTAAAATTTCGGGAAGCTGATTTACGCGAACGAGCGATCGCATCTCAAACCCAAGCCGAACAGCTTAATATCACTTTGCAAGAACTACAAGAGGCTCAAGCTAGACTGCTTCAAACCGACCAACTAATTCAGACAGAAAAGATGTCCAGCCTCGGTCAAATGATTGCAGGCGTTGCTCATGAAATCAACAACCCGGTTACATTTATTCATGGCAATTTATCCCACGTCGCTCAATACACCCAAGATTTACTCGACCTTTTGGAACTCTACCAGCGTTATTATGACCAATCAAATCCTGAGATTATCGAGCTGGTGGAGGCAATTGATTTAGAATTCCTTGCCGAGGATTTACCCAAAATTCTCATATCAATGAAAGTTGGTGCTAATCGTATCCGTCAAATCGTTTTGTCATTACAAAGCTTCTCCCGGCGAAATGAAACTATTCGGAGAGTTGTTGATATCCACCAAGGTATTGACAGCACGCTACTAATTTTGCAGCATCGTTTGAACGCTACCGCCTCGCGTCCCTCTATTGAAATTGTTAAAGAGTATGGCAGACTCCCTTTTGTAGAGTGTTATGCCGGATACCTGAATCAAGCGTTTATGAATATTTTAAGTAATGCGATTGATGCTGTTGAGCAATACGAGGTGGAGTTTTCCCCAGACAAAATGAAGCAGCATCCCAGGCGAATCGTCATTCATACACAATTGAATGAGGCTGATAGAGACGCTGATGGCGATCGCGTAGCGATTCGGATTATTGATAATGGGCCTGGAATACCAGAAGAGATTAGAGGACGCATATTTGACCCGTTTTTCACGACCAAACCAGTAGGTCAGGGGGTGGGATTGGGGCTATCCACTAGCTACCAAATTGTGGTAAATAAGCATGGCGGGGAGCTAAAGTGCTTTAGCCAACCTGGACAAGGCACAGAGTTCTGGATTGAAATCCCAGTGACACCTCCGGCAAATTTATCCGTTGATGATATTAGCTCGTTACATCATTTACAAACCTCGTCTATATAGCTTCGTAAATAAAAAACCTTAAGCAATTGGAGTTTAATATGATTCCAGGGGAAATTATTGTACAAGACGGAGAAATTGAACTCAATACAGGCCGTCCTACTCTCAGAGTAATAGTTGCTAATTCAGGCGATCGCCTGAGTAAAACTGATTTTCATCATTATTCCTATGAAGTTTACAATTAATATTGGCTTCGTGGGTTAAACAAAGTTACAGTTTTTTAACTTTATCACCCAATATAGGTTTTATTTGAGGATAGTAGCGCTTTATACTTTGATAGACAGCAAGCATATCTGTGCCTCAGTCCGGGATGTAGTAAGCTAAACCACAATATAATAATTAAGATGAGCTAATAAATCAAAAAATGAAAGCAACCCATCGTCAAAAGCTTATTAATATTTATAAATTGTTTTTAATCAAAAATAATTTTAAAGTTTTGGCTTTACTATCTATTACAGCGTGGGTTGCTCACTTTTTTTATTTTAGAGATTTTGGGCTATATGAAGATGATTATGTTTTTATATCTGATGGCATAGAGGGAGATACATTTTATCTTTGGGACAAATTACAGTATTTTATTTCTTGGCCTCAAGGAAGACCAGTTGGTTTTTATCTAGCTTCATTATTTTCATTTATAGGTTACAACATTGGGGGATTACCAGCTCTTTACTTAACTGGGTTTGCAATTGTCACTCTAAACTCCTACTTATTTTATATAATTCTTAAACGGAAAAGTTCAGAAACATTAGCTTTAATGGGAGGTTTAGCCTTTTGTCTTTTTCCAGCAGACACTACAAAAATTTTATTGACTCATGCTTTTATATTGCAAACATCTTTGACTTTTTTGTTACTTGCAACTTTTTGTTATTTGTCAAATAGAAAAACAATTTCATATTTCTTAATTATGGGGTCTTTGCTTTCCTATGAATCAGTATTTATACTGTTTTTTGCTATTCCTTTATTAAAATATAAATGGACTAAAAAATTAATATATGAACTGGTAAAACACACTTTCATTTTAACTTTTATGATGCTTTTAATAGTACTTATCCGTACATTAACTGGAGAAAGTAGAGTTATTAAAATGAACTCTGAATTATCTTCAATTCCAGAAAAAATAATTTCCTCAATAATTATTGGCTCTAGTACAAGTATGTCTTTATTTTTTAAAACTCCATTTTCAGCTATTTTTGAATGGAATAAAATAACTTGGGTTGTTTTTGTTGTTACTCTAGCTTTTTTTATCTGGATTATTCAAAAATTAGACTTTAATTATTTTGAAGAATTTGAAGATGATTTGCTAGCTAGCACTAATAGTGGCGCTTTAAATAAAAATATTAACTTTGATAGTTATTACTTAAAAATATTAAAACTATTAATAACAGGAGTAATACTGCTTTGTTTTAGCTATCCAATTTCATTTAGCGATCCTCACTATCCACCAGCAACAGAGTATGGCCGCTTTACTTCTGAACATTTGGCTGCAACTTTTGGAGGTTCCCTCATTTTTGCCTGTGTGTCTTCCTTGATTTTTTATATCGCCAATACCAGTCAAAAAAAGAAATGTTTATCTATTATATTAGCTTTTTATTTTTCCATATTAGTTGGATATCATTTTACAATACAAAGGGATTTTAAGCAGAGTTGGCAGAATCAAAGAGAATTTTGGACAGGAGTAATTGCGGCCTCACCCGATATAGATGAAAAAACAGTTATTCTTGTTGTAAACAATCAGCTTCCAGAAACAAAATATATATTAACGCATTCTTGGGCAGATCCAATAGTTTTAGAGCAAATATACCAGCTACCAAACAAGAGATCTCCTGCTGTGTTTGCTGAAAATCCTTGGGATGAATATGCTCGGCCTACATTGTTTATAATTGATAAAAATTGGAAAAAACAAGCTAGTGATGGCAAAATAACTTGGAAGGTAACTAATTTGACTTGGTTCTATTTGGGTGTAGGAAATCTTTGGGACTCAAAAGTAATTATCTTAAATATGATTAATAATAAATTAACTAGAATAGATGACAACATAATAAAAGTCGGAAACAGCTCTGAACTTAATGCTAAAAAGTATAGTTTTAAAAGTACAGTTTTAAAAAGAAGAAAGCTTTTTAATCATCTTATTGATGAAAACGAGTTATATTGAAAGTAATAAGATAGTATAAAAAATAGAGAAAGGAAATGATTCCAGGTGAAATTCTTGTACAAGAAGGAGAAATCGCACTTAATGCGCGTTGTCCCGCAGTAAAGATTCAAGTAGCAAACACTGGCGATCGCCCGATTCAAGTTGGTTCCCACTATCACTTTTTTGAAGTAAATGAAGCCTTAGAATTTGATAGGGAACAAACCAAAGGAATGCGGCTTAATATCCCAGCCGGGACAGCAGTACGCTTTGAACCAGGAGATGAAAAAGAAGTAGAATTAGTACCCTTTGCAGGTAGCCGTCAAGTTTACGGTTTCAATGCGAAAATCAACGGTTCGCTATAAACTTATTAAACGCTTTCGTAACGCCAAAGATATCGGCAAGAAACTCCGCGTACCTTTGCGTTAACCTCCCTTGTACCTTTGCGTTAAAAATAAAAGGAGTGAAGCATGAGTTACCGCATGGATCGCCGCGCCTACGCCGAAACCTTTGGCCCCACAGTAGGCGATCGCGTTCGTCTCGCTGACACAGAATTATTTATCGAAGTCGAACAAGACTTCACCACCTACGGGGATGAAGTGAAATTTGGCGGCGGCAAAGTTATCAGAGACGGGATGGGACAATCCCCCATTTCTAACGCTGCTGGTGCTGTAGATTTAGTCATAACCAACGCCCTAATTCTAGATTGGTGGGGAATTGTTAAAGCCGATATTGGCATTAAAGACGGGCGAATTTTCAAAATTGGTAAAGCGGGAAATCCCTATATTCAAGACAACGTAGATATTATTATTGGCCCAGGAACCGAAGCACTTGCTGGCGAGGGGATGATTCTCACTGCTGGCGGAATTGACAGTCACATTCACTTTATTTGTCCGCAACAAATTGAGGTAGCGATCGCATCCGGCATCACCACTATGATTGGCGGCGGTACTGGCCCCGCCACGGGTACGAATGCTACCACCTGCACCCCTGGCCCCTGGAACATTTACAGAATGTTGCAAGCCGCCGATGCCTTTCCAATTAATCTGGGTTTCTTGGGCAAAGGCAACAGTAGCCAGCCGGAAGGATTGGTAGAGCAAGTTTTAGCCGGAGCGATGGGCTTGAAGCTGCACGAAGACTGGGGAACCACACCCGCAACCATTGATACCTGCTTAAGCGTAGCTGATGAATATGATGTACAAGTAGCAATTCATACCGACACCTTGAACGAAGCTGGTTTTGTGGAAACTACCATCAATGCCTTCAAAAATCGCGTTATCCACACATACCATACGGAAGGTGCTGGGGGAGGTCACGCCCCGGACATCATCAAAGTTTGCGGCGAAGCCAACGTACTACCTTCTTCCACCAATCCTACACGTCCTTACACCGTCAACACCTTAGATGAACACCTGGATATGCTGATGGTCTGCCATCACCTCGATCCAAGCATTCCCGAAGATGTCGCCTTTGCCGAGTCCCGAATTCGGCGCGAGACGATTGCGGCTGAGGATATTCTGCACGATTTAGGCGCATTTAGCATGATTGCCTCAGATTCTCAGGCGATGGGACGAGTAGGTGAGGTAATTATTCGCACATGGCAGACGGCGCACAAAATGAAAGTACAGCGGGGGAACCTCTCCCCAACCCCTCTCCTGCAAGGAGAGGGGCAAGAAAGGGCAGATAATTTTCGGGCGAAGCGCTATGTAGCAAAGTACACGATAAATCCGGCAATCGCTCACGGGATTTCTCAGCACGTCGGTTCAGTAGAAGTGGGGAAACTGGCTGATTTGTGCCTCTGGCGACCAGCATTTTTTGGCGTGAAACCAGAGATGGTGATTAAAGGGGGAGCGATCGCATACTCGCAGATGGGAGATGCCAATGCTAGTATCCCCACCCCGCAACCAGTACATATGCGTCCGATGTTTGCCAGTTTTGGGGGTGCGATCGCTGCCACCTCCCTCACCTTTATTTCCCAAGCTGCCTTAGAAAAAAACATCCCCACTCAACTTGGTTTACAAAAGCCAGCAGTTGGGGTATCTGGTACGCGCCAATTGAGCAAGCGGGACATGAAGCTTAATGATGCTCTCCCTCGCATAGAAGTAGACCCTGAAACCTACGAAGTTAGAGCCGATGGAGAATTACTCACCTGCGAACCCGCAACCATCCTACCCTTAGCGCAACGCTACTTTTTATTTTGATTTTTTGTCTGTTGTGCGTTGTCGCCCAATGGTCAAGAGTCAAGACAACTGATCAATCTTTCAAGACCAAAAACCCTTGCGCGTTTACACGATATTGTTCGCCCACATAGCCAGTGCGTTCATAAAGAATTTGATGAATGTGCTGGTCTAGCTTTGCTTCGTCAGGAATCTGGGGGCGATAAAAGTTTTTCATTTGTTCTTCAATGCCCATGTCATCAAGGCGATCGTGGAGTTTAGTTTTTTTCCCTGAAAAGTAAGCATCTCGCGCAGTTTGATCGTTCAAAAAGCTGATAACAATCGGTAACGGAACGCCACCAACCGTCATTTTCCCGCTGCTTAGCATTACTAACCCAATCGTGGTACAAATAAGCACACAAAAGTAGATGCCCGTTACAAGTTTTACAGGGCCTTTGGGGGAAGGACGGCGATTTGGAGCTTTTTTGTTGCCGATGGTTGGACTTGATTGAGAAGCAGATCGACCCATAGAGATTAACTTTAAATTTTGCTTAAATCTACAACACTGGATTATGCTGTCAATCTATCGATAGTTATATACAGATTTAATTGGGCGGATGTGTCAACCCGAATAAGGCATATTAATAATTAGCTACTTACTGAGAATTATGCAAGATGGCAGAGAAACTTATTTGCTGCTGATGGTTGCGATCACTTTTCAAAGAACTTTTACAAAACTTATGACAATCTACAGTTCACAAAAATTGAAATCCCCAGAGGGTAAAAGATTGTATTCTTCGAGTTTTATCTTTATAGAATTGGAAATACAGCATAGTTTGGCGGCTTTTTCCCAGTTAACAGCCAGATGTATAGGACTCAGAAAAATTTACTGGAGATTGATAATTGGTGAGGAGGAAGAGAAAAGAGTTGCATTATTCTGTTTCCCAGTCCCCAGTTGATAACATAGGTGTTTCACCCATGAATCCCAAGTTGCTTCATCAAACATACGTAAGCTTTTTAGCTATGTCACTGTAGTAAAAATTACTAATCTATTACAGATGGCAGGTAAAAGCTAAAAAAGCTCAGACTACTTGCTTAAAAGGATTCTTAAGAATCCTTCCTGGGAATGAGGCAAAATGATACCTTAGGCGTAAAGAATGATACGTGATAGCTGAAAATTTGAGAAGATTGAATTTTTGATAAGTTTTGTTGTAAACCTACCGTTTCATGAAGAATCATTCGAGTATCACTCAAGCCTCTAAAACTGACCGTATTCTAGTTGTGGATGATTCTCCGGATAATTTGTTTCTCGTTCAAACCATTCTGGAAGAAGAGGGATATCAAATTACATTAGCGGAGAATGGTCGTTCTGCCCTAGCTGAAATCCAACAAGGCCCACCAGACTTAGTATTGTTGGACGTGATGATGCCAGGGATGGATGGCTATGAAGTCACCAAACGAGTACGAGACAATACTAAGTTGCCGTTTATTCCGATTTTACTAATCACGGCTCACGATCACGCCAGCGTCGTGGAAGGATTAGATACAGGTGCGGATGATTTTATTCGTAAACCAGTGCAAGTAGATGAATTGCTGGCGCGGGTGCGATCGCTACTGCGGCTAAAACACAGCGTAGACGAACGCGACCAAATTGCTCGTCAGCGAGAAGATTTTGTCTCCTGGCTCACTCATGACTTGCGGACACCAATAGTCGCAGCTGAGAGGATGCTGGCTTTATTTCAGCAAGGAGCATTGGGAGAACTCGCGCCAGGGATGCAGGAAGCCGTCGTTACAATGGCTCGTAGCAACCGCAACTTACTGGCAATGGTCAACACCTTGCTAGAAGTTTATCGCTATGAAGCAGGTCGTAAGACCCTGACTTTTTCCCCCATTGATCTAAAGCAACTGCTTCAGGAAGTTATTGAAGAACTTACTCCCTTAGCTGGGGAAAAAAATTTGTCTTTGGTGCTGGATGTAGGAGATAAGGACGCTCATAATAAACTTAATAGCAAAGTGGTAGGAGATCGCCTGGAACTTCACCGAGTTTTTACCAACTTAATTGGAAATGCCATCAAGTTTACAGATAAAGGCTCAGTCGTTGTCCGAATGGTACCAGATACTAGCACTGGTGACTCCGATACTCCTTCCCTCCTTATTGAAGTCCAAGACACTGGCCCTGGTATTCCCCCAGAAGATCAAGCAGTATTATTTGAGCGATTTCGTCAAGGGAACCACAAGCGTTCCGGTAGTGGTTTAGGACTACATTTATCTCGTCGGATTGTGGAAGCTCATCAAGGTGCAATTGAGGTTAAATCAGAGTTGGGGAAAGGTAGTTTATTCAGGATTAGCCTTCCTGTTCAACACTGACATGAGAGCCTATTGCGGGGGCAAAGGAGTTTCTTCGCCTCCGTTGGCGATCGCATGGCTTATACTGTTGCTATAGCCAGCGCGTAAGCGTTAGCGCTATCGATTTTATAATACCTAAAATCAAAAATATAAAATCAAGTACAAGAAACCAAAATGCTAAAAGTACCAAAATTTAGTGATGTCCTAGATAAACAGCGCATTTTTTTTGGGACAGGCAAAACCAAAGATATATCTTTTCGGATTGAGCAATTAAAACTATTAAAGAAAGCGATTCTAGATAATAAAGAAGCTATATTAAAGGCTTTGCAATCTGACTTAAACAAACCAGAATTTGAAGCTTATGGCTTGGAGATAGCATTTTGCTTAGAAGAAATAAATAATGCTCTAAAAAATATTAATAACTGGACAAAGCCAAAAAAAATAAAGGCACCAATTACCCAGTTTTTATCCACAGCAAAGATATATTGTGAGCCTTTGGGTGTGGTTCTGATCATTGGCCCCTGGAACTATCCATTTCAACTGGTAATCGCTCCTTTAGTGGCAGCGATCGCATCTGGGAATTGTGCAATTTTAAAACCTTCCGAAATTTCCGCAAACACATCCCACCTGCTAGCTGAAATTATCCTAAAATACTTTAATCCAGAGTTTGTTGCTGTAGTTGAAGGCGGCGTAGACACCAGTCAGCAGCTACTAGAAGAAAAATTTGACCATATCTTCTTCACGGGTAGCGGTGAAATTGGAAAAATTGTCATGGCGGCGGCGGCAAAACATTTGACACCAGTAACGCTAGAACTAGGTGGAAAAACTCCTTGTATTGTTGATGCGAAAACTCACCTGGAATATACAGCTAGACGAATAGTTTGGGGTAAGTTTATGAATGCAGGTCAAACCTGTGTAGCTCCAGATTATCTTTTAGTAGATAGAAAAATTAAAAAAGATTTATTAGAGCAAATCAAAAAATGTATTAGCGAATTTTATGGAGAGAACCCGGAAAAAAGTCCTGATTATGCCAGAATTATTAATCAAAAACACTTTAATCGTCTTTGTAAATTTTTAGACAACGGGGAAATTGTAATTGGTGGAGACACAAATCCATCTGAGAAATACATTGCTCCCACACTGATCGAAGGGGTTGACTGGCAAGATGCAGTGATGCAAGAAGAAATCTTTGGGCCTATTTTACCAGTAATCGAATATACAGAATTAACGGAAGCGATCGCGCTTGTCAACGCCAAACCGAAACCTCTCGCCCTCTACTTCTTCTCAACAGATAAACAAAAGCAACAGAGAGTTTTACACCAGACATCATCAGGGGGTGCCTGCATCAATGATACAGTTATGCACCTTGCTGTCCTAGATTTACCATTTGGCGGTGTTGGGGAGAGCGGTATCGGTAGTTATCATGGCAAAGCAGGTTTTGATACATTTTCCCATCAAAAAAGCGTTCTCAACAAATCTTTCTTGGTTGACGTGAAGTTAAGATACGCTCCCTACCTTGGCAAGCTCAAGTTACTCAAGTCGCTGATTAAATAGTTATCCATTGTCCGTTGGCGTTTGAGAGTTCTCAAGTTGTCAAGGTTGGATTGTTATAACCCGACAACTCTTTGCTGACTGCTGACAGCGGACAACTTGTGATTTAGCTCACTCAAAAATTAACCACTCCATCACGAAGGTTTCCCATAGAACATCACAAATTTCCAGCCGAAGCATCACCAGAAGTTATACAGCCAGACGGAATACTACTTATAGCGCACAAAAGGTAGATTCTATGACCCAAATCTGTGAAGTAGTTAAACAAGTGATTGAAAATGGCTGTTTGACAATTGAAGCCGAAGAGCAACTGCGGCAGCTTTTAGCAATTGACTATGACTTAGAAGACATAGAAGCTTTGACAAAATTGCAGCGCGCAGCAATAGCTGGCTTTGTCAAGCAAGAGTCACGACAATTAATGAGTACGGCAAAAAAGCTTGCGTAGAGAGGTTACAGATAACCTCTCTACGCAGTGAGCGAACATACCCGGCGACTGTTGGCGCGCCCTGCGCGTTAGAGCTTAGTCAAGGGCGAGCAAAAAAAGTTCGGATGATGCGCCAACAATAAAGCCTGCTTGAAGCAGGCTTTATTTATATAACGCAAGGCCGAAGTTATGTTAAGGAAGCGGCACGAAGTGCGCTTTTTAGTTTCTAGCCCTTCGCCTCTAACTAATGACTAATCACCAATGGCTTAATAGCTATATCTCTCTTCCGCCCACGGCTCCCCCCGGCGATGGTAGCCATTCCGCTCCCAAAAACCCAACTCTTCCTGACTGAGAAATTCCAAACCATTAATCCATTTAGCGCTTTTCCAGGCATAGATGTGAGGAACAACAAGCCGCATCGGGCCACCATGTTCGGCGGGTAATGGTTCTCCAAATAGGGTGTGAGCAAAAAAGTTTTCTTCCCGCACAAAGTCGTCCATAGAGATATTGGTGGTGTAGCCGCCATAGCAGTGTTCCATGATATGGGCAGCTTTTGGGTCAACCTCCACCAGCTTCATAAAGTCTGTAACCTTAACGCCAGTCCACTGCACATCGAGTTTAGACCAGCGAGTGACGCAGTGGAAATCAGCAGTAAAGTCATGTTGGGGCATAGCCATAAAGTCTGCCCAACTGAAAGTTTTTTCTTTTGCCAAACCCCAGACGCGAAACTGCCAGGTATCAGCGTTGACGCGGGGAGTATTGCCGTAAGTTAGCACTGGGAACCCTTTGGTCAGATATTGACCAGGAGGAGTGCGATCGCTATCTGGCGATTCTGGTTTTTTGAAAAATTTTCCTAGCATGAGTCAAGTAGAAAAGCGTTTTAGGTACTATATCTACTATGCACAACAGCTAAAAAAATAGCGCCCAAAGGCGCTCGGACATCCCAGCAGGTCGAATTATTCTTCTTCGGCTTCTTCTTCTTGTGTTGGATACACAAACTTAGAACGCCCGCTCAGAATTGACTTGCCCAACGAGAGGGCTTTCTGAGCCTGAATCGTCGCCTTGTGCTTCCAGGTAGCTTTGCGCTTATCGCGCTTGGATTTTGACGTTTTCTTCTTTGGAACAGCCATGATTGTTAATGAGGCAATCGGTTACAGCCTTCCCATTGTAAGAGATTCCTTGACAAGTGCAATCTAGTTAACCTCTCAAGTTTGCTAAAAACCAATTGGGCAGCGACAACTTCATTCTGTGATTACCGCTGTCCATTCGTTCCTCTTGCAGGTGCTGGCGTGGCAGGATTAGGAAGATTCTGTGCTGGATTCGGAATATTCTCTGTGGGATTCGGAATATTCTCTGTGGGATTCGGATTGTTCGTATTTCCCCCTGGAAGCGTTGGTGCAGAAGGAAGTGTCGGCGCGTTGGCACCTGTTCCACCTGGGGCTTGTCCAGTACCAGGAGCAGCTGCGGGGGCAGTTCCGGGCGCCTGGTTTTGTGGAGTGCCTCCAGCACCCGCTCCACCTGGGGTTTGCCCAGTACCAGGAGCAGCTGCGGGGGCAGTTCCAGGTGCCTGGTTTCGTGGAGTACCTCCAGCAGGTGGTCGTGGGATATCTCTAACGTTACCTGGAGTTATAGTTGTTGGGGGAGCTGCCGGTGGCGCGGCTGCTGGTGCTTGTTGAGGAGAGGCTGCTGGTGCTGGTTGGGAGTCTGGTATTACATCATCTCTAAAGCCGAGTAAAGCCTTGGTACTGGGAAAGTAAGTTGCCCAACGAGAGACATCAGGGCGGCTTCTCCATGCGCCGCGATTGACTTTAAGAGCCAGAATTGGCGCGATCGCACCTTGATTTTGCCCCATAATCATCACCGCAACATCTGTTACTAAGATGTCCCGGTCAAAGCTACGCTGTGCTGCGGCTCTCGCTACCGCCTCGGCTCGGCGAATCAAGCCTTCGTAGGTTTCGTTTGGCTGACCGACCATGCGAAGGTCAACACGCGCGGTGTAAGCTTGGGCAATCTGGGGTGCAAGAGCGCTCGACACTAACCACGTTACTCCCGTACAACCCAAGATACCAACTAAACTCAGCGGTGCAAGGAATCGGTGTACAAAAGACTTCCGGGATCTTTTGACCTTAAACTCGATTCCTGGTAGAGCCTTGAAATTAAAAGAGATAGATTCGCCCACAATCGCCACCTACTTTTTACTCACAGCGTGAAATCGCTAACTTTAAGCGTTATTCTTACTAAAGATAATGCCTTACAAAAATGCAATTTACCTCTATCGTGGCGGAGAACTACTCCAGACTGTAGAGAGATTTTACCGGGAAAGCGATCGCTTTCATTAAAATAACAACACTTCTTGTCGTTAATTTTGAAGCAATGCGCCTTTCATTTCTTTTCGGCTCCACCCTAGCTGTAGCAGCAAGCATCTGGGGAATTGCCCATCCCTCGGCTGTCGCAATTCGACTGGCAGATGGTACAGTTTCTTTTGACAAGTCGCCCCGCCTGGTTAATGCTTCCACTACCTTTGAAACTGTTAATGTACCGGGAGCTACCTATTATTTCACCGTCAGCTTACCAGAAAATGCTGGTGAACCGCTTCAACGGATTGCGATCGCTCAAAATCAAGGATTTGATGACATTCGATTTCGACTCAAAGATAGCGTAGCATTTGAAGGCACTCCTGAGCGCAAAGGTGAGAAGCTAAGACTCAAAGCAGTGACAAAGGACGACAAAACAGGCACCATTACTGTCACCTTCGATCTCCCAGTACCTCCGGGTAAGACTGTTACGATTGGACTCGATCCAGTACGCAACCCCTGGACTAGCGGTGTCTACCTGTTCCGAGTTATAGCTTTTCCAGCCGGGGAGAAAGCTTATGGTTTAGATTTGGGTGTGGGACGCTTGCACTTTTATTCGTCGTTCTAGAAAAAAATTGTCCTCTTTGCGATCGCCTCAAAACCAGATTTCACTAACAAAACTCTCAAAATGTAGCTTTTAAAACCAATTGCCCTATTTTCCGGATACGCTCTTATTGGCAATGTAGCTGTTTGAATTACCTGCATAGAATGGGTAAAATTGCAAGCGGTTAATGCTTTTATTACCATATTTCAAGATCACTATGGCTCAAATTTACGTCAATCCAGTAACTGGCAATGATAACGCTGCTGGCAGTCAGTCAGCGCCTTTCAAAACGATTAGCAAAGCTCTCACTCAAGCTCAATCCGACACAACAATTCAACTCTCGGCAGGAAATTATAATGCAGCCAACGGCGAAGTCTTTCCCCTGAGAGTGCCATCTGGCGTAATAGTTATCGGTAATGAAGCTAATAAAGGCAGTGGCATTTTAATCGAAGGTAGCGGAACCTACAGCAGTCCCAACTCTTCTGGCGGACAAAACGTGACAATGGTTTTAGGAAATAATGCCCAACTGGTAGGAGTAACCGTTACCAATCTCTCTAGCCGTGGCACTGCCGTCTGGATTGAATCGACTGCCCCCACCGTGAAGAATTGCACCTTTATTAATAGCAAACGCGAGGGAGTTTTTGTTACAGCCAATGGTACTCCAGTAATCAGAGGTAATCTGTTTACGCAAAACCTAGGCAATGGTATTTCCTTGGCAGGGGATGCCAGAGGCGAAATCCGGGGTAATACCTGTAAGAATACAGGTTATGGAATTAGCATTGCTGAACGTGCCGCACCCCTAGTTATAGATAACCAAATTTCGGAAAATCGCTCTGGGATATTCGTGTCTGGTGATTCTCGCCCGAAACTGCGGAATAATCTGAGTGAACGAAATACTGACGATGGACTAACAGTAATTACTACAGCTTTACCAGATTTAGGTACTAACTCCGATCCTGGGGGAAATATCCTGCGGTATAACGATAAATTTGATTTGCAAAATACCAGTTCTAACAAGCTGGTTGCTGTGGGAAATCAGATGAATCCGGCTAAAGTTCAGGGAAATGTGGAGTTAGTTAATAATCAAACTCCCCCCGTCGATACAACAGGCGGTGGTGGCGCAGGTGGTGGCGGCGGAGCAGGTGATGGAGCAGGCGGTGGCGGTGGAGCAGGCGGTGGCGGTGGAGCAGGCGGCGGAGCAGGTGATGGAGCAGGTGGCGGAGCAGGCGGTGATACTGTAGTTGAGTTAACCGACATTGCCGGACATTGGGCTGCTGCCTTTATTCAGGAATTAGTCGAGCAGAATATTATCAGTGGTTTTCCCGACAAAACCTTTAAGCCTAATGCGAGTATGACACGGGCGCAGTATGCCGCCTTACTGACGAAAGCCTTCAACCCACCTGCGAAACGAAATGCGATCGCTTTCGTAGATGTATCACAGACTTTCTGGGGCTTCAACGCAATTCAACAAGCTTATCGCGGCGAATTTCTCTCCGGTTTCCCTGACAGAACTTTCAAACCAAACCAGAATGTTCAGCGCGTACAAGTGATTGTCTCCCTAGTTAATGGGCTAAAGCTAACTGGTGGCGCTGCTACTGCCCTAAACACCTTTGACGACCGCGCTAGCATTCCTGATTATGCTAAAGATGAAGTAGCAACAGCTACACAAAAACGGATAATTGTCAATCAACCAAACCTTAAAAAACTCAACCCCACCCGTGATGCTACCCGTGCAGAAGTAGCAGCGATGGTTTATCAAGCTTTGGTAGATGCCAATCGTCTACAACCGATTGACTCACCCTTTATCGTTACTGGTTGATTCGTTCTCACCTGCGTTCCTAGGCTGCGGCCTGGGAACGCTATTAAGGAGCTTCTGCATCCCTTTCTTGAATGAAACGTAGACATTCCCAGGCTCAGCCTAAAACGAGAAATAGTGCCAACACTTTGATGCGATCGCGAAAGTTGACTTACCCTAGAGAAGGCTTTCTCATCCAGCTCATCAATTTCTGAAATGGTGGAACAACTCAAGCCTCGTTATTCTGTTGCCTGGATTAACAAAATCTCTGAAGTGCCTCAAGCCGAGTGGGATGCGATCGCTATGCCGCTGTTGACACCTTTCCTAGAATGGGATTGGCTCAACAATATGGAAACATCTGGCAGCGCTACGGCAAAAGCAGGATGGCTACCCAACCATCTAACTGTGTGGCGAGACAGAAACTTAATTGCTGCGGCACCCTTATATCTGAAAGGGCATAGTTACGGCGAATTTGTCTTCGATCATCAGTGGGCAGATTTAGCTCAACGCTTGGGCGTACAATATTATCCAAAATTACTTGGTATGTCTCCGTTTACCCCAGCGGAAGGCTATCGTTTTTTAATTGCACCAGGTGAAGATGAGGATGAGCTAACAGCGTTAATGGTAAATGCCATTGACCATTTTTGTTCTCAAAACCGCATTTCTGGCTGTCATTTTCTTTATGTAGATCCTCAATGGAAAATGGTGCTAGAACGTCACGGTTTCATGTCTTGGCTACATCACAGCTACATCTGGCAAAATAATGGGTTTAATACTTTTGATGATTACCTAGGCGCTTTCAATGCCAATCAGCGCCGCAATATCAAGCGGGAACGCAAAGCTGTGGAGAATGCAGGTTTGCACATGAAAACCCTAACTGGCGATGAGATTCCTAAACAGATGTTTCCGTTGATGTACACCTTCTACGCCGATACTTGCGACAAGTTTGGCTGGTGGGGGAGTAAGTATCTAACAAAGCGCTTTTTTGAGCAACTGCATTCTAACTATCGGCATCGGGTGTTATTTGTGGCGGCATACAATGAGCAGGATAACCGTCAACCAGCGGGAATGTCTTTTTGTCTCACCAAGGGCGACAAACTTTATGGACGCTATTGGGGAAGCTTACAGGATATTGACTGTCTGCACTTTGATGCTTGTTACTATACGCCGATTGAGTGGGCGATCGCGCACAACATCCAATCTTTTGACCCAGGTGCAGGTGGGCGGCATAAAAAACGTCGCGGTTTCCCAGCTACGCCCAATCACAGTATGCACCGATTTTACAATCCACGTTTTGGTCAAATTCTCCGCAATCATATCAACGAAATTAACAATTACGAACAACAAGAAATTGACGCTATTAACCAAGAGTTACCATTTGCTCAGCGTGATACCGACAAGCCAATAACTTTTGATTGAATTGCCATCTTGCATCTAAAGCAATCCTAAATCATTTATAAACTTCTCTCCTTGCATTTGCTCTGTGTACTGTGTGCCTCAGCGGTTCGTTTAAAAAAGTAGCTGTCATAAGTCAAAAACGATGACACAAGTCAACTTACCCCAAGCCATTGCCGTCAATATCCCACCGACACTAACCCTTACACTCACCCACGAGCAGTTCGTTGAGTTGGCGATCGCTAATCGAGATTTACAATTAGAGCGCACTGCTACAGGAGAGTTAATTCTTATGCCACCAACAGGAGGCGAGACAGGGAACAGAAACCTGGATATGGAAGGGCAACTCTGGTTGTGGAACCGTCAGACTAGACTCGGTAAGGCGTTCAACTCTTCAACTGGCTTTCATCTCCCCAACGGCGCGGATCGTTCTCCTGATGCAGCTTGGGTGCGTCAAGACAGATGGGATGCTCTTAGCCCCGAAGAACGAAAAAGCTTTGTTTCTCTTTGTCCTGACTTCGTGCTGGAACTACGCTCTGAAAGTGACAACATCAAACCCCTGCGAACCAAAATGAGGGAATACATGGAAAACGGAGCGCGTTTAGGTTGGTTGATTGACCGAAAAAACACGAAGGTGGAAATTTACAGGCAAGGCCAGGATGTGGAAGTGTTGGATAATCCTGTAACTTTGTCAGGTGAAGATGTTTTACTTGGGTTTGTTCTAGATTTAACTGAAGTTTGGAATTGACAATATTAAGTTGCGTAATTTGTGGATAAACTTTTACCACACATAAAATAATAAGTCAAAACACAGAGTATGAGCAATTAACTAAGTTTGCTGTAGAGCAATAGAAGGATTTAGAGGAATCAGTCGCTAGGCGTTAGCATCAGATGTTAGGTAATAGCGGATAGACCGCAAAAAAAAGAGAGAAGGCATTAAACTGAAAATAGGTAGAAAAATAGTGTGTGGATGATGCCTGATTTTGTATGAATCAAATTGATTTAACTTTAGCGGCAATTGATGATAAGCTTTCCAAGCGTTTTATTAACTTAGATCCGGGCGGATATTTTATTATTTACCTGGATCGGGAAGCTGGACAAATTTGTGCCAAACATTTCACCAATATAATTAGCGATCGCGGTTTAGCCGTCGATCCAGAAACCGGGAAACCCATCCCCGTAAGAGGCAAGGTGGAACGTACCCACGCAGCGCTATTTACTGGGAGAACCGCTAAGGAACTTTGCGTCAAAATTTTTGAGGAAACTCAGCCCAGCCCGGTGACAATGCTGGATCATGCAGCTTATCTGGGGCGAGAATTTGTTCGGGCTGAGTTGGCTTTAGTTAATCGGCAGGAGTACGTTCAGGATTAGCCGGAGAAGCCTTGATAGAAGAAGTAAGTTGCCATCGGAATCACGGTGGCGGCAATCAGTAAGCCAATTACCCAAACGGTAGCGTTGTCAGTGTCAGTTTCTTCTGCGGTTTTAAAAGTTCTGGCTACCTTAACCGTATCTGTGACTTGAGGGGGGCCTGGGTCTGGCTCTCCTGAGAGTACAGCAACTAAGCGATCGCTTGCATCCGCTAAAGCTTGATTGTATTTATTACCTTCCCGCAATGGCACCTGTACAGTTTCAGAAGCAACACTCTTGGCAATCTCATCTGTCAGCACAGACTTTACCTTGTCGCCGCTGCGAATCGCCGCATCGTTAGTCAGGCTATCGATAACCAGTAAGGTTTGATTAGCTTGCGCTTCTTCTGTGGGAAACCATTTTTCAAACAGCTGATTAGTGAAACTTTGCACTGTTTCCCCGTAGTCAAGGCGGTGGATAGTCACAAATCTCACCTGATTTCCGGTAGTTTTAGCTAAATCGTCTAGATTTTTGCTAATTGCGCCTTCGTTTAGACGGCTGAGGACTTCAGCTTTATCGAGAATCCAAGCGCGATCGCCTGCGGTAAGATTAGGAATTTGATAAACGCCTGTAGCGTTTGCTGGTGCCGCTACCAGCCCCAATACCAAAACTATTAGGGCGATAGGCAGTATCCGCCTGAAGATTTGCTTGAGGAGTTGTCTCATTTGATGAAATTACAAAAATAACGTTTAACAAAAATATTACATAAACCCCTGTAAAACTCACTATAAATTAGTCGGACGTGTTACGTTTAAAAAAACCTTTTGAGCGCTATTGTCTGGTATGAGCGTGCTAGGTTAAGGAAAATATTCTTGTAGTCGCTCTGGATGGTGTCAGTTATGAGTTCGCCAGAAATTTACAAGGGTTGGCTCATCGAAGCAAGACCAGTGTTCTGCGTCCAAGTTTGGAGTGCTGGCGGCGAGTGTATTATACCCGTTCATAACGCTAAGACAGAGGAAGAAGCCCTCTCCTTGGCAAAGCGCTGGATTGATATGCAATCACAACCGGAAAATACTCAGCCGAACCCGTTCGATCCTTTTTCCACTGATAGCGACTACGACGACGATATTCCATTTTGAGCTTAAAGAGCCAAGCGATCGCGCTTGAGAATATTGGCTACGGCATCGGTGCCGTTTGCTACACGGGTGGTGCTAAACAAGTAATGATGCATTGTAATCATGCACAAAATACCAAATGGCACCAATGTGATTCTCTAAGGACTTGGAAAACGATAAGGTTTTTCGGACTAATCGAGAC
>NZ_JACJPF010000118.1 GCF_014695915.1 Trichocoleus sp. FACHB-40
CTTCGCTACAACTATATGCCTTTTGCGTCCCAATCAGGAAGTTGATGTATTCAATAGCGGTGTATTTTGGTGGATTCATTCCCTCCTTTTACCGCATCTTCAGTTCAACTGCGTAACTCCTGATAATGCAGAAGTAAGCGCAGCGAACACTTCAACATCTCAACTGACTTGGAGTAGCACAGGGTTTTACGATGTAATCGAGCCAGATAATGACGTAAACGAGTATTTTCTCCTTCAATACGAGTCATATAGGTTTTACTGACGATGTGGTGTCCATCCAAGGGTAAACATTGGATAAACTGACCACCCATCGGTGACATAAAAAAAGCACCTGAAGCATTTGAGTGTTAACCATAAAGGTTGGAAAGTTTTTGCACTACGATCTCCAATTACCCATGCCAAGATACCCGCCTGAAAGTGATTAACCGCAGTCCAAATCCATAGCTTGTTCTGCTTGTTGCAAACATTGGTCTGAAGCTCATCGACGTCTGCGATCTCCGGAATTTCTTCGGATTCTGGAGCATCCGGTAGTGACAAACCAGCGGCTCGAACCCAATGCAGGATGGTCGTGTGGTGAATATCCGTGACTCGTTCAATGCCTCTAAGTCCCAAGACAAGAGAGGTACATTTTCAGGCACAGTTGTTTGACATCCTTGGAATACTGCCAGGATCGGTAATGATCTAGAAACTGGCGACCACACTGAAAAGCATTTGTAGCACTGTCTACCTTTACGATGACCGTTTTTGGACACCTGGGTTGCGTTACACTTTGGACACTTCATTTCCCACCATGGGATAGATTGCTTAATAGTTCCATTTTGCCTCAAAAAGCATTATTGTTTCAGCAACGCCCAAATAGATTGTGTCAAGGCAGGCATAAAGTTTGCTTCCTCAACCCTTTTCAAACATCCTCTCAACTCATAACTGTAAATTTCTGTTCAAAATCCTCCTTTGGTGTGAGATTGGAAAAACTTTTAGATAAAATTGCAAGACTGTATTCTACAGAACAAAAACAGACTTGTTTGTACTCTTAAATACTCTCGTACCAACTGGCTTAATATAACAGCCAGCTTTGACAATTCATTTGTCTTACCTGTGCGGACAAGGTTTTAGAATCCTAAACTCTACAACCTCGGTTTTCCATTGGAATCAAAAAGAAAATAATCCAGCAATTTTGAGACTAACATTCTTTACTTTCAGTACTTGATGGTCACTTATTCATTTCATTCACCGTTATTCATTCATCAATTGTCAGGGGTGCTTCATGCTCAAAACCATCAAACGATCGGCGGTTATTTTAATGACTCAAGCCTTTGTTATGGGGTTGTTACCAATATCAGTGCTAGCTGCAACATTTGAGTTAGAAGAAGCAACAATTGCCGAAATCAACAGAGCATTCGATGCAGGGGCACTGACCGCTGAGGAGCTGGTGCAGCTTTATCTCAACCGCATTGAAGCTTATGAAGATAGTGGACCTAAGCTAAATTCAATTACAACGATCAATCCAAATGCCTTGGAAACAGCCGCAGCACTAGATTTAGAGCGGCAGCTCTATGGTCCTAGAAGCCCGTTGCATGGAATCCCTATCCTCCTGAAGGACAATATCGACACGTTTGATTTACCAACTTCCAATGGCTCAGTCATCTTGAAGAATTCTATTCCACCTGATGATGCTTTTATCACTCAAGCGTTGCGGGATGCTGGAGCGATCATCTTAGGCAAAGCCGCAATGGGAGAATTTGCTGGCGGTAGCTACAACACGATCGATGGGCAAACCCTTAACCCTTATAATTTCAATCGCAACACAGGAGGGTCCAGTAGTGGTTCTGGAGCGGCTGTTGCTGCCAACTTGAGTGTTCTTGCTATTGGAACCGACACTAGTACCTCTGTGCGAGGCCCCGCATCGTTTAACGGCATTGTGGGGCTGAGACCAACAACAGGGCTGATCAGCCGAGATGGTATTGCACCCAAAAATCTGACCTTTGATACAGCAGGTCCGATGGCTCGTACCGTAACGGATATGGCTCTTCTGCTCAATGTCATTGCAGGTGTTGATCCTGCTGACCCCCTTACCCTTGAGAGCGAAGGAAAGATTGCTGAAGACTATACCAATTTTCTCGTTAAAGGTTCACTGAAAGGGGCTCGCCTGGGTGTTTCGCGTGATTTCTTTGGTGGCGATCCAGAAATTGATGCGCTTGCAGAGCAGGCGATTGCCAAATTAGAAGAATTGGGAGCCGAGATCATCGATCCTGTCCTCTTCTCTCCAGAATTTATTGATTTCTTTGTTCGGGGTCAGGGACCTAATATTAGAACGATCGCCGATTACCGCTTTAAAGCGGATTGGGATGCTTATTTAGCAACTCTTGGACCAGAGATTCCCAAAACCGTAGAGGAGTTTATCGAGATCTACGAAACGGAAGTCAATCAATCTCCGCTTCCTGTGGAGAACAGCGTTCTCGACTTATTGAAGAGAGCCGCCGCTACATCTACTAACGATCCCGCTTATAAGAATCTCATCGAGAATGTGTTGCCTCAAGCAACGGAGCTAAAGCTTGCACTCTTTGATGCCTACGATTTAGACGCGCTTGTCTTTCCGTACCAAACCAGTTTTGCACCTCCCATTAATAATCCGGTTTACTCTGTTAATGATCCCAACTTTGTGAGATCGAGCATTCCTAGCCCTGCAACCATAGCAGGCTATAGTTCGGTTGGATTCCCAGGCATTGTTGTGCCAATGGGGTTTGGCTCACAGGGATTACCTACAGCTATTTCCTTCTTTGGAAAACCCTATGAGGAAGGAAAGCTAATCAGCTATGCCTATGACTATGAGCAGGCAACGAAGCTACGCGCTCCCTCGCCACTTGTTCCATCACTTCCTGGTGAAAGGATTGAGTATGAAGCTGTGCCTGAACCAGGAATGATTCCAGCATTAGCTGTGCTAGGAGTTAGCGCTCTTGGAATCAAATTTATCAAGCGGCGTAAAAGTCAACACCAAGGCCAGTACGAAACGATCCTGCCTATAGCTTATGAGGAAGCTGTTTGCAATCAAACCATTGTTTGTGTTGATGCAAACAGGTTCTAAGACACCAATGGTGCACTACAGCTTTGCCGTAATGCACCGTATGTACTACTCCCATTGCTAAATTCTTCACCTAACTATAGGAGCTAGTATTGTGCTGAAAAGTATGAAGCGAACGGTTATGTTAGTCGCTGCTCAAACGGTAGCATTAGGACTTTTTCCACTAGGAGCCTTGGCAGCAACGTTTCAGCTAGAAGAAGCGACAGTTTCTGAAATTAACAAAGCGTTTGGTGCTGGTGCATTGACATCTGAGCAATTAGTTGAGCTATATCTCAATCGAATTGAGGCTTATGACGACAGCCTTAACTCAATTATTACGGTTAATCCAGATGCGCTGGAGATCGCGAGAGCATTAGATCTAGAACGTCAGACAACGGGTCCGAGAGGCCCGTTACATGGAATTCCAGTCATTCTAAAAGACAACTTTGACACCTTTGACTTACCCACCACAGCAGCATCCCTGTCATTGAAAAATTCAATTCCTTTGGATGATGCCTTTACAGTAGCGCGTTTGCGAGAAGCAGGGGCAATTTTTATTGCCAAAGCAAACCTAACTGAGTATGCATCTGGTGGTAATACAATCAGTTCGTTAGCTGGGCAGACTTTGAACCCGTATGACTTAGGTAGAACACCAGGCGGATCGAGTGGAGGAACAGGGGCAGCGATCGCTGCCAATTTTGCTGTGCTTGGGACGGGTTCTGATACTGGGCAATCTGTCCGCTCTCCAGCTTCTGCCAACAGTCTGGTCGGATTGCGTCCGACGATAGGGTTACTCAGTCGTGACGGCATCGTTCCTATTTCCTTTACCCAAGATACGGCTGGACCGATTACACGCACCGTTGCTGATACAGCTTTAATGCTGGATGCAATGGTAGGCTATGATCCCGCAGATCCAGTGACCGCTACCAGTATTGGTAAAGTGCCAGAAAGTTACACCGATTTTCTAGATGTGAATGGTCTCAAAGGAGCCAGATTAGGTGTTGTTTTAGATCTATTTGGACAGGAGCCGATTCATGCTGAGGTGAATTCTGTTATCAATGCTGAGCTAGAGGAAATGGAAAGCTTAGGAGCAACAGTTGTTCCCGTTTCTATTCCTAACTTCACTGAGTTAACAACCAATCTTTCGGTGACGAGCTATGAGTTTAAAGAAACACTCAATGCCTATTTTGCTAGCCTCGGACCAGATGCTCCTGTTAAAACGATAGAGGAACTTATTGCATCTGGTCTCTATGATCCATCAATCAAATCTTCACTAGAAGCAGCTCAAGCAATCGAGTCTCCACTTCAAAATTCTGAATATCTACGACGGTTACAGCAACGCGAAGCGTTTAAGGAAACTCTGCTTGATCTAATGGATCAATATCAGTTTGACGCACTGGTATATCCCCATCAACAACGCCTCGTAGCTCCCGTTGGTGAACCACAAGCTGACCGGAATGGAATTCTCGCGTGGGGAACAGGTTTCCCAGGCTTCGTTGTTCCGGCTGGTTTCTCAACCCCTTCTGACACCGCGCCGATTGGGATTCCAATTGGGATTGAGTTCTTTGGTAGACCCTTCAGTGAAACTACTCTCATTAGTCTCGCCTACTCCTATGAGCAGGGAACTCAAAATCGGCAATCGCCAACACTCTTTCCTACTCTTACTGGCGAGGAAATTGAATATGAGTCTGTACCTGAACCCGGAATGGCGATCGCATTAAGCGTTGCTGGACTATCAGCTTTCAGTTTGAAGCGTAAGAAAACACAAAACCCAGCTTAATTCTGTCCATTGAAAATTCTATAGCTCAACCCAATCCTACATCAATCATTCACTTGACTACAGGAGCTAAGACTGTGCTTAAAAGCATGATGAAAACGGCTACGTTAGTAGTGACTCAAACAATAGCACTGGGGCTTCTTCCACTAGGAGCGTTAGCA
This sequence comes from Trichocoleus sp. FACHB-40, assembly GCF_014695915.1. Classification (GTDB taxonomy): domain Bacteria; phylum Cyanobacteriota; class Cyanobacteriia; order Cyanobacteriales; family FACHB-T130; genus Funiculus; species Funiculus sociatus. Next base: position 4,997 of record NZ_JACJPF010000118.1, read on the forward strand.
GCAACGTTTCAGCTAGAAGAAGCGACTGTTTCTGAAATCAACAAAGCGTTTGATGCAGGCGCACTAACATCAGAACAATTGATTGAGCTATATCTCAATCGAATTGAGACTTATGATGACACTCTTAACTCAATCATTACGATCAATCCAAATGCAGTAGAAACTGCCAGAGCATTAGACTTAGAGCGTCAAACAACGGGATCAAGAAGCCCATTGCACGGAATTCCAGTCATTCTCAAAGATAATTACGATACTTTTGATATGCCTACTACGGGTGGATCAATTACCTTAGAAGGCTCAATTCCACCAGATGACGCTTTCCTTGTCAAACAATTGCGAGATGCAGGAGCTATTATCCTTGCTAAAGCTAACTTGAGTGAGTTTGCTTCCAGTGGAGGACGGGATGGATACAGCTCCTTTGGAGGGCAAACGTTAAATCCTTACAACTTGGTCCGTGGACCCGCAGGGTCGAGCGGTGGTACTGGTGCTGCGATCGCTGCTAACTTTGGTGTAATCGGCACAGGAAGCGACACAGGTGGATCAATTCGTAGCCCGTCTGCTCATAATGGGCTTGTTGGAATTAAACCTACTTTAGGGCTGTTGAGCCGCGATGGGATTATTCCATTAGCCTTGTCCTTCGATACTGGAGGACCTATGACAAGGACGGTAGAAGATGCTGCGATCGCTTTGGGAATTATGACAGGGATTGATCCTGCTGACCCTGTGACGATTGAGAACGAAGGTAAGTTTTTTAAGGATTATACGCAGTTTCTCGACAAGGATGCACTTCAAGGAGCGCGTATTGGCGTATTGCAAAACTTCTTAGGCGGCAACGTCGAGGTAGATCAGTTATTTGATGATGCTGTTGCGGAATTAGCTGACTTAGGAGCAACCATCGTTGAGACAAGCTATTCTGAGGAATTTCTTGAAGAGCGGAGCCGGATATCAACACTCATATTTGATTCAGAGTTTCAACCTCAGATTGAGACGTATCTGTCCACCTTAGAGGGAGATTATCCCAAGACACTGGAAGAAATTCTAGCCATTAGTACTGATCCGAATGTCGTAAACTCCGATCGCTCTGTTGCACCTGGGCGTATTGAGTCATACAGGCGAAACCTGGCAAGCGGAGGGCTAAGCAACCCCGATTACATTGATGCGGTCGAAAATGGTATTCCATTTGTGAGGAAAACTGTTTTAGACCTGATGAATAGTAATGGCCTTGATGCGTTAATTTATCCAACTCGAAATTGTCCTGCTGTTCCCATTTACACAGTAGAAGACCCAACCTATATCTGTGATGAAACTGTCCCTGCTGCACGAAACATCGCGAACATTACTGGTTTCCCTGATGTCCAAGTGCCAATGGGATTCACATCTGATGGGTTGCCGCTAACCATTTCTATTTTTGGTCGTGCTTTCAGTGAACCCACGTTGCTCGGATACGCTTACGCCTATGAACAAGCAACAAAATTCCGTAGTCCACCACCACTTTTCCCTGCCCTTCCAGGAGAGGAGATTGAATACGAAACAGTGCCTGAACCTGGCATGATTCCAGCTTTGGCTGTGCTAGGAGTCAGCGTTGGAATCAAATTCGTCAAGCGGCGTAAAGGTCAAAATCGAGGTCAGTACGAAACAATATTGCCCTTAGCTTATGAAGAACTTATTGACAATCAAACTGTTGTTTGCGTTGATGCAAAACAGTTCTAACGCACCGTATGCAGTACTTTCATCGCTAAATCTTTTACCTAACTATAGGAGCTAACATAATGCTGAAAAGCATGAAGCGAACGGCTGCTTTAGTAGCAGCTCAAACGATCGCACTAGGTCTTCTTCCGTTAGGAGCGTTGGCAGGAACCTTTCAACTTGAAGAAGCAACGGTTTCTAGCATCAACAGGGCGTTTGATGCTGGCGCACTCACATCACAAGAGTTAGTGCAGCTCTACCTAAATCGCATTGAAGTCTATGACGACAAGGGGCCTAGCCTCAACTCTATTATCACTATCAATCCTGATGCACTAGAGGTTGCAGCAGCACTCGACCTAGAGCGCCAAACCACTGGAGCGCGAAGCCTCCTGCACGGCGTTCCAATTCTTTTAAAGGACAACTACGATACATTTGACTTGCCAACGAGTGCGGGAGCGACTGTCCTGCAAAATTCAATTCCCCCCGATGATGCATTTGTGGTTGATCGGTTAAGAGATGCTGGGGCAATTATCTTAGGTAAAACTAACTTAGATGAGTTTGCTAGAGGTTCATCGGGGCTAAGCTCGGTTGGTGGACAAACAAAGAACCCTTACGCATTAGATCGCGTGCCTGGTGGATCAAGCGGTGGCACAGGCGCATCAATTTCCGCTAACTTTGCCACGATTGGTTTGGGAACTGAAACAGGTGTTTCTATACGCAATCCGGCTGCAAACAATAGTTTGGTGGGCATTGCCTCAACTGAAGGATTGGTGAGCCGAGGTGGGGTCGTTCCTCTTTCATTTACTCAGGATCGAACCGGTCCTCTTGCTCGCACTGTAACGGATGCAGCGATCGTACTCGATATTATTGCAGGCTTTGATCCGTCCGATCCAGTAACGGCTAAGAGCATCGGTCAAATTCCAGCAGGGGGTTACACCAGTCTTCTTGATAAAGATGCTTTAGCTGGCGCACGAGTTGGGGTCTTTCGGGATTTGTTCCGTTCAGGTCCAATTCATGAAGAGGGGCTAGCGGTGATTGAGACGGCGATTACCGACATGAAAGCGCAAGGAGCCACAATTGTTGATGATGTAACGCTGGGTTTTGACGTATTTGGATTCCTTGCCAATTCCCGTGTTAACAACCTGGAGTTTAAGTTTGCCTTAAATGATTATCTCGAAAGTCTTGGGCCTGATGCACCCGTCAAATCTCTAACAGAGATTATTGAAGATGGTAGATATCTTCCTCGGCTAGAAGGTGGGCTAATTGGCTCTGATGCAGTGGAATCGCTAGAAAACAATCCAGTTTATGATGAGCTGATTGCTCGGCGCAGTTTCCTCAGAAATGAGACGCTCAAAGTCATGGATGCACTAGATCTAGATGCGATTGTGTATCCGATGAAAACTGTGCCCCCCGGAGTTATTGGTCAACCTGATCCAGAGTCAGATAATCCCTTCACCTCGATCGCTGGGTTGCCAGGAATTGTTGTACCCGCAGGTTACACATCGGCTGGACTACCGATTGGCATTGAGTTTTCAGGACGACCGTTTAGTGAAGCGGAACTGCTTGGGTTGTCTTATTCCTACGAGCAAGCAACCCAAAATCGGCGAACTCCTAGCCTATTTCCATCTTTAGCGGGTGAAACGATCGAATATGAAAGCGTGCCAGAGCCAGGAGTGGCGATCGCTTTAGGTGTCTTCGGGCTGTCAGCTTTAAGTTTGAAGCGTAAGAAGGCACGAAGTCCAGCTTAATTTTGTTGATTGAATTCTGTAGAGCTAATCCTAGCTACACCAATTATTCACCTGATTATAGGAGCGAATACTGTGTTAAAAAGCATGAAGCGAACAGCTACTAATGTAGCTATTCAAACGATAGCGCTAGCGCTTCTTCCGATTGGTGCGTTAGCCGCAACATTTCAGCTAGAAGAAGCGACAGTTTCTAGCATCAATAAAGCGTTTAATGCGGGCGCGCTAACATCTGAGCAATTGATTGGGTTATATCTTAATCGAATTGAAACCTATGATGACAGCCTCAATTCAATCATTACGGTCAATTCGGATGCCTTGGAAATCGCCAGAGCGTTAGACCTAGAGCGCCAAGTGACTGGATCGAGAAGCCCGCTACATGGGATTCCAGTCATTTTAAAGGACAATTACGACACCTTCGATATGCCCACTACAGGCGGTTCTGATACGCTTGCAGGCTCGATTCCACCTGATGATGCTTTCCTGGTCAAACAGCTTCGAGATGCAGGAGCTATAATCTTTGCGAAAGCTAATTTAAGTGAGTTTGCCCTCACCGCTGGATGGAATGGTTATAGCTCGTTTGGTGGGCAAACGGTTAACCCTTATATGTTAAATCGGGGTCCAGCTGGGTCTAGTGGTGGAACAGGAGCGGCGATCGCAGCCAACTTTGGTGTAATCGGAACAGGAAGCGACACGGGTGGTTCGATTCGCGGGCCAGCAGCAGCCAATGGAATTGTTGGCATCAAACCTACGCGAGGGCTTCTTAGCCGAGATGGCATTATTCCTTTGGCTTTATCTTTTGATACGGGTGGACCGCTAACGCGAACTGTAACGGATGCTGCGATCGCATTGGGCATTATGACTGGCGTTGATCCTAGCGATCCTGTCACCCTAGATAGTGAGGGTAAATTCTTTAACGACTACACCTCATTCTTGAAGAAGGATGCCTTAAGAGGTGCTCGGTTTGGAGTCGTCACTAACTTCTTTGGAGGGAATGTCGAGATCGATCAGCTGATTGGCTATGCGGTCGAAGAACTGAAAGAGTTAGGTGCAGCAGTTGTTGAACCAATCACGCTTTCAGAGGAGTTTTTGACGGAGAGAAGTAGAATATCGAGTTTAATCTTCGATTCAGAGTTTCAACCTCAAATTGAAACGTACTTAGCAACGCTTTCAGACGACTATCCAAAAACTCTCGAAGAGCTGATTGCGATTAGTGAATCTGCTGAAATTGCAAACTCGACAACTCCAGTTAATCCAGGACGAATTGAAGTTTATAAGACAAACTTAGCCAGCGGAGGATATAGCAATCCTGACTATATTGACGCTGTAACCATTGGTATCCCTTACGTCAAAAATACGCTCCAGTCTATTTTAGACAGCAACAAATTCGATGCGTTGATTTATCCCACAGCACGCTGCCCTGCCAGTCCCATTGTTAATGTTGTAGACCCAACCTTTGTGTGTACAGCTGGTCCATCTGCAAGCAACCTGTCGAACATTTCGGGATTTCCAGATATTCAGGTTCCCGCCGGATTTACATCGGATGGGCTGCCCACTACGATTTCTTTTCTGGGACGCGATTACAGTGAACCCACTCTCCTAGGTTTCGCTTATGCCTATGAGCAAGCCACCAAGCTACGTGCTCCTTCACCTCTGTTTCCATCCTTACCAGGCGAAACAATTGAATATGAAACCGTACCCGAACCAGGACTCGCGATCGCGCTGGGTGTTATTGGATTATCAGCTTTAGGCTTAAAGCGTAAGAAAACGCAAAGCAAACCCTGATCTTGCCTAATGTTTTTTGTACATCAACCTAATCTATATCAATCATTCACCGAATTATAGGAGCGAATACTGTGCTGAAAGGCATGAAGCAAGCGGCTACTTTAGTAGTGGCTCAAACGATAGCATTAGGGCTTCTTCCTTTTGAAGCGTTGGCCGCAACGTTCCGATTAGAAGAAGCAACGATCGCCGAAATTAATCGCGCATTTGATGCAGATGCACTGACCTCTGAACAGTTGGTGCAGCTATATCTCAATCGCATTGAGACGTATGACAAAGCCGGAGAAACTCCACTTAATTCTATTATTTTGACTAATCCAAATGCATTGGAAACAGCGCGAGCATTAGATTTAGAGCGTGAGCTTTATGGCCCGCGTAGCCCCTTGCATGGAATTCCAATTATTGTTAAAGACAACTACGATACGTTTGATCTACAAACTACGGCAGGCTCTTTATCGCTTGCAGGTTCGATTCCACCTGATGATGCATTCCAGGTGCAACGGCTGCGCGATGCAGGCGCGATCGTGTTGGCAAAGTCGAATTTGGCGGAGTTTGCCTTTAGCGCTCAGCGCAGTGTGAGTTCGATTTTAGGAACGACTCGTAACCCCTATGATCTGAGCCGTGTTCCTGCTGGCTCCAGTGGCGGAACAGGAGCAGCAGTCGCGGCCAACTTTGGAACAGTGGGCTTGGGAACTGATACAGGTAACTCGATTCGAGGTCCGTCTTCTCACAATGCTCTGGTTGGTATTCGCTCTACGATTGGTCTAACCAGCCGCGATGGCATTGTCCCGCTCAATCTCTACCGTGATATTGGTGGGCCAATGGCACGAACGGTTGAAGATGCTGTACTCGTTTTTGAAGCGATCGCAGGCTACGATCCAGCCGATCCATCAACTGAAGCGGTGAAAAATCTAACGCTTCCCGACTACAGCAAATTTCTCGATAAAAACAGCTTGGAGGGAGCGAGATTGGGAGTGTTGGATGAGTTGTTTAGACCATCCAGCGGAAGTACCAGAGCAGCAACGGCTAGTCCAGAGATTGAGAAGTTAATGGATGAGGCGATCGCTGATTTAAGATCCCAGGGTGCGATTGTTGAGCCTACTGTGATCCCTGACTTTGACGCACTGGTAACTGCTACAGGTAGCTGCAACCGATTTGAATACGACATTAATAACTATTTGGCTAGCCTTGGACCCAACGCTCCAGTAAAATCCCTAGACGAAATTATTGCGTCTGGAAAGTTTGACCCAACCGTTACTGAGAGCCTGATTGCTGGAGCGGCTGTTGAGGATGTACCACCTGAACAGCGAGCAGTTTGTCAGACAGCAGAGGCAAACCGAGATGTGATGCGTACGGCAGTGTTAGATGTTCTCGATTCCAACAAATATGATGCATTCATCTTTCCAACCTGGAGCAATCCGCCTCGGTTAGTAGGTGATGAAACTAGTCCAAATGGTAATAACAGCGGTATCACTGCTCCACCCACAGGTTTTCCAGCAATCACAGTGCCAATGGGTTACACCGTCAATAATACACTCCCCGCAGGACTGCAATTTTGGGGCCGTCCCTTTGATGAACCAACACTCATTGGATTGGGGTATTCCTACGAGCAAACAACTAAACACCGTCGTCCTCCATCACTTTTCCCAGCGCTTCCTGGAGATGAGATCGAATATGAGACTGTACCTGAGCCACGAGTGGCGATCGCGCTGGGTGTTATTGGGTTATCAGCTTTGAGCTTGAAGCGCAAGAAAACGCAAACTTCAGCCTAGTTTTGTCAGTTGGATTCCGTATAGCTTAACTCAATCTCTATCAATCATTCACTTGACTATAGGAGTTAAAACTGTGCTTAAAAGCATGATGAAAACAGCTACGTTAGTAGTGGCTCAATCAATAGCACTGGGGCTTCTTCCAATTGGTGCGTTAGCAGCAACGTTTCAGCTAGAAGAAGCGACGGTTTCTGAAATTAACAAAGCGTTTGATGCAGGTGCACTAACATCAGAGCAATTGATTGAGTTATATCTCAATCGAATTGATACTTACGATGACAGCCTTAACTCAATTATCACGGTTAACTCAGATGCACTAGAAATTGCTAGAGCGTTAGACCTAGAGCGTCAAACAACGGGTCCGAGAAGCCCACTGCATGGAATTCCAGTCATTCTCAAAGACAACTACGACACCTTTGATATGCCCACAACAGGGGGTTCAGCGGTTCTTAAAGGGTCGGTGCCTCCAGATGATGGATTTTTGGTGAAGCAACTGCGGGATGCAGGAGCTGTTATCTTTGCCAAGGCAAATATGTCAGAGTTTGCGGCTGGCGTTCCGGGTGGGTCTCTCGCTGGTTTAACAAGCAATCCCTATAACTTAGAGCGCAGCCCGGCTGGCTCTAGCGGTGGTACTGGAGCCGCGATCGCTGCCAACTTTGGCGTGATTGGTACGGGTAGTGATACAGGTGGGTCGATTCGAGGTCCAGCGGCGGCTAATGGACTGGTGGGAATTAAACCCACGTTAGGGTTAACAAGCCGTGACGGCATTATTCCCCTGGCTCTGTCATTTGATGTGGGAGGACCGTTAACTCGAACCGTTGAAGATGCTGCTATTACTCTTGGCATCATGGCAGGTATTGACCCCGCTGATCCAGCAACGCTAGGAAGCGAAGGTAAGTTTTTCAAAGACTACATGCAGTTTCTAGATAAGGACGCATTGCAAGGTGCACGAATTGGCGTGGCGCGTGATTTCTTTGGTCGTAACCCTGAGGTCGATCAGATTGTTGAGAATGCGATCGCCAAAATGAAAACGTTGGGAGCAACTATTGTTGATTCTGTCTTTTACCCGCCCGATATTCTTACAGCCAAAGAAACGATTTACACACGAGTTCGATGGCCAGAGTTTAAGGATCAAATTCCTGATTACTTAGCAACCGTAGGCGATCAATATCCCAAAGATCTTGATGACATCATTGCTCTTGCAGAAAAAGATGACTTTTTTAAGCAGTATCCAACGCGCTTAAATTTGTTTAAGAATGAGCAGGCAAGTGCATCCATTACTGATCCTGATTATATAGATGCGTTTACCAATGGCAGAGCGTTAGTTCGCAATGCGGCTCTAGACTTGTTGAATGGCAATAGTCTCGATGCCTTGATTTATCCCACATCAGGCTGTCCAGCGAGCCCACTTCCTGGAATAACTGATCCCACTTTTGTGTGTAACCCAGGGCTATCGCCTACAAATATTGCAAACATTTCAGGCTTCCCAGATATTCAAGTTCCGGCAGGGTTTACCTCCGATGACTTGCCAGTGACAATTTCCTTTTTTGGACGGGCTTACAGTGAGCCAGCGCTATTGGGCTATGCCTACGCCTTTGAGCAAGCGACTAAAGCTCGTCGCCCTCCAGATTTGTTTCCTGCACTTTCTGGGGAGGAAATTGAGTATGAAACGGTACCTGAACCTGGCATGATTCCGGCACTAGCAGTTTTAGGGATCAGTGCCTTTGGAGTTAAGGTCATCAAGCGGGGCAAGAAACAAAACAAATATCAACCTGAAACCGTTGTCCTATTTTCATAAGTGTTTCAATCCTTGTAGCAGCAAATCTGCTTAACGCTGTACAAGTCCGTATAGGAGGTGTGTCATTTGGAGAAATAGCTACCAGATGACATCTCCCTACAGTTAATGCACAGGCTTATTAACTTGGCAACAAAAAGAGTCCATCTTTTATAGAGTTAATTAGGTTTGGACGTGCCAATGGGGTTGGAAAAGAAGACAAGAAGATAACCTTTAAGCAGTACAGATGATGAAACTAGCTAGTCGCGGTGCATCACCATCTACGATCGCCCAGACCTTAAAAATTGCTGGCGTCGTTCTCATTGTTTTATTTCTGATTGACTGTATCAGCTTTACTCTGTCGCCTAATCTACTTAACAGCCGATGGTTAACCAATTGGATTACTCAGATTGTTGATCGGGGGGTTATATCAATGGTAGGAATTGCTTTACTGTCGATGGGGCTTTGGATTGGCAATAGTCCTAAACCAACTCAATCAAGAAAGCGATCGCGCCCCAGTTTAATTACGATGACGCTGCTGCTCTCTGGGCTGTTGGGCATTGTCTTTTTGCTGTTTGCACCGCTACATTTTAATGCCAGTCGATTGATCAATGCAGAAGTGTCAAAGCAGATCAATAAAGAAGCATTACGTGCTGAAAGCAACCTGAATAGCCAACTGGAACAGCAGCGCAGTCAGGTCAATGCTTTGTTGTCTAATGATGAGCAGTTAAAACAACTGGAGCAGCAGCTTCAGGGAGATGAGGTAACCGAAGCACTACGTGCACAGTTGCAGCAAGTTAAAGAAAATATTCAGCAAGCAAGAGCAAACCCAGCATTTGTAGAACAGCGAATAGAAGGACTGCGGGATCAGGGATTGAGTCAAATCCGTCAAACTCAGCTACAGACAAAAAGTCAAATCGTCGCTGAAATTCGCAAGTCACAATTCCGCGTTACGGTTAGCAGTTTATTACTATCACTTGGTCATTTGGGTATCTGCTGGAGTGGAGCCAGCGTAACTCGCAAGAACGCACAAACTGTGGCTGTCTCTATTCGATAGGCTGTTGATTTAGGCTGTGTATTTACCTGTGTGAGGCAATAAAACATGTTCAAATTAGCAAAGCAAACAACGGTTGCCTTAGGAGTTCCAGTAGCGCTCTTTGTTCTAAGTGCTAAACCTTCTCAAAGCGCCACGTTCAACCTGCAAGAAGCCAGCGTTTTTAGCATCAATCGTGCCTTTGATGCAGGTGCATTAACCTCTGAGGAGCTTGTTCAACTCTATCTCAATCGAATTGAAGCTTATGATGATGCAGGTCCGGCACTAAACTCTCTGATTACGGTCAATCCTAATGCACTTCAAACAGCAGCAGCACTGGATTTAGAGCGGCAAGCCACCGGACCAAGAAGCATTCTACATGGCATCCCCGTCATTTTGAAGGATAATTTTGACACTTTTGATCTGCCTACAACAGCTGGTTCGGTTGCCCTTCAAGGATCGATTCCACCAGATGATGCATATGTCGTTAAACAGTTGCGCGATGCAGGAGCAATCATTCTCGCTAAAGCTAATTTAGATGAATGGGCACATGGGGGAGCGCTTGGTGGTGGCTACAGCTCTATAGGCGGGCAAACCAAGAATCCATATAACCTCAATCGGGGTCCGGCAGGCTCAAGCGGTGGTCCTGGAGCCGCGATCGCTGCCAACTTTGGCACAATCGGTTTAGGAACCGATACAGGCGGCTCGATTCGCGGTCCGGCTGCTGCTAACGGGCTAGTTGGCATCAAACCCACGCTGGGTCTCACCAGTCGAGATGGCATTATTCCCTTCTCGTTAACCCTAGACACGGGCGGTCCACTCACCCGAACGGTGACTGATGCTGCCATCACACTTGGCTTCATGACGGGTATTGACCCCAATGATCCAGTTACTAAAGAGAGCGAGGGTAAGTTTTTTACAGATTACACTCAGTTTTTAGACAAAAATGCACTCCAAGGCGCACGCATTGGGATTGCTAGAGATTTCTTCGGACGTAACTCTGATATTGATCAAGCGATTGAACAGGCGATCACGGAAATCAAAGCATTAGGGGCAACCGTTGTGGAGTCAGTCACCTTTCCTCCAGAGGTGTTGGCAGCCCGCGGAGGAGTATACAGTACCATTTCTGATACAGAGTTTAAGGCGCAGATTGCTGATTATCTAGAAACACTCTCGGCTGACTATCCCAAAACATTAGCGGAGGTGATTGAGATCAGCCAATCACCGGAAGTCGTTAACTCAGAGTTTCCCGTGAATCCTAGTGTGTTGGCGCGGCTGGTTGAGGCAGAAGGCAGAGGTCTGCTGACCAATCCTGACTATCTAGATGCTTTAAACAATGGACGTGCCTTAATCAAAAATGCAACGCTGAATGTCTTAAACTCGAACGATCTGGATGCAATTATCTATCCGACATCTGGATGTCCAGCAGCTCCACGGAGTGGCATTGTAGACCCGACCTATGTGTGTAGTCCTGGTACCTCAGCTACCAACATCGCCAACCTGACTGGCTTCCCTGATGTGCAGGTTCCAGCCGGGTTTACCTCTGATGGATTACCGATCGCTCTCTCCTTTTTTGGAAGTGCCTACAGCGAACCCAACTTGTTGGGTTATGCCTACGCGTATGAGCAAGCAACTAAGCTGCGTCGTCCATCCTCGCTTGTTCCATCGCTTCCTGGTGAAAAGATTGAGTATGAAACTGTACCTGAACCGGGAATGGCGATCACTTTAGGGGTTGCTGGCTTATCAGCTTTAGGTTTGAAGCGTAAGAAAGTTCAAAGTCCAGCCTAATTTCCTTGGGCATTACTGAATCCTGTATGATTTTGCCCCTATATCCTTAATTCTGGAGAAATAAGAACCACTCAAAGTTCTTCAGAATTAAGAAATAGAGGGGACAGCAAACAGTCTCTAATTCCAAAAATTCAGACGTTGCTGAAAGAGTCAGGACTTACGCAGAAGTAGGCGAGGAGCTGAAGAGGCAACCCCTAGACTAGAGGAATGAGCTTTACTCGCACTAGATTACTGCCAGTATTTACTGAGCAGTCCCATCAATTACACCATGACAAATTTGGCTGATCACCTTGATGGTATCGGTCATGACCGCATCAACCGCTACTTGCGTGGCGAGAAATTGACCCCTCGCCTCTTGTGGGATAACGTAGAACCTCTGCTGGAAATTTACTAAGAACGCTTATATCCTGTTCGACGACACGGTGTTAGACAAACGCTATTCGGCATCAATCGAGCTGACTCGACGGCAATACAGTGGAAACGAACACCGGGTAATTCGGGGCATCGGGTTGATTAGCTGCGTGTATGCCAATGACAAAACAGGACAGTTTTGGGTGATTGCTTATCGCCTTTATGACCCTGATGGGGATGGACTTTCGCAAGCTAGACCATGTGGCGGCAATGCTCAACGGGGTAGTTTACAGCAAACAGTTACCGTTTACGACCGTGCTGATGGATAGCTGGTATGCGACTCAAAAGTTGATGGCACAGATTGACCAACTGGAGAAGGTGTATTACTGCCCGCTCAAAACGAATCGACGCATGGATGATAGTGGCGGTACACAACCTTATCAGGGCGTGGATGAACTGGTTTGGACTGCCGAGGATTTACACCAAGGCAAACTGATCAAAATCCGAGGCTTTCCCAAAGACAAGAAGGTGAAACTGTTCCGGGTCACTGTCTCTACCAACTCTCCCGGAGTTTGTTGCAACCAACAACTTAACTCAATCTGCCACTGATGCTGTACAAGACGAGTGTGGTATCCGTTGGAAGATTGAGGAGTTGGGAGCATCCCGGTTTTGCGCTTTTGAGCATCAAACGGATATTGATCCGTTAAGGTAGGCGCACCGAAGCTTAAGCATTTGATTAACATTTTTCATCAACCACTGCGCTCCTGAAATTTTCAACCTTCTATCAATTTGTTTTACTGCCGACTCTACA
>NZ_JACJPF010000119.1 GCF_014695915.1 Trichocoleus sp. FACHB-40
TTGCCTGTAAAAAAATTGGTCTTGAAGGTGTCAGCACTCATAGCTTTCGGCGTACAGCTTTAACTCAAATGTCGGACGCTTGTATCCCCTTAAGAGTCATTGCCCAAATTAGCGGACACCAGGATTTGAGCCAGCTTCATGCCTATCTGGAGGTCAGCGATACGCAAGTGCGTGGAGCTATCGCCTCATTGTCTAGACTGTCCTATATCGGGAAAGTCCTCTATGACGATGTAGAGCCGGATCGGACGCCAGTGCGATCGCCAGTTGAGAAATGTATGTATGACGACTTGAAGGAAAATCCTCTCTCAACTCCAATCGATGGTTCTGGTTTAATCGAGCAGGACTCCTGAACCGCTACCCTAAATGCGATCGCTGCTTCCTCAATGCTCAATATACCGTCAAACAATACGTGGTTACAGATGATTGACGAGCGCTCTGAATTGAAACAATTCACAACCCAAACCGGAGTAAGACTGCACCAGCTTGTATCTCACCAAGGTGGCACTTCTGTTGTTTAATTCCCAACTGGAGAGGACAAGCATGGGAAGTTCTGAGAAAAATTCCAGAAAATCGGGACGGCGATATACTTCATTTGAACTTCAGGGTGTTTCCGCACATATCCAAGAATCATTCTGGGCAACGGTTCTAGGGGCTGTTCTCGTTGTCCGAGGTGGAATGTTTTTGCTGAATCCCCAACTGGCAACCTTGGAATGTGATCGCCTCCAGTCTTTGGGTATATGTAAACTCGTGGTGTCTGGTTTGCGAGGGGAAACCGTGACTCCCTTCCCACTCAATCGCTTAGAGAAAGCAGACGTTCAGAAACATGGCAAATCAAGTCAGCTTGTCCTGCTAACATCTGACGGGAAACTCTACTTTCCAATTAATAACGGTTTTACCTTTACACATGACAAAGCCTCTGAGATTAATGTATTTGTGCAAAATTCAGAAGCCAAGTCTCTAAAACTGGAGCAGGATAATCGTTGGTTCGTCTATCCGCTCGGAGCTAGTTTGATAGTGTTAGGAAGTTTCCTCCTGTGGAGTAACTTTAAAAAGCTGCTAAATCGCTCTGCACGTCGATCCAAACTTTAATACTTTATTTACTAAAGCGTTCTAAATGCAGAATTTCTACGGATTCGCCAGTATCTAGTAGAGGAGGCTGGAAGGGAAAATTTAAAACGTTTTTTGTACGAATGACTAGGTTATAACTCAATCTCGTGGACTGGCAAGGCAATAACTAACGCGATTGCACTCTTGAAAAGCTCTCAACTGATGACTATTTAACCTTTGGCATTTTCATTGCCCTCTGTTAACCTTATCTCATAGCAGAATTTTGAAGATAGGTGATAGGTGTATGAAAATCAAAAAGCATCCTCAACTAAACATTTACCAAACTATTCCACGAGCTTTATTACCCTTTAAACCTCTGGGTACTCTAGCGCTTCTCCTGCTCGTTTCATGTTCTTCTACCGAGACTGTCTGCCTTCCACAGGCTACTACTTCTACCAAGACAGTTCCCCGTCCACAAACTGCTACTTCTAGAACCTTTGCTGATTGGTGTTTAAATAAAAATAAACAAAGTGTGGAAACAAGACGCACTGTTGACGTCCTGTTGCAAGTGGCTAAAACTCAAGATTGTAAGCAGGCTGACAAGTTTCTTTCAACTCGTATCACGCTTGACCTTGACGAAAAGCAAATAACCGACATTAAACCTTTGTCATCGCTAACCAATCTGACTCAGCTCCAGCTCAATAACAAACAATAAAATAGACGACCTCAGACCCTTGTCATCCCTAACTAGCTTAACTACACTTTGGCTTGATAACAATAAAATAGCCGACATCAAACCCTTATCAACACTCAGTAACCTGTTTTTTCTCTCCGTCAATAACAATAAAATAGCCGACATCAGATCCTTATCAACATTCACCCAACTGGGCCACCTCTCCGTCGATAACAATAAAATAACCGACATCAGATCCTTATCAACACTCACCCAGCTGCGCTACCTCTCTGCCGATAACAATAAAATAACTGACGTCAAATCCTTGTCAACACTCACCCAGCTTGACGACCTCTCGCTCGATAACAATAAAATAGCCGATCTCAGCCCCTTATCAAAGCTCACAAAGATCACCTACCTTTACCTCGACAACACTCAAATAACTGACGTCAAATTTCTGTCAACACTCACCAACCTAGTTTACCTCTCCCTCGCAAACAATCAAATAGCTGATCTCAAACCCTTGTCAACATTCAGTAACCTGAAGGAACTCTCACTTAATAACAATAAAATAGCCGACCTCAAACCCTTATCAACACTCACAAAGCTGAACCACCTCAATCTCGCAAACAATCAAATAGCTGACCTCAAACCCTTATCAACACTCACAAAGCTGAACCACCTCAATCTCGCAAACAATCAAATAGCTGACCTCAAACCCTTATCAACACTCACAAAGCTGACCTACCTCTACCTTTCCAACAATCAAACGCTCGTCGATAAAACTTGCCCTGTTAAACCCGAATCCATCTGTAGATTCATACCTTACCCTCGTTAACACATTGCGATTGTAAAAAGTTCGGCTGGGCTGAGGATATTGTGTAAATAATACTAACTCCGCTCGGCTGCTTTACTTTTTTCAACGGAATTAAGCCACCTCTCAAAGTTTTAATCGCCGCAAGAAAAGCCCAGTCAACTATTGGACTTTTGTGTCCTTAATGGCATTAGTAGATTTTAGTGAGTCAGCAGCTCAGCAGAAAGTTTGGTAATTTCTTCAAGTGACTTGTTAGATAGTTTCTGCAATATCAAAACGATCAGTTCTAGAATAGACTCCCACAAACGACCGTTTATGAGACATATTTTTTGAGCTGACACAACGCGCCTCAAATGTACCTGTGCCGTGTCTCATAACCCGTCTTTTTATCTATGTCTCATGAGATAATTAATAGATGAGTTATGAGACATTTTTAATGAAAATTGGATATTGCAGAATTTCATCCAATGACCAAACCTTAAATTTACAAAAAGACGCTCTTAAAAAAGCTGGGTGTGAAAAGATTTTTAGTGATACCGCCAGTGGTGCTTCTTCATCTCGACCTGGGTTAGATCAGTGTCTCGACCAACTCCGCAAAGGCGATACTTTGGTTGTGTGGCGACTGGATCGACTTGGGCGATCTCTCAAACATTTGCAGACACTGGTTGAAGACTTTAGCACCAAAGGAATTGGGTTTGTCAGCTTAACCGAAGCAATTGACACGACCACGAGTGGCGGCAAGTTAGTCTTTAGCATCTTCGATGCAATAGCCGAATTTGAGCGGCAGATTATCAAAGAAAGAACAAATGCTGGATTAGCCGCTGCCAGAGCTAGAGGCAGGAAGGGTGGTAGAAAAGAGCAACACAATTCTAAAAAGATTTCCACTGCCATTAACTTGGCTGATACCAGTCCCGACACCATCGCTGATATCTGCAAACATTTAGGAATTAGTCGGTCAACTTATTATCGTCGTAGAGCGAACTTACTTAAAGAAAATTTAAACTGATTATTTTAACTGTTAATTTTGCAGTATTTTTGCCATTTCCCGAATTAGTGCGCGTAGCAGTTTAGCTTTGGTCTGCCCCGTGTACTCAGCTAACTCTGATAGTTGCTCGTAGGTTTCTGGGTCAAGGTCAAGCGTGATTCTGGTTTTTGAGGGAACTTGCTTTTTCAGCTTCTCCAGCAGGTTTTCTTCTTCCTGGGTCTGGGCTAGTTTCTTGCTCTTGGTCTTTTGTTTGGTGGCAGGAGCTGCCTGTAGTTCTAAGTTACCGATGAAGAAATTGAAAAACTAAATTAGTTAAAGAATAGCGCATTGGTCGAAGCTTTACTAAGCGAATGGTCTGCAAAGAATAGGCAGAATTAATGAGCCAGAACAGCCAAACCATTGAAAAAAAATAATTAAATAGCGTTCTAGCTGTCATAGCGCCTCAGTAGCTAGAACACGCGATAATGAAAATCTGCGGGGCAGTTGCGGCCCAATTGCGGGGCAGTTAGCGGGGCAAGAACCCTTATTGTGTATACCTCGCGGGGCAATCGGGGCAATTTCTTAACTCGTTGAAAAAAAAGAAATTTTCTTTTTCAATGATTTTGTCTTTCTCCGAAATGGAAAATTAAAACGCCAAAAATATAAACAATTAGTAAAACTGCCCCGACTGCCCCGCGAGGTATATCGAGCAAGCATTACAGCCCCGCAACTGCCCCGCACATTGCCCCGCATCTGGCTCAAATTGCCCCGCAAATCCTGATTACGATTTGTTCTAGCTGGCACATCAACCCAATAGCTAGAACAAACTGGAATTACTCCAAAAGTGTTTGAGCATCAGTTAGCCGTGATTTTATTTCTCCTAATTTGGTTCTTAATTGAGTGAGCTGATTACGTCGCTCAATCCCTAATCGCCCCTCAATATTGCGGGGGTCATCATCGTGAGATAAATGCAATACCTTTACTTTTTGAGTACGTTCGGATGGCTAAAATATTACCTCTTTTGAGGTGAACTTGTTGTATAAATAAGCGCCGCTCGGACGCTTCACGGAATATTGGTATGCTTCAATTGATTCAGGTGCGATATAGAACCCATTTGACATCTTTTGCTGGGGTGCTTGGCTTTGAAGTAAGCCGTTACTTTGCGATCAATGATAGAGCCTGCTTAACAAGACTGTTTTTTGCAAGAACAGGGATAAAACCAGCTAGCTGCAAGGCTTTTAGTTTCAGGAATAGATCTCAAATGGGTTCTATACAAGAGGGCAATCGAATTTGGCTGAACTACAAGCTATGTTACAAATTTTATAGATTGATCGTCAGGATTTTTTTCTTGCTTTTTTTGTCGCTCAACACGACTGTATTGTAGGGTGATGTATCCGTTCCCAGCGGAATTGGCAGCCAAAAACTGGGGTTTTTATGATTGAGTTCGCCTAAATCAATGCTCTTCGTTATATCGCCATCTGTTGCCAGATGAGCGGTAAGTTCGCCTTTATAATCTTCAATTAAAAAGTCGCTAAATAAAACGACTTGCCCACCCTCAGGATGTATACCAAGGATGACCGTACCGCTGAAAGTTGCGCCTTTTCGTTCTTCATCAACTGTTGCCATTATGATTTCCGAGGGGTCTTGACCGGACATATCTGCCATAAACTTTTTCCTGGGCGAATTCTCAACAATTGAAAATGATTTTACAAGAGCGCTATGGGCGATCGCAAAACTCTCAGGACGTATTTCTGCATCGGTCTTGCAAATGTATAGCCAAGTTACTTCTGGTTATACGCCTAATTGGAAGATTGAGTAGGGATGAGTAGAGGCTGAAAGCGATCACGAAGCGTTGTTGCTCTTCAGATCGCATCGCAGAAACCTGATACAGGGGAGACGCTCTCGAAGTTTCCGGATTCTGTTCTAGCAACCTACGAGAGCCACGGGAAGGGGTAGGCAGGAACACCAAGGTCAAATGCTTGTAGGTCATTTTCAAGGGGTCATTTGTCCTAGCTCCAACATTAAAGCAGGAGCTAGAAGAAGACACCAGGTATCCAACCCCTGCAATAGGGCAAGCAGAAATTAGGTGACAATGACACCTGCCAAAAAGAATTTATTTATGGGCTGGGGCTGTTTAGGCGATCGCAATCTCGCTCATAAAAACAGATTGCGATCGCCTGCTCATTTAGCTCTGAAATTTCTCGGTCGCTGCGTGCACCATTGCCTCCGTCTTTTTCTGTTCCACAGTTAGAGAATCACTTTCTTGAGTTTCCTCCCACGGGCTGTCGATTTCAGCACATTCAGCAGTTTCAGCAGCTTCAGCAATCTCTTCTACCGAGGACTCAGTTTCATCAACCTCAGCACTTTTAGCATTTTCAGCAAACTCAGCAGATTCAACTACAACACCCGCATCATCTAGTTGCCGCAAAAGTTAATCAGTTTTCGACGCAACATTTTCGCAAAGTCCATCGCAAAGTCCATTACGGCTCCATTACAGCTCCATTACGGTTGCATTACGGCTCCATCACGGCTTCATCACAGTCCAACAATCAACGAGCAACCCAAACCCGCCGCGAGAGGGCAGGCGGGAATAGGTGCCATTGTCACCTGGCACAAAGAAATTAATTTTCGGGCTGGGAGATTCGGGTCGCGATCGCACGCTCGTCAAAACAAGCTGCAAATTTGCTCTCGGCTACGTGGTTGAGAGAGCAGTTCCAATCCTTGCCTGCACCTCACCAGGCATCAAGCACACCAATAAATTAAGAAGCTTGGATTTCGACTCTAAAGGCAGTGCCGCCAAGATTGAATCAAACGTCTCGTGAAATATTTTGGCGATTTCCACCACCTTTTTGACTTTATCGATGGGAGTATCACTACCTGCCATATCTTCAGGTGGAGGGTCTATGACTGACGGCAAGTAATTTTTTGCCATCAGAATCTCATCTTCCGGCAAGTCGCTCAAATTATTAGTCGGGCTATTAAAGGAATCTAATAGGGCCGCTAATAATTTCTGGAAGGTTCTCCACCCGCCCAATTCCTTCATGACTTGGCTTACTCTACCTTGCGAGATTCCGGCAGCTTTCGCTAAAACGGATTGGGTTAGCTTATTTCCAGATGCGACAATTTGTTTAGCCACCTCCATTAGCGTCCATTCTGTCTGTTGTTTAGCATTGCCAGCTTTGGGTGTGATGGTACAAGCTTCCATCTGCTCGATTGGCACTTCTAAGAAACTTAGGTCGTAGTCGCCAGCAAAATAGTAAGTTAGTTGCTCGTTTGGACGGCGTTCAGCGCGAAGTCTTCCGATAGCTTGAATGATTTCTGCTTGGGTTTGAGCGTCCACAAAGGCTTGAAAGCCTGGATCTGGTGGATTATTCTTATCCAGTGATATTTGACGACCTGTGAGCGTCTGGTACCGAGACTGCAAAGAGCCTAGATTTTGGCAGGGAATCCCGAATGATGCAATTACTTGGCGGTTGATAAAATCATTGGAGCCTCTAGAATCCACGAACCAGCTTTTTTCCCCTTCGGAAGCACAACCCTTCCAGTCCAAGAGAATAATTTGAGGATGGCGGGAGGTTAGCTCGGTTTTGAGTGCATCTACTCTGTTGATTAAAAATTCCGATCGTTTCTTACCGAGCCGATTCATCCCAGTGATTTGAATAATCCGGAGGTTGTTGTAGTTGGGAACGTCCTGCTCTATGACTAGGATATTTTCTGGCTCAATATCCAAAAGCAATGCTAGGTCGTCGGGCCTGATGGTTGCATCTAAATAGATATTAAATTTGGACGCTTCCGCAATGTCGCTGTGTCTGTCGTCACGCCTGCAAATCGTTAGCTTTCCGAATTTGCAGCGGAGCGCTCCTGGTTCTTTATTCCACACTTTTAGAAAGGGGACAAGCCAATTTAGCGGAATCGACTTTTCCAGATCCTCAATCAGTTCGGATGGCCGCTCCCGAAAACGCTTTTTCACTTCATCGGGTAAATCCTCCATCTCTACATCGTATTCCTCGGTCGAATTTAATGAGCTAAAGTCGGGTTGTAATTCGGCTTCGAGTTCTGAAATGATGTCCGATAAATTTTCTGGAGGGGGAGGTAGCAAGTCTCGGATAGCGCTATCGTCAAACCCGTAATGGGGTTGCTTTATTTCTTCATTAAGCAACTGACGCAATACCAGCCGTGGTTCTTTTAGAGCTTTATGGATGGCAGGTAGCTTGCTCTCTATTAAACCCATAATCTGGTCAAGGTCAGCAAGCTCGACAGTAACATCCTGCACTGCATTGATAAGCGTCCCAGCTTCGTCCCAAAAATTCCCCACCTTTGAGAAGTCGAACTTGTCGTCGTCCTTCTTGTCAGTTGGATCAGGGTCATTTGGATTTGGTGCTGAATTTGGATGGGCGCGTATTAGGCTTCCCTCAAGGGTTTCCTTCCGCTCACATTTAAATCCAAAGCCTTCTCCCGTATCCCTAGAGCAGACATTCTGCAAATGGCAGGTTGTGCAAATGGGATTTTCCCGCCCCTCAACGAAAATATTTTTTTTCCACATCACCTCGAAAAGCCCTTGTCGGTTGCAATTTCCGGGGATAGTAGCTTTTTTACCTTCTTTAGGTTTGGGGCGAACAATATAGTCTTTTCCCATCGGCGTTTTGCGGGTCTTGTCAACTGCCATCCCCGCATTCCTAACAGGCAAATCCCAATAGTTTTTTTCAATCGGAAGTGTCGTCGGATTTCGGTGATTAGCGGCAAAATAAACGAGCTTTTCTGCCCCAAAATCCTTGGGTTTAGCGACTCCGGCTGTATGGCTTTTACCAGTTCCCGGTGCTGATTTATCTAGGATGTGAAAGAAGCCCTTCTTTACCGCCTCTCGCCACAAAGCTTGCCTCTGCCCCTCTTTAAATTTAATTCGAGGGCATCCCAAAGCTATATATCCTTCAGGTTTAGGTAAGCAGCCAGGAACATAGACCAAATAATCCAGCGGTTTTGGATTTGGTTCCGAATTGGGTTCTGGTGGTGTTGGGTTTGGTTCTGGATTGGGTTCTGGTGGTGTTGGGTTTGGTTCTGGATTGGGTTCTGGTGGTGTTGGGCTTGGGGGTGTGCCAAATCCTTTGAAAGAGTTCTCTACGCGCTGCTTAAGGTTCTGAAATAAGCTTGTCGTTTCTTTCCAAAAATTGTTGGCATCGCGGGCGATCGCTTTAAATTTCTCCCAAGTAATCTCCTCAATTTCATCGCCCCGACCCGCGGCTAACATATCGTCAAGGTCGAGGTCATCTTTACTTGTTTGTCGCCACCAAAGGACATTTACTTTATGACCCAATTCTTTTAGCAGGTCATGAGTTCTCTGATATTGGCGCATTACATTGTCGTTGAGAATCGCCCCTGCATCCGGACATAGAGCGATAGGTTTTCCCCCTATCTCTGGCTCTAATTCTACAAGGTAAGCTTTCAGGGTTGATGGTGAAGACGCAAAGTTTCCTCCAGCAGCGCCAATGGTAATTCGACCAGACAACTGAGCGGTAATCTGAGCTTTCAGAATCCCTTCAGCGAGAAAAAGCCCCTTCTTTTTTGTTTCGCCAAATGGACGGCAGCAGGTTAGAGGTAATTCACCATTGGTTAGGTGAGCAGTCGGAGCATTAGGGCGTTTCTTACTGGTACTGGTGGGCCAGCGATATTTGCCATTGTCGGTATTATCTAGGCGTAGTTGCCAGCCAATAATTTGTCTCTGTGGATTCCAAATTGGGCATAACAATCCAGCTTGGTAATTGGTGAGACTCCGCCCGTCGATGTTGACTCCTGCAAGGCGATGACTAATTTCTGTCTCTAACTTCTGCCATTGCCCTACGCTCCGAAACATTCCAGCTTGAATCTGTTCGTCGCTTAGCCCTCGCTGGCGTAGGTTTTCTCGGTGTTGTGGACAGAGATCCGATTGAGCAAGTAATTTCCTAATTTCTCGGTCACGGTCTGGTTCACTCAGTAATCGTGATCGCTGGTGGCGTTCTGCATCCAACCGCCGTTGTTTTTCGAGTTGGTGCTGCTGTCGCCACTCTTCCCGCTGTTGTTGAGATGCAGCTTCGACTGTTGCTTTTTCTGCCCAAATTCCAAAGCCGTGTTTGTCCTGAACTCGAAAAATGTAATCGGGCGGATTGGCTTCACTGTCGCGGCAGAACACTAATCCAGTTTGTTTTGATTGTCGGCAATCCTTACGAGTACCGTTACAGACTGGACAATTTCCTTTCAAGGGTAGGAAATTATTCATGACGCACCTCCCACCAGGCAAGCGCTCAAGGGGAGTTGCGCTTTAAAATTAAAAACGTTAATTTTTTTCATTTGCCTCCTGAATGGTTATCAGGAGAGCATTTCAGCCTTTAGCAGGGTAATTCAATTTTGCACAGTCGAGTCACTTAACAAAAAGGAGGTACTCAAAAAAATGCAAAACGCTGTCTGTGGTTGCTTTTGACAGATTTTTGAATTAAATGCTAAATTGGATCTAACGCTGAGCATTAGAAAAGTTTTTTGCTAATAAGACAGATCGCTCCGCCAAGATTGTTCTGTCTTATTAGGGCTGTTAATGCTCTCTTTTTGTTGTATTAATTGCGTAAAATGCTGTTGTAAAAGCATCACAGACAGCGTTTTGCGTTTTTTTTTGACTATCTCCTTTATGTAAAGTGGCTCGACTGTGCAAAGCTGTTGAGTCATTTCGTGTACACTCCCAATGAGTTAAGGTGGTTCTCCAGCGCGATGCGGACGAATTCAGCGCCTGAAACTCCGCACAATTGCGACGCTTTAATAAGCGTATCTTTTTGTTTCAGATCAATCCTTTGATTAATTCGCATTGTTTCGACGAGGCTTTGTGGGCCACTATTAAGGTTCATTTTGCATTTGGCCTCCGCTTACTACCCTGATTATAATTCGTCGAAATCAAATTTTGACAAACAAAATGTAAAGTATCTCAAGCGCAGATAGGATTAATTTCATCCAAGGCTTCAAGCAACCAAAATGTAAAGTCTCTTGGTGACTGCATCCAAGGCTTAATGTAACCAAGATGTCAATCATCTTGGTTACATTAAACAAGGCTTGAAGTAACCAAAATTTAAAGTGCTTTGGTGAATTTAAATTCTCTCATAACTCAAGGCGAATAGATGTAAGTGTCATTGGCACTTACATCCGTTGATAAGTTACATTTAGATGCAGCAATGCTCAAAGCTAGAGGCTAATTGATGCAGAATGATGGATAAACAACAGTCACCAGACGCTTCAATTTCTTCGTGTGACTGATTTCTACCACTTTAAAGATGGAGCTGAATTGGGCGCATTTGTACGAAGCTACGCTGCCGTACCTGTGATTGGAAATGTTTTATTGTCTCAAAATTCTTTTGGACTAATCGAGCACATCCTCTTCCCAATACTCTTTCACGTTTAGTTTTGCTGGGTAAAAGGGTTCATTCTGCCTTTCTGTAATAAGTGGGTGAGATGATCGTTAAAGTAATTTTCCATTTAATTAGCCCCTGGCATGACATGGATTTCTATTTTTAGTCGCCTCTCCGCAAAATTCTTGTGGAAATTGAAATCTAGGTGCCATTGGCACCTACTGGCTTTTCAGGAGAATTAATATTACTACGGGTTGAAAGTAGGTACTTCCAAATGCGCCTAATTCAGCTTGGTTGTCAATTATTACTGCTCTGTCTTTATCTGCGCTGATTTGCAACACCCTCAATTCCTGTTGATGTAGTCGAGCAATAAACACCTAAAATCATCGCTCATTACTCTGCTGTCGTTGTCTCTTTCGGTTCCTTTGGCTTCTTCTCGAAAACCTGAATGGCTGGCTCGTTCAGGACAAAGCCCTTCTCTGTGGGTTCGCCCATCTTTCCCGCGATCGCAGCAACCCACATCGGGTAATCGGTTTGTGCCTGTTCTAACTTCTTAAAAACTTTGGGCTTTACAGTTAGGCTCACAATCCGCCCATCGCAGTCAATCTCAAAAGACTTCCAACCATTCTCTACAGCCTTTACGTCGGCTGGGAATTCCGAAATCTTTATGGTTAGCTCAAGTTTGCCTTGCGTTGACATAATGCGTGATACCTCCTGTGTAAATGCGATGCGGATACTCTAGTCGCTAGTCCCTGGAGCGCGTGATTGCGCTCCTTACACCACAACTAGCATTTGTTCTAAAAGCCAGTTATTAGAGACGTTATCCAATACTGGAAGCAAGCGAAAATTAAAATACTCTTCCCAAGCTTCAACCCCGTAACGATCAGCAAAGCGACTTTCTAATTGCTCAAACTGTGAATAGTCCCGATTCGAGATGGCAGTTAGCAACGAAATTAGTTCGCTGACGGGAATTTGAGTGATAGTAGCCATTAGCTGTGATTCAGTCATCTGGATAATCCTCAAAAATACAAATGATTGGAAGGATGCTGCGTTTGGTATTGATAATCTCAACCACCCGCTTACCTTTTCGCTTAGCTATTTTGTAGCAGTTAGCTTCTGTTGCTGCGGCTGCCCAGTCCCGCTGCTCCGTTAATGGATTCCACAGTTTTGAGCTTTCATCTGGCTTGTCCTCTTTTGGGGTTTCAGTCATACCGATCGCTTATCCATCATTCCCCTTTACCAGCCGCTTTCATTTGTTCAAGCCTCTCCTTTATCAGCACTCTGATTTTTGCTGATAGGGGTAGCTCTGCCCATGCCGCGTCGTTTCGACACGTTTCGATTTCTTCTCTAAGGTCGCCGACATCAATTGAAATACGGTCTTTTTGCGCCACAACAGAATCTAAAATTTGGTCTTCTTTCATATCTTATTCTTTACGTGTTTCATTGATTACTCAAAGAAGCCGATAGAAGCTATTTGCATCTTTTAGCTTCTTACGTGCTATCGTAGCAGACATAGACCAAAAACGCCTAAAACCCTCACCACACAAAGAAATCATGTGAGATTGGGTGAGAGAGTTTTTTTGCCAAAAATCGCCTCAACCGCAGATAGCAAGCGGAACAAACAATGTTTACCGTAAATTTTGGAGAATTAAAAAAATGGTTGCAGTACAGCCAACACAGACCGGATTTGCCCGAAACACACCCACGCTGGCTACAGGAGCCGATATTGGGGCAGGTTTAATCAAGATTTGCATCGGCAGCAGCAATCAGCAAATGAAACTCCGATTACCCTCAAAAGTTGTGGAGGTTCGAGAGGAATTACACGATGCTCTTGAGGCAAAAGACGGTGGATTTTTTCACTATGTGAGTGGTGACAGAGAAGATTTAATTGGGCGTGACTTTTTAGTAGGAAGTTTAGCGGCATGGAAAGCTCCAACAAGTCATATCAAGCTGAGTGATGACCCGAAGTTAAAAGCTGAATATTCTTTGCATATTTTGCTAGGAAGCTTAGCTACTTTACCATTTAGACCAGAGTGGAACTTACATTTAGTTCTGTCAACTCATAACAGAGAACTTTTTCAGGAGGCAGTAACCGCTAAAACGTAAGGTTATCACGTAATTAATTTTGGCAGTAATAATGCCCTACAAACGCGAGTAAATCTGAAAGTAAGTTTGGTGGTTCCTGAAGGTGTCGGGTCTTATGCTTATTGTGTTTCGGCAACACCAGAACCATTTATAGATAAAACAGCCAGTGCGATTGCGATTGACCTGGGAACCTCGACAATTATCCCAACTGTTTTTAGTATTGGTGGCTCCATTATTCACCGAAAAGTTTTAGAGATTGGTGGCTGCATTGACTTGCTTGATTCAATCGCATCTGATTCAGAACTAATCCAATTTTTAGGGAGTGGTAAAGCCGGAAGTGTTGAGACAATCCGCCAAGGGATTGAATCACGAGAGTTCAAGTATGGAACCCGTAATTTTGACTTCCGACCGATTTATTTACGCCACTTAAAACCTTGGCTATCTGACCGACTGCGCCTTGCTTTGAAAGAGGTGGAAGAGTGGCGTGATTCAGCTCAAAGCTTTGTTTGTTGGAGTGGTGGTGCTGAATTACCATGTGTAGCCAAAATGCTTTCTACGCAAGGGATTACCGCAGTTCCGGAGGGATGCTGGGCTAATGCAATTGGCTTGCAACGGATGTCTGAAGGTCGCTTACACAGAGGTAAATAATTATGGCTGAGAATCTACGAGTACGGATAGAAACGGATATTCAGAAATATCTGAAATCGCAATCAGAAATAGTAATCGGCAAGGACTCAAAAGAAGTGACTAGCACCGACTTAACAACGCTAACTAACCGGATTATTTACGAGCATAAAATAGCTCAATCAATGGCTAAACAAGTTCCGTTTGCAAAGTTGTTTAGCTGGGTGATGGGGTTGGTTCCTAGCGGTGGCAGTAATAAAGTTGTAGCGCTTAACCAAGGAGGTGAATTACCTGCATTTAACTCTAATCAGAACAAGATAGATGACTTTGATTTTGATGCTGAACTTGGCGATTTATTTGAAAATGAGGCGGCATAAATCAAAAGTGCCAGCAGTCAGGAGCCTGAGAAACTACGACGCTGGCACTGTCCCCAAAACATCACGTAATGGAGCAATTCAATAATGACACATGATATCCAGACGGCAATCCAGCGCCGCATAGATCACAACAGAGTTCATGGCGTTGGTTTCGTAGAAGGGCAGCTTTTACCTCGCGGCATTAGCTTAGAAATTGCTTGTGAACTGGCTGAATATTGGACACGCGGCATGAATGACGAAGCGATCGCGCTCATTGGAACACTTCCCCAGGCTGAGATAATTCGCCGCATTTATTGCGCCTGTGCCGGGATTGCCAAGTAGAAAATTCTGATAACTCATAGACAAGAATCATGCCAGATAAAACTACCTGGACAAATAGCTTGCGTCTTCTTAAAGTTCCGGAAGAACTTTCCGAGCAAGCAGCAGATATTCTTTCTCGACAGGACGCAGGTGAACTTCCGTATCCACTACCAGAACAAGAACAACAGATTGTAACTTGTGCATGGCGTTCATCTAAAGCGAATACAAGGAAAAAATTATGACTTGGATTACTTACACAATAACAGCCGAATCTGGCACGACCTTCACCCATCCCAGTAAGTTAGAAAATCTCCGTGAAGCAAAAGCGGAATGGGAGGCGAAATTCAATCAGAGAGCGGTTGCAATCGAAATTGACGATGACGACACTGAACTTGATTTTTCTAATTTATTTGAAGTTATTCCACAAGTGGAGTATCACGTTTCCGCACTCATTGAAGACCGAGCTTGGTACGAAGAATTTTTAGCAGAAGCTCAGAATATGAATGGGGAGACAGAAGCGTGAAAGATGATAACCTTACTCTCCCAATGGCGCTGCTAACAGTCTTTTTGGGCTGGCAACTGTACGCCACTTATACCCAAGCGCAGAAGCTAAACCAGACGCTCGGCATCTGCCAGCAACGAGAACAGCGCACAAACGAAATGATTGATAAACTACGCGGGTTCAACTAGCACAAACGATGCCCTCAGATACTACCTGGGGGCTACTAATTCACTAAGGAGAAAATATGGAATTTGGAAAAAGAGGCGGTGCAATTGTCAAATATTCCGGTAAAAACTCAGGAGTATATAAAGTTCATTCGATTGACCAAAGACTAGCCGGATTGACAAAAAGCTATTACGGCATTGACCTAAAGCGTATCCCTGAGATGAGCGACCAGGAGCTTGCAGAATTTGCTGGTAGAGCGCAGGCGATGGACAGGTTGATTGAAGTGCTTCCAATTTTAGAGAAACACTTTTCAACATTGATTCAAGGTCAGGTAAAATACGAGGAGTTTGTAGCCAACACGCAGAAAGAAGCGGCAGCAGGGGCTAATAAAATCGACCAAAAACTATTGGATGCTTTTCTAGTCAGCAAAGGCTATGAGAACCACTTGAAATTAATGGGTGATAAAGCACGACACGGAGTTCTCAAGCTCGAATCTGAGAGCCGCAGTGCCCTCAGCTTGGAACGTCTAGATTTTCAGACCGCACTTCAATTGGTACAGCGACGGCATCAAATTAGCGCACGTCGCACTCAAGAAAAGATTCCGCAGATGGAGTGGCGTGAAGCACTGGCAGAACAGGTGAGAAAGGAATCTGAGGAGCGGAAAGATTTACTTACTAATGGCACCCGTTCCAGCTCAGACAAGAAAGGATTTTGGCAAAGTGTAGGCGATTGGTTTAGCGGTAAATAATCGAGGCTGTTTCAATGTTTGATCCTAACGATTCTCAGCCTCATAACGAGGCTGACTTTCTTGAAAATACTGAACCAGAATCCAGCCCATCTAGATTTTATAAAGCGGCTGGAAATATATCGGAATTTGGGCTGTATTTCTCTGCTGGATTAGCGCTGGCTTTATTGTCTCGACTCATACCTGAGATGTTGATTGCCTACGCGACACTGCTAGGACTTACCGCTGGATACATTGCGCTGGCATTAGGAAGAGATAAACGAGAGAGCGCAGTTATCGGACTTGCTATCACTGTTTCAACAATTGTGGGATTTTGGGATGTAGTCGCTTCTATTGTCGCTGTTCTTAACCCGTTGCTTTTAATCTCAATCCCAACTCTTTTAGTGTGTTTGGCAATTCTTTCGAGGGTGAAAACATGAACCAAAAAATAGTTATGTTCTGCGCTTTTGGATTGGGAATAATTGGTTCAGCAGTAGCTACAGCAGGTTATTTCGATGGAAAGCTTATTTACTGCCAACCCACCGCAAACGGATGTGTCGAACGCTCAGTTCCAGACTGGATTAAATTAAATTCCTCTGCTAGAAATGTGCGACGCGAACCAGGCGCAACGGGATGGAAATTGAGCGGTGCATTTATTTCTGTCGCCGGGTTCTGGGTGTCAATGTCACTGGCACGAAGCTTGGCGGCTCAAGAAGAAAAGCTATATCGATTTGATTTACTCAATAGACCTCTTGCAAAAGTCGCAGATGGGGTAAGATGAGGACTGAAATTATGCGATCACTCTCTCCTAATCATAAGAATCACTTATCTTATTCAATGCGAGCCTTAGTTCGTAATTGTAAAGTCCCGCTATCAGATTAAACCTTAAACCAAATCTTTTTCGGCGATTTCTATAACGGTCAGCTAAAATCTTAAAAATTTTCAGTTTTCGATGAACATGTTCCCCAACTACTCGTTGTCTTGCTAACTTCCGATTTCTCTTTTTAGCTTCATCACTCAAGGTTCCTTTTCTCGGCTTTTTCTGAGGGACTTGACTATTAGCGTGAACCTTTTGAATTCCTTGATACCCTTTATTGACCAAGCATTTAATCGTCTGTTTTAAG
>NZ_JACJPF010000012.1 GCF_014695915.1 Trichocoleus sp. FACHB-40
ATAGTATAAGCACCTTCTCTCTTACATAAGGATTCTCATGCTCTTTTAAAGTCTTTAGTAGCCGTTCCTTTTGTTCTTGAGAAAGATGGTTTTTGGCTGGCATATGTGGCTAAGAATAACTTAGTACTTAATTTTATATTATACAATCAAGCTGCGTAACAGCTTAAATCAGAACGCTTTGCTCCAGAGGAATCATGAGAAGCACAACATTTTCGTAAATACTTAACAACTTCAATACACTGTTCCGTTGTCATTTCTTTCTCTGAGCGTTTAGCCTTCTTATTGGCTTTTCGCTGTTCTTGATACCCTTTGGCCAGATTGTTATTAATCATCCGAATTTCTTCGACTACTCGGATGTCCCGGTACATGGGGCTTTTAGACTCGTAGCAATGAAGTCACTTTGCAACGTTCAATGCCAAGTCGCAAAATCCCATTGCCCAGCCACAGGTGTTTCCGCGCTCGTTAATGCCCCACGCGAAAAATTTTTCGAGTAAGTCCAGATCGTTTAATAGCTTGAAATCTAAGTCAGCAAGTTGATAGCTCTCAACATTCTTGAGCCACCCAAGGATGTTAAGTAGTCGTGTCTTATGATTATTAAAAGTGACCTCTCGCATTTTCTTGTCCTGACGCTTAGGAACATACTCACCAGTACAAAAAGTATGGAGTTGTTCTAACTGTTTCAAAAGCTTTGGGGTCAGTTCAGATTCCTTTAATCCATAAGGATTAGCATGGAGCGACCTACGCCCCCGGTTTGCCGCCATAATATTTGCTTTGGAACGAGTTTTTGGGGCATACTTTCCATAACGACCTTCAGCCGCTTCTTCATACCAACTTTCTTGCTGAATCCATTTGAGAAACTTGTTAAGAGCCGGACGGTATGTTGTTCTTTCTAGATTGGCTGTAATCTGTCCAGCACTTAAAGCAGCTTGACAACCTTTTGACAGAAGCTCAAGAGGCTTAACATTTAGAAATACATCCAGAGGAATCTGACTTAGAGCATAATCTAAACCGGCTCCTTCTAAATCTTCAGGGACAAATTTATATCCATGTAAGTTGGGAAGAACGTACCTTCTCAAAGTAGTTTTTAAGTTTGAAAAATTTGAGCCAGGAGTTTTGGTTTCTCCGTGTTGAATATATAGGAGTACAGTTTCCAGCAGATTTTTGGGGGGTTGCTGAGACATAGCTAAATAAAAAACTTTCATCAGGATTAATATAACCATGATACAATAACTTTTAACGTGAGGCAAAAATTTGGGGCTCACAGATACTCCATAAAACACATTTTGTGAGTAAGCATAAAACTCTTGTAATGCTTTTCAGTAAAAGGTTTTAGAATTTATAAACTTTCAAAGCGTAGGAAGCTATGAGGTTAGCTTCCTACGCTTTTTTGCTAGCTCTCAAGTGGCCTAAACGCTTGTATAATGGGATTTTGAAATGTACTATCCAGCGAAGCAGTGCAGCTTTAAGAGGTATAGTCAAGATACGGGTGCGAGCGCAACTACTTGGTTGTTGGCAGTGTATAACACTCAATAATTGCCTTTAAAACAAGATACAACCGCTTAAGTATTTCTTGGCTAAGCTGTGGCAAATAAAATTATTGGTTATCCAAAATAAGGTTGCAAAGATAGACTCTTAGACTCCATCAGTTGCGGATTTTTCGTAATGTTTGATGAGGGTAAATGGCTTAAAAATGGTGTAATAGGGGACACTATTTTTGATGCAACAGTTGCCAAACAACAGTTTATTTGTCGTCTTAACAAATTGTTGTTGTTGAGCATTCTTATAGCTACTAAAGCCTCAATGTATTTGGATGAAGAAAAGCTGGAATTAAGATAATTAGGGCTTTCAAGAGGAATTTCTACCAAAGTTTTACTTTGCTTAAACCCCTATTGTAAAAGAATTGGAAGGTTTTTGGATTAACGACACTAATATGTTAATAGCGATAAATAATTTGTTATCTAGCATTAGCATTTGCGTCTTGAATAGCCTCTGTTTCTCTATTCTTCACTGTGCGGTAGTACCAACGACGAAACCGCAGTGAGGGTTCATCAGTAGGCACGTTAGATCCTTCATTTGTATTGGGAACTTCACCGATTTGTGACTCAACCATCGTGCGATCGTCGAGAGATGCTGCAAAGAACTCATCAAAGTTAAAGTTATTCGGATCGATTCCAGGGTTGGGCAGAGCAACCTGCATAAATCGCATTTGTTGGGTATTGATTGGAATCGCAAACAAATGGGGTCGCAGGGGCATTCCACCTATATCTAACTTGAGAACAACGTTATTGGGCTGATGCCAATCAATCTCAATTCCATAAGGTAAAGTATTGAGTTGATTCGTGATTGCCATTCCATCTGCTGTTGTAGTAACGCTGATTTGTGCGATCGCATTTTGGTGTACTGGGTCATGGAATTCGCGACCAAATGAATCCTGATGGACGAAAGGAATATGGAGATAGTCCAGTGAAATATCGATTGCTCTTGTCCAGTGTGCATTCCAAATCTTATGGTGAATCACGTAGCGCTCATTTGGTTCTAATAAGCTCGATGGCAACTGCGGTTCTGGCACATTTTCGGTTCCCGTAAAGATCCACAATGTCCCTGCAATCACCCTTGTCGGCAACCTCACGGCTGACAAGAGTGAGCGTTGAGTCGGGTTAAGTGAGTTGAAAGGAACATGAGTACAAGCG
The DNA here is from genome assembly GCF_014695915.1 of Trichocoleus sp. FACHB-40. Lineage (GTDB taxonomy): Bacteria > Cyanobacteriota > Cyanobacteriia > Cyanobacteriales > FACHB-T130 > Funiculus > Funiculus sociatus. Next base: position 2,691 of record NZ_JACJPF010000012.1, read on the forward strand.
CCATCCAGGGCAAAATGCCAACCATGATAGGGACATTCAACGCAACCATCTTCCGTGACTTGCCCGCGTGAGAGAGGCGCACCACGATGAGGACAACGATCAAGAAATGCTGCAAACTGATCGGCCCAATTGCGAAATAAAACTAGCGATTCGCCAGCTAACTCAACCGCAAGGGGAGCTAGCCCTATTTCAGCAACGGGTAATACTGGAGTCCAGAAGTTAGGAAACATCTCAAACACAGCGAAATCGGCTCCTCAACAAATTCTTGGGCGTTACTCAGCATAAAACCCTACTCCTGACAGCATCCTGTCAGTGGAAGCCAGATAACTTTATTCTCTCAAGCTGAAACTTCGTGTATGAATCAAGACTGATCTCTTGGTCTGGAAATTGAACACCTGAAGCAAAATCGAGATTTTGGATGCGATCAACACGGAAATCTCTGTATGCGTTTCTAAGGATGCACCAGGTTCCAACTGTCCATTTCTCACCCCAGTAAAATAGTCCCAACGGAAAAACAACCCTTTGAGACAGTTCCTCACTCAAGCTCAAATACACAATTGTGACGGCTTGTTGTTGTTGAATGCCCCGGTAAAGGTCGTTCCAATGTCTTAAGCTTTGGTCGTTGAGAATATCACCTAGCGCCCGAACAGGTGTGTGAGTTGGATCAAAGCTGCGTGGCGGCAACACTGCTCCAATTTTACTCAACAGCATTTTTGCCGCCGCTGCTAAGTCGGTTCCGGTCGATTGCGACAGCATCTCGACACCCAACATCAAAGCGGTAATCTCATTAGGAGTTAAAGTTAGGGGCGGTAACTCAAAATCTTCATCCAAAGCGTAACCGATACCAGGCTCACCATAGATGGGAATACCACTCACCGAAAGATCATCGATATATCGGTAAATTGTACGCACGGAAACACCAATCCGTTCGGCTAGTTGCCCTGCTGTTATGGGTTGGTGAGCTCTAATGAGATTCACTAATTGGAAAAGACGGTCAGCTTTCCTCATCCTGTACGTCGAGTAGTCTTAATCTTCCAGCAGCATAACCAACCCAATCTAATTGCATATCGATTTTGTAATACGTCACAACCAACATTCAGTAGAGCGAAGCGTTTTTTCAGGTGCGAGTGATCGCTAATTAGGAGTAAATGGGGCGTAAGCAGTAGTCGAAAAAAAATGTACGCTACGGGCTAATTCCTGTGATAAAAATGGTTATTACAGGAATTTACTCCTTTGAGGATCACGGGTACAACCTAATCAGGATAAGCATTTCAGCGTTAGCGTACATTTCTGTTCTATTACTACTCACGAGCGTGGTTTTTTCAGGTGGAGTGTTGTTGTAGAGAATTTCTGCTATTTCTGTAATGCAGGCTTCTATACGCTGTTGCTCTTCGGATGTCATAGTTATTATCTGTCTGTCTAGATTTCTTGCCTGTATCTTGCCCCATCGCGCCTACTTGCACAATTGACAGCCTCAGCTTTGCTCCACCGAGGTGATTATTATTCTTACGCCTCACTGATTAGTGCTTGCATTCTGGCTATTTTTGCAAATTTTGGATGCACCCGTCCGAAATTCGTCAGGCTAAAAAGATTTTGAGCCGTTGGGGTATTCAGAAATGGCAGATTTTTTCTCCTCCTATAGTTTGAAGCCGTACTACTTCTTAAAAGTTGTCAAACCACTTAGTCCCAATATACTTAATATCTTGGTCATCATTGTTGTAAATATTTAAGTCTGCAATTATACTTTAATTTTATTAATGATTGTAATAATTAATGCTCGTGAAGTTATATTTACTCTCTTACGCCACAGTCGCTGTGATTGTACTTACGTCCTGCACCTCACAGGAGAAGCCATCGCAGTCAGTTGCTGATATCGATCGGGTAAACCCATCCGTAAAGGTAGTAACTTTAGATAAAAATTTCAAGATAGTAAGGGGTCAAACCGTCTATGTTCCTGCCTACTCCTACATTTATCATTACGATCGCCAAGAGACTTACAATTTAACAGCTACACTTAGTATTCGTAACACCGATCTGACTAACCCCATTATCATTACTTCTGTGCGCTATAACAATTCTGCTGGCAATCTGGTAAGGAAGTATCTAGAGCGCCCTACTCAACTTGCAGCCCTAGCTTCTACAAATTTTGTAGTTGATAGTAGTGACAATAGTGGAGGTTTAGGAGCCAACTTTATTGTGGAGTGGGTAGCTCAAACAGAAGTTGCTCAGCCTATAATTGAGGCAATTATGATTGGTAGTTCTTTACAGCAAGGAATTTCTTGGATCAGTCCTGGTAAGGTGATTAAAAGCCACAATAATCGCTCCCCGCAAACTTCTTTATCAGGTTTCTAAAGCGCTACTAATCATTCTCTATTTTATAGCAGAGCCAAACTTATTCTAGCTGCCGCATCAGGAGAGAACATATTGGGACTAAGGGTATAAAAGTTGGTAGTGGTAAATATGTAGTGAAAAAAATTCTTACATAGATAGCGACGCATTATAATGATGGATAAAATACCATATAGCTCCAATGTGATTTTCTAACTTTTTAGAAAAAGA
>NZ_JACJPF010000120.1 GCF_014695915.1 Trichocoleus sp. FACHB-40
AACTTGTTTGGCATTCAGCTAAAGAATATATAGCTCATAGACTATTTGAGTCAGCAGAACAACTAGAAGAGTTGTTAAATAAATTACTAAATGAAGGAGGACTTATTATTAAATGGGAACGAAAAATTAAAAACAAAGGTAATGCTGTTTATTAAATTTAGCTGCTACGCAGCTTAACCTCTTTTGAGGGTGGGAAAACTAGCACAAAAAGTTGGGTTTCGTTACCACTCTACTAGCTAACATCAAGTCCACCTTGGTAGGGACATGGCAATGCCATGTCCCTATAGATGTATCGCACCTAACCCTTGAATTGTTGTTATATAAACTCCCCCTTTCCTCCTCCGGTCGCGCCTAGGCGGAAGGTTTAAAAGGTAGCTTTCATAGCTCAAATAGGATTGTTATAGCTATATGGATTTGTGCAGGAAAATCCCCATTAAAAAAGACAAAAGGCAAAGAATTCTTTGCCTTTTGCATGAGAGTCTTTTTTAAGACTTAATAACGAAAATGCTTTTTACGTCTTCTGGCGATCGCTTTGCGCTTGCGTTTTTCCAGGGGAGTCTCAAAGTGACGCTGGCGTTTTATATCTGGAAAAATTCCAGCTTTAGAGACTTGACGCTTAAATCGGCGCAGGGCTGACTCAATGTTTTCATTTTCGCCTACAACTACTTGGGTCATCCTGTCTTCTCCTAAAATTGGCTTAATTGCTGGATAGTAAGGAGCAATAAGCTTTAATATCCAGCAATTATGAGTAAGTTGATTGCCTTAGCGGAATAGCTTTATTAGCGTCTGTAGCCGCCGCCGCCGCCGCCGCCGCCGCCGCCTCTGCTGTTGCCGCCCCAGCCACCGCCGCCAGAACGACCACCACCACCGCCACCACCTTTATTATCCTCGCGGGGCTTGGCTTTGTTTACTTTCAGATCCCGTCCCATCCACTCAGCTCCATCAAGAGCCTCAATAGCAGCGTTCTCTTCAGCTTCGGTTGACATTTCTACAAAACCAAAACCACGCATCCGACCAGTTTCACGGTCGGTTGGTAGCTGAACCCGTTTAACAGTGCCGTACTCAGCAAATACGTTGCTGAGGTCTTCTTGCGTAACTTGGTAGGATAAGTTGCCTACATAGATAGACATTGGATATCTCCAGAATCAGATGTGTAGAAAGTTAATCCGGAGAAACGCCTGTCAATAGAAATAACAAACATACAGCCGAATTTAAGTCTTCTGGAAAATTTTAGCACAAAATTTCGTTCATAGACACGGGCATAACTTTGAGTTTTTACCAAAGTTCATAACTTTTTAGATTTGCTGGGATACCAACAAAGGAGCGGCTTGCAGTAAGGTCTGAGTATAGGGGTGCTGGGGGTTAGTAAAAATGTCTTCGGTGGAACCAAGTTCGACAATGCAACCGCTATTCATAACGGCGATGCGATCGCACAAAAATCTTGCTACTGAGAGGTCGTGAGTGATAAATAAATACGTGAGATCGAAGTCGCGCTTTAACTCCAACATTAAGGAAAGCACCTGCGACTGAACGCTGGCATCGAGCATACTCACAGGCTCATCACAAATTAGCAGTTTCGGGCGGGTAATCAAAGCACGAGCGATCGCTACCCGTTGCTGCTGTCCGCCAGACAAATCCGATGGATAACGCTGATAATACTCAGATGTAGGAGTCAACCCCACCCTCTCAAGCATCTGCATCACCTGCGCTTTCGCCTCATCAGGGGTAGCCAACTTGTGGATAAACAGGGGATCGGCAATACTTTGCCCCACCGTCATCAACGGATTCAAGCAAGCATGAGGGTCTTGAAACACCATTTGCATTTCCCGCCGCGTTGCCCTTACACTCTCTTGAGACATCTGGGTTAAATTTTTCCCCAAAAACTCAACTTTTCCCCCAGTAGGGCGGATTAGCTGCAAAATAGTCCGGGACAAGGTACTTTTACCGCATCCAGATTCCCCGACCAAGCCGAGAATTTCCCCAGGATAAAGCGCTAAGTTGATCCCATCCACCGCTTTGATAACCGGGACTTCCTTAGAAAACATCTGGGTAAAAAAATTGCTTTCTAAAGTGTAGTGCTGCTGTAAATCTGTAAGTTGCAAAATGGGGACTTGGGACTGGGGAAGAGGGACTGGGGATTGGGGGGATAAGGCTTTTTCTCCCAAGTCTCCTACCGTCCCACTATCCCCCTCTTTTGTCCTGAGGTGAAGAGCTGCGGCTAGGAGCGATCGCGTATATTCATGTTGTGGTCTGCTAAAAATAGACTTGGCGGCACCAGTTTCTACCATTTTGCCACCATACATTACGGCAATGCGATCGCAATATTCGCCCACCATTGCCAAATCGTGAGAAATCAGCAATAACGCCATTTCCCGCTCGTTGCACAGGCGCGTCAGTTCCTGTAAAATCTGCGCTGCTACGGTGACATCTAAGCTGGTCGTGGGTTCGTCTGCCACAATTAACTTAGGATTGAGGAGCAAAGCCAGAGCGATCGCTACCCGTTGCCGCATTCCGCCGCTAAACTCATGGGGATACTGCGACCATCGGCTGGCTGGTATCTTCACCGCCTCTAAAGTAGACAGCGCCTTTTCCTTCGCCTGTCGCTGCGACAGTTGCGGTTGATGCGCTTTGAGAGTTTCTACACAGTGTTTCCCAATCGTCATTAGGGGATCAAGGCGCGTCATCGGATCTTGAAATATCAGCGCCACCGCTTCCCCTCGAAACCGCCGCAACTGAGGTGGAGTTAGATCAAAAACCGACTGTCCAGCAAACGTCACCCGTCCCTCAATCCGCGTCGAGGCTGGTAACAAGCGCATTGCAGCTCGTCCCAGCGTTGATTTACCGCAACCCGATTCTCCCACCAAACCGAGTCTTTCTCCTGGTTCCAGGGTGAAAGAAACATCGTCCACAGCCCAACTAGGCATCGAATCAGATCGGCGGCTGGGATAGGCAACTCGCAAATTTTCTACACAAAACAGGGATTCACTCATTGGGGACTGGGGATTGGGTGCTGGGGACTGGGGGCTGGGGACTGGGGACTGGGTGAAAAATCTTCAAGGGTTCCCAATCCCTAATCCCTAATCCCCAATTCCCATTATTTACTAACTCCTACTTGCCGCATTAGATAGGCTACACCAAAATCTCCGTTAGGATGTTTTGCTAGAGCTTCAGCTAGTTCAAAGATCCGCGATGCCAAGTCCGGGCCTAGTTTTTCGATTGTAGCTTCGCGTTCTTTATCAACCTGCTGCCGTTCCCGCACCCGCGTTTGCCATTCGCTGGAAAATAGCTGCTCAATTGTAGTATGCAGCCCTAGTTTAGATAGCACATCCCACTCACCCTTGTCGCACCAAATCCCGGAACAATTTAAACAGCGTTCCAGATAAAACGCTGTCTTCAGATTCACCTTGGCACGGGAAAGATAGCGACTGCACTCCGGACACAGCGCCGCTTTCATATCGTAGGGAGACTGCACAAAATTCACATCTAGCGTTTGCCAGAGCAATTCCGGATCTACGGGTCTCACTTGCGATTGCTGACTTTGCCATGCCTCATATTCTACAGACGGAATCCACGTTCCCTTGCATTCGTGGCACTGCTTTACAGGTAAATTTCCCTCCAGCGTACCGTCGAGTAGTTGTACATTCTTACATTTGGGACAGTTCACCAGTTCTTTTCCCCTCCCAGTTCAATTTTTTTATTAATTTACTGGTTTGTGGTGACATCTTGCACTTCCACAAGGCAGCTATCCCTCTCCCATTGAAAAAAAACTGCCAAATTGTCTATCTTAATTCTTGCTCCGGTAGGGGCTTTTTGATTGCCAATCCCCTACAAAATGTCGCAATGCCTCGATATTTTCTAAGGGTTGTATGAAACCACTCTGCTTCTCCCACACGGGGATAAGGGGTTGGGGATCAGGGCAGCTATTCGCTTTTTGCTTGCAGAAGTGCTTCGCAGTAGCTTATCAGAGTAGAGATGCGATCGCTCATCGCATTTTTCCTCTTAAGGACAGTTGCCCAGTTGCCAGAAGCCTGCAAAAACATCGCATCCATCTCTAGAAGTCGTTGCGATCGCACTATTTCTGTCTGGAAAGACTGCCACCGAGGAAACGTTTCAGACGTTAACTCATCGCCGCGGAAAATGGCGACATTTTGGGCATAAACTTGTTTTAATGCTTGAAATCTCTCATTTACCAGTCCTGGCTCTTGATTATCAGCCGTCACTGCTTGCAGCAGCAGCTCTAAAGCTATTGCAAATTTCTCATAGCCTTGGCGGTAAGATTGGGGCAACATTGTCACTTAGTTCCGCTAGAATCAATGTAAAGAATTTTGTCTATTCCTGAAAGGCGAGGGGTGAACATCAGGTAACTGGTGTAGGCTTGTGACCTTCAAGCAAGTTTGATATCGGCGCAAGAGCAATAAGCAAAAAGCGTAGAAGTGGTTACAAAATGCGATCGCTTCGTCCGGCTTTCCCATAGCATCTCTCTTGTTCTGACAATATTCTTACCATCGAGCCTTGCTGAATAAAAATCCAAAATTCCAATATACTAGGGACTTTTCAACGCAGCCCCTAGCATTTTTGCCACCCATCCGCTACTGACTGGCTATTTTTACTCTTTATGATGCTTGACAGTATGAACACCAAAACTCAGACTCCTACTACCATTAGCTGTGTTATTCCTGACTGGCTACAGGAATGTTTGCTCTCCGGGCAGAACGACAGTCAAAAAAACACCTCATTGGCAACCTCCGAAGGTGCGGGTGGCAAACCCTCTCCTACATTAGCCGATGCAGATTTGATTTGTCGCGCATTTGAATTTGCTAATGCCCTGCATGAAGGACAGACTCGCAAATCTGGAGAAGCCTACATCTGCCACCCCGTGGCCGTTGCCGGACTTTTGCGCGACCTTGGCGGCGGCAGTGCTATGATTGCTGCCGGCTTTCTGCACGATGTAGTCGAAGATACAGAAATCACAATCGAAGAAATAGAACAGCGCTTTGGTGCAGAAGTGAGTCATCTGGTAGAAGGTGTTACCAAGCTTTCTAAATTTTCCGAAACCTTCTCCAGCAAGACAGAACGCCAAGCCGAGAACTTCCGCCGAATGTTCCTAGCAATGGCCCAGGACATTCGGGTAATTGTAGTCAAACTAGCAGACCGACTGCACAATATGCGGACGCTAGAACACCTACCGGATCATAAACGGCGGCGAATTGCCTTAGAAACGCGAGAAATCTTTGCACCCCTGGCAAATCGCCTCGGTATCGGGCGCTTTAAGTGGGAACTGGAAGATTTAACTTTCAAGTATCTCGAACCCGAAGCTTACCGCCAAATGCAAGATTTAGTGGCGGAGAAACGGGTAGACAGAGAAATCAGATTGGCAAACGTGGTAGAAATTCTGCGTCAGGGACTCGCCTCCTCTGGAATCAACTACTTTGATATCAGCGGACGACCCAAGCATTTATATGGGATTTACCAGAAGATGCGGCGGCAGCAGAAAGAATTTCATGAAATTTACGACTTAGCAGCGATTCGCCTAATTGTCGAGACGAATGAAGAATGCTATCGGGCTTTGGCAGTAATTCACGATGCCTTTCGACCGATTCCCGGTCGCTTTAAAGACTACATTGGTTTACCCAAGCCGAACCGCTACCAGTCACTGCATACGGTTGTTGTGGGAATAACAGGTCGTCCCCTAGAGGTGCAAATCCGTACTTTGGAAATGCACCATGTGGCAGAGTATGGGATTGCAGCCCACTGGAAATATAAGGAAACGGGGAGTTCTAGCCGGACGAAGATGACGGCGGTAGATGAGAAGTTCACCTGGTTGCGACAGTTACTGGAATGGCAAAGCGACCTGAAAGATGCCCAGGAATACCTGGAAAACGTTAAAGACAATTTATTTGACGACGATGTTTATGTGTTTACACCCCAAGGCGATGTAGTCCCTTTGACTGGGGGCAGCACTCCGGTTGATTTTGCTTACCGAATTCACACAGAAGTTGGAAATCGCTGCACTGGGGCGCGGGTAAATGGGCGGATGGTGACGCTAGACACGCCGCTGAAGAATGGGGATATTGTGGAGATTATCACCCAGAAAAACAGCCGTCCTAGTTTGGATTGGCTGAAGTTTGTGATGACAACCGGGGCAAAAAACCGGATTCGGCAATGGTATAAGCGATCGCATCGCGACGAAAACATCGCCCGCGGTCGGGAACTGCTAGAAAAAGAAATGGGTAAAAGTGGCTTTGAAGCATTGCTGAAATCTACACCAATGCAAGCAGTAGCTGAGCGATGTAACTACCACAGCGTCGATGATTTACTTGCTGCATTAGGTTACGGCGAAGTCACCCTGAGTTTGGTGGTAAATCGCATCCGCGAAGCCGTCAAAGCAACTCAGCCGCAATTGGCTACCCCGGTAGAAATGCGGGATCTCGCATCTGTACAAATGCCGACACCGGCACGCTCTGTTCCTACTAATACCAATAAATCCCCGATTGCTGGTGTGGAAGGATTACTTTATCACCGCGCTGGGTGCTGCGCGCCCCTACCTGGTGAAGCGATTATCGGTGTAGTTACACGCGATCGCGGCATTTCCATTCATCGACAAGGGTGCAACAATGTGGTTAACGTAGCGGGCGATCGCGTAGTCCCCGTCAGCTGGAACCCCATAAACACAGCAGCAGGTCGTCCCGAAACATATTCTGTCAACATTCAAATAGAAGTGCTTGACCGCGTGGGAATATTTAACGATATCCTGTCGCGTTTGAGCGATGACCAGATTAATGTACGCGGTGCAACAGTGAAAACATCTGAAGGACGACCAGCGGTAATCGACCTGTGCATCGATGTTCGCGGCTGCGACCAACTTGAGCGCTGCTTTACCCAAATTCGCCAAATCAGCGATGTTCTCAATATGCGTCGCCTGGGACAGGGATGTGATTAGTCAGTTGTCAGTTGTCAATAACTGATGACTAACAAATTGAATATCTGCGTCCCGCCTGTTTGATGACAGCAGGCGGGGCAGCAGCCCTATAGTAAATCAAGAACTGCCCATCCCCTTAATAAATAATGACTAAGGGCTGATGACTAACAACTAATAACTAATGACTAATGGCTAATAACTAAGAACTAAAAACTAAGATTATGAACCGTTCTGCCTGTCTCATCTTTAATCCAGTTGCAGGTCAAAGCGACCCTGACCGAGATTTGGCACAAATCCGAGCGCTTTTAGATCCAGAAATTGACCTGGATATATATCTGACGACACCAGACATTGATGCGACTCGACTAGCAAAAGAAGCCATTGAACGAGGTGCTAGTAGCATCATTGCTTCCGGCGGTGACGGCACCCTCTCAGCCACCGCCGGAGCCTTAGTGGGAACCAATATTCCGCTGGGTATCATTTCGCGGGGTACTGCTAACGCCTTTGCCTCTGCAATGGGAATTCCCGACACCATAGATGCCGCCTGCGAAACGATTTTGGGAGGGACAACCAGGGTAGTAGATGCCGCCTACTGTAACGGCAAACCAATGGTTTTACTAGCTGGGATTGGTTTCGAGGCGGAAATGGTGGAACGGGCAGATAGGGAAACTAAAAATCGCCTTGGTATATTAGCTTATATCTTGGCCGGATTCCAACAGCTACGGGATTTTGACAGGTTTGAAGTTGAGATTGAGACAGAAGACAAAATCATTAAACTTGCTGCGGCGGCGGTGACAGTTGCCAACGCCGCACCACCCACATCAGTTTTGGCGCAAGGGCCAGCTGGTCTAATTGTGGATGATGGGTTGCTAGATTTAACAGTAGTAGCACCAGTAAACAGGGCGGGAGCGATCGCAGCTTCCTATCACTTACTCCAAACCGCCTTAAGTGGTAATGCCGCCGAGAGAGAAGACATCGGTTATCTACGCGCTAGACGAATTCAAGTACGAACCGATCCCCCCCAGAAAGTCGTTCTGGATGGGGAAATCATTGGCACAACTCCCGTTGACATTGAGTGCGTTCCCGGCGGCTTAACCCTCCTGGTGCCTCAAGTGGAAGAAGCCCAACAAAAAGAGAAACTCGAAGGCTTACCCAATCTCACAATTGAGCCTAAGCAGAACTCAATCCTGTCTGAGGAAGTTTGACAGCAGAAATAAAGAGCTGATCGACGTGAATGAAATTTAACCCCCCTGTGTGGGAATCATAGATTGTAAGACCTCTTCCTAGGGAAGAGGTCTTAAATGGAGTAGGGGCGATTTTGACTGGTGTATCTACTGGGTTTTGCACAAAAATCAATCAAATTATCAAATCGATTTTCCTGGCGCATTTCCGTAAGGTTAGACAGGTACGCCGTGTTGGGGTAGCCTTTCAGCAAGAACCTCAAAGGAAAATTTCCCAGCGATCTTTCAGCTCTAGTTGATCTTTTATTATGAAAGTCCTCCATCCTCTCCTACAACACTTGGCTAACAACTGTTTGCAGTTTCTGCATCAGTTGTCATTATTTAAAAGCTCAAAAGTCAAGTCTAGGGGCAAGAGGCAGGATTCTTCCCCTCAAGCGCCACAACCGTCGCCTAAGAATTGGGCAGCACCTAGCCGTCCTAGCAATGAGGCGGCTAGGCTCCAGGCACTACATCGCTATCAAATTCTCGATACTGCTGCCGAAGCTGCCTACGACGACCTGACGGCGCTGGCTTCTTATATCTGCGGCACTCCCATTGCTTTAATCAGCCTTGTGGATGCAAACCGGCAATGGTTCAAGTCAAAAGTCGGCATAGAAGCAACCGAAACACCTAGGGAAGTGGCATTCTGCGCCCATGCCATTCTCTTGCCCGATGAACCGCTGATCGTACCCAATGCCTTAGAAGATGAACGTTTTGCCGGGAATCCGCTGGTAGTGTCCGATCCCAGTATCCAGTTTTATGCGGGAGTTCCCTTAGTGACACCGGATGGCTTTCCTGTTGGCACCCTATGTGCGCTAGACACGATTCCACGAAATTTAACAAACGAGCAGATTCAGGGGTTGCAAGCTTTGGGGCGGCAAGCGATCGCGCAGATGGAGCTTAGAGTTAATATTGCTAAGTTAGAACGCTCAGATAGCAGGCGGAAGCGGGCTGTGCAGATGCTGCACAAAAGCAATAAAAACTATCGCTCCGTCATTGACAATATTAAAGAAGTAATTTTTCAGACAGATGCAGCCGGATTATTGACATTTCTCAATCCCGCCTGGACAGAAATCACTGGATTTTCTATTGCCGAAAGTATCGGCACTGAGTTTTACAAATACATTCATCCCGACGATTGTCAAGACAATATAGAGAAATTTCAACTATTAATTGAAGGCAAAAAAGATTATTGTCGCCATGAAATTAGATATTTAACTAAAGACGGCGGCTACCGTTGGATAGAAATTCACGCCCGCTTGACCATCGCTAATGGAACAATTATCGGCACCTCTGGCACCCTCAGAGATATAAACGATCGCTTCGACGCCCTAGAGCAGGCCAAAGAAAGCGATCGCGTGTTGCGTCAGGTAATCGACTTGGTGCCTCATTGCATTTTCGCCAAAGACCAGAATGGCAATTACATTATGGCCAATAAAGCGATCGCAGAGGTATTGGGTACAACAGTTGAGGAAATGTTGTACAAAAACGAAGTTGATTTTGTGCCATTACCTGAAGATGCCCGTCGGTACCTAGAAGCTGATTTGGAAGTCATAAATAGTGGAAAACTCCAAATCATTCCCGAAGAAACGCTCACCGATCACCAGGGCAATGTGCGGATTATGCAATCTATTAAAATTCCCTTCAGCCCTGCTGGCTCAGAAACTCCAGCAGTATTGGGTGTAGCGATAGACATCACTCTCGCTAAACTTGCACAGCGGAAGCTACAAGAGACAACCAGATTGCAACGGGCAATTTTGGATAGCGCCAACTACACAATCATTTCCACCACACCAGACGGCACAATCTGCACCTTTAATGCCGCCGCCGAGAGATGCTTGGGATACCCAGCTTCAGAAGTAATTGGGAAAACCACGCCTGCCATATTTCATGACATAGACGAAGTAGTGCAGCGTGCCGCAGAACTATCGCCAGAACTGGGAGTCACTGTTGAACTGGGTTTTGAAGTATTTGTGACCTGCGCTCGTCAGGGAGAGCTAGATGAGCGCGAATGGACTTACATTCGTAAAGACAACAGTCGCTTCCCAGTGCTGCTATCAGTGACAGCTTTACGCGATGAACAAGGTGCTGTAACCGGGTTTCTGGGAATTGGCAGCGACATCACTAGCGCAAAGCTTGCACAAGAAGCACTGCGTCAGCGGGAAGAACTCGTGCGCCTGTTCGTGAACAACACACCAGCAGCCGTTGCCATGCTTGATTGCCATATGCGTTACATCATCACCAGTCGCCAATGGCTGATAGATTACAATCTAGGCGACCAAAACATCATCGGTCGCTCTCACTACGACGTATTCCCCGAAATTCCTGACCGCTGGAAAAAAATTCATCAGCGCACTCTTGCTGGTTCAGTCCAGAAGTGCGAGGAAGACGTATTCCTGAGTGCTGACGGCAGAATAGGCTGGATGAGGTGGGAAATACATCCTTGGCGTAAGACTGGGGGTGAAATTGGTGGCATCATCATGTTCACCGAGATAATCAACGAGCAAAAAGCTGCAAAGGAAGAACTGCGACAGAGCGAGGCAGCAATTCGGGTACTTTATGAAGTAACTGCTGCCCAAAACCTCAACTTTGACCAACGCATCGAACAGCTTCTGAATATGGGATGCTGGCGATTTGGTTTAGAAATTGGGATTTTAACGGAACTTGAAAGCGTGGCTTTTGGTGGTGACGAGAAACGCTTGATAGTTCGAGGAATCGAAACACAGGACAATTGCCTGCAAAAAGGAGATATTTTAGATTTAGAGCAGACCTATTGCCACGCGGCGCTGCAAGCAACCGAACCAATTAGCTTTGAGTCCAAGAGCGATTCCCAATGGTGCAATCATTCTGCCTACAAGGCAGTAAAAATAGAAGCTTATATGGGAGTCCGCGTCATGGTGGACGGGGAGATTTACGGCACTCTCAGCTTCGCCAGTGCCAAGGCGCGAAGTCAAAAATTTAAAGCTGTAGACAAAGAGCTGTTGAAACTAATGGCGCAGTGGGTGGGCAGCCAAATTGAGCATCGAAAAGCTCACAACGCCCTGAATCGGCAAGTTTCCAGAGCCTTGCTGCTCAAAAGCATTACCCAAGAGATTCGCGCCAAGCTGGACACCCTGGAAATTTTCCAAACCACAGCTACCCAAATCGGTCAAGCCTTTGCGGTCAATCGTTGCGTCATTCACTCATTTGTTCTCACGCCCACGGAACCGAAAATTCCATTTATGGCTGAGTATTTAGAGCCTGGGTATGAATCGATTTTGGGTATAGAAGTGCCAATTATCGACAATCCTCATGCTGAAAAGATGATGGCTCAAGATAAAGCCGTTGTCTCTTCAAACGTCTACATCGATCCTTTGCTAGACGCAGCATCTTCCATATGCCAACAAATCAACCTCAAATCCATGTTGGCGATTCGCACCTCCTATCAAGGAGAACCAAACGGTGCCATAGGCTTACATCAGTGCGACGACTTCCGCCAGTGGACAGATGATGAAATCGAATTATTAGAAGCCGTAGCAGATCAAGTAGGCATCGCCTTGGCGCAAGCCCGACTTTTAGAGCAAGAAACGCGCCAACGCGAACAATTAACCACGCAAAATTTTGCCTTAGAAAAAGCAAAACGAGAGGCGGAAGCCGCCAGCCGCGCCAAAGGTGAATTCTTAGCGACAATGAGCCACGAAATCCGCACCCCCATGAACGCGGTGATTGGTATGACTGGTTTGTTGCTTGACACGGAACTTTCCCCTACTCAGCGAGACTTTTCCGAAACCATTCGCAGCAGTGGGGATGCTTTACTTTGTATCATTAACGATATTCTCGACTTTTCTAAAATCGAGTCTGGCAAGTTGGATCTGGAAGAACAGCCTTTTAATTTGCGCTGCTGTATAGAAGAATCCCTAGACTTGTTAGCGCACAAAGCGGCAGAAAAAAAGCTGGAATTAGCGTACCTGATAGACCCTTCTGTGCCAATTGCGATCGCAGGTGATGTCACTCGGTTACGCCAAATCTTAGTAAATTTGCTCAGCAACGCTGTCAAATTCACCCAAGCGGGGGAAGTCGTTGTTGAAGTTACTGCATTGGGGACTGGGGACAATTCTTCCGAATCCCCTATTTATGAAATCCAATTCGCCGTCAGAGATACTGGCATTGGCATTCCCAAAGAACGGATGGATCGGCTGTTTAAAGCTTTCAGCCAGGTTGATTCTTCTACCAGTCGCCAATATGGAGGAACAGGTCTTGGTCTTGCCATCAGTCATCGGTTGAGCGAATTGATGGGCGGTAAAATGTGGGTTGTTAGTAAAGCTGCTGCTGGAGAAATCAGTATTGCCGGAAATTCGCCTGCGGGGTGGGGGCTGGGGGCTGGGGACTGGGGGCTGGGGGCTGGGGAACAAGAGAAGGAAGTCCCAATTCCCAATTCCCAATCCCCAATCCCCAATCCCCAATCCCCAATCCCCAATCCCCAATCCCCAATCCCCAATCCCCAATCCCCAATCCCCAATCCCCAATCCCCAATCCCCAATCCCCAATCCCCAATTCGGTAGGTTCTACCTTTTATTTCACCCTGGCGGCCCCATCTGTTCCCAATCCCTCGCCTGTTGATTACCTAAATCCGCACAAGATGATGGCTGAGAAAAAGCTGCTGATTGTGGATGACAACGCTACAAACAGGCAAATTTTGACATTGCAGGCGACTTCGTGGGGAATGATTCCTCGTGCTGCTACTTCTGGGGAAGAAGCACTGCGTTGGCTTGCCAGTGGGGAAGTGTTCGACATCGCCATTCTGGATATGCAAATGCCGCATATGGATGGTCTGAGTTTAGCAACAGAAATTCGCAATCTGGCTAGAGGCAAGCATTTGCCCCTGGTGATGTTGACTTCTATTAGCAAAGGAGATATGCCTATTGAGAAGTGCGAAGTCAATTTTGCGGCTTTCCTGAATAAACCAATTAAACAGTCTCAGCTCTACAATGTTTTGAGCGGTATCCTGGGCGAGTTGCCGCCTTTACCATATTCCCACTCTTCACAAGTGCCAATTGATCCCATGCACGAACGGTTGCCGTTACGAATTCTGTTAGCGGAAGACAATGTTGTGAACCAGAAGGTGGCACTGCATATGTTGCAACGTCTGGGGTATCGAGCTGATATTGCTAGCAACGGTCTGGAAGTGCTGCAAGCTGTGCAACGCCAGCCGTATGATGTCATTCTGATGGATGTCCAGATGCCAGAGATGGACGGCTTGATGGCAACTCGTCACATTTGTCAGGAATTGCCTTATGAACAACGTCCCTGGATTATTGCGATGACTGCGAATGCTATGCAGAGCGATCGCGATGAATGCTTAAATGCGGGGATGGATAATTATATTAGCAAGCCGATTCATAGATCGGCGCTGGTTGAGGCACTAGAGCTTTGTAGACCGCTTCCCAGGCAAGCCGCCGACGCCGCAACCGAGGTTTTTATTGACAAGCCAGCAATTGACCATTCAAAACTGCAAGCGCTGTCTGATATGTTTGGCGACGATGCTGCATCCGTTATGGTGGAGGTGATTGATAGTTATCTGGAAGATGCCCCGAAACTGTTGCAATCAATGCGAAATTCCGCTGATGCCCTGGATACACTGGCGCTGGGACACGCGGCTCACACCCTGAAGTCAACCAGTGCAACGCTGGGTGCGATCGCTCTATCTGAGCTTTGTAAGCAAGTAGAAGCGATCGCTAAAAATGGTCAATTCAATCCAGCCGCACTAGCGCTTATATCCCAGATAGAAGCTGAGTATGAACGTGTTAAAACGGGATTGCAAGAAGAACGAGCGCAGCATCAAGAATGAACGAGCTTTCTGTTGTCAAATCGGTTGTCCTGGTGGTGGACGATGACAGAATTATCCGCTGTCTGCTGCGAAGAGCAATGGAGAAAGAAGGATACAAAGTCGTTGAGGCTGAGAATGGCGAGGAGTGCTTAGCTGCTTTCCAAAGCCTCGCGCCGCATATTGTCTTGCTGGATGCCATTATGCCAGTGATGGATGGCTTCACTTGCTGCACACAATTGCAAGCGCTCCCCGGAGGCGATCGCACTCCTGTATTGATGATTACAGGTCTTGAGGACAAACAGTCCCTTGACCGAGCTTTTGAGGTAGGAGCCACTGATTTCGTCACTAAACCGATCCACTGGCCTGTACTGCGCCAGCGCGTGCGCCGTCTGTTGCAAACTTCTTTTCTCTTCAAACAGCTGGAGGCGGCGAACCAAAAGTTAGAGCGCCTTGCCAGCCTCGATGGTCTGACTCAATTGGCAAACCGACGACGGTTTGATGAATATCTCGATCAACAGTGGCGGCATATGGCACGGGAAAAATTGCCCCTATCTCTGATCCTGTGCGATATTGACTTTTTTAAGCCTTACAATGATACTTACGGTCATCAGGCTGGAGACTTGTGTCTACAAAATGTTGCCGCTGCCCTGCGTCTAGCCGTAAAGAGGTCAACAGATTTAGTGGCACGATACGGCGGCGAAGAATTTGCGGCGATCTTGCCCAATACTAAGATTTTTGGTGCGCTACACATAGCAGAAACAATCCGAGAGCAAGTCAAGGCTTTAGGAATTGCTCATGCCAAGTCCACAGTTAGTCCGTGTGTCACTCTCAGTTTGGGCATCGCTTGTATAATTCCTATGCCTGATGTCTCATCGGCTACTCTGCTAAAGGCAGCTGACAAGGCATTGTATCAAGCGAAAGCACGGGGACGCGATCGCTGGTGCGTTTCAGCTGAAGCGGCGACGAAAGCGATCGCTGTAGGCGACTCGATACATTTAGGTTAAGGTTACATCACAACGTTAACCGAGATGTATTGATTGGTGATTTTCAATTCTCTGGCCCGCAATGGTTGCGGTTACGGGCAACTGCATTCATCCACAACAGCCGCAATCGATACATTACTACGTTCCGTAATGCGAGGTATGTTCGACTGGAAGAAAAACGGCTATAACAGCACAATGTCATATTGATTTAAACACACTTTAAAACACCCAGATCACACACCACGAGACAATGCCCTGCGATCGCTTAAGCTGCGTAGCAGCTAAATTTAATAAACAGCATTACCTTTGTTTTTAATTTTTCGTTCCCATTTAATAATAAGTCCTCCTTCATTTAGTAATTTATTTAACAACTCTTCTAGTTGTTCTGCTGACTCAAATAGTCTATGAGCTATATATTCTTTAGCTGAATGCCAAACAAGTT
>NZ_JACJPF010000121.1 GCF_014695915.1 Trichocoleus sp. FACHB-40
GGTTCAACACGGGCATCAGTTGCTACGAGTCTAAACTCAGCATTGTTCGTGAGGCGGTGCGATCTTACTTAGCTGCTCCTTGGTTGTCCCTCTCACCAACTGCGTAACTCCTGTCCCAATAGCTAAATAATTTTGTAACGCTGCCCTATGCCCTATTCTCACGTCGATGCCACGCAACCAAGTTGTTGACCTTGGTTTTGGCACCAAGGGATGAAGGGCAGTCCTCCCCTACTGCGTGTTATGCCGCAGGAGAGAGTGGTTCACAAATCCCAGGCGCGATCGCTACCACTCAAGACTAGGCGCGATCGCCTTCTGAAAGCCCCTAAATGAGGATAAATGTTAAAAAGTATTAAGAACAGACTTGGAATGTGAACGTAATGCCGCAGAATTATTTGCGGAAGGTAGCTGAGTCTGAGGCGGTGTGTACCGACGGTTACGCTGAAAAATGCTAGAGATACTGAATCGCACACTTTAAGCGTAAAGTACATCTAATAGCAGCGATAAACTCAGACATTCCTTGCAGAATGCCAGTTTCAGCCTATCTGAATTAAAAACTTCTTTTGATTGGAGGAATCCAGAAATGAGTATCGTCACGAAATCTATCGTGAATGCCGATGCCGAGGCTCGCTATCTCAGCCCAGGCGAATTAGACCGGATCAAGAACTTCGTCACCTCCGGCGAGAAGCGTCTGCGGATTGCCCAAATGTTGACCGATTCCCGTGAGCGCATCGTTAAGCAAGCAGGCGACCAGCTGTTCCAAAAGCGTCCTGATGTTGTTTCCCCCGGTGGCAATGCCTACGGCGAAGAAATGACCGCTACTTGCCTGCGCGACCTAGACTACTACCTGCGTCTAGTAACCTACGGAATCGTTTCCGGCGACGTTACTCCGATTGAAGAAATCGGTCTGGTTGGCGTTCGCGAAATGTACAAGTCTCTGGGTACCCCCATTGAAGCAGTCGCCGAAGGCATTCGCGCTATGAAGAATGCTGCTTCCTCAATGATGTCTGGAGAAGAAGCTGCTGAAGCAGGTTCTTACTTCGACTACGTGATTGGTGCCATGCAGTAGGGTGTTTCCCCTTCCCTGCTCTTGATTTAGATCTGACTACGTGAGATAAGGAAACAAAAAAATGCAAGACGCAATTACTGCTGTTATCAATTCCTCCGACGTTCAAGGCAAATACCTGGACACTGGTGCGTTAGAAAAGCTCAAGGGCTACTTCCAAACAGGCGAACTGCGGGTTCGTGCAGCAAGCACAATCAGCGCTAACGCCGCCACCATTGTTAAAGAAGCTGTTGCTAAGTCTCTGCTGTACTCGGACATCACCCGTCCCGGCGGCAATATGTACACCACCCGTCGCTATGCTGCTTGCATCCGCGACCTGGACTACTACCTCCGCTATTCCACCTATGCCATGTTGGCTGGCGACCCATCCATTCTGGATGAGCGCGTGTTGAATGGTCTAAAAGAAACCTACAACTCTCTAGGCGTTCCCGTTGCTGCCACTGTGCAGTCTATCCAAGCCATGAAAGAAGTTACCGCCAGCTTGGTTGGTGCTGACGCTGGTAAGGAAATGGGCGTCTATTTTGACTACATCTGCTCTGGTTTGAGCTAAGCGATTTTCGATTAATCGCTGAAGTTCAACAGGCGAGCATTTTGTCTGGCGAAGTCTGGGAAGTTTGGAGTGAGTGCTAGCCCGTCAAAGGCTTGTTTAATTCAGTTAATGAGTTTTAACGGTCTAGCATTGACTCTTGACTCCCAGCCTTCTATATGATAGGGATGCGTAAATCCCTAGAGCGTTTCAAATCAAAAATTTACTCAGCTTAATAGGAGAAATACACCCATGCGGATGTTTAAAATTACTGCCTGTGTCCCCAGCCAGACCCGTATTCGGACTCAGCGGGAGTTGCAAAACACTTATTTCACGAAACTGGTTCCCTACGAAAACTGGTTTCGCGAACAGCAGCGGATTATGAAAATGGGTGGAAAAATTGTTAAGGTTGAGTTAGCTACTGGTAAGCCTGGGGTCAATACTGGACTGCTTTAATTCCTTCTTTCGCAGGCTAATTTACAGAATTTTTAACAAAGGCGGCAGGAGTTTCCCTTTTAAACCCATAGGGTAAAAGTGAGACTCCTGCCGCACAGTGTTTAGAGGTTAAATAAATACGGTTCACTTAGACTTAAAAATCAAAGACCTGCTACAACTCTGTATCTGGGTTTAAAGGGGTTTGCTTTTGCGCCTTAAATTGCTATCATGCAGCGATTGAATGTCACTTCAAAAGCCACGTCCTTTGTGAATTTACGTCAGCTAGTTCCCTTTTTTAATCCCGCCGTCCAAGATTGGGCAATAGATGCCCGGTTGTTGAGGTGGCTGACCTTCCTCTGGCTATTTATCGGCTTAGTGGTTCTGTTCTCAGCATCTTATCCCAGTGGGGATGCTGAGTATGGGGATGGACTGTACTACTTCAAGCGACAAATTATCTCGGTGATGCTGGGGCTATTGGTATTTAACGTGGTGGTAAATTTCCCCCTGCGTCATTTACTGGGAATAGCCAATTGGTGTGTGATACTGCTGCTGGGGGTAATTTTCGTCACTCTAATTCCGGGAGTAGGAACCACAACTAATGGTGCAACGCGCTGGATTGCCTTGGGGCCGTTTCCCCTGCAACCTTCTGAGTTGATTAAGCCGTTTTTGGTGTTGCAAAGCGCTCGCATTTTTGGAAACTGGGATAGGCTGACTT
This sequence comes from Trichocoleus sp. FACHB-40, assembly GCF_014695915.1. Taxonomy (GTDB): domain Bacteria; phylum Cyanobacteriota; class Cyanobacteriia; order Cyanobacteriales; family FACHB-T130; genus Funiculus; species Funiculus sociatus. The sequence goes on from NZ_JACJPF010000121.1 coordinate 2,740, forward strand.
GGAGGGTGCGATTGACGTGGCTGTTTATTTTTTGCTGCGTACTTTTGGGAATTATCCTACAGCCGAACTTGAGTACAACTGCGCTGTGCGGAATGACTTTGTGGCTGATTGCGCTTGCGGCTGGGTTGCCTTTTTCCTATTTAGGGGGAACGGCGCTGGGCGGGTTGCTTTTGGCAACAATTAGTATCAGCGTGAAGGAATATCAGCGGCGGCGGGTGATGTCGTTTCTCAATCCTTGGGCTGATCCGATGCAAGATGGATACCAGCTGGTTCAAAGTTTACTGGCGGTAGGGTCTGGCGGTACTTGGGGGTCTGGTTTTGGGTTGTCGCAACAGAAGCTGTTTTATTTGCCGATTCAGTACACGGATTTTATTTTTGCGGTGTATGCAGAGGAGTTCGGCTTTGCAGGCAGTTTGCTGTTGATAGTGTTGCTGATGGCTTATGCGACGCTGGCGCTGATGGTGGCAATGAGGGCTAAAACTCCCATTCATCGGTTGGTGGCAATTGGAACAATGGTTTTGATGGTGGGGCAGTCGCTGCTGAATATTGGTGTTGCTACAGGCGTTTTGCCTACAACTGGTTTGCCGTTGCCGTTGTTTAGCTATGGTGGCAATTCGATGATTGCGAGTTTGATGGCGGCGGGGCTGTTGATTCGAGTGGCGAGAGAAAGTAGTGAGGCTGAGGTTGTGCCTTTGCAGGGGCGGAGGTTTGTTCAGGGGCGATCGCGTCGGGTTATCCAAAAGCCCAATGCTTAGATGAGGTCTTGGGGTTGCCCACAAAAATCACCAGTCTAAGTGAGCTAAAATTCAAGCAGAGCAAGCATTTTACACGCCAACTGCCCCATGTTTGAAACTCTCTCTACTAGACTTTATGAATTAGAACAATTTGCTAATCACCTCGTCTCTACTCAGCTGACACATTTGGGCTTTCTCAGCATCGCAGTAATTTTTGCAGCAGGGTTATTTACCAGCCTGACACCCTGTATGCTTTCGATGTTGCCAATTACCATTGGCTACATTGGGGGATATGAAACTAAAAGTCGCCTGCAAGCCGCGGCCCAATCGACTTGGTTTTCACTCGGATTGGCAACGACGCTGGCGGGTTTGGGAATCTTGGCAGGTTTAGTAGGACGAGTTTACGGTCAGGTAGGATTCGGTTTGCCGATAATTGTCAGTCTTTTGGCAATCCTGATGGGGTTAAATTTACTCGAAGCATTGCCTTTACAGTTGCCTGCTTGGGGTGGTTTTGAATGGATTTCTAAAGACTTACCAGAGGGTGTCCGTTCTTATCTAATTGGCTTAACTTTTGGGGTGATAGCTTCCCCTTGCAGTACCCCTGTTTTGGCAACTTTGTTGGGTTGGGTTGCCACGACGCAGGATTTTGTGTTAGGTGGAGTTTTGCTGCTATCCTATACGGCGGGATACGTCGCACCTTTGATTTTGGCGGGGACTTTTACTGCTTCTATTAAAAAGTTGCTGGAGTTGCGTCAATGGTCTGGTTGGATAAACCCGGTTAGCGGCGCTTTGTTGGTGGGATTTGGTGTGTTTTCACTGCTATCTCGGCTTCCTGTAGGTTAATAGCTAATGGTAATAAAAACAATTAGCTATTAGCTATTACCTATTAGCAATTATCAAAAAATGACTGGAAAAGATTCTTTTTTATCAAATTTGGTGTCAACTCCCAAAAATTTCTTTCAGCGCGAGTTGTTACCGTTGCTCTCCGATTTGCGGTTAGCGATCGCGCTGCTACTAGCGATCGCATTCTTCAGCATCTCTGGTACGGTGATCGAACAAGGTCAATCTCCCGCTTTCTACCAAGCTAACTATCCAGAACATCCCGCCCTGTTCGGTTTCCTGACTTGGAAGGTAATTCAGGTAATCGGATTGGATCATGTATATCGTACTTGGTGGTTTTTGTCAATAATGATTTTGTTCGGCAGCAGCTTAACCGCCTGTACCTTTACTCGCCAGTTTCCAGCTTTGAAAGCTGCGCGGCGGTGGAAGTTTTACGACCAACCCCGACAGTTTGAGAAACTTGCCTTAAGTGCGGAACTAGATAGAGGTTCGCTGAGTACACTTACCCAGTTGTTGCAGCAACGACGCTACAAAGTTTTTCAAGAAGGAGATACACTTTACGCCCGTAAGGGAATTGTTGGTCGCATTGGCCCAATTGTGGTTCATGCCAGTATGTTACTGATTCTGGCGGGGGCGATTTGGGGGTCAATCACCGGATTTGTGGCACAGGAAATGGTGCCAAGCGGTGAAACTTTTCAGGTGAAAAATATTATTGAAGCTGGTTCCTGGGCGCTGCCACAAGTTCCCAAAGATTGGTCGGTGCGGGTGAATCGCTTCTGGATTGACTATACACCAGAAGGTAGAATTGACCAGTTTTACTCGGATTTGTCGGTGCTGGACAATAGAGGGCAAGAAGTTGACCATAAGACGATTCACGTCAATCAGCCGTTGCGCTACAAAGGCGTGACGTTCTATCAAACTGATTGGGGAGTCGCAGCTATCCAGGTAAAGTTGAACAATAGCCCGGTTTTACAGTTACCAATGTCTTTATTAGATACTGGTGGTAGGGGTAGAATTTGGGGAACTTGGATTCCTACTAAACCAGATTTGAGTGAGGGAGTTTCCCTGCTGGCGAAAGATTTACAGGGAACGCTGCTACTTTATGATGCTAAAGGTCAGCTGATTAACACGGTTCGCTCTGGGATGTCGGTAGACGTTAATAAGGTGAAGCTGACTATTACTGATGTTGTTGGTAGCACTGGCTTACAAATCAAAGCAGATCCAGGTATTCCGATGGTTTATGCTGGCTTTGGCTTGCTGATGTTGGGTGTGGTGATGAGTTACTTTTCCCACTCGCAAATTTGGGCTTTGCAAGAAGGCGATCGCTTCTATGTTGGTGGCAGAACCAATCGGGCGCAAGTTGCCTTTGAGCGAGAATTAATTGATATTCTCGATAAACTGGCGCACTCAAAGGCAGAAGTTCCAGTTGTTAAGGCTCAAGCGATCGCTTAATCCGGTTCACCTATTTCTAGCTGGGAAGGAAGCAGAGTCTCCTTCCCAGCTTTCCCAGACTCAGCCTGAGAACGAGGAAATGGGCTTTTATAATACTCAGGACTCAGCACTTTTCTTTGGCAGGTGCTTTTTGAGGACTTGCAGAACTTGCTTGCTTTCAAAAGGTTTGGTTAAAAAATCATTTGCACCGACAAACTTTGAGCGTACCCGGTTAATCAAACCATCGCAACTGGTGAGAATAACTACGGGAGTCTGGCGAAAAGCAGAACTGTTCCGCAGAAAACTACAAACATTATAACCATCAGTTCTTGGCATCACTAAATCCAAAAAAATCAGGTCTGGTTTGTGCTTGGCGAGGGTAGCAACCCCTTGAATGGGATCTTGAATGTACACTACTCGGTAGCCAGCCGGGATAAGAATCTCTTTTAAATATTCTCCCACCATAGGAGAGTCGTCCACACAAGCGATCGTAGACTCACTTTTCCTAATGGCATCAATTAGATAACTGGGTGCTAAGGGGGGAGGAAAATCTGGCACTGTTTGCAGTTCCACTACCCCTTGTTGGTAGAAGTGATGCAACAGACGAGCTACTCTGGTAAGCGGTTGCTTCATCTTCAAAGCCAGATCCCAAATGGTGTATCGACCATTGAATAAGGCAGTTAAATTAAGAAAAGTATCTACAGAACATTGGGTCACATCAGACGGAGACTGCTTAAGGACAGGTGCCATTTCTGGATCGAGATAGCTGACTCCGAAACCTTGCCATTGCTGATAAAGGTGTTGGCTTTGCTGGATAAGGTGCTGAATTTCCAAGAAACACAAGGTGAGGTAAAAAGGAAGTCGCGGCTCCTGATATTCGCGATCGCGCCAACACCCTGACAAACTCGGCTAGCGGATCATGGAGAACAAGACTTCTTGCGTACTCTCACACATCACTGCTTTAACTTGAGCCGCACTCAAGTGACCTTGAGCGATCCCTTGATGCAGCAGCTGGCATTCTCAAAGTTGGGTGATAGCTAGTTGGTCGTTTTCAACTTTCCAATCCGGACAGTGGTGTTTCAAAGCTCGTTGCCAACGTCGGACTCGATGAGTTTCCCCAACGGCATAAACTAATTGACCGAGGAAAAAGCAAAGTCGCCATTGAGGAGTCCTGTAACCGACAATCAACTCTCCGGTAGCTTGCTTCTGGTTAATAGCAACGATCTGCCGCTCTAGCTTTGTCAATCCTGAATATATCGGCAATGTCTGCATAAACACCAAATCGCCAAGTGCTTTTTCTGGAGACTCCTATATCAGCCTAAAGGCAGATGCAAAGTATCCTAAAGGGTATAGTTAGTGATTTTATTGGTGGCGTTTGATGAAAGCTTAGGTAAAGTCACCGTTAGTAGATGTGTAAGGGAAAGGAAAAAGGCAAAAAAAAGAATCCTTTTTTTTGCCTTTTAGTTGCCAATCCCTTTATTTCTGGTGACGGACTTCGATAACTGTGTGGACATTGCCACGGGGAGTAAAATCACCTTTGATCGTTACTTCTAGGGGATCGCAGGCAGCTACAAAGTCATCGAGAATTTGATTGACGGATTCTTCGTGGGAGATGTAGCGATCGCGGTAACTATTTATATACAGTTTGATCGCCTTCAGTTCTACCACCCGCTCATTAGGTACATAAGTAACGTGGATGGTGGCAAAGTCAGGATACCCAGAAAAAGGACACTTACACGTAAACTCTGGCAATGTGATGTGAATGTCGTAGCGGCGTCCGACTCGCGGATTGGGGAACGTAATTAATTGTCCCTCGGCAATCTCTCGTTCGCCATATTTCATTTCTGGCGGTGTCTCAGGCGATGGTTGTTGAATTGGCGATTTACTCATCAGTAGTTGTTAGCGAGCGTTGGTCATTGGTTATTGGTCATTAGCCTTTTAAAACAAGCTAATGACTAATAACTAAAAACTCAAAAAATATCTCTGGAGGTAGAAGAGTCTTTACCAAAAGATTCCCAGTCAGGACAATTTTTATCTTCCCAACCATAAGGGTGCATCCCGCAGACTAATAAGTTACCGCTGTAAACTTGACCGTGGTAATTACGGCAACCAATACAAGCCGGGTGTTTGTGTGCTGTGGGTTCAACTGTATCCACTATATAAGTGAAAGACTGATCTGTCTCGTTGACTATTTCTTCAAAGTCTAAATAAATCTCTGCCAGTGGTTCAAATATTTCCTGCAAACACTGGTCGATATCTGTTCCGATGACGCTTTGCACGTTTTCGGCAACTTCGTCTACTAATTCTGTTATGCCAATGAAGAATTGCTCTACTTCATAAGCCACTGCTTCCAGCATCTCGAAAAAATCTTTTTGCAAGTCTTCCATTTTGAATACTCAGCACAAGAGCATTAATTTTTACCAGCTACGCAGCCGGAGCCAACCGAATCAATCAGCAATCGTTGATTTTAATAGCGCGATGCCAATTATTCGCCCAGATGCGTAGCCGCGCATCCGTTGCCTCGCGCTTCTTTTTGTTGCTGGACTAATCGCGCCTCAGCCGCCGCAGTTCATCCTGTAGTGCTTGCACCTGTTGGCGCATAGTATCTACGTCCTGAGTTCCCGCCGATTTTGGCTCTTCATCCTCTGTGAGAATTTCAATCCGGCGCGGCTCTCCAGGGGTACTGCTGCTGCTGCTGTTTTGCTCAACGGTTGGCTGCTGGGCTTGTTTCATCATATCATCGACAAAACGACGGGCTTCGTCTGTTGTCATCTCGCCCTTTGCCACCATTTCGTCTGCCAGCTTTTGCGCTTGCGATCGCAAGCCCCCTAATGTCTCTCCGGCTTGCTCACCCGCTGAGGCAGCTAAACCTACTCCCAGGTAGAACGCTTTTTTAACAATATCTCCAAAACCAGGCATCGCAACCAGTCGCTCCTTGAAGAATCTGCAAGTATCTGCTGATTCCAGCATAAGCGTGAAACCAGGGAACTGCCCACCAATCTCCAGACTAAGCACTGGTGTTTCGGCACCGTTTCGGTGTGACCCGGATTCCACGCCTATCGCAAGCATCCCGTGTTGCTGCTACCTTCCGGTCCTGACAAGGTTTGGGCGTTGCGATCGCATGGGTCCGGATCGTTTACAGCATAACATCATTTGCCGACAAGTGGAAAGCAATTTTATTGAACAACCACTCGCCATTCATAGAGTTCGTACTTGACACAGCCGTTTTGCACCAGCGGATCTTGAGCTACAATGGCTTGCGCTTCTTCCATTGAGGATGCTTCAAATAGCATCATGCCACCTCGTTTCTGTATCCAGTAACCGCTACGTGCTTGGTGTCCTTTGGCAATCAAATCCTGAATATAGGCTTTGTGCCCTGGTACAGATTTATCAAAGGTTGGTTTGTCTACTATGCCTTCTTCAATCTTTACAAACCAGGGCATCCACTTTCTTCCCTTGTATATCTATATATATATGTAAAGTAACTTACACCTAAAAAATTCCTTGGACAAAACAAAAAACCGCTTTTTTGTCGCTCTCTTGCCGCCGCAGGAGATTCAGGACTACGTTACTGAAATTAAGCAGCACTTTGCTAGCGTCTATGCAAGCAGTGGCGCACTGAAGTCTCCCCCGCATATTACTCTGCAACCACCTTTTGAATGGTCGGTGGAGGCAGTGCCATCTTTAGAAGAGTCCTTGAAGACATTTGCCCTTCGTCATTCACCGATTCCCATTATCCTATCAGGGTTTGGAGCCTTTCCACCCCGCGTTATCTATATCAATGTCATCAAAACGCCAGAACTTATAGCTTTACAAGCCGATTTAAGAGCTTATTTGGAGGAAAACTTGGGAATTGCAGATTTATCCCAGAAGCGTCCTTTTGCTCCTCACATGACTATAGCCTTTAGAGACTTGACGCGGCAAAATTTTTATGGTGCGTGGACAGAATTTCAGCCCCAAACTTTGGATTTTAAGTTCACGCTTTCCCATCTTACGCTGCTGATTTATACAGGTCAGCGTTGGAATATTCACTCTTCATTACCTTTCTTGAGTGCCTGAACTGCAACTGGCAAAAGAGTTTTGACGGGGGTAGTTTTTGGAACAGATGGGAGCGCCAGCTTCTGGAAGTGTCCTAGTTCCAGCAACAAAGCGTGCTTTTACGTGAAAATACTTAGTCTTAACAAAAACTTTAAATCTACCTTAGTTCATAATGCTGAACATATTTAACCTGCCTCAGGGTAGAGGCGCTGATGGCTTGTCGGATTGTAGTCTGGGAATGTAACTGTGTCCAAGCAAGTATAATTGCTGAGTGAGAGGGGTCAATGCAAAAAGTTAATGTATTGAATGTATCCATTGACAACTTATCAAAATCAGAATTACTAGAAAAGCTGGATTCATCCGGTGGTATCGTATTTACGCCTAATGTAGATCACCTGATTAAGTTACAAAACGATAGAGATTTTTATAAGGCGTATAATATTGCCACTTACAAAGTGTGTGATAGCCAAATAGTGATGTATGCCTCCAAGTTTTTAGGCACACCTCTTAAAGAAAAGCTTTCCGGTTCGGATCTGTTTCCAGCTTTCTACACGTACAACAAAGATAACGAAAACGTTAAGATTTTCTTACTAGGGGCTGCCGAAGGCGTAGCTAGTAAAGCTCAACAACAAATTAATAATCAAGTGGGGAGAGAGATTATAATCGCTTCATATTCCCCCTCTTTTGGATTTGAAAGAAACGAAGAAGAATGTTTAAAAATTGTTGACATGATTAACAAGTCAGGCGCTACAACTTTGGCAATAGGGGTTGGTGCGCCTAAGCAAGAGAAGTGGATTTTAAAGTATAGAAATAAGTTGCCACAAATAAAAGTATTTTTGTCAATAGGTGCTTCTCTTGACTTTGAAGCAGGCAATAAACAACGCTCTCCCAAATGGATGAGTGATGTTGGCTTAGAGTGGTTGCATAGACTTTTATCCGAGCCTCAAAGGCTATGGAAGAGATATTTAATAGACGACCTTCCCTTTTTCTGGTTGATTTTAAAACAAAAGATGAATCTTTATAAGACACCATTTAGAAAAGACAAGAACTCTATGAGGTTGGAACGCATTAAGTGGGAATAAGCTTTTGTTCCCTGCATTGTGTCTCTATAAAAATTTAACGGTAATGGCAGACAGTGGGACTATCTGCCATTACCGTTAATAAAGTCAGAATTATTTTCAGTAATTCAGTTATTAAACATCGTCTAATGGCATCCCAAAGTTGGGTTTATCAGTCCTAGATTTAAGAACCCATCGATATACCTCAAGGGTTTGCCGAGCTTTAGCATCCCAAGTGAAATGGGTTAAAACGCGATCGCGGGCGCGTTCTCCCATTTCAGCGATAATACTGGGATCGGCAATTAAACGGCTGAGGATTTCACGGAAACGCGCCACAATTTCCGCTCTCGAACCCATTGGAACGGTGTAGCCTGTGGATTTAGTAACAAGTTCGCCGGGACCCCCATAGTCCACTACAATCGGCACCAGCCCCATCATCATTGCCTCAACTACCACAGCACCACCGAACTCACGAATGCTGGGAAACCCCAACAAGTCAGCATTAGCGAGTCGTTCTTGGACGCGGGCGTGTTCCACGTGTCCGGCTAGTTCTACACCACTTTCCATTTTCTCCTGCTTGAGGAGTGCCTTGAGCTTGGGCATATCCGGACCGTCACCGACAATCTCCACTGTCAACTCACCCGCCCGAATTAATGGTGCCGCTGCTTCGAGGAGGATATCAGCTCCTTTGTACGGTACAATACGACCGACAAAGATTACCTTGAGGGGGGGCGACGCTTGGCGAGTACGTTGCAGGGTGAACCGTTCCGGAGCGATCGCATTTTCCGGAATATACACGCACTTGTCCCGGTACTGGGCAGGAATCTGGTTCCAAGTGGAGCGGGAGCCAATGGCGATCGCACTAGCGTATTTTCGAGTAGAGCCGTATCCAGGTAGCAACTTGTACGCCCATCTGATATAAGAAAGCCACTCCTTCTCCTCGCGTCGCGTTGCCTCAAACTCCTTGGGCCAAGGCAAACCGCCATTCAGCGGTCCCAGCACAAAGGGCACTCCTACCCGGTGACACTTTTGCGCCAGCAGACTTGGGATGGTTGGACTCAGTGGCGTGAGGCGGTGAACAATGTCGAACTTCCCATCAGTAATCTGTTGACCAAACTCGCGCCAGATTAAATGTTCAAAGTAGTAATAGGTGAAAGTAGACAAGGCAGTTACCATAGTCCAGCCTTTATTGTGGCCACCGCGCAGCAAGGAACTAAGGCGCTTGATCGGCTCATGCACCTGTCCGGTGTCAATGGCTGTGAAGTCCTTTCCTTCAACGCATCCCTCACGGACAAATGCCTCGCGGTTGTAGCTTTGGGTGGCTATATGCGCGTCACTCAGCTTAGCAATGGCTCGGCTGTGCAACCAGCCTACAAGCGGCACACTTATCCAATCAGGGTTCGCAGATTCTGCAATCAGCAATACACGGGGACGGGTCAAAGGCTCCATTACTGGTACTCGCTATCTAAAAGTAATCGGTCTGTAAGAGGCTTGTAGAGTTTTGCTGCTTTCAGAGGCACCCAAGTGAGCGATAAATTTCCTATGACAAGTTACACCTGATTCCCTAGCTTAGATTTGCTTGAGTCGGAACCTAAGTTTTATGTATTTGAAATACATTACAGTGTTTTTACATACAATGCCGAATTCTTTACACAATCTTTATATATTATACTTAATTAAAGTTTTAGAATAATGCCAAGATGATGGAATAACATAGTCGGCAACTGCTACCGTCAACTTAAAACACGTAAGTATATAGAATTAAGCAAATAATTTAACTACCATCGATTTCATAAATAAGGGATTTCAGAACTAAAAAGCGGTGAGAAAATAAAATGAAGCTGATTTTAAAGACTTTTGCATCCCTACTCTCAGCGTTAGTTTTATGGGAAATTATTTTATCAAATTCAGTAGTAAAAAATTCTGGATTTATCAATCATCCCGTATTAGGAAGGATTAATAAGGCAGGCATCGCTGTCCAAGGTGAAGAAGGATTTAGTAGAATAAAATTAAACAACCTGGGAATGAGGGGAGGAGATATCTCACAAAAACAAAAAAATGAACATAGAGTGCTTATTTTAGGTGACTCCTATACAAAAGCAGTTCAGGTTTCCGACAATAAAACTTACAGTTATTTACTGCAAAAAGAAATCAAGAATAAATTAAAATTAAACTTTAATACTATCAATGCTGGTAGAGACGGTGCTTCTCCAGCTTATTATATTCATTTGGCAAACTTCTATGATTCTGAAATTCAGCCAGATAGTGTAGTCATACAACTCGTAGATCAAGATTTTACAGAAGATATTTTAGATAAAGCAAAGCAATTTCATGTTGTCAAAAAAGCTAATACTTTTCAAACAGTATATGTTGATGAATTTTATAGTGACAATGCTTTATCTCGATTATTTTTGCAAAAATTTCCGAAGCTTAGCTTTATGGTCGAATACTCAGTTTTACGAGTAGGTGGAAACAACTTTAAAAAAGCGATGGCGGCTAAACCAACTCATAATAATCCAGAGGAATCTAAAGTAGAAAAAAAACCATCGCCAGATTACGATGAGGTTATAGATTGGACACTAAAAACCCTTAAGGATAAATACCCAAATTTAGTAATTTTGTACTTACCGAGCATTGATAATTATGCTGATATAACAAATGAAAAACCAACTAAAATTGAAAGAAGTTTAAATAAACTTGCAGCAAAGAATAATATGAACTTTATAAATATGAGAGAGGATTTTCTTAACTATTATCATACATATTACAAACCTGCTCATGGATTTAACAATACAATCCTGGGAGGAAGAGGACACATCAATGAAATAGGCCACGAATTAAGTGCTAAGCGCCTGGCAAATATTTTTGAAGAGAGGATACTAAAATGATATTTTCAAGCGTGGAATTCTTAGTATTTTTTGTCATAGTCCTATTCTTAATGATACTTGTTAAATCAAGTCGCATTAAACGAGGAATTCTTCTGGTAGCAAGTTACTATTTTTATGCTTATTGGGACTACAGATTTGCCTTGTTAATGTTTGGTATGACTTATTTCAACTATTATGCAGGGTTGAAAATGGAATCTAGCCAAACCCCAAAAAGTAAAAAAGACTGGCTAATAATAAGTTTAGTATTCAACTTGGGGGTTTTAGGTTTTTTTAAGTATTTTAATTTTTTTATTGATTCAACTAATGTATTATTAAACCCGCTTAACGTCAAACTGCCTTTTCTGAATATCCTACTTCCAGTAGGGATATCGTTCATTACCTTCGAGGTGATGAGTTATACGATTGATATTTATCGCAATATTAACAAATCAGCTAAAAGTTTTTGGGATTTTGCATTATTGGTGGCTTTCTTTCCACATTTGATAGCAGGCCCAATTTTAAAACCAAAGCAATTTCTGCCTGAGATAGAAGAAGACGTTATTATAAAACGGGAAAATTTAATATATGGGTTTCAAATATTTTTACTTGGCTTAGTCAGAAAAGTATTTATTGCTGACAGATTAGCACTTTTTGTAGATCCGGTTTTTCAAAGTCCGCAAGCTTATAGTTCGATGACACTTTGGTTTGCTGTCATAGCTTACGCTATTCAAATTTATTGCGATTTTTGTGGTTACACAGATATGGCCATTGGAGTGGCAAAATGTTTAGGTTTTGACATTCCAAAAAACTTTGACGTTCCCTACATTTCTCGCAGCGTCACGGAATTCTGGCGCAGATGGCATATCTCTCTTTCTACGTGGTTGAGAGACTATTTGTACATTCCATTAGGTGGAAATCGGAAAGGAAAGCAAAGACAGTATTTTAACCTTTTCGTTACCATGTTACTAGGCGGATTGTGGCATGGAGCTAGTTGGAATTTTGTTGCCTGGGGTGGGTTGCACGGCATAGGCTTGGCGATTCACAAGATGTATATGGAGCGTGTACAAAAAGAACCCAAGATAAGCAAGCAAGCTGAATTAGATGTGAAACGCCCAGTTTTAGGATCGGCTGAACAGGTAACTACTCTGGGATTTTTTAGACCCAGCTACTTAACATCATATTTATACAACGTTTTAGCTTGGTTTGTAACCTTTACCTTTGTATGCGTGACCTGGGTTTTCTTTAGATCAACAGATTTCTCCATTTCATTACTCATTCTTCAAAAAATGTTTTTTCTGGCAAATCCAGCAGGAATCCCGTGGTATTCAAATTCTTTAATTATGACTATTCCTGCTTTAATTGTTTGCGATTATGTAGGAAACCAATTAAATAAAGGCGTTAAACTAAAACTAAATAGATTTAGAGAGCTGTTTGTGGTATTTTTTATCGTATTGGGCTTAATTTTCTTAGCCCCTCAAAATCCTTCTCCCTTCATTTACTTCCAATTTTAAATTCTCCGGATGGGGTAGTTTTCGCTGCCCTCCTGCTCAAAAATAACTTTGAGGGGGCGCGATATCTAAGAAAATTATTACAGCGGGAATTGGCGACTCGCGCGATCGCGTTTTTCACACTATATACACCCACTTGTCACGGTACTGGACAAGTGGGTGTGTTCAGTAAAATAGACCAACTGCTGCTCTAGCGAGTCCCATAGTAAATTCCCCTGCCTCCCGTACCAATGAAGACTAGCCCAAACTCCTGTTTGCTTGCCTCCATTACTTGGGGATTTTTGCCGATGGGCCGTGAGCGATCGCCAATTTCTGTCCAGGTTTTTCCTTGGTCTAGAGAACGGAAAATTCCCTGACCCATATTCCTAATTTCACCGTACAAATACAGAGCTGGAATCGTGCTTCCCGGCTGCGGCTTCCCGAAGGCAAACAGATAAGCTCTCTTAACTCCTGTCATTGACACAAATTTCTTGCCACCGTCCGTTGATCGGTGAAGGCCATCGCTGTTAAGGGTCATCCAAACCTCACCCTCGACTCCCGGAACTGTTTTCACCGAATACCATTTCTTCTTGGGAAGTGACGAATTTACAACTTGAAAATCTGCCCCCCCATCAGTGCTGCGATAAAATTTCCCATCGGCATAGTAATAAAACGTCTTACCATTCACTGTGTCTGCTGCTAGCGGCAAACGCCACTCCCACGGACCCTGGATACCGTCGGGTAATCCTGTAACTTTTGTCCAAGAAGCGCCGCCATCTGAGGTGCGTCGAGCCGTAGCACCGCTAACAATTACCACAAACTGATTTGGATTAGTCGCCGACATTGCTACTCGGATCGGCATCTTGTTTTTTGGAAATGAAGCAAACTGCTTCCAAGTTAAACCGCCGTCTGTTGAAGTTGCACCCGTATAATTATTGTTCCAGCGAGTCCCACCGACACGCACCATTTTTAAGGGATCGCTTTCACTGTAAGCAATGCTGTAAGTGTCCTGAAATGAAACACTCTTATCTCCTCCACCCAACGTTTGGGATGGGTAAGCGTCCAATCCATTGTTATGGTAGAAACCGTCCACATCTGCTACACCGCTCAACAGCACAGCTCCCTTGGGAGGCGCAACCAGAGTAAAGATGACTAATTCTTCATGTCCTTTCTGATAATTAGTCCAGACAGAAGGCTGTTTGCTAATGTTATCTGTCCGCCATATTCCGTACCAATCAGTTAACCAAACTCTTCCTGCAACTTTTGGGTCAAACTCTATGGAGGATAAAGCTGGAGTTGAGAGCATATAATCTGACCACCAAGGGACAGTATTATTCATGGAGCGTTTCGCCTCCCTCCAGGTGGCACCCCCATCTAATGAGTGGTATATTTTAGTATTTTTGTCTTGCTGCTTTGTCGCAACGATGATTTCCTGAGGATTGGCCGGATTGACGCTCACACCATTAAAGTCATCCTTCTCATCTTTAGGGGTGATGTTTTGCCAAACCCCCTTTGCATACTTTTTAACTCCGGGATTTCCATTGATTGTCACATATAGGGTGCGATCGCTACTCAAAGCCAACCGCATCGGCTTCTCTGGACTTCCCTCTATTTTGTTCCAGGTAACTCCTGTGTCGGTAGACTTGTATATTCCATCTTCATAAGCATTGGCATAGACTAAGCCGGACTGGTTTTTGTCAAATAAAATGGCAACGATGCCAATATCTTTTTTCAGATTTCCGCCAAAAGAAGTAACTTTAGCCCATGTCTCGCCAGCATCCAGCGACTTCCAGAGTCCATCCCGCCGCGAACCGAAAAAAATTACCTTGGAATTAAAGGGATTGACAGCCAGTCTCTCGCCTACGTCTCGTCTACTTTCATTGCCAGCCATTGGCAAATCCAGCTTTAGCTTTTTCCAGGTTGCACCTCGATCGGTAGACTTAAAGATTGTTCCTGGACCATTCACAAAATGGTCGCCTGCTGCAATGTAAACAATATTAGGGTTATTCGGATCGAGTGCTAGCGCTTCTCCTCCGTAATAGCGGCTTTGTTCGCGCGTAAAGTGATCAGTTAGAGGAATCCAACTTTGATTGACCCGATTCCAACGATAGAAACCACCTACATCGGTTTTGATGTAAACGAGGTCTTTTTGCAACGGATGTAAATAGATACCCGTAACATAGCCGCCTCCCCCCAAGGCTACATTAGTCTTCCCCAGAGATACATTTTTCTGGTAATTTCGAGAAGTAACTACCTCTGCCTGTCCCGATGCACTGTTGCCAATACTTTTTGCATTCCACAGCTGCTGAAGTGATACTGTAGCAAATAGGGCAATGACGGCAATCCGGGCTGCTTGACCGATAATACGGCTTTGATGAGTACCTGGCTTGGTAATAATTTTGAACGCTATATTGGCTAATAAAATTCCTATTGAGAAAATCAATAAGCTTACAAAAATTGGCTGCGCGAACCCCTGAAAGGATTTGTCCCAAAGGAACATTGCCATCCCAACATTAACATTAGCTAAAGACGGGGTTGACCAACGAGCGGCACCCAAAAAAATCATCATTCCTCTTACCCCAATGTAAACTATAATTCTAATTACGGAATTATAGTTTACATACCTATTTCCAGGGATAAGCCTTAATTAATTTGTAAGCTTAATTGTTTCTCCTGTTGTAATATTCTGGCATCTAGCATATCCAGAATTTCGCTGTCTTGGGTTATATCAAACTTCCTAGCAAAATGAGCATTGCTTTTAATTATTGCTGGGTAATCCTGACTTGTGAGTAGCCGAGGATGACCGTGCCGAGTGCCAGTCCAATCGATATAACGTTTATGGTCATTACACAAATTGAATAACCCACTATTTACTAAAACAGTTTGGATAAAAGACTCATCAGGAATACAAGTTCTTTCGTAGTAACTGATTAAGTCCGGGTTTTTATGACAAAAATCATGTAAATATTCAACACATTTTCTTGAAAGAGTCTTGAAGTAAGATCCTGCATAACAGGCAAATTTTTCATCAAATGGCGATGAATTAGTACGAACTCCAACCATCATTCCATAAGAAGAGTTAAGGCGAACCAGAGGCTGAGCATTATTGATAACCATGCGGGGAATCTTGACTAAAGCCCGTTGCCAAAGCGATAAGTATCCACCTGAACGCCAATACTGGTAAAGATAGCGATCGCTACCTTCCCGACTACCCCAAGGATTTTGCTCGGACTCTGAAAGTACGTCAAAATACTCTAAAAAACCATCATATTTAGTGTCGGCAAGGAATTTCTCAATTTGGGGAAGTGGTTGAATAGGATAGTCTTGACCAGTGATGTTGAAGAGCCAATCAAATTTAATGTTATTGCTTAAAATCCACTCAACGGCATTCAGGTAGCCTTGAATTATAGAAAAATCTCCTCTCCCCCCGAAACCTCTAATTATATGAATATCTTGGAAGTTTCCTAGGGTTTGTGTATCTAAACTACAGCCTTTGAAATCATGGCTAATCAATATTTGAGAGCTAGGACTTGATTTTTTAATGGTTTGGATGAGTCGGTAAATCTGATCTGGATTCTTATGAGTCTGGATAAGATACAGAACTTTCATGATTTTAGTCTCCAGTAAATGAATTGGTCTAACGTGAAAACATCGCTTATACGAACCGAAAACCCTCTGATGTATATCCCTTTGGTTGGACAAAAATAAAAGTGGATAAGCACAAAAAGGTAAACACCTTTTGCAAAAGCGATGAAACGCCGTCTAGTCTATACGATTACACCCAAACTTCCGACAATCACTGTAAAACTCGCCTCCTGTGCCTGACAAATTTAAGTTAAAATATTAACAGGCTGGAATGAGCTTCAATAAGGTTGGCGTGTTAGTTCTGTGCGGTTTTTAGTAAGCACAGTCCTATTTTGACTTGTAAAATGGTCATTTAAACTTCAAGCTAACACCTGATCTGCACGAGAATTCGCACCCAAAATAGAGTTATAACAGGTGCTTTTTCTACAAATTAAGCAATCAGCGTTAGCAATGGCAGCGCAATGAATGTCAGCCTGCGAAAAACAATGGTTGGCAGTAAGCGTTTTTGCCTTGAGCGGCTAGTCAAACACAAGTTCCCTGTTTGTCCCACCTTGATGGAAACCCAATTAACTAGGGGTAGTATCTCCAACTTCAAACATTACGTTGAAGTCCTCCATTGACCCAAACAAATAGGCTGTTCCCCGGTTTCTATGACGGCTTTGATCAACCCAGCTTTTTTATTTACAGCTACGGTCATAATACAGCTCCCAATCTAAAACACCGATGACCAGACTGAAACGACTATTGCAACCTTTTATTGCAAGATTTATTGCAAGACTTTAACAATACTCAACATCCATACATCTTGTTACATGAAAATCTAGCAGGCTTCCTCCTTAAGAGGGACATTCGATGTCAAGGTTATTTTTACTAAAGTTAAAATCAACTCATACCCCAAGAGCAAAATAATCGCAACAAGCAGCAATAATGCACAAATTCGGATGGATGGTAAAACCTATCCCACCAAGATGTGCAATTTTCCGAAAGGCTCCTACCCCTTAGTTGCCCGGTTTCCGGGGGAAGTTCAGGAAAATTTTTGATTTATAGGGGTTGGGTAAGCAAGAGTAAGTTCAACGAGGTAATATACCCCTTTCCTCAAGACGGAGTTCAATCGATAAAGTTCCACATTGCGTTATCCAAATTTTTTTTCAAGGCGCTAGCCTTGAAAAATGCGGCTAGCCAGAAAGCCGCAGTCATTTTGGAAGCAACAGCCTCAATTTCGTAGTAAAAAGGGTAGGGTAGCAGCCAGAGCATAGCTGTCACTATGGCGATGCTATAAAATTCCAGGCCGAAGACTTCAGAAATTCATCCCGGCTGAGTGGGGCTAAACCCTCTAAGCAACTTCTAAGCTTAAAAATTTGCAGGCCGCACTCATTTACAAGCAAATCATAAATTCTGCCATCATGCCATTTGCCATCTTGCAACTTGCCATCCTGCCATTCTTGAGCATCGATTAAACCACTCTCGAAAACTATGTAAGGTTTATGAGTTTTTAATGTTTGGATAGCGCCTCTGAAAACCTGCAACTCTACGCCTTCCGCATCTACCTTTATAAAATGAATCTTTAAGTCGGGTTTCAATATATTATCAAGTCTTTGAGTTTTAACTGTAATAGTCTCTGTGAGCGTATTAGGCATATGGTGGCTTTCCCAGCATGATTTATCTAAGTTACTTAGGGCAGGGGAATTGACTACATACCAAAAAGTTGTTTCTGCCTCTGAATCACTCAAAGCTATTTGCCTGGCATCAATATTCGGAAACATTTTTTAAAGTCTATTAGCTAACCTTGGTATTGGCTCGAAAGCATAGTGATACCCTAAAGGTGAAAGTTGTAAAATTTTAATTAAAAAATCTCCCGTGTTACAACCCACATCGATAGAGTTTGAGTGGTTCGTCAAAACACGAGACATAAATTGAGTAGTGAAAGCAGTGTCTTGTCTATTAATAACCTCGCCGCGATGTGGAAGCTTTGCAATATTCAAAACTGACCTGGCAAAAGCATCAATAAATGTACCCTTAATCAACTCTTTGTAGAAATTTGTTACTCCTAGAACATTTTTCATTTCTTGCTCCAGTTACTTAAACAGCAAAAATTTTCTTCTATTCGTTTGGATGATGTTTAATGCAAGGGAAAACAATAGCTCATTATTGATTATATGGATTGCCCTGACTGCTCTTGAAGAATACGACGTTTCTGGGTAGCCGCTGTCATTTTAGCAGCAACAGCCTCAATTTGGGCGTACAAAGGCTGGGGTAGCAGCCAAAGCATATAAGCAGCAGCTAAAGTCATTAACGTACGACGCGGCTGCTCAAGCACGAGCCGCCAGTGAGCAGCTAAAGCTTGGTGCATCAGTTGCACAGCCATTAATCCGGCTTTTAGACGTACCGCACTCCTAGCTAAATATCGCAGCTGGTAAGCTTTAGTTGGGTTTTCCCACTGGGCGATTAATTCTGGAGCATAGGAACGGGTTTTTTCAATCACCTTTTGCAAAGCCTCGAATTGGTTAAGCAGGCTTGCTGAAAGTCCTCCAGAATTTACCCGGTATAACGTCAACGCTTCCGAGATTCCCTCAATTTTCCAGTTAGTTTGTAAAACAATGCGAAGCCAACATTCTATGTCTTCTGCCTGACGAAAGTGGTCATCAAAATAAAAATCTTCAACAGTGCCGTAAAGATTATCTTGAAATTTAATTGCTTCCAACACTTCTTTACGAATCACTGCCGCTGAACCATTTCCTACTGGATTGTCGCGTAGTAAATCAGGTGAAGTAATTTCCTTAAGTTTTGGCATTAAATAGGTACCCAAGGAGTTTCCCGCTTCGTCGATAAAAGCAGAACGGCTAAAGCTAATTCCCACGGATGAGGAACTTTCCAGATGTTTAACATGTTTTTCTAACTTTTCTGGTAGCCACAAGTCGTCTCCATCTAAAAGAGCTATATAGTCTCCTTGAGCGTGGCGAATCCCGGTGTTTCTAGCTCCTGCTAGTCCCCGGTTTTTCTGGCTGACAATTTTAATTCTAGAGTCTGTAAATTGCTGACAAATTTCTACGCTTCTATCTGGTGAATCGTCATTAACAACAATAATCTCAAAGTTTTGGTAAGTTTGAGCAAGAACTGATTCAATGGCAGCAGCTATGTATTTCTCAACTTTGTATGTTGGAATAATTACAGAAAACTTTTTCATTTTGAGCACGTACCTTGTACAGTAGTTTGCATGATTCTTTCATCGAGCCTATCTAAAATCCTACTGTCTCGATCTATCTCAAACTTTCTTGCAAAGTAAATATCGTCTCTAATTAACTTTGGATAATAGTCAATGGTAAGAATAGCGGGATGTCCGTGGCGGCTGTTTGTCCAATCAATGTAGCGCATATTGCGTGGGTAGAAGTTGAATAAGCCACTATTGATTAAGATAGTTTGGATGAAGGATTCATCAGGAAGGCGGGTTTTTTTGTAGTAGTCGATCAATTCAGGATGTTGCTGACAAAATTCATGAATATATTGAACGCAATTTCTAGAAATAGTTTTGAAGTAAGAGCCACCGTAACATAAAAAATTTTCATTAAATGGAGTGGAAAGGGAGCGCATTCCCACAATCAATCCATAAGAAAAATCAATCCGGAACCAAGGCTGAATATTATTGATAAACAGCCGAAGAGGCTTGAGTAAACCTCGTTGCCATTTGGCTATTTCTATGCCTGACCACCAGTATTGATAGAAGTAGCGATCGCGTCCATCCTTCGCCCCCCACGTACATTTTTCTGAAAGAACGTTAAAATAATCAAAAAAGCCGTCATACGTGGTTTCTGCCAGGAAGTTCTCAATTTCAGGAAGCGGTTGAGTAGGATAATCTTGACCTGTGATATTAATTAGCCAGTCAAATTCAATTTTGTTGTTCAACAGCCAATCAATTGCTTCTAAATAAGCTTGAACTAAGGCAAAGTTACCTCTTCCCCCTATAGCACTCACAACTTTAACGTCAGGCAAATTTTCTAAAAGTTCTACATTTAAATTACTAGCAGCAAAATTATGGCTCACTAGTACGAAAGAGTTAGGGCTCGACTTTTTAATAATGTGAACTAGCCTATAGATTTGCTCTGGATTTTTGTAGGTTTGGATAAGGTAGGCAATCTTCATAATGGTCAACACATCCTGATATTGATAAAGCGTTTGTAGAAAAGTTGATTTGTGTTTGTTTAGGCTACTTGTCGGGATTTATCTTGAAGAATGCGCCGTTTTTGGGAAGCTCCTGTCATCTTTAAAGCAACGTTTTCCATCTGGCGGTAGAGTGGTTGTGGCAGCAACCAGAGGGAATAAACAGCCCCCAACGTTAAAAGTGTCCGGCGTGGCTCCTCAAGAATAATGCGCCAGTGGATAGATAAAGCTCGATGAGCCATTTCCACAGCAGTTGGAGCGGCTTTTAAACGTACTCCCCATCGGGCTAGCTTCCGCAACTCATAAGCTTTGGCACGGTTTCCATGCTGAGCAATCAAATCTGGAGCATAGGAGCTAGTTTTTTCTAGCACCTTTTCTAAGTCTTCTAATTGCTTCAGAAAGTTTGTTGAAGCCCCTCCAGAATTGACTCGGTACATCGTTAAAGCTTCCGGAATTCCTTCTGCTTGCAAATTGGTTTTCAAGGCAATACGAAGCCAGCATTCGACATCTTCAAAATGTCGTAATTGCTCATCAAAATAACAATCTTTTTTATTACAATCTTGAAATTTAATTCTTTCAAAAACTTCTCGCCGAATCACTGGAACCGAACCATTTCCGATTGGGTTGCGACAGAGTATTAGGGGTGGCGTAATTTCTTTAAGCTTAGGCATTTGATAGATACCCAAGGGTTGTCCCGCTTCATCAATAAAAGCAGATCGACTAAAACTTAGTCCAACATTAGGAGAGTTTTCTAGATGTTTAATATGTTTCTCTAGCTTTTCTGGCAACCACAGATCGTCCCCATCTAAAAAAGCCAGATATTCTCCCTGCGCGTGGCGAATTCCTGTATTACGAGCCGCACATACTCCCTGATTTAGTTGGCGAACAATTTTAATTCTGGAGTCTGTAAATTTCTGACAAATTTCTACACTCCGGTCAGGAGAACCATCATCAATAATCAGTAGTTCAAAATCTTTATACGTTTGAGCAAGAACAGATTGCACTGTAGCAGCTATATATTTTTCGACTCCGTAAACCGGAATAATGACAGAAACTTTTTTCGTTTTCATCTTGAGAACCGATTTGACTTAATGTTTGGTACTATAGTCAGCGCTTGCTCAGGTTGCTAAATATTTAATTTGTAGGGAGTGCTTTGTTTTTGGTTGCAAGCAAGTTTTGCGGGATTTTAGATGATGCGGTTAACCTCTATATTTTTATAGCAGAGGGGCAAAGAAAATACCCTTGAACTCACCTCTGCTACAAACACTACCTCTGCTCCGGGCTATCGAGTTTGCTGGTTGTTGAGTTTCGATAAGTGAGCTTTGCGCTATCAACGCCGTTAGGATGCTCCCACTGGAGTTTTTTCTGGCTCTTTTAGGGTTTGAGCTTCTTTTTTAACCTGAGATAGACGGCGAGCCTGACTAGTGGTGAGATAACGGTTTAGCGCCTTATCCATAGGCACCAAGATTTTCTCAAGTCGGGTTTTTTTCTGGCCAAAAATGACCAGGCGGTTGCCAAGCTCGCCAATACGGGCAGCTAGAGGTCTGGTAATGGTCATGTGTCGCCGCCATCCTACCCGCCGATAGCGATTTGTGAAATATTGATCCTCTTCTACGTTCCACTTGTCGCGCAAGCGGTGCAAGCTAGCAAGTTCCCAAGCATCACTCCAACGAAGCATATAAAAGGTCATATCTGACAACTCTAGTGGCGGACCGGGAACATAAGTCACCAGGGAGTCTGGCTCAAAGTACACAGTACCCCCAGCCTGAATTACCGTCATACAAAAATCCAGGTGTTCCTTGGTATTCATCATGCCTTCATCAAGCTGACCACCAATTCGCTCAAATATTTCGGTGCGAACGAACATACAGTGAAATTCTGCAAGCTCAGTTTGTTCCCGCTTGAGCTGGTCGCGTACCTGCTCGACTTTTTTACCTTGTTTGTACATTTTCTCGCGCATCCGCCGTCGAACCGCACCGTCTTTGATTTCCTCTCGGACGTGGACTTGTCCGCCTGCACAGTGAATGTGTTCGTGTGCGGGAGTACCTTCACAAGTAAGAGGCGTGACTACCGAGGCTTCCGTTTCTTCAGCACACTCAAACATACGCTCTAGCCAGCCCGGGGTAACTAGCACGTCGTTATCAATGAAGACAAGATACTTGGTTTTGACCTGACGCAGACCGATATTTCTGCCTTGATTTGGAGACAGGTAGTAATCAGTCCGAATGATTTCAAAGTTTCTCTTACGCGCCTCTTCTTCTAAATACCGCTTGATATGAGACGGTGAATTTCCATCTACGTAGACTAACTTGAAGGGCATTTGTGTATGTTCGTAGATGCTCTGCAACGACTCGCGGGTGAAGCTGAAACGCTCGCGGGGTACAACAACAATCGTAATTTGTGGTTCTATCATCAGAAACTCCTTGTTAACTAATCAACTGTTATTTGGATATTTTATCTTCATCAAGTTCGCCGTTCACTGGAAAAAACCTTTATCGGGATTGGTTGTCGGTAGTTGGTTTGTCTCAAGTTTGAATTTTTGCCCAATCCCAGTCGCTTTTCTTTGCCAGTCGCCAGTAAGCAGTGATCTTTACGCAGGTAAAGACTGAAGATTGTGATAAGACCAGTAGTGTCCACGCTTGGCAATTAATTCGTCATGATCCCCCTGCTCAACAATCCGACCTTTCTCCATCACCACAATTTTGTCAGCGTTACGAACTGTAGCTAAACGGTGGGCAATTACGATTGCAGTTCGGTTTGCTCTTAAGCGTTCGAGTGCCTCTTGTACTAAGTGTTCTGACTGGGAATCTAAGGCACTAGTTGCTTCATCAAGAATCATAATTTCTGGGTCGCGGAGCATTGCTCTTGCAATTGAAATTCTCTGCCGTTGCCCTCCAGAAAGCCTGACACCTCTATCTCCAACGACTGTGTCATATTGGTTGGGCAATTGAGAAATAAATTCGTGGGCGTTTGCGAGGTGAGCTGCTTCTATAACCCTTTCTCTGCTGACTTCTTCTAAACCGTAAGCAATGTTATCGAGAAGTGAAGCGTTAAATATGTAGGTATCTTGGCTAACAACTCCAATGTGCTGACGTAGGGAAACAGGATCGTAGTTACGGATATCTTGCCCGTCGATTTCAATTACGCCTTCGGTAACTTCGTAGAAACGTGTAATTAAAGCTGCCACGGTCGATTTTCCGGCTCCGGAACCTCCAACCAACGCCACTGTTTTACCTCTTGGAATTTGTATATCCAAGCCGTTGAGGACATAAGACCGTCCGGTGTAGGCAAATTTAACATCATGGAAAACAATGCGATCGCGCAATCCTGTAAATTGGTGACTTCCAGTGGGAACCGGATATTTTTCTGGCAAAGACAGAGCCTCTGTGACTTTCGTCAAAGCTGGTACTGCTTCTTGAATAGAACCCCTGGAAGTGTTTACCTTTTTAAGTACCGGAACAATCTTAATCAGAACTAGCATGAATACCAGCAGCTCTGAAGTAGTAAGAAGACCCTTGGAGATGAATAAAGTGTAGCTACCTACAAGCACCACCATAGCCGCCGCCAAAGTCGCCAACTCAGTGATCGGATCTATCAAGCTAAGCTTCTTAGCTAATCCGGTACTCGCTTCCATGTAATTTGTAGATATCTTATTAAACCGACTGAGTTCAAAATCCTCTGCACCATAGGATTTAACTACACGAACACCTCCTAAAGTATCTAGAGCCAAAGCGTTCAAACCACGTTTTGCAGATACAACTAGCCCTCCAGATTTTTCAATTTTTTTTAATAAATAATTAAGCCCTAAACCAACCCCCGTTATTAAAAAGGTAGTCATAATAGTCATTTTCCAAGACACTATCACCAGTGTTCCTAGGTACGCTATTAATATCAGTAGGTTCGTTAAGCCAAAAAATATAGCCGTTAGCAGCCTATTTGTCTCCATTACCTCTGTATGGAGGGTGCTTGTTACTTTTCCCAACTGCACATTATCAAAAAATTCTATAGGAGAATATAGATAAGTTTTATATAGACCCTTTCTCAACCGTTTGATGACACCTTCTCTATAAATTGAAGTCAAAACTTGAGACAAATAGTAAAAATAAGCCTTAAGTATCAATGACCCCATGAGTACCAAGGCAAATAATGTGACGATAACTCCTTTACTCTGCTGGACTAACCAACTGTTTATCCCCTCTGTCAAAGCCATTCGAGGAAGAACAAAAGCACCCCCTTCATCTAAAAGCACCTTAAGAAATGGAATCATCAACCCAATGCCTACCGCATCCAGCACAGAAGACAACACCATCGCCCCCAAACCTAGATAGAGAAAGTTTTTAGGAACTCTCAAAATCAGGGAAACCAATTGGTCAAATTTCCCGAATCGCTTCATTAAGCTAAATTTTACTCTTGCTTTAGCCCCCAGCAACCTGTTTTCCCGACCGAGTGTTTGACTTCGACTCATAGTTACTACCCAAGAATTGAACTTTCTAACAATCAATCGCGATCGCTTATTTCTAGCTAAACTCGCTATACATAAAATTTGTATAATAGTTTTTACTGTGTTTTTAGCCGGTGAAGAAATGTTTATTTCTTCAGGCAGCACAGTGCTAGCATTCTATTTTCATTCACCCAACTAAATTTTAGCTAAGTTTTTTAAATAATAACTCAATAGATATCAAGTATTACTTGTGTTTGTGTGAAGTTATTGTGAATTTATAATGGTTAAAAAGCCTTGAACTTTAAGTTCTTTTTATTTTTATCTCTTAATTGTAAACAAAATATATCTATCTCATGAATTGGTTAAAAACAATATACTTCCAAAGAGCTATGTTAGACTGCCAATAATTAAAGTCTTCTATCTTATCTCTGCCTAATGGTAGATTAGTCACAGGATAATATTCACCTTTTTAATCCCGTAAACTCCTTTTTGCATAGGCAATACCAGCTCTACCCATTTTATACTCTACATAAAGACGTACTTCTAATGGTATATTCCCAACGGTTGATAATTAAAGCAGTCTATCAATATTTATCTATTGATAGCTTGCCACCAGCAGATCGTTGAGCTTGTTAAGGTCATAGTGTTCTTCCACGTAGGTACGACCAGCTCGACCCATTTCCGGCCAAACCTCTGGATGCTCGATTAAATAGCCCAATTTTTCAGCCAAAGTATCAGCATCCCGCTCAGGAACCAGAAAACCTGCAATACCATCTTCAATGAGTTCTGGGATGCCACCGTGTTGAGTACCGATTACTGGCAAACCCATAGCCATTGCTTCTTTTAAGACGTTTACAGGTGCGTCTTGGTCGCCGTTCTTAGCGGTCACGCATGGAGCTATAAAGATATGGGAGTTGTCGAGAATTTTAATCAGTTCCTGTTGCTGCATACGACCGAGCAGTTTTACAGTTTCACCAACATTCAGTTCCTGAATGAGTTGCTGTAAGTCTTCTTTTAAAGGGCCATCACCAATGATGTTGTACTCGAGGTTTGAGTGAAGTTTTGTTAACTTAGCAACGGCACGAATACCATATTCTAAACCTTTTTTTTCTACGAGGCGACCTGTGGTGACAATCCGGATGCGACCATCAGGGGGCAGATGACGTGCAGTAAAAATAAATTTGGAACAATCGATTCCGGATCGCATGATGACAATTTTATTCTCGTCGGCACCTAATTTGATTAATCGCTGTTTGAAATAATCGCAGTTGGGGAGGCAAACGTCTACTACCTTAAACAGTCGGTCGTAAACATCATCACCTGCCCACTGAAGATACCAGCTGATATCGTAGCCGCGAAATGACACGACGAGCTTACCTTTGGGAGCAGCCATCATCCGAAAGGCAATACCTAAAAAGCCGAAGGTTCCAAATTGGCAATGTATGATATCGTATGTGCCTTGATCCAAAAATGGGAGTACGGATACTGCGGCGTACAATAACCTGAGTGAAGCAGCATCTTTACCATATTTAAAAACGTTGAGACTTCGCACCAACAGTGCTGGATTTTTTTGGTAATTGATGCTAAACAGCCAAATACCCTTCAGAAACCGTAAGAGGCGATTTTGTGGCATTCCCATACACTGGGTGCGCTCCAGAAGTTGATATTTTTCTACGTTCGGGTGCATTTTGGCAGTCTCACCCGGTGCCTCCGTGTAGATATCAACTTCGTGTCCGCGATCAATCAGACCTGTAACCTGATTTAAGACAAAGGTTTCCGACAAAACGGGGAAGCGTCCGACAATCATCGCTACTCTCATACAAATCTCCTAAACTAAAGCTAGTATTTTTTCGCCTATCGTCACTTGAATTGTTGAAGAACAGACGAGTAAAGCTCTTTGGCACCAAATATGTAGAACATGATCAGTAAGTATATTAAACGCATTGCGATCGCGCTAATAATTGCCGTCGCCCACATAGGCAAGCTAGACCCGATAGCAAACTGAACGCTAAAAGCGATGGCACAAGAGAAGCAATCAAAGGTTGGTTTACGGCATCAATTATGATCCAACATGGTGATGGAGGGGTCGCGGGTTGCGTAATACATACATGGTAAGGTCTGCAAAAGCTTGGCGATCAAGTAGCTTAAGGCAATGCCGCGTGCGCCATAAGGCAGACCAAGCAAGTAAAGACATCACCAAAAACACAGAACTAACGATTCCCCACTTGAAGAGCCGGTCGGCTCTGCCTGTAGAAATGTAGAGCCAGCCAGAGGTATTAGTAATTGGCTGGAAAAATGCAGATATGCCCAAAAGCTGGAAGATGATGCCCACCTCGTGCCATTGAGAGCCAAGGAGCAGTTCGACAATCTGGTCAGATAGGATGAGCATTAGCAGAACTCTAGGCATCGTCGTCGCTGTGATCAGCGACAGCGCTTTGAGATAGTGGTTTCGCAATTGCCCTGGTTCAGAATGCAAACCACTAAGGCCGGGGACAGGGACGGCGGTAATAGGGCCATTGATTTGTTGTAAAGGCAGCATCATTAGACTGTAGGCTTTTGAGTAGATACCTAAAGCCCCAGCCCCCCACACGCGCCCAATCAGGATATTGTCAAGGTTTCGGGCAAAGTAGTTAAAGACACTAAAATCTGTGAGGTTGCCGCCGAAAGCCAGCATGGAACGGACACCGGAGCCTCGAACTGGGATGCCAAGACGCCAACTGCACATAGTCCAAACTCCCACGGTATAAGCGATCGCCATTGCCACTTGCATGAACACCAGCGCCCAGTAGCCAGCGCCGTACCTAGCATTAACAATGGTGGTGGTAACGCCAACAAACATAGATGTGAGGTCTACAACGGCTAAGTCCTTAAAGCGCATCTGCCTGGTAAGTAAAGCTTGGTGTTCGACAGATAGTCCCGAGAAGAGGAATGCGATCGCCACAATGAGGGTAATTCCGGTCAAGCGAGGCTCCTCAACGTGAGCCAATTTGCGAATTTTGCATGGGAACACCAGACCCCCCTAGCCTTGGAAATGTGAGTCAATAATAGATGGCTGTCCGAGTTCAGTTTTAGAGAAAGCTTTTCTACGTACGTTTCAGTGTCCATGAGTTGTATCAGGATGCAGCTACCGACATTGAAATGCTTGCCAGGGATGTAAGTGTCCCAAATCCCTCAACAAAGATTAGTAGATTTTCAATGGTTTTCCATCACTAAATCCGAGTTGTCGCTCTCAGAAGGCAGCTTTGATGGGGTCAATTTAGCTACAAAATAGCAAAATTGAAAGTAATCAGTGGACTGATTATAAAGAAGTACACTTACATTTTTCATGTTGAAGATTAGGCTTGAATGAGTAGTTTTTGGTAAATTTCAACTAAGTGATCGTTAAGCTTGTTAATATCATACTCAGCTTCTACATGGGCACGACCTGCTCGACCCATCTCAGTCCAGACTTCAGGGTGTTCAATTAAATACCCTAACTTTTCAGCCAAAGCATTAACATCGCGTTCGGGTACCAGGAAGCCCGAAACCCCATTTTCAACCAGTTCGGGAATAGCGCTATGTTGAGTGCTGATGATAGGCAATCCCACAGCCATCGCCTCCATCACTGCAACAGGGATACCCTCCTGATCGCCATCTTTACTGGTTACACTGGGAGCTACAAAGATATCGGCATCGTTGAGGATATCGACAATTTCCTGCTGCTGCTTCCAGCCCAGAAGGCTGACTATGTCACCAACATCTAGATGTTGAATTAGTTCCTGCAAGTCTTTCCTTAAAGGTCCATCGCCAATAATGTTATACTTAATGTTTCGGTTGGTCTTTGCCAGAAGTGCAACAGCGCGGATACCGTATTCTACACCTTTTTTTTCGACGAGGCGGCTAATCGTCACAAGCTGTACTCTGCCATCAGCGTGTAATTTGCGTGGAATAAAGGAAAACTTTCCGCAATCGATCCCCATACGATGCACCATAATCTTTGTTTTATCGCACCCTAGATCTACCAAACGGCGTTTCCAACGTTCGCTGATTGGAAGGAAAAGGTCTCCTGTATTAAACAGCTGGTCGTAAATTTGTTTACTGTCTCCTTGAATAGCTACAGTTATATCAAGACCGTGAAACGTCACAATCAATTTCCCCTTAATTGCTCCCATTTCTCGAAACAGAGCACCTTTTAGACCGTTTCCACCAAAGTGACAATGGATGATGTCATACGGTGAGCGCTTACGTAGAAAGGGTATCAATTCGTGTATCAACATTAGCGCTCCATATTGCTGCCGATACTTGAAAATATTCAAGACTCGTAGCATAACCAGGGGTGCTTTATGAAAATTTGTGAACAGCAAAACCAAGCTGTCTAGGATACGCTTATAACGATTTATTGGCATCCAGAAGGCATAGTAGGTGCGCTCTATAAGCTTATATTTATTTACATCAGGATGTATTTTGGAATCATTTCTTGGAACATAGGCATAAATGTCTACTTCGTGCCCACGATCTAGTAATCCTGTAATTTGATTTAAAATAAAAGTTTCGGATAATACTGGAAATTCTCCAACAATAAAGGCTATTTTCATGTTGTTTTTTTACTCTTTAACTTTGTCGCAATCATCATTAATTTATAGATGATTTATATTAGTTGTTATTGAACTATGGTTTGGATTTCACAACCATGTTTTTGATATCCTGAAGCGCTAACCTTCCGGCTGGCATGGTAGTTAGAATAAGCAAAAAAGTTATGATTGTAATTCCAAAAGCAATAGCACAACCTATCAAGGGATTTGACACTTCAACATATTTACGAAAACCCAGTAATACAAGCAGCGTACCTAAAGTGGTACACACAAAAGGTGCTAAAACGCGGTAGAAATCGATCGTTCTAACTGGGCCGGTACGACCAACAAACCAAAATAGCAGCGGCATACACACGCAGATCCAAACGAGCGAATACGATGCCGCTACACCAGCTGCTCCCCACGGCAAGCCAGCAACAAAAGAGACAATAGCGGTTGTTCCACCAATGAATCCCCATTTGAACATATCATGAGCGCGATCCTGTGACATAAAGAGCCAGCCAGTAGAATTTGCCAGTGGCTGAATTAAGCCGGCGATGCCGAGCAACGCAAATATGCGGCTAGTTTCACCCCATTGAGAACCTAGAAGCAGCTGCACAAGCCAGTCAGATGTGGCTATCATAAACACCATTATCGGCATTGTGAGCATTAATAACTTCTCTACAATCCGCAAATAAGCTTGCCTATAACGATCCGGTGAATCTACTAATCTGCTCAAGGTAGGTAAAGCCACAGAAGCGATGGGAGCATTTATCTGGTTGATTGGTAGGAGCAGCAAGGCGTAGGCCTTAGAATACAAGCCTAACTGTTGAGCGCCCCAGTACCGTCCAATGAGCAAATTGTCGAGGTTTCTAGCGAAGTAGTTGATGATGCCGAAACCAGTGAGGTTTGCACCGAAAGCCAGCATGGAACTCACACCTGAGTGACGAACTGGCAGCCCTGGACGCCAACCGCACATCACCCACACCCCTAGAGCCGAGCTCATCCCCATAGCTAGGGGCATAAGCACAAGTGCCCAGTAACCAGCTCCATTCAAGGCTAGAACTATGGCAGTGGCAACGCCGATGAGCATGGAAACGATATCAATTATGGCTAGGGCACCAAAGCGCATCTGCCTATTGAGTAAAGCTTGGTGTTGGACAGTCAAGCCACCGAAGATGAATCCAATCGCCGAGACGAGTGTAATCCATATCAAGCGAGGTTCGCCGTAGAACCAGGCGATTAATGGCGCGATCGCCGCGGTTATCAACATAGTGGCGATACTGAACACCACGTTTAGCCAAAACAATGTACTGATCTGAGCGTGGTTAATCTCAGCCTTTTGGACTGTAGCCGTGGACAGCCCCATGTCTTTGAATAAACCTACTAAGCCAGTGACCGTGGCTACCATGCCAACCAGACCGTAGTCCTGAGGGGTAAGCAGGCGGGCGAGCAGCACGGTAGAACCCATGTTCAGGACGAACTTGCAACCTTGAGTAATCATTGTAACCGCGCCGCCACGAACAGATCGACTCTTGAGATCGGTCTTCAAGTGGTCGGTGCGAAAGTGCTGATTAGGATCCGGAGGAGGACTATTTTTTATAGATTCTGACAAATTGGCACCTCTAGGGGATACTATGGACAGATTAATTACGGCTAGATAGTTCTTTTAAGAAGTTTTATCTCGTTATTCATCCTTAGCTTAAGAAGATATAAGAGCTTTTTCTTCATTAGTGTTTGCAATACGAGTAGCGCGAACTTTACTAATCGATTGGAGAATATAGCTAGCAATTCTAGGGGAGAGGAGTCGGATCAAGAGCAGTTTTGTGATTAAAATCCAGGCGGTTTTGTCTAGCAGAATTTTCGGATACAAATGAATTGCACTCTGCAAATGTTCCGCAGCCTGTTTAGCCCCAGTAGCACCAGGAACCCGCGTTAAACCCAAATGCGCTAAAAACTGGTAGGTATTAGCTAAGCTTTTGTTTTTTAGATTTTGTACTTCACCAGGAGCTGCTTTAAATGCTCTTTCAATGACAATTAGATGATATTTTTTCATTACCTCAATTTTTGAGGACATTGCCCCAGAAGATTGGCGATAAAATATCTGTGGTTTGGTAACTACTACAAAATGCCACTTAGCAGCCAACCGTAGCCAGTATTCCCAGTCCTCACAGGAGGCTAGGGTAGGATCGAAGTCTCCCACTGAGGCGATCGCTTCCCGTCTAATCATCACATTAGAACCGCTGTCAATGAAATTACCCAACAACAAATCTGCAAAAACATTCCCCTGATAAAATACCGGCTTACATCCATGAAAATATTGTCCTTTGTCATCCATAAATTGTGTCCAGCTATAAGCAACTCCGGATTCTGGATGCTGTTGCAAAGCTAAAAGTTGTAGTTCTAATTTATCTGGAGTCCACAAGTCATCTGCATCAAGAAATGTAATAAAATCTCCCGCAGCATGAGATATACCGCGATTGCGTGCAACTGGCAAGCCCCCGTTACTGTAAGAAAAAACTTTCAGACGAGGGTCTTTCACTTCATCAAGCAATTCGAGAGTGCGATCTCTTGAGCCATCATTAATTACAATTAGCTCAAAGTCCGAAAAAGTTTGTTGCTGAACCGATTCAATCGTTTTCAAGATTGTGCGTTCAGCATTGTAGGCAGGAACAATAACAGAAATAATTGGCATACTTACCTTCCCAAGCGCTTCCACAGAGTTTTTATCAGTTTTTAATAACTTTCATAAACACTTTCTCGATACTATTAATCATATTTTCTCTGTCAAAATTGCACAAAACATGAGTGCGGCACCTTTGTTGAAGGTGAGGATAGCTATCTCTCCAGTGCATAATTTTAAGCAACTTATCTGCCAGATCTCGTTCATTACCAGTTTCAAAAAGTCCCCTTTCAAATTCTCCGGTTAAAATTTCTGGGATACCCCCAGTCCGACTAGCTACCACAGGAGTTCCGCAAGCCATTGACTCAATAATTGTTCTCCCAAACGGTTCTGGCCATAAACTCGGTAAAACTGTAACATCGCTAACTTGATAGAGAGAAGTGGTATCGTTGACATGACCAAGAAAGCTTGTATGCTCTTTGATTCCCAAATTAGTTACTAGTTCTTCTAAAGAATTTTGGTATTCCTGTTCAGTGCTTAACGGCTTTCCAGCAATGAATAGTCTAAGTTTATAACCGCTTTTTAGAAGTAAACTAAATGCTTTTAGCAGCGTTTCTATTCCCTTTTCTTTATCCAGCCTACCTACATAAGAAATAACTTTCACATCTTCAGCAATATCCCATTTTATTCTCAAATCATAAAAATTTTCTGGAACTTTAAATAATTCTGTATTTATTGCGTTATAAACAACATCAATTTTGTCCGCACTCACTCCACTGTTTATCCAATCAAGCTTTGTTTGCTGAGAAATCGTAATAAACTGTTTTGTTCCTTTGAGCCCGATCGTATGCGGACGACCAAATCCAGGAGGAGGAGGTAGCCGCAGATGACAAACCGAGGGAATTTTTTTGAATACGGATAAAACGTAGCCAAAAAAAACATCATGGTATCGGTTACTGTAAACAACGCTGTTCTGATTTGCAGAAATTTTTAAAATATCAGCAAAAAAATCAAAAAAGTAATTAATTGTACTGCGATCTAGTATATAACTTTTAATATTTACTAAATCGACACTAAACTCACGGTACTGCTCTATCAAATTTCCTTCTTTCAAATACAAAAGAGTAATAGTGTGTCCCCGCTTAGATAGACCGTGACACACATCAAGCAGGCTCAACTCCTGCCCACCACGCACAGAAGAAGGCTCATTTTCTAACACAATAAGATGCATATAGATCCAATGGTTTTAATTAGGATAAAACATATTCTTCTTGGTTAGCGTTTATTCTATTAGGTAACTTTTCTTTCAAGGCAATGCCCATCATTAACAAGCCAGGCCAGTAGGTATAGGCAAGTATTTCTATGCCTTCTGAAAACCCAAAAATAAATAAAACTAAGACTATACATAAGCCCGCCCTAGCAGTAGTACTATTTTGTGCCTTTATCAGTAAAATTATAAAGCTCCATAACATAGGAAGTGCCAAGGCAGTACAACCTACAGCCCCCCTTACATAGAGCAGAGCAATCCAAGTGTCGTGAGAGCCAATAGGCATATGTTCCGTTACTTTGGGTCCTGGAAATTCAGATATACCATGACCCCAAATGGGCGCTTCTTTCCAACGATATAGTTCTATCTCTTTTAATATTTTTCTAATTTTTGAAGATCCGGCGCGAGCATTGGTAAAACTATCACGTGCAGTCTTAACCAGATCGATAACTAGAGGCGCAACAATACCTGCAAAGAAACTTCCTATACCAAAAGCTATTTGTAATTTTGGTTTAGTAAATATTACTGTCAATATCCAAGTGATTAATGCAACGGCCGGAAGACATACAAGGCCTGCTCGTGAAACCGAAACCCAAACCATAGCTACGGCACCAATCATACCAATCCACCGCCATTTTCTGTTAGATTCTTCACGCGCCAGGAAAAAATAAACATTGCCTGCCAGCCCCAAAGCCGGGGGCCACGGTGTAAACAATTGCATACGAACTTCATTACCCGCAGCCATAGGGTCGTAACCACTGGCCCCAATTAATACCCGATAATAAGTTCTTCCACCTTTTCCTATGGCTTGCAATGGAGAAAGGTATGAAATTGCGAAATTTAACTTAATTGCCACAAAGGTAATTGCAATGACAATGAGACTGTGAAGGCAAATAATGCAGACGGCTCGATAAATTAATTGAGGGCGGATATTCAAGCAACCAATAAGAGGAATTAAGGCAAGTAAAGCCCAGCTCCTTGTAAAATCAACTAATGAGGTAATGAGTTGAAAATTTCCTAGTTTAAAATCTAAGTGACCAACAACTAGAGACAAACCCATAACCAACATGGAAATAATCCATACCCATATTCCCGAAGGAATAAAAATTTTTTCCTCATTTGGAGTGTTGTCCGGTTGATTCCAAAGCTTCTTGCACAAATATATAGTTAGAAACCAGGACATCCCGGATATCCACGGAAACTGTGCGCCTAAGAAGTAAAGCCCATAGGTTCCTATCAGGGTATACCAAACTATTTTTTCCTCAAAATTTTGAGGTTTCATAGGTTAAATCTCATTACAATTAGCTGCATTTACTAAATGCCTTTTTCTCCTCGACAGATTTTGACTCACCTATGGTTTTAACTAAATAGGTTTCGATTGTAGAGGACTCTTTTGGTCTTTAGGCATTTGATTTTTGTGTTTATACAGCCCCAGAGTTACCAGTCCGGTAGTTAAAAATATGGAACCTAACCCTCCACCTAGTAAAGCAAATTTCTTTTTGGGTGAGACGGGAGACTCTGGTAAGCTAGGCTCTGCGAGCATTTGAATTAAAGGATAAGAGCCTAAGGCATTTGAAGAGCCAATATCTAATCTAGTCACAGTAGAGGTAAACACGGCTTCAGCAACCTGTACATCCCGTCTAAGAGCTTCTAATGTAATTTCTTGTTGGGCTAATGTCTTAAGTCTAGTTTCGAGCTGCTTAATCTGGCGGTCTATTTCCTGAGCTTGGGCTTGGAAACCTTGTTGGTCTGTCTGAACGACAACCAAATCTTGGAAAAGCTTTTCCCTAGCGCCGCCAGATGTAGTGCTACTAAGATTGAGTTGTGCGAGAGTATCTTCAGCTATGGGTCGCCCCAAAATAGCCTGACTTCGTTGTGTTAAGGCAACTTTTGCTGCGTCTCGTCTGGCTCGTTCTCTAACTACTGTAGGATTGGCTGGCAAGAACTTTGATTCTAAAACAACGAGGGCAGAATTGGCTTCATTATAGGTTTGCAGATATTGCTGAAATAGCTGATCCGATTGGAGGGCAAAAGCATCAGCGGCTTGCCGAGATGATAGATTTAAATTGTTTGATAGCTGTTGCAGACGAGCATTAGCTTGCTGCTGTTGAGAGATGATTTCAGCTCGTTGCTTACGAAGCTGTTCAATGTTATTTGCAAGGCTTGTAACTTGATCGTTACCGCTCAAGCCTGAACGAGCTTTGTAGGCGGAAAGTTGCGTCTGAGCAGCATCCAGTTTTTTCCGGGATGCTGTTAGGGAGTCTTGAAAGCCTACATCTCGTTGAGAAATTTCTTGATCTCTCAACTGTTGGAGTCTTCCTTGAAGGGCTTGATAAATAGCTAAGTTTTTCTTTTGAGCTTCTTCGGCAGTGTCACCATTAAATTCAAACATCATCAGGGTGGTGTTTTGCACTAGCTTAATTCGAGGGCTGCCAAATTCTTCTAATGGTACACCGATTTTTTTAGCCGCAGATTTTACTACAATATCGCTGGAAGCAATAACTTTGTAAACTTCTCTTGGATCTGCAATAGAACTATTTGCGTAGGGTGACTGATTTTCATATGAAGCTGATCCCAGAGTTGGTAAGGAAACTCTGGCATCTGACCCCGCTCCTGGTAAAGTAAGAGTCATCTCACTAGCATACTTGGGCTGGGCAACTTTTAAGTAAAATAAAACGGCTGCCCAAAGAGCTACATTGGATGCTAAACCGACGATACCTAAGACTAAGTAATATCTCCAAGCTCCTTTGCGTACTGCTGATTGAGGTACTTTTGCCTTGGAAGGGGCTGGGGATTTGGAAATGGTTAAAGAACCGTTTTTGTCAAAATCCTCATTTGTCGGGAAAAGGGAGCGTTTCATATGTCTTGGGCTTAGAAGTTACGCTATTGTCATCCAGATTATTTTGCCTTGTAATTACTGATTTTAGAATCAAGAAGGCAAGGCAAATTGCAGCTTATAGAACACTTTATTGGTTTGATATGTAAATGTTGGTGCCACAGATTGTTGTAGTTAGGCATACCGACAAAGTTGAGCTTCAGGGTGAAATTTAACGGACAAGGCTTTTAAGTACGACAGTAGCAGATATCGATCACCAATAAGTTGCCCGTGGTCAAGGGAAATATTCTTAGAAAGATTATACCAGGTAGAAAGTTTTTTGCCATTATGGGATCGCAAACTTTCCTGCATCTTATCTTTTGAACCTTAAGTTCGCCTACTTGTTCCACTTACCGCCTTTTTCAAAAAAAAACTACTTGGGAAAAGCTTACCTTTTTGTTGGAGCTAGAAACTTTTTTGTTTCGGTGAATTGACTATTTACATCCTTTTTGTAATTACCGTACTTTTGTTCACCCAGTTTAATATATCAAACTGAGCTGTATATCAGCCTTGAGGATGATTAAATTAATTGTCAATTCTGAGAGAGGTCAGCAGCTTATTTAAATAGAGATTTTAGTAATCTGGTATACATCAATTGGGACAAGGCTTTCAGCTCTAGAGTGTTCTGTTTTAGAGGTTGATATTTTGATGTAGTGTGTGCTAATAAATGCCCAGATATATAAGTAGAGTATTGGCGTAGAAGCGATCGCAACCCAGAAAATTTCACGAAAAATTTGTACAATTAGTGTGCAACTTTACCGAAAGTTCACAATAGATAAGTGTTTTTGTGAGTAGTATAAACACTTGCTTTTTAATAGCGATCGCTTTAGCGTAAATTCGCGATAGCCAAGAAAGCAATAATAACAAAAAGCGATCGCCTTTTTGAAGCGATCGCATACCAGCCAATATTCCACTATAGCCTTTAACTATTCGGTCGTTGTAGGATTGTCTCCACAACGCGCCGCTTGGCTTTGGGGTCGATGCCAATCAGACGCACGTACTCCCCGCTATGTTCAGCTAAGCATTCTTCTAAAGCAGCGATCGCATCCGTCGCCTCAGTAGCCTGAATTGGGGCGCAACTTTGCCAAGATTGGGTAGAAAAGCGCCGCTTATCCGCATATTCTGCACCAATGCGATACCCTTGTGCGAGTATCTGGCGTACCTGCTGCTGAGTATCTGAACTTAGTTTGCTACTTTGTAGAGCGTTGCTGGTGTGACCATTACCCAAATTAGACCCATGAGAGTGCGTTGGTTCGTTCGCTAACTCATTACGGACGACTGCCTTCCAGTTTTCTTTGGGTAGAGTTGTCACCTTATTAGCATCTGCAACCTCTTGATTAACCGGATTAGGCGATCGCCGCCCTGTATTGTACTCTTCTACCAAGCGCGTATTCTGCACTCGCTGCTGTTCGTTAACCATCACGTTGCCAAATTCGATTAAGCGAGACAGGCGGAAATCAGGTTTTATAAACGTTGGTGGCCCCTCAACGCTGTTCACCACCCTAGAGGAAACGCGGCTAATGCCTGTTTGGTGAATGAACTGGCGAATTTGTTCGTCGTAAATGCGCGATCGCACTGCGCTAAAAAAGTCAATCGATTGATGGGGAAAGCTATCTACTAACTGTTCTATCTCACTACGAGACAATCCATCTTTCTCAAAAATGCCGCCGATGATACCAATCTTGTCGTCTCGGTCGGGTTCCCAGTAGAATTTGTCCATCCTACCATCCCGAATCAACGGCGCGTATAGCGTAGATAAGTCATTGCCTGTGACAATTATGGGTACGCGGTGCAGGGGTGTTGAGTCATAACTCCCTGGAAGTTGCACATCTGTAGGGTTATCAGCAATATTCATCAAGGTGCCATTCACCAACTGCGTATTCACAGTATATTGGGTGCCTTGGTCGAAGCGTCCCGCCCCTGCATCAAGATCGTTGATCATCAGTACGCACATTTTACCGCGCACTTTAATGAATTCTGCTGCTTCCCGATAGCGCAAGCGAATTAAACGTCCGGGATCTCCAGCATCAGGACTTTCCAATTCTCCAGCTGACATATGGACAGCATCGAT
This sequence comes from Trichocoleus sp. FACHB-40, assembly GCF_014695915.1. Lineage (GTDB taxonomy): Bacteria > Cyanobacteriota > Cyanobacteriia > Cyanobacteriales > FACHB-T130 > Funiculus > Funiculus sociatus. Next base: position 40,762 of record NZ_JACJPF010000121.1, read on the forward strand.
GCCCATCTGCTCGAATACTAACTCGCATTGAAAAGATTTGCCTTCTCCCTTGCGTCCATGAATTCCCAGAATTAGAGGAACTCGTACTCCAGGGAGGTCAAGATAATTTTTGGTGATGTGAACCGCAAGTTTATCTAAAAAGCGGGGAGAAATGTAGTATGTCATCGGTCTGTTGTTGGCGATCGCGCAAGATGCTTATTGTTAAGATTTTATTACAAAAGCTCGTTTATAAACGGGCGATCGCTTTTAAATTTGAACAATTCGAGTTAATGGAACTAAGGCATTGAAATGGCGGGAAGGTGAGGTACAAGAAGAACGGCGAGAGATGGCGGAGAACCTGCTCATCGTTCGATGTGGTTCGCTGGATGAGGAACTAGCTAGCGCGATCGCGCTGATGTTACAGTTACCGACAGAAGAATTGACTCGTCTGTTGCTGACTCTTTCTCGCGAGGAGTTATTGGAACGGTTTGGCGGAAGTTCTAATTAGTGCGTAAATGCGATCGCGTTTATTGATCCGCAGAGGCGCAGAGGAAGAAGGAAAAAAGGGCGCGATCGCTCACGTCATCAGCCGGTATCAAGACATTAGTCTATCACTTTACCTAACTGTCTTTACTGGCTTCCAACTATCTAGGGATTGTCGAGTTGAGGTCAAATTTTGCAGATATTCTGTTAGTTGTACTTTTTGAGGCTCAAGCATTCCCCGAATTTCAGAAGCCTCTGCTTCCCTAGTTTCCCTCTGTCTCAGCAATTGCTCAAATTCATCTTGGAACCTTTTAATGTAGTCATTGATTTGTTTTTCTGCGCTTCGGAAATCTTCTGATATTTGTTTGTCAATGACTCGCTGTAGAAGTTCTCGATTTCTAGCCGCCTGTTCATCTATCTTAAGATAGATTAGCTCTGCTGTTTGACGTAAATCCACTTCATAATATTCAAGGTTATCCTTATATTCGACATCAACGTGATAAACCTTATCCGACTTACAGCAACGACTCTCTCTTTTTTCTTCTCTTTTCGTGCGCGTAAATACTTCTTGCTGATATTGAATTTGTGCATCGATTCCTGTAAATTCAAAATTGGGAAACTGAATCGGGTTGATATTCAGTTCCACTTGCAAGGCGTTTCCTAAATACTGAGACAGTTCATCTGATATTTCTTGAATATCATTTTGGATAACTTTTGCTAATTTTTCACGAATTTGTGTACCCTCTCTAACAAGTTCATCTTGAGTATCCAGCCACCAATTTTGAATATGTGGACTACAAAAATCGTTGATAGTAGTTTCAAGTTTTTTAGCCTCTTCCTTTGTCTTCAACAGAATCTTATAAGGATCTAAAGTTTGATTCTCCTTTCTTGAATCGAAATCCGAGCTGTTCAAAGAATCAGGCATAGATTTCGTAATATTATTCAGTAGGGATTCTCCCGCTTTTACAACTCCTCTAAATATCTTTCCTAAATCTTTGCCAATGACAGGAATAAACTCTAGTAGTTTCCCTCCTAAGCTGTTGTGCATTTAAATTGTGATAAAAGCATTACCTTTGTTTTTGAGCTTTCGTCCCCACTTAATAACCAGCTCTCCTTCATTTAAAAGCCGATGTAATAAATACTCTA
>NZ_JACJPF010000122.1 GCF_014695915.1 Trichocoleus sp. FACHB-40
GTCTTTTTCTAAAAAGTTAGAAAATCACATTGGAGCTATATGGTATTTTATCCATCATTATAATGCGTCGCTATCTATGTAAGAATTTTTTTCACTACATATTTACCACTACCAATACTTTAAGCATTCATAATTTCTGACTTCTTTGAACAGGTCTTTATACTCTGCACAATATTCATCTATTATTGCCACTGTTGGCTGGGCATCCCTGGGCAAATGTTTCCGGATTTGTAATTCTACATCCATTGCTCTATCTACCTTGTAGAGTTTTTTCTTTTCATTCTTCTACTTATAATACCCGGAGAGTGACAGAAGAGGGATATAGCAATTCTCAGAGTTATGGGGTACGATGTGGTGCAAGTATATAAATTATAAAAATCAGCAATGAGGCCTTATCCGATTGAGTTTCGGCAAAAAATAATTGAAGTCTATGAAAAGGAAGGTATCTCCATAAGGAGTCTAGCTCAACGATTTTATGTTGCTAAAAGCAATATTGCAAAAATTAATCAAGCAATATAAAGAAACAGGAGATATTCATCCTTATCCTCAAGGGGGAAGCCCGGAACCGAAGCTCAAGGAAGAGCAATTAATTGATTTAGTAGAAATCATCGAAACCAATAATGACGCGACGCTCGAAGAACTTTGTGACTTACTTGAAGAAAAGGTACAAGTTAGAGTCAGTCGAGCCACGATGGGAAGAATTACGCAAAAATTAAACTATAGTGTAAAAAAAAAACTCTGTACGCCGCAGAAAAAACAAGTGAGAGAGTACAGGAGCAGCGAGTTGAGTTTTGGTCAAAAATTCGAGATATCCGGGTAGAAAACTTGGTTTTCATTGACGAATCAGGAGTTAACCTAGCAATGCTGAGGCTTTATGCCAGAGCTTTAAAAGGGAAAAGAGCTAGAGGGGAGAAGCCCCACTCATAGAGGGAAGAATGTTTCTTTAATTGCTGCTTTATCAGTTCAAGAGTTGATAGCATCAGTCAATATTTACGGGGCAGTAGATGGTGCTACGTTTGAAGCGTTTATCGTTCATAGATTAATTCCTAAACTCTGGAAGGATGCTTGTGTTGTTATGGATAATACCAAAATCCATCAAGGAGAGATGGTAAGAGAATTTATAGAAAAAGCCGGAGCAAAACACAATTATTTATCTCCTTACTCTCCAGAGTTTTCCCCGATTGAAAATTTCTGGTCAAAAGTTAAATCTATTTTGGGAAAGACAGCAGCAAGAACCTACAAAGATTTAATCGATGCTATCAGCAACGCAATGCTTGAGGTGACTCAGGAAAATATTCGTAACTGGTTTGCTCATTGCTGTTACTGTGCCTCATGAGTGCGAGAATTGCTATAAATACTGGTGATAGCGATAAATCTGCCAAACTGTAGGCGTTCCGCATTAGCAATATTGCATCCGTCAGTTCAAAAGTCGCATCATGCGCTCTACCTAAAAGGCTGTATGCTGCTTGACGAAATTCTTCTAGTAAGGCACGTTTCATATTGGCAGATGAGAATTGGTGGTTCTTTTCTCAGATTCTGCTAATCGGGGGCCTGTGTTCAAGCACACTCCTTATTTTTTTGTTTAACAGTCGGCTATTTAGTCTAAACTCCAGTTGTTAAGCTAATTGCACCTACGACTGTCACCTTGGCACCGCGATAAAAGGGTTTTAAGTCGTAGACTCTCAAGCCTGCAAGCGATCGGCCATGAGTTCGTGTTAACCCCAGTAAAACACCCATCTCATCCAAAAAAACTAGGTTTTCTGGATTGATGTTTTTCACCTTCTCCCAATACTCACACCTCAGGTTTTGCACTCGTTCGGTGCTGCACTGGCTACTCCGTATCGTCTTTTTTTTCGGGTCAGATTTTGTTTTTTTAGTGCGCGGCACATCATACTAGGACTGACCCATTGCTTGTGGCTCTCTCGCCAATATTCACAATATTCTGAGAGGGTGCCATCCGGATATTTTTCCACCATCTCAGCAAGTTGGGTTGTCGCTTTGTGTAATACACTTTTCAGGCTGCCACCCTGTTTTAGAGGTTCAACGTGACCAGTTGTTTGTTTTTGTTTCAACAGTTTCTGGACAAAGGCTTTGCTCACATCAAATCGGGCGGCTACTTTCCGAATTGATGTATTACCTTGTTCATAGGCTTTAATTACTTTTTCGCGAAAGTCGATGGAATAAGGTTTCATTCCTGCCTGGATATACTCGGTTGAGTGTACCACGTTTACGTGGAATATGCTGTATTACGGTGGATTGCACTTAATGCTCTAAATCCAGAACCATCTTTAAGGGCGTAGCACTCGTCAAAAATCGAATCGAGCTCTTATGGATAAATACATGCTCAAGATTTTGGCTGCTTGTTTAACCCAAATTGATGAAAACTCTCAACCTGCTTGTCAATAGCATTTGAGATGCGCTTGCCCTGAAGAACATATAGGACTCCTATTTGATTTTTGAAAAAGCTCCGTACATCTGAAAAGACGGAAAATCAAAGGTCGTGTTTCGGATAAACGACTTAAACATCCACTTTAAATGAGAGTATGTTGGAATCAAGAGACCTCCTGCACGAATCGGAAGATAGTGTGCCAGTTTGCGCTCGCAGGCGGCACAAGAAGAAGTGAAACCGCATCGAAGCCTCAGGAGTGCTATGCCGTATCCAGACTTACAACCGCTTTCAGCAGGTGAGTTCAAGCGATTGTGTGGTGTCAGCCGTGTAACCTTTGCCGAGATGGTCACGGTGCTACGCCCGCACCTAGAGCGTCAAGGACGGCGTGGAGGACAGCCGAAGCTGAGTGTGGAAGACCAACTGCTGGTGGCATTGGAGTATTGGCGAGAGTATCGGAGTCAGTTTCACATTGGAGCCAGTTGGGGTTTGCACGAGACAACCGTGGGGCGGATTATCCACAAGGTGGAAGACCTGTTGATCAAAAGTGGTAAGTTTCGCTTGCCAAGCCAACGGCAGTTGTATCAACCGGGCTGGGAGTGGAACGTGTGGGTGCTGGATGTGGGCGAGATGGAGATTGAACGCCCCCAAAAAAACAGAAGCGCTACTACAGTGGCAAGCAGAAGTGTCATACCTTGAAGGCTCAACTGCTGGTGGACTATGACAGTGGGCAAGTCATTTGTACCGCAGTGGATACGGGCAGAACCCATGACTTTAAGGTACTCAAGCGAAGTCGCTTGCCGTTTGTGAGTTCACAGGTGTGTTTAGCTGATCGAGGCTCTTCCCGGATTCGCCAAACTGCATCGGGGCGCGTGTACACCCACCAAGAAACCACGCAAGCAACCGTTGCCAGCAGAAGAAAAGCAGCATAACCGCGCGTTAGCACGACTGCGAGTGCGGGCCCTTGCATGTAATTCGTCGCTTCAAGATTTTTCGCATCTTTTCAGGGCGCTATCGTAACCGTAGGAAACGATTTGGTTTGCGCTTAAACTTGATTGCTGGGCTACTCAACTATGAACTGGCACATGCTTCCTGATTCATGCAGGAGGTCTAAGGTACAAAAACGTCGAACCCCCGTTTTCGCTTGCGACCAGATATCCTCAATCCAATTCTGTTCTGGGCAATTAGGAGCAAAGCGAACGCAGTGAATTTTCCATTCCTCTTCTGGTAAACCTTGGTTTATTTTGGCTAGAAAGCTCTGGGTTTCCTGGGAACGATAATATCTTGCCCCATCCCAAAAAATCAGCAATCTTTGATGGAGAGACTGGGCTAATAAATAACGCAGGTAATTAATGGTATTTTTGGAGTTACCCGCATCGTAGGCAATGAGTGCGTAATTCTCCTTCCAGATAGTCAACCGCCCCGTAGTATGTCTGCTTGTCTCGTTCATTGACTACTGGGACTGCTATTTCTTGGTCGGTGAGTCCCCAGACATATCCACTTAAGTTTCCCCAGAGCAAATGACATTCAGCCACCAGTAATACTCAAGGGCAGTCCTGCTTCGATTTCCTTTCGGTGCCTTGCCCACAGGGTTTTAATCTCTTTTTTTTTAGCCACCGCCTCTGGGTCGGCTTTGGGGTTCAGTTTTGTAGTTTTTTTTCCAACTGATTCCTGCTGCCTCGAACAGCTCGGAATAGCTCTGTTTTGACTCGTAAGTTACTTCATACTCAAAAGCTAATTTATCCCTCTTTTGTCACTTTAGGCAGAGGAAAAATAGAAATTAGGGTGAGGTAAGAAGATAAAAATGGAATAAGCAAGACAATTAACAATGGATTGAAGTTTAGCAAATCCCAAAGATAATTGGGGGATAGGGAAAACTGTGAGCCAAGGACGAATTAAATTAAATAGGATAAAAGGTTGAATTATTAAACGGAGATTGTTCAGAATATTCTTCCAGCCTTTTCCCTTATCCCACCAGGGATGATAAGCCAATTTTGACTCTCGTTGTGCCGGAGAGAGACCCATTTGGTCTGAATAAAGACTAACCATCAAGTAGGTACTACAAACAATCTCCCACCATTGCTCAATATCTGGATAGTGAGTCAGACGATAATCTGCAAGGGCCTAACTCATTCTTACTTTGCTTCAAACCATATTCTACCCAGGTTCTTAAGCCGTAGAAATTACCAACTTCTCTTGGGGTAATGTCTGGATATCTAGTCATAACATACCAAGTAGAGTTGTCAGGTAATTTCTCTATATCTGTAGTAATCTGCCAATACCTTTTTTCTCCACTCTTGCCAGGAATTATTTCTCTAATAAACCGATTCTCCCTACTGAGGTCAGAGAATACCCTTTGAAACTTATGCCATTTTAAATTTAAATATTGGATATGTTGTGTTGGCAGTAAGCTCTACAGAATGATTTGAGCGAATCGCCACTATATAGTTTAAATTCAGTTCATCTAATACGGATATAAAATTATTACCACTCTCACCATATAAACTATCTGCCAATACCAAATTGAATTTAAACCCATTGACTCTAGCTTTCTTATCAGCCTTGCTGCTATTTCTGGTTTGGTAAGATACTTATCTCCTGGGGAGCAATCTTTGCCGGGGTTTATATACTTCAAACAATAATGGGAATGTCATTCCACAGAAAACACCATATGCTGTCACCACGACAATTCCATTTTCGGTTTTACCCAAATTTCCTATGTACTGCCGTTTGACATAATCTGTTGATGTCCCTTTTTTCTTGTCTCCTGTTTCGTCAATAATTAAAGTGAGCGGTTTTCCCTTTAGCACCTGTAAAATTAGTTCTAGCCGCCTCTTAACTTTTCTACTTCCCAATGTGATCAAGTTAAAAAATGATGTAATCCTGGATGATTATCTAACCCAACAATTTTAGCGCTCGCTGGTAGGGTTTTACGTTTTATATCCGAAACACAACCTACATGAAGGTATTTAAAAGCCTGGAAACTCCTAATATCTGAAAACCGGCTTTTATACCACTGGCAATATTCGTCCAGGAATTTCACTGTTGGTGCGGCTGAACAAGACTCTATCATGCTTGCTGAAACAGTTTCGTCGTTTTTTCCTCATTATTTTATCATAATAGTGACAAAAGAGGGTTATATTCGAGTTCTCCGAGTTCCCAGATATCAATCGTAAAGCAGCCAACTTAATACTTCTTGGAGCTGCTGTTGCCTCAGGTAGCTCTTCCTTCCTTTATGCTTCAGGCGCAGTCCATTTATTCCCTGTTGGCCATAAGAGATGCCAGAAGTAACCGACTTGGATGAACTGCTTTCCCTTTGTTGGCAATGCCGCCCAACAAACTTGCTTATTTGGTGTACCGTTAATCACAAACAAGCTGGAATTCTGGCATGGGTGATAGGGTGATCGCAGTGCAGAAACCTTTAAGCCCTTGTGGCTGCTCGTCAAGTGGTGGCACTGTTTGTTCTATGTCACCGATGGATGGAAGGTCTATCCGATGTTCATTGAGTCGGGCGACCAGAATTATCAGCAAGACCTATATGAGTCGGGTTGAGGGGGCGAACACAAGGGCAGGGGCATTACCTGGCACGGTAGCACCGAAAAACCTTGTGCTACTCCTGCGTCAGTCCTTGATGTTGAAGTGTTCGCTTCGCTTGCTGCTCCACTGAACAGTTCCTCTTTTTGCTTAAATCATTACTCTTTCAGCAACGTCTCGCAAGAAAAAAGTGCTTTCTTGCGAGACGTTGCTGTAGGGTGCAGGCATTTTTTTTTGACGTTTCCTTTTTCTCTATTATCTCCTCACCTTTGCTTCGAGCGCTATACAAGTAAATTTTAAGAGAAAATGTATATGCAATTGGTTCAGGAACCGTTGAGTGGGCAGTTAAACAAATAGCTCGAAGGTTAAAGATTTTCGGGGCACAATGGTTACCCAAAGATGTGAATCAGATGCTAAGACTTCCTTGCGCCTACCTGAGCGAACTCTTACTGGTTTGACATTCTTGCAAAACCGTGATGCACCCGCCAGACACAGACTGTTTTTCAATTTTTCGGACAAGTAGATTGTTGGCACTGGGGGCAGAAATGAGCCGAGCGTCCGGCTAATCTGATTCGTTCAATGGGTGTGTTACAGACTCGACAGGGGACACCAGCGCGGTTATAAACCCAGGCGACACCGCCATAGTTACCGTTGATCCCTTGGACGTTGAGAAAGTTACTAAAGGTTGTTCCACCAGCATCGATACTGGCTTGCAAAACTTGAATAATTGCTTCGAGGAGACGCGCAATTTGCTTTAGGCTCAGGTTAGTACAGAGTGTTGTTGGTTGAATTTTACTGAGAAATAAAGCTTCATCGGCGTAGATGTTGCCGATTCCAGCCACCAGAGACTGATCGAGCAGGGCAGTTTTAATGGGACGACGACGATTTTGCAGTTTCAGAGCCAGGTACTCAACGGTAAAATCTGCGGAAAAGGGATCTGGTCCTAAATTCTGTAACCCAGTGATGACTCTTTCTGGAGGAGTTCCTGGGGGTACCCACCACATTTTACCGAAGGTTCGCTGGTCAACAAAACGTAATTCTTGTGAAGTGAAGCGATCGCCTTCAGCCGAATCACCTGTAAAAAACAACCGCACTCGCGTATGTTTCTGTAATGGCTCCTGCAAAGGAAGCCACAGCAACTGACCAGTCATCCGCAGGTGAACCCCCAACCAGCCGGCGGGGGAAAGTTCAGCAAGCAGGTATTTACCGCGTCGGTGCCACTGGGTAATAACTGAACCTGCAACCCCAGCCAAAAAATCTACAGAGGAAAGGGGGTGGGCAATGGTGCGTTCAAGCAACACATCACCACCCCCAATTTCTTGGTTGAGGGTCAGTTTATTTAGACCCCGACGAACTGTTTCTACTTCAGGCAGTTCTGGCACAACTTAACGCGAGTCAGTTCCCTGATTGGGAGAGCCTTGTACAACCGAGCTACCTTCTCCAGACTCTGGTGCGGCAGCGGGGTTCCCATCAACAACTCGGTTCCCCTGACCTGTTCTGCGAGTACGTTCGTCGATGGTGGTTTGTTTGCCACCGGAAGCGGCAGTAGTAGTTTTCTTGGCTCCTGGCTTCGGCGCTTCAATCTCTAGCACTTCGTTCATACCAAAGTTGTTGGTATTAACACCAGCGTAGTTGACATTATTGAAGCGGACAATTACTGGATATTTGATGCCGCTTTGGTCTACGGATGCAACAGTCCCAGTATCCTGAAACCAGAAAGATTCTTTGCGGAGAATCTGAACTTTTGAACCACGTTGAACCATAAGTGTTTTTTCCCTTACGTCATTAAGCTAAAGCGTACTACTGGATCGGGACTCGCACCAACCATCTAGTCTTTAAGTTTTATTACCGCTCCTGCCAGCGCACTCGGACGAAATGGGCGGGACGCCCCCAGATGTCAGGTGTCGCGGAAATCTCATCAATTGCCAAGTTGAAGGGAATTGAGGTTGTAATGTATTTTTGGGCGAGACTACCCAGGTCAGGCGTTAATTGGGCAGCAGCTGTGGCAGCGATCCCCAAACCCAAGATTTGCTCTATGGGACTGCGAGGTAGGATGAGATGGACACCCAAGGCTAGCCCGGCGGTCACGAGCATCCCGACAGACAAATTGGTGCCGCAGCGGGGATGCACAGCTAGGTTCCATTCGCCGCGGGTGGTGCGCTGGAGGGCGATGCGAACTGCACGATGCAACTCGGAGGTGTTAACTTGACCGTAGAGGTAAAAGCCTTGGTCGGTGGATAAACCGCCCAAGGTGTCGTTGTCCATTTGACGGAACGTTAAAGCACTTCTTGAGGAATGTGAGTTTGAGCGATCGCTCAAAACCCAAACTGTGGCGTGTTCCAAAGCATGAACCTGACGCAGCATCAGAATTTCTTTCAAGCCGGGAACAAAGTTTAGCTGTTTGAGTAAATCAGCATCTTGTGTGGCTTGAGGGGCGGGAGAATCAAAGGTCCAGAAGTTGCCAGTATAAGAGGAAGCAGAAGCAGTAGTCATAGATTCAGAACTACTCCAAACTTGCAGATTGATTAACTGAGATGTTTTTCAACTGTAGCGTTTACGCCTGGAAGTCGTTGGGAAAAAATGGCAATCATGCAAAGGTAAAAGGCAAAAAACAAGAATTCTTCACTTTTGTCTTTTTCCTTCTCTAGGGGCTAGGAGTATCGGGAGGCTCAGGCTGTGACGTTTCTGGAAGCGACGCGGGTTTAGGTAAGGATAATTCTATGCTGGGGCCACGATCGTAAATTTCAATGTCCCACTGTCCCGAACGGTTAGATTCAAAGGCTATAAATCGACCATTGCCACTAATGGTCGGATGGCGGACTTCGCCTGAAATATTGTCAGTAATGACTTCAGATTGGAAGGCTTGGCGGTCATAAACGAATACATCTGGCTTGCCTCGCTCCTCGGAGATGTATACAATGTAACGACCATCGGCGCTGATGTCTGGTTGTTCCTGAATGATACTGGACTGATTGAGTCCTGGTAAGTTAATCAGGCGACGTTGGCGGACATCATAAAGAAAGATGCCTCGATGGGCTTGGCGGGAGGAGGTAAAGACCAAGTAGCGCCCATCGTAGGATAGCTGGGGTTCTTGCTCGGCAGCTAAGCTATTTAAGGAGGCTCCGAGCAATTGTGGGGGTGGGGTGAGCAAGACACCATTGCTACAACTGCTCAATCCAGCGAATAATGCAACTGCTAAAACTGACAGATAACGAATAATCATTATGGCTAATGGCTAATAACTATTGACAATTAGCCATTAGCTATTAGCCATTTTAGGAAATCACTTCATCACTAGGCGTTGGCAAGGGGCAGCAGTTAACATCATTTATACAAACCTTTCCCCACTGCAACGCCCAGCGTAGTAGTTCTACACGATTGTTAGTTTTGGTCTTGGTCAAGATATTGCTAATGTGATTATCAACTGTGCGTTTGCTGATTTCTAGCTTCTGGGCAATTTTGTCGTTGGTTAAACCACCAGAAACTAGCTCGATGATTTGCAGTTCGCGATCGGAAAGACTCGCGGGGATATGGGTCTCGCTACTGGACATAAGTATTTCTTCCTTAGTATAACTACTTATTATCTATTTCAATTTTAGAAGATCCTTGGCGGGTAAGCCTGATCCCGACTGGGATTGGGGGATAAGGGCAAGGGACAAGGAGGAGTGGGAAGAATAATTCATTCTTTATCCTTTATCCTTGGGGTAACTTTTTCCTTTTCTGGTAGGCTGAGTTTACGTACACAAGGAGTGCAGCTGTGACTCATCCCCGTGTTCTCTGCCTCGGAGAGATTTTGTTTGATTTGCTAGCCGAGCAATTGGGGCGATCGCTTGAAGATGTCGAATCTTGGACACCATACCCAGGGGGCGCACCCGCTAATGTGGCGTGTGCGCTGGTAAAGTTGGGAACGCCATCTGGATTTATTGGCTGTGTTGGTGAAGATGCGCCGGGAAACGAATTGGTAAAGTTGTTGCAGGATGTGGGTGTAGATACTAAGGGCGTACAGCGCCATCCTACGGCACCAACGCGACAAGTTTATGTTACACGCTCTTTGGAGGGCGATCGCACGTTTGCCGGGTTTGGCGAACTTGATACCACAGAATTTGCTGATACTCACCTGAGTGCGTCTAATCTGCCAGTGGCTTTGTTTGAAGAGGCTGATTTTCTAGTCTTGGGGACGCTGGAGTTAGCTTATCCCGATAGTAAGGAAGCGATCGCTCAAGCGCTTAATCTCGCAGATCAGTACGATGTCAAAATTGTACTAGATGTCAATCGGCGCGATATGTTTTGGCCTGACCCTAGCGTATCTAAGCCTCTGATTTTAGAACTCTTAAAGCACGTCGATTTCCTCAAGGTTGCTGAAGAAGAAGCCGAATGGCTATTTGACACAATGGATGCTGGTGCTATTACTTATCGTCTGGACTCAGTAGAAGGCGTTTTAGTGACTGCTGGGGAAAAAGGTTGTGCATACTGTCTGGGTGAAAATGAAGGTAGGCTGGGTGCTTTTTCCGTCCCGGTGGTGGATACAACAGGTGCGGGTGATGGGTTTGTTGCTGGTTTCATCCATCAGTTGTGTCAACATGGCATCAAAAGTCTTACCGATGCAGAAATGGCTAAGCGTGTGGTGAGATATGCTAGTGCGGTGGGGGCGACGTGTGCAATGAAGCCGGGAGCGATCGCTTCCCAGCCAACAGCAGCCCAAGTGGAAGAGTTTCTGGGAAAAATGAAGGATGAAGGATGAATTAATTCAGCCTTCTGAAGTGCTGCTGCGAAGTTTAATTGCTAGTCGCATCGCAGAAAGTCCCGAAAGGCGCATCACTTTTGCACAATATATGGAGTGGGTGCTGTACGAACCGCAGCACGGCTACTATGCTACTAATGCGGTTAATATTGGGGCGGAGGGTGACTTTTTTACTTCCCCTCATCTGGGTGCTGACTTTGGCGAATTACTAGCTGAACAATTTGCCGAAATGTGGGATATTCTAGGGAATCCGGTGCCTTTTACCCTTGTGGAAATGGGCGCTGGTGCGGGAATTTTGGCGGCAGATATTTTGCGCTATTTGCAACAACACTATCCAGAAATTTTTGAGGTTTTGGAGTACGTTATTGTTGAAATTGCCCCTGGGTTAATTTCTCAACAACAGCAAGTTTTACAGAATATGCTGGGTAAAACTGCTGCCTTAGTAAGGTGGTGTTCTCTAGAAGAAATACCGAAAAACTCTATTGTCGGCTGCTTTTTTTCTAATGAGTTGGTGGATGCGCTACCAGTGCATCAGTTTGCTATTGAAGAAGGGCAAATTCGGGAAGTTTATGTTACTTCGAGGGATGGAGTGACTTTCGAGGAAGTGACGGGCGTTCCTTCGACACCAAAGCTGACAGAATATTTTGACTTGGTGGGGATTGAATTACCTTCTAGTGTTTATGCAGATGGGTATCGCAGTGAAATTAATTTAGCAGCTTATAACTGGCTGAGTACAGTCGCCGAAGCGCTACAACGTGGGTATCTTTTAACAATTGATTATGGCTATCCGGCGAGTCGTTATTATAGTCTAGGGCGGAGACAGGGGACGCTACAGTGCTATTACCGCCATATGCACCATGACAACCCTTATATAAATATTGGGCAGCAGGATATCACGGCTCATGTGGATTTTACGGCTCTGGAGCGCTGGGGCGATCGCTTGCAATTGCCAAAGTTGGGTTTTACTCAGCAAGGGTTGTTTTTGATGGCGTTGGGTTTGGGCGATCGCATTGCTGCCCTTTCCACAGGGGGAGAAAATATCGTAAAGTCGCAAGGCATTTCTGGTTTACTCCGCTGTCGGGATACGCTACACCAGCTAATTGATCCAATGGGTTTGGGCAATTTTGGGGTCTTGGTGCAAACCAAAGGGTTGCGGGAGGAGGAAAGGGGGCGAAGTCTCAAAGGTTTAAAAATGCCATTGATGTGATAAGCGATGCAAGAGAAAGTTTTATTTACCTTTGCACCCTCTTTATGGGGTTTTTAAATAATGGAAATCAATTTTAAAAGAATTTCAAGCATATTTCTTCCTTATCAAAATTATCATATCAGAGAAAAACGGCTAAAGTCAATGCCTAATTTAACTTTTTATTTCCATTGCCACAGCAACTAAATCTTCAATTTTCTTAATATTTGGATCGCCAGCTAAATAACCAATTCCGCGATGCAAATGGAGGCGAAATTGATTAGCCAAAGTTTCTCGTTCAGTACCTAAGCCATCATTGTGACAGCGTTGTTTCAGGGCGATTAACAAAATATCAGACATTTCTCCGCCAAAGACACGCCAAGTCATCTCGACATTGCTATCAGCAGGAATTGGCACTGGTGAAGGAATACTTGGTTCAGAGAGAGAACGACAAAATGCCCAGCGACAAAGGATATTCCACTGCTCTATTTTAGTGCTGCGCTTTAGCTTAGTAAGCTGCTCTTTAGCAGTTTGGGAAAGTTTAATTCTGTCAAGTGGTGGTTCCATGAGAAAGTGGCTCGGCTGAGTTAATTAAGTGCGACCCCCTCCAAAAGGTCGTCCCTTTGGGAAATCGCTCGTATATTCTTTACATTTAAGCAGGAGTTCTTAAAGATTGTGCAAAAAATGACTTAATCGATTGCACAGTTATGGTGAGCGAGTCAATAATGGTGACATAGGGAATTTACCCAAACGTACTCAAATAAGGTTTCAGAGGCGGGTTTCAAACCCCGCTTCTTCTGTTTAATTTTGTAGCCAATGCCAGGTTAAGAGGACTCGGTTGGATGAGACAGCGCGAGGTGGGATTAGTCCCAGAAATAACCTGCTTCTATTACCGTCTGCTGCTTACCGGAGTCGTATTTTAGGAGATATTCACGAGCGATCGCTTCATTTTCGTGCAATTTATGAAACTCATTTTTTCCTATCTCAGTATCAGTAGAAAGTAATATTACCTGATGACTGGCTGACGGAAAGTATTTTTCTACCAAATTAGCTCTATGTGAGGAATCTAAACGTCCGAGAGGCGTATCAATTGCCACTGGTAAATTCCGTCCAGAAACCCGCGCTAATCCCCACAGAAAACTGATGGCTAGTAGTTGTTTTTCTCCGGCTGAAAGGCGATGTTTCGGTACTAGCTTACCCTGTAAATCGTAAAGAGAAAGGCTGAAACTGTTGGTGTCAATTGCCACGCGATGCACTAAATCGGATTTGTGCAAAAGATATCGAAAACACTCTGTCACCTCAACTTCTAATTTATTGAGTTTTCTCAACGTCAATCGTTCGCGGAAAACCTTGAGTGTTTCTTGAACTTTAGCAGATGCAGCAATAATATGCTCGTTATTTTTCCGATCAATATTTTGCTCAGTATATTGTTTTAAGTCCTTTTTTAACTTGGCGATCGCAGCGTCTAATTCAAATAAACGCTGATTGGCTGTTTGATATGCCGCCTTAGCTTCAGCCACTTTATTTTGTGCTTTTTTAAGTGCTACAAGCAGATGATTATAATCTTCGGGTGATGCAGCAGTCTGTATTTGTCTTTCCAGCCTTATAATATCTTCTTCTTTATTTTTAATTATTCCTATTTGCTGACGAGCGAGATTTTTAGCATTTTGCAAGTAGTAAAGGATATTACCCAGTTGGCTCAAGCTTTCAGCATCAGCTGATAACCACAGTTCTTCAGGCTGGATAAAATGTGAATTCAATGTATCTACATCTTGGTCGAGAAAAGTTTTAATTTTTTCAATTTTTTCTTCTGAAATACCCACCTGACTAATCCAATTCAGCAGGCGCTTATCCCGCTCAAATAATATATCCCGTGCATTTTGTGCCTGTTGAATGCGAAATTCTTTTTCTGCTTGAGTTTGTGCCTGAGTAAGTAAAGGTTCAATCAAGGCTAGGGGTAAAACATCTGCTGCTAAGTCACACATTCCTTGACGAGCTTCATCAGCTTCCGCTGTCTTTTGGTGACGCTGTTTATCTAGCTGGCTACGTTCTCCTGCAATTTTACCTCCTTCAGATATGAATTTATCAAGAGCTTCTTGCTGCTCTTTTTCGCTTTCATCTAACTTCTTTTTTATAGTCTTTAAATTTCCTATTTGCCCATCATATTCTTCTTGTTGGTGCTTTAGCTTTTGTTCCATCTCCTCTAAGTTGGCTAAGTCTTGAGTATCCGCCAGCTCCTTACGTTTGCGGTTGACTAATATTTCTAAATCACTGGATAAACGTTCAGCCAGTTCTAGCCCTAAAAGGCCGCGAATCGCGTCAACTACAATAGGTGGGGGTGTTTCCTGTTCTGCAAGTTCTTTAACTTGTTCGCCATCAAATAGAAATAAGTTAGAAATCCCTAATGGCAGTAAATTTTCAATATAATCGTCCCAAGTATTAACTAGCTCTATTCTTAGCCAATCGTCCTTTTTGGCGATATCTAATTCCAAAATTCCTAAATGGTCTTTACCATCTTTAGGATTTCTTTCCCAAGTTCTTACGATACGGTAAATTACAGGTTTGTCATTTTCAATGTGTTCAAAAGCCAACTCGACGCGGGTTTTTTCAGATGGTGGAGTGTGGCTATTTACGCACTGAGAGAGAAAATCGCTATAGCTCAAGTTGCCGCGAGTGGAACATTGAGCGCGATGTCCATAAAGCGCGAGGCGAATGGCATCCATTAAGGTAGTCTTTCCTCCGCCATTCATGCCACCTAATAAAATAATTGGGCGACGAGAATTGTCATCAACTTGTGGATAAAGATTGATAACTTGATGTCCGCGGTAGGGGCCAAAGTTTTGCAGTACGAGTTCAAGAAATATCATTTGACAGATGCCTTGGCAAGTTTCTTTCAGGCTCAGCGTGGGAATGCACTCAGGAAGCTGGAGCCTCCCGAAATTTAATTATTTGGCTGAGCCTAAACGTAAAGGTTTCCCAGTCAGAGGCTGGGAGGTCAGTTAATCTCAATCATCTATATTTCTGGCTTGGAATTTGATACTTGCCCAACTTTCTTGTTTTACAGTTTCACTGTTATCTTCATCGACAGCATCCCCCAAGGTTAGCTGTTTTACTTTGGGAATATTGCCTTCATTAACTGCTGTTTTTAGATCGCGTTTCAAGTGGGCGTTTTTTATCGCTTCTTCTGGCGATCGCGAACTCGTCTCAAAGCATTTCTCTAGAGTGTCGTATATCCCGACGCGGCGAGACTTTTTGCGATACTCGCGTTCTGTGTCTAGCAGCTTCGCCATGAGTTCCAAGTGCATTTTATCATCGGCGCAGATTTCCTCTAGCACAGTCCATTCATCGCTACCTAGTAAACTATTGCCAGCACCAGGACGCGGATCTTGGAAAGGTTCGCCTGTGGCTTCCTCATAGATGCGAGGTAAACTATCATCAAATTCGTGTTTTTCTTCTAGCCAGATGCGACGAATTTCGCTCATTTCTTCTATGGTAATTAGCGTAATGTCACGCATATTTTCTGGCGCTGTGCGCCGGATTTGTGTTTGCGCTTCTAATACTCGTCTTAGCCAATATTCTCGCCAATATTTAGTATAGGGGCCAGGAATTGGTTCGACAGAAATTTCACCTTCGACATTGCGTTCAAAGAGTTGGACTTCGCCCCATATTCTCCGGAAGTCTCTCTTGTCGCGGTCGTTTTGAATATCTAATTCATTGCGGATATCGAGTAAAGGCTGCATCCATTCTTTCTCATCATCATTCTGGATCATTGCCTCCATCGATTTATCCTTACTAACCATTGTGCAAACCCAGCACCCAAACCGGGAATCGCCACAACTGGGGGTAGAGGTGTCTAGTACGAGTGGGCATTCGTTATCTGCCGTAGCGCCTCGATACATCGTGAATAAGTCTTTGTTGCTATATCCCCAAGGATTCTGCCACTGATTTAGATAAATCCAAACTTCATCAGTACGCCAGTCTTCGATGGGACTATATATCAGAGAGTTAGGCAGGCTAGGACTATTGTAAAGCAGGGATTTAGGTGAACTTGAATCAGGATTGAGGCGATCTCCTAATGTACCTACTTTATGTTTTTCCATTGAGGCGGCACGTTTGATACTTTCAGCCTTTCGTGTACCCAAGACAAGAATCACTTCTCCTTTGACTCTAATCACATCACGGACAAAGCGGTTAGAGGGATCAATTTTTAGTCGTTCAGTACACCAACGAAATCTATGACGGGGCGCGGGGTAGCCTTTCCCCATGATGCTTACCCAGAAAGTATTTTTGGTTTCGGGATAAAGCAGATGAGGTTCTATCGGCAGACTTTGCTCTTTTGCCGCTGTTTTCATCCGCTCTAATGATTTACATACCCAAGCAGAAACAATAGGATTTTCTACCCTTGTGTCTGTTGTGATAACATATATCGTCTTAGTCCGCTTTTCGGGCGGGAGGGAGGCGATCGCATTCCAGATCAGCTGTAAGGTTGCACTAGAATCTTTCCCGCCACTATAGCCGACACACCAAGGTATTTCGTCTAAGCAGTATAACTCTTGGATTTCAGTCGTGAGAGCTTGGATATCATCCACTAATTCTGCCACAGTACGCGCTGGCTGATTTTTATTTTCTTGCTGTTGCGTTGTAGCCATTTCTCCCTACCTACCAAAACCTAAGTTTTTCTCACCCTTTTTATATTTCCTGCAAGGGTAACTCCTGTATTGTAAAGCTTAAAGGTTTTTAAAAACCTATATACCGCCGGAAATTTTTCATAAAATTAAGCTTTACTACCCCTATCGGAGTGAAAGCCAATCACCATGAATGACAGTGCATTTGACCCGACCGCTGATATCCCTAGCGAGTACCAGAAGGGGGAAATCCGAGATCAACAGGTACTCGCTGTACTGCTGGAAAAGTGCCTTGGGAGGAACGATCAGATTTTCGTTCAGAAAACTGAGATGGGAGGTATCGAGGCTTATGTAGGCTCTGTCAGCCTGGAATGGTTTGCGGATCGGGTTAACTTCGCTTCTTGTTTACCCTTGCTTCAGAAAAAGTACAATCCAGAGACGGGTAACATTGAGATTGACGCGGATAGCATTGATGAAATTCAACAGCGACCCCTCGATTGGTCGCGTCAAGCACCCCTAGTGCAGTATTTAGCAGCTCGGAAAAACCATAAGTTTCCGCCAGTTCTCGTGGTTATTAACCAACCTTGGGTGGATAATCCCAAAGCTGCTGAGTGGGATAGCCACAGACAAGCCACAAAATCTACTACCGAATTCACGCCACTGGATAAAGATGGTAAAGTCGGTTTGCTCAACCTTTCTGAGGCGGATGTAACCGTTTATGCACTGGATGGCCAACACCGACTGATGGGGGTGCAGGGTTTGATGGAGTTGATTAGAACTGGTAAACTCCAACGGTACAAAAAGGATAAAACTCCTTACGACACTGTCATTACGGTGGCTGACTTGATAGAACAGTAAGCTGTTCAGCATTTAAATAAAGTATAATCCGGAAGTAAATTTAGTCTAACAAGTGAAAGATGCCAGCGAAAAATTATCTCAATCAAGAGCAAGTAGAGAAACTACAAAAAGCATTAAAGGAAGAGGATAATGGACATATCCGAGA
>NZ_JACJPF010000123.1 GCF_014695915.1 Trichocoleus sp. FACHB-40
TGTAGAGTCGGCAGTAAAACAAATTGATAGAAGGTTGAAAATTTCAGGAGCGCAGTGGTTGATGAAAAATGTTAATCAAATGCTTAAGCTTCGGTGCGCCTACCTTAACGGATCAATATCCGTTTGATGCTCAAAAGCGCAAAACCGGGATGCTCCCTGAGTGATGAAGCTAAAAAGAGAAATCGGAAGTTAGCAAGACAACGAGTAGTTGGGGAACATGTTCATCGAAAACTGAGAATTTTTAAGATTTTAGCTGACCGTTATAGAAATCGCCGAAAAAGATTTGGTTTAAGGTTTAATCTGATAGCGGGACTTTACAATTACGAACTAAGGCTCGCATTGAATAAGATAAGTGATTCTTATGATTAGGGGAGAGTGATCGCATAATTTCAGTCCTCATCTTACCCCATCTGCGACTTTTGCAAGAGGTCTAATGTTGAGTTGGTCAACAATGAAAATCCACCCAGAAGCTGGGTCAGTATCGAGAGTTTGAGTGATATGATTTTTGAAGTCTTCTTCTGTACGAGTTGCACCAATAGTTGGGTTAAGCACCAGTCCTTTAGCTAGGTGCCAGTTAGCTAGCAGAGTTTGAGTACCGTGTCGGATGTACTCGAACTCGATACGCTCCACCCGTTTTGGTCGCATTGGTAAAGTTGGATGTAATCTTTCTAAAGCTTGAATTCCACTCATCTCATCCGTGCTAACCAAATGAATGCCTTGTGTCAATAATTCCCAGGCTTGTTTGTGGAGTTCACAGATATAGGTGACCTGTTGTCTAAATTCAACAGGGTCATCTGGATTGGCATTGAGCCAGTAACGGTGACGATGGGGTTGTAGAGTAGCTTCCTTTTAAAAAACGACCCACACTACGGGGCGAAATTTTTTCCACAATCCCTCGTTTTATGGCTTCAGCTGCTAACTCGGTTGGAGTCCAGTGACTCACTGGATATCCTCAGGCTTGAGGGCTTTCACTTTTCTAAGCGACAATTTGCACCACTTGTTCTGTGCTGAAGTAATTGCTTGTTCCCAGACGGGCGCGATCCCTCAACACACTGCTAATTAACGCCATCAAGTCTTGATCGCTGCTGTTTTGTGCTTCTACAGTTGCCAGTTGAGGAGTAGCCGCTAGCCATCGCTCTCTCCACAAGCGCACTTGACCCCTGTCTAATTTCAACTCTGTTGTTAGCTGGCTATTCGAGACTCCCGCAGCCGCCCACAAGATTAGCTGCGCTCGCCTAACGAGGCGATAAGGATTCGTTGTGCGACGTACAATCTGTTTGAGTAGAGCTTGCTGTCTATCAGAGAGGATAATTTTTTCGGATTGGGGGCTGGGCATGGGCTTAAAACAGCCAACTTCCTTGTAGGCTTCATTGATTTGGCTTATTGGCAGTTTACCTCAGTTATCACCCCGTTTTAGGCTGGTGGGTTACTTCTGCCGAGCTGGTCTAGTGATAATCGTGCCACCTAGTTTTGATTAAAAGCTTGACGAATTATCGCAGCAAATTCATCGCGAGCGAGTGTTTTATTTGGTCTATATGTTCCATTAAGGTATCCAGTAAGAATGTTTTTTTCAGCTAGCGCTTTAATAAAGGGACTCGCCCAGTGATCTTGAATGTCAGGAAAGCTAGTTGCTGATTCTGGAGCCGCAATTACTTTTTGTGAATCCGAAGTTACCAAGGGGAGAATTGTACCCACGGCTACTCCGAAGGTGAGCAAAGCTACACTTGCTGATGACCAACGAGAGAAGTTAGACATTTACAAATACCTCCAATATTTTTTTTCTATAAAATTAAGTCTACCTGTCGGATGATTTTAATTTTCCCCCTAACGATGGAAAATGTATGTCTATAGGCAGATTAGAAAAGTAGAAAAAAATCAACTAAATTGCTCATTTTTTTACTCTCTTAATAGCGAAGCTAATTTAAGTTTTCTCAGTTCTATCGGGTAGCTGGTTAAAAAACCACCTTAAGAGGGATGATGAAACAAGCATTCTATCAACTTAAAGATTTTTAGGTATTAAATGTATTAGGAATTAATAAAATTTTGATAGTAAATAACTGCTTAATCAGACATAGAAGTATTTTGAATTTCGACATCTGCTGTAAGTATTATGTATGCAAATTGATTAAGTAAGCCCGTAGTCGGATGAAGCGATCGCAGATAATTTTAAGCTAGGTAGTAAGTGAATAAAAAAAAGGAGAAAAATAAAATATGGTTCTTTACAAGCTCGAAGACTTTGATACAAACTATCAGGACACTTTTGGCGGTGATGACATCAAAGGGTTTGATGTTTATTCATCCATAGATGATGACAAGATTGGTAGTGTCAAAAACATCATGGTGGATGAAGAAGGGAATTTTCGATATCTGGTTGTAGATACAGGCTTCTGGGTTTTTGGCAAGAAAGTATTGCTACCAGTTGGCCGTTCTCGGATCGACTATGACGATCGCCGTGTCTATGCTGTAGGACTGACGAAAGAGCAAGCAGAGGCTTTACCTGAGTTCGGCGATGACCTGAAGGTTGATTACGATTATGAAGAGCAGGTGAGAGGAGTTTATCGCGGATCATCTGTAGAAACGTCTGTGGAAACAACGGCACCGATAAACACAACAACTCCTTTGGATGCTTCGGCTGCAATGGGCGCACCACCGATAGCTCCTATGCCCTATGCGGCTCCGACGACAGGCAATATCCCTGCTACGCCTACCACTGCTGCTTACGATCGCGACAGCTATAAGTATCAGCAAGATGCACATTTGTACAATATGAATGAGCAGGATCATCAAACTCTCAAACTGTACGAAGAGCGGCTGGTTGCAAATAAAAAGCGCGTTAAGACCGCAGAAGTAGCGGTTGGTAAGCACGTTGAAACCGAAACTGCAAGAGTTTCCGTACCCATTGAGAAAGAGCGAGTAGTTGTTGAGCGCATGACTCCAGCAGACGCTGGAAGAGTAGTTGCTCCTGGCGAGGCTACTTTCCGTCAAGGCGAAGTCGCACACATGGAAATTTACGAAGAGACTCCTGACATTCACAAGGAAGCCTTTGTGCGTGAGGAAGTCAGAATCCACAAAGAAGTCGAACACGACACTGTTACTGCTCAAGAACAGCTGCGCCGTGAAGAGTTAGATGTAGATTCCGGAAGTCTTCCGGTAGATGATACAAACGTCAGACGCGATCGCATCTAATCTTGTTTAGTTAGTCAGGGGTGGTAAACACCTCTCCACAACCCCTCTCCTAAAAAGAGAGGGGCTTTTAATTATCCACAAAATTACTAATTAACGTGAGTTCGGGTTAAGCAGGCAAGGCAGCATCGTTGATCAGGGAGGGCTTCTTGGGCTGGTGGCAGTACGCAATTAAGCCAGCTATCAAATTGACCGCAAAGTTGACA
>NZ_JACJPF010000124.1 GCF_014695915.1 Trichocoleus sp. FACHB-40
TTTGTAGTTTCTCTACTTGCTCTTGATTGAGATAATTTTTCGCTGGCATCTTTCACTTGTTAGACTAAATTTACTTTCGGATTATACTTTATTTAAATGCTGAACAGCTTATCAAATCGGGTTAATTACCCACAATTAAGAGGAAACCGAGATTCCACCCCCAATCCTTAGAAAGCAAGTCAACCAGAAAGCCTGAGCCGCAGAGCGGGGTGGGTTCTTTTATTATGGGCAATCAACCAATTTTGATATTATTAGTCATTAATTATTAGTTGTATGCTGGATTAGCTAAATGGCCCATCCTGACATAAATCTCTCTTTGATTATCAGAAAACGACTTTCTGCCATGAAGTAATCTTGTGTTATCTATCATCAAGATATCTCCCTTTTGCCATGCAATCGGGAGAGTCAATTTATCAGTAACCTCCTTGAGTTCAAAAATCACGTCATCAGGAATTTTTAAACCGTCTTCAAACCTAACAATACTCGATTGCAAACCCTGGACGTATTCCTGGGCAATTACTGGCAAGATGTTATTGATGAAAGCTTTATGTTTCCCGCTTTCAGTAATCGCATAAGTAACAAATTCAGTAGTAATTGAGTGGTCTTGTTCATCTACCTTTAGGTATGTATCGTTTTCTTGGCAGATTCTTTTAACTATATTCAAATCATCAGTTTTATATATTTCTTGCCACATGAATTTCTGATAGCTGCGAATATATTTCAACCGTTTTGTGTGAAATAATTCTTTTGTGGAATCACTCAATTTCTGATAAACCTGGATTCCATCACATACTGTTGTTTCACCGCCAGCCAAGGGGGGAGTAGCACAATAAAACCACAGCAGACTTGGTTTATTTTTGGTATAGTACATTTCCCCATGCAGCGGCACTGCATATCTCAGATTTGCCCCGGTTACTGATAAAACAGTTTTGTCGCCGTTAATTGCCTCTCTTTGGTTATAAGCGCCACCGATATAGGGCATGAATTCTGTGCTGAGTGAGGCGGTGAATTTTTTAAATTGTTCAGTGTCTGTATCAAATCCTCTGATCAGTAAAAATCCAGAAGATTTGAATAATTTAATAATTTGCTCTTTATCTAAATTACATACATTAGTCTCGCTTTCATGGTATACCATCGATCCAAAGCTTTCAGAAATAGCCACTGTTTTCATATCCATAACCCCTTATGGTTTATCAGTACAGCCAACAACACGCTTTGTATTTACTTTCCTAACCAAACTTCCAAATCCTGGGTTTTAGCCTTCGATGGATTGCCGGTATTCTGGAGATTTGTTTTACCTAAAACAGTAACTAATCCCAACGGAGTAGTTACTACAGTATAGATTTCTATATCACGGCGATCGCTTAATGGTTCTAGACGGATCGGTTCCCATATTTCACCATCTTCTGTAGCCCAAAGCTGAAAACCGCCATTTCCTTGAGTTCCCACATACAAACAGTCGTTATGAACAGTCATAAACTGGAGGGTACAATTGTGAGAATCATCGAATCCCGCACCCATAACTGATAAGGGAACTTTCAAACCATCGGGAGTGAACTTAGGTGCGCCAACAATCAAATCCCAGCTATCATCGGGATAAATCCGAATGATTTCCGGCGCAGTAATGGCAATATCATTACCTCTGTCGTAACCATCCGCAGGCGTTCCAGTGGCAAAATACAAATTGCCTTGGAAAACAATCATAGAAGATACACATGAGTTAAAGGTATACCCACGCGCACCATCAGAAATAATTTTTTTCCAAGTATAGGGTGTTTGCTCGGTATCCTGAATTTTCCAGATTTGGCAACCTGTTTCGGAATTTATAGTTCCAGCGTACAGGCAATTGTTGAACGCCACTATTTGAGAAATGGCTTGATTGTCTAAATTATCGAACCCTGGAAGATTGACTGCTTGCCATTTGCCTGTTTCAGGGTCATCACAGGCGCAGATGAGGTTTTTTGCCGTATTGTCTGCGGGAATCGCGTACAGCCGATTCTGGAATGGCAGGAGGCGACGAAATGACAGGACATGGTTGTCTAGCTGGGGTTCAGGGAGGGTATGAAAAGTCTTGCCATCCTCTGAATGTAGAAGTTGCGAACTAGAGGGAGAAAGCAAGCTAACGATTAGCGAAGGTGTTTCCTCCAAAAATGCGATCGCTAACGGTATGCCCGAAGCGCTATTACCACTCCCAACACCTTTATAATTATTTTCTCCTTCTAATGCTCCTGCATATACTTCTTCCCAACTATCATTTTCTGAGTCGTAGCGCAATATTTTCCCATTGTATGATTTTTTACCAGCCTCGCATATTCTCGCTAAGTACAGGCGATCTTGGAACGCAGCCATCGAACAGGTAGCGATGCTCCCTAGTCCGTCTATATTAACTGGACTAATATTTTTCAACTGCTGGGCGGTCATTAAAGACACCTTAGACATTTCTTTCCTTTCTGGGTTAATAACACGCTAGCGATAGCCTAGTTGCTTGGCAAAGTTGATAAGTTTTTCAGCAAACTCATCGTCCACAATATCTTTTAACTCTCCTTTTTCCAGTTCATCTTTCAGCGAAGGTTCCCGAATTTTTCCCGGACGTAGGGCTGGACTATGCATAAATTTTACGTCATTACCTCCGCGAGCCATAATCGGACCAACCCTGGCGTAGGGAGAATTTTCCGGATGCTTCATTGCTTCAATTGCTTCGCTGTCTGTTCGCAAGCCCAGCCAATCAGCTATTTGTGGTAAATACAAATCTGGCTCAGATAGTACATCTTCCCCTTTAATCCGTATACTCTGACCTAAAGGCAGAGTATTACAGAAATTCATAATATTTCGGTGGGTGTTAAACCAAAATCTTAGAGGATCTAGCTTTATCCCAGAGGAAGGATCTACCTTTGTTGCTTTTCGTTTGCGTTCCACCATCTCTATAATTGACTTCCTAGCTGATATTGGATGGCGGGTGAGATGCAAATAATTAGCTGTTGGAAAGCAAGAATAGGCACGTTCAATAAATTGTCGTGTTACAACTGTAATTGGACTTTTTTCTACGCCGATTTGCGGGCTAATCTTCTCCAGCATATAGTCATACAGTTTTTTTACAGGCCAATCCCGCCGCTCATCCAACCACAGTCTAGCTTTGAGAACAGTTGATGTTGTTTGAGCCCCGCTATGAATTTCTGCTATTGTTCGCAGTAATCCTGGTGGACCTTCAGGTCTGCGTCTGGTTTCGTGGTGCTTGATAACCTCATCGATAGTATCGCCTACAAAGAGGTGGAGTTCCGGGAAACCATACAACTGCGGATGTTGTCCAATCATTGTGGACACAACTGATGAAAAGGAACGGGGCGGTGAGAGTATAATGAACAGTTGAGACATTTGTAATAATTTGCAGTGCAGATTTTGGTTTTGTAGGAATTGGCTTTGATGCCTGCTGTACTATATTTTAATCAGACATAAAGTATTTATTTACGGATTTTCATACCGAAATAATCATTTATTTCCAGCGATTGGCTAGTATTAACTATTGAATGCAGAATCAAGCGCAAACAATTTGTTTGCAGGTGAAGCTTTAAATGCTTAAAGAATTCATTCTGTCCCTTCTTGGTGTTGACTTTGTATAACTGAGTGCAGTCTATCGATGATATTATCTTGAAGTTTATCTAATTCCAAGTGCATCTCTTCAAGGATTGAGCGCATCCAATTATAGCGGTATTGCAATTCTTTTCTGCGTTGTTCAAGTTGCTCTAGCGGTAAGACGCTGAGATTGGATTCAGCATTACCCAATAACTGCTGTATAGTTTTTACAAAATCAGCAGAGGAAACATTTTCGGGAAGCCTATTGTGGCTGATTCCTAATATTGGCTGCAAGGTTGAATTAGTTGTTTCAGGCTGAGTTTGCTGCTTGTTGGCTGCCTTCTTTTTCTTTTTGGCATCTCGCTTAGCTTTGGTTAAATGCAAATACATTTCTAGTATTTTGGTATCTTCACCAAGCTCTGATGTTTCAGATTGCTTTTGTTCGGGTTCCGCTGGCAAAGCCGCTGCTTTTTTAGCTTTTCTAGTTTGTTTAAGCTCTACCAAAGATTTTACAAGTGCTTCATCTTCACCAAGATCGGATATTTGTTGAGCGATATCCGCACCTCTAGCTATGTCTACTTGAAAATCTCTTAGCTTCAAGAGGGTACGCATAAATGGATCGCCATGATCCTCGGTTTTTTTCTGATTTATATCAAAGCGTCTAGCTTCTCCACGACGATTTCGGAGACGCTGTAAAATCTCTTGGCGCTTTTCGTCAGATATTGCCTGATTTTGAGTCATGGATGAAACATACTAGAT
Organism: Trichocoleus sp. FACHB-40; assembly: GCF_014695915.1. GTDB lineage: Bacteria > Cyanobacteriota > Cyanobacteriia > Cyanobacteriales > FACHB-T130 > Funiculus > Funiculus sociatus. The sequence continues at coordinate 4,330 of NZ_JACJPF010000124.1, forward strand.
GTCTGAGCTATCGGGTTCATTCTCATGGAATGAGCTTTACCCAGTTTTTACAATATAACCTATTACTCTCGTAGAGTATAAAAAGGTTATTTATCGGTAAAAATTACTTAGAAGCGATCGCTTTTAACAGAGCAGAGGTCATTTGATATGTTAGCCCCCCAGCCTGTCTTCATTCTTGCATCTCCACGTTCCTTTACATCTTTAGTCTGTGCCATGCTCGGTCAGCATCCCGAAGCCTATGGAGTTCCAGAACTTAATTTGTTCGTTACTGATACTCTAGAACAATTCTTACAGCGAATGAGTGGTTTTCGCCGATTTCAGCTGCATGGCTTGTTGCGAACTGTTGCTCAGCTCTACGCTGGCGAACAATCCCTCTATTCTATTGAAATGGCTCATCGCTGGATTTCCACACGCCTCGACCATAGTGTAGGCGAAGTTTACAGGGAACTGTGCGAAAAAGTTGCGCCTCTGCGGATTATCGATAAAAGTCCTGTGTACGCTGCAAACCGGGCTACTCTAAATCGCATCCGCAAAACTTTTCCCGATGCTTACTACTTGCACCTCGTTCGCCATCCGAGAACCCAAGGACAATCGTTGATGAATGTGCGGGGTGGTCAGATTATGGCTGTCATGTTTAATTCTGTTGATCGTTCCACCAATCCACCAACTGTCGATCCACAGTACAACTGGTACAGAATGCAGTCTACCATTTTAGATTTTTTGAGCAATATTCCCCCCCAACAAAAAATGCACGTATGTGGGGAAACTCTTTTAAATAATCCTAAATTATATTTGGAAAAAATATGTAGGTGGTTAAATTTTAGCTGGAATGAAACAATTCTTGAGGCAATGTTGCACCCTGAAAATTCTCCCTATGCAACATTAGGCCCTTATGGCGCTCACTTGGGGAATGACCCTAACTTTTTGAAGTCACCCGCTTTTCGTTACCAAAGTGTAGTACCTAGTCAACTGGATGGTTCCTTGCCCTGGCGTGAAGACGGTAAAGGATTCATCCCTGAAGTTGTAAAGTTAGCCCAAGAATTGGGTTACGAATAGTTAAGTATGGGGCGTAAGAATAATCGAAAGATGCTCTTTATGTCGAGTGGCGGATGATTTGAAAAAAGGCAAAAAGGGCCGTTATAGCAAAACAGATTTTACCAGCAGTGGCAACACCATTCTAGCCAACGATCGCCAATGTGGTGCCTGGTGCTTGTGACTTCCCTTGACGCTCCCACAGCTATAAGCCACAGGAGTGTCAACGCCAGTACTATTCTCTTAAGAGCCAATCACTTTTTAAATAGTGTGACTTGACCCCCACCGCTACTTGGTAGCCTATCCCTACGTGGAAACGCATCTCTATTGCTACGTGGGAACACATCTCTATTGCTACTTAGGGGTGCATCCATATTGCCACCTGGAAGCGCATCAGACTGGAGAAACTGCTTAGCGGCATTGTCCTGTTTGAGGTAACTATCCCAGAAAGCAATACTGGCACTTTGGAGATGAGTGTGAATATTTTGAATAGTCTCCCTATCTTGCATGAGCCCACGCCTACCACCTGGTTTATAGTCGTTATAGGACGAGTGGTAGGCATCTTGGAATAAGAGGTAATACTTATTACCAGCAGGCATATTCTTGAAAGGTTCCATCCTCCAATCGTCGCCTCTTTCATTACTACCGCTAACAATCATTACAGGAGCGGTGATTCTATCCCAAGAGCGCTCATCTAACCCACCTCTACCAGTTCCCGGTGGAGATATAGCCAAAAACGCACGGACACGGGGGTCTCGGAAACTAACGTCTTTTCTCTGGGCTGTGTCCACCATCTGTCCTGCCATCCATAGGGCTGAGTATGCACCAAATGAGTGACCAGCGACACCGATGCGAGCGCGATCTATTTTCCCTCGCAACTGAGGAATTTTCCCTTCTAATGCTTGCAGAGAGTCTATGACAAACGATACGTCTTGAGGGCGATACTCTAAAGGTTGGGCATTATCTTCGGTTTCCCGCAAGGAAGATGAATCACTGTGAGACGGATGGATGGAGATGTATCCCTGACTAGCCCAGAATTCGCCCAAGTATGAGAAGCCCTCCTTAGAGCCGCCTCCTCCCCCATGAGAAAAGATAATTACAGGGAATGATCCTTGCCCTTGAGGATAGTAAACTTTAACAGGAAGTTGTCGCTTGCGCCGACTGTCGAAGAGAGAGAGGTCGTCTGCGACTCCAACGGTATATGAACCAAGATTAGGTTTGTACAGAGACTGAGTAGGTATACTCTGATTGCTTGGAGTGAACGTTGGCTGATCAAAAACAGGTCGCTGACGCGGGAAAGGTCGCGAACAAGCAGGTAGGGCAAAGCCTATAGGTAAAACTATCATCGCAGCTATAACTAAAGTGGAAGTTTTACGCAGTAGCAAGAAGCCGACGATTTTCCTGGTTACTCTGTCCATCACAAAAGCGAATCTCCTGTAATTATGGTAATAAGTTTTGCCAATTACAAAAACCAAGCTAAGAGGGAACTAAAAACTCTTAAAGTTGGTGAAGCCGAGTAGTAATAAGAGGCACTGTAATGCCTGCGGGATAACACTGAGTTAGATAGATGATGCTTGGCATACATCTTTACATCAAGACTTATGCCATTATAAGTATGTTCCAACGGAAGCGGTATCGTTTTTTTGTGGGTTAAAAACCAATACGGTTCACTTAAAGCTAAAAATCTAAACTCTATGTAGCTTGGCTCTTTGGATGCGAAACCCAACAAAACTCCAGATTTCATCCAACACCGCTTCGTTTGAGTGAATCTTAGCTGTAACTTCCACTTTACGGATTTCTACCGCCCCTGATTCTGGCTTCAGATATTTCAGGACTGCCAGATTTACATCTTGCACCTTTTTCGGGAAATATAGAACGTCTCTAGAAATGAAATTTTACAATGTCTTTAGGACTGCTATACATGGTTTGAATATCACAATTGTGAGGGGAGAGAATTTAGTTGCAGTTGTATCTATTCAATAAACTGAATGAACCGCACTTTTGGTTGAGATAGATGGCTTTAGTGAGCAAATTTAACTTCAATGTCTTGCAGATGTCTCCAAGCTAAACCACAAGGTATGCCATACTTTTCCTGAAGGCGATCGCTTGCAATTTTCAGGGCTGAACGCGATCGCTCAACAAAGTCATCCAGCTCAGACTCATTATTAGGTGTAACATAGTCTTTGACGACTAAAGAAGGGGTATGGCAGGGTTCCTGAGAACCATCACATCCATTGATTTTGAAAGTGGATTTCAGGCATAGGATGTTAGAAGTTGGTGATAGTGGTGCAGGTGCATTATTGCAGATTTTTTCCAACCAAGACTCTTTCCATCAAGCAGTAGTTTATAGAAAGCATGGCTTAGCTACCTCCTATAACAACAACGAAATAAGGCGTTTCATTGGCTCATTTATCGCTTAATTGCTCGAATGTATTGCCAAATTAAGTGTTAGATCAGGAGATGTTTTGTATCTCTGAATACAAAAGGTTTAAGTCTAACGATAGGGTTAGGGGTGGCGATCGCGCTGTCTGGAACTCTGCCAAGCAGCCATTAACTACTATCTAAATCGATAGGTTATGGATTTTTTGGATAGGGCAGAAGTTTGAAGGTTTAAGTAGGCAAGTTCCTATATGATGTGTTAAACCTGTTGACATTAATCTTGAAATACACTTGTACTTGCGACTAGCATCTTATGAATTCCCCTCTTATCAGGGACATTCCCAGCATTGCTAAAAATCTCAAAAATGCGAGAGACATGGCTGCCTTCAAGCGCATTATGCCTTTCTGCCGTCCTTTCCTGAGATTTTTAGGTGCTGATGTTCAAAAAATGGATGAAGCGCTAGACGAAGTTGATGATCTTGTTCGCCAGATAGAAGAGATGGCTCAAATTCCTGATCGTTTCAACGACATATTTGCTTCACGGGGTTGGATTAGTTATGACTTGCTCAACCTTGAGGTTGCAAAGGGAGCAATTGTAAAAGCCGAGTCAGGTGATATAGATGGTGCAGAAATTGACTTGGTGAACTATTACAGCGTGGAGACAGTTAAATGGAAGTTACAGACCATGAATGGAATTCACGCTTTTCGCCCAAGAGTACCCCTTGCCCGAAAGGCTCTAATCGATTATGAAGAAGAACGCTATCACGCATGTGTTCCTGTCGTACTGGCGTTACTTGATGGTTTGGTGAACGAGTTACAAGATAAACGGCGAGGCTTCTTTGCTGAAGAAGTTGATCTCGTAGCATGGGATTCCATTTCGGCTCATAGCCGAGGCTTGAATGTATTAGTGGGTATCTTTCAAAAAGGGCGATATAAAACCACAACTGAGTCAATCACTATTCCATATCGCAATGGAATTATGCACGGGATGGATCTTAGCTATGACAACAAGACAGTTGCAGCTAAAACATGGGCAGCTTTGTTCGCTACTCGTGATTGGGCACTGAAAGCAGAAAAGGGACTGCTTGAAGCTCCACCAGAAGAACCGCAAAAAACATGGAGTGAAATTCTACATCAACTACGCCAAAATCAAGAAAGTCAAGAAAAATTAGAGCAGTGGAAACCTAGAGATATTAAAGTTGGTGTTGATATTCCCAGAAATGGTACACCAGAACTATTTACTGATGGGACTCCTGAGAAGCGACTTGTTGAGTATTTAACTTTCTGGAAGGTTAAGAACTACGGCTATATGGCTCGGTGTTTATCGCCCAAGATGGGTCCACCTGTCAAGCAAGCACCTGCACGTCTTCGTCAAACCTTTACGTCCAAAATTTTAAAATCCTTCGAGTTCGTCTCAATACACGATAGTGGAGCAGCCCTCTCAATCATTTCAACCAATCTAGTATTTGAAGAATATGGAGAAGAGGTATCAAAATCATTGGATTTTCGTTTGATTAACGAAGATTGTGAAGGAAATCCCGAAGTGTGGGGTATACCAAACAGTGAATGGAAGATCATTAATTGGGCGCTCTACTAATTCAGCTATCAGTTCTAGACATCTGTATCATCTTCGCAATCACGTTAAGAGTGGTCTAACAATTTGGTTGGAGGAGATTAATATGCCCTTAGAGTGGATGAAAAGGTTATTTGCAGCCGCTCAACCATGCTCTAAAACTACTGAATCCAGTCATTGACGATTGCTTGATGGAGTGCCTGGTAACGAGTTTGGGCTTTGAGCTTTTTGCGAACATTATTCATAACCTCAGTTCGGGTTAAGCTGATTGAACCAAAGCCCACTCTAAACGGAGTGATGGTTTCTTGGGTTGATGACAGTAAGCAATTAAACCACACAAGATATTGACCATAAAAT
>NZ_JACJPF010000125.1 GCF_014695915.1 Trichocoleus sp. FACHB-40
AGAGTATTTATTACATCGGCTTTTAAATGAAGGAGAGCTGGTTATTAAGTGGGGACGAAAGCTCAAAAACAAAGGTAATGCTTTTATCACAATTTAAATGCACAACAGCTTAGCATTTCTAAATAATTCATGAAAGGAAGCTTTCCGGCTTCTTAAAGAAGTCAAGGAGCTGAAGAGCTGGCTCACAACTCAAATAGGATTTCTATACGTCGTGTAAGTAACAATACCTTAAGTTATTTTTTAACCTTAAACTTAAAATAATCTATTATTAATTAGAATATAAGCCAAATTCATATTGTTATACTGCTAAATAGATAAACTGTTTCAACAGTTGCACCAAAAGATGAAACGACGCAACTTCCTTTCGTACTTCCTGTTACTAATTGCAGGCTGTGCATCGGCAACAAGTAATTCCAATAGTATATCTTCCAATTTAGATGCAAACGTCCCTGATACACTCCGATTTACAGTGACAGATACTCAGGGACTCCAACAGTTGCAGCGCGATTATGGAGGACTGCGTACTGCGTTAGAGGAGGTATTGGAAAAGAAAATTGAGTTTGTTCCTTTTGAAAGCTATATAGCTGCTGCTGCCGCTTTGCAGTCAGATCAGGTAGACTTTGTTTTCACAGGCCCCTCCGAATACGTAGTGATGAGTGCCAGGACGAATGCAGTTCCCATAATTGGAATCACGCGATCCAACTATTACCCAGTCATCTGTGTTTCTGCTAACAACAAGATCAAATCGGTAGCACAGCTGAAAGGGAAAAAAATTGCCATGTGGAAGGTCGGTTCAACAAGTGGTCATCTTGGCCCGACAAAACTGCTAATTGATGCTGGACTAAACCCTAAATCTGACCTAGAAATTCTTCTGTTAGGCAGTAAGGGATTACCCGCCTTACAAAAGGGTGAAGTTGATGCTTGGGGAGGTTCATCTATCAAGTATGAGAAATTTCTGAAGGATGAAGGCTTATCTGAAAGTGCGTTGCCAGTGATCGTGAAAGGCTCGTTCTTTCCCAACGATTTATTTGTTGTTAGTAGCAAGCTAAATTCAAGCTTTGTCAAAGAGATGGGCGATCGCATGATGAAAAATCAAGATAAACTGCTCCAAAGTCTTTCATCTGTTGAAGAAGGAAAGTTCAAAGGCTCGAAGCTAGTTTCTGCCAATGATTTTGATTACAACCAATTTCGTCAGGTATACAAAATTGTTGGGCAAGGTAGTTTTGTTCAGTAAAAGCTTAACTAGATGAATCATCATTCTAGCGTAAATATCGATGTCATTTTAATTACATTTTTCAGGAAAATGTAAAAGGCTATGTTTTCGCCACTCCAGCTAAATTTACATAACAAAAGGAACATTTCAAAATTGTCCTTAAACTGGATAAGAGCCAAGATCCAACGGTTGAGTATAGCCAAAAAAATTGGTTACGGCTATACATTGGCTATTGGGATAGCAGTTCTTGGAACAACTATTGGGCTAGTCACTGGAGACTATTACCAAAAACAGGCTCAGACACAGATGAAGATTGCCAATAGGCAACAACATCTCCTAAGTGATTTAGAAAATGCTGTTAATGCGGTACAGTCACATCCTCAACGGCTGGTCATCATTCTTGGAGAGTCAATCTGGTTTGACTATGAAACGGCTAAATTTTTGGGTGATGTTAATCGGGTTAAGAAACTCATCTCTGATTTTAAATTTTTCATAGAAACTCATCCTCGTAACTTAGTCAGAGACACCACAAATCTAAAGGATTTATTACAGGGGTATGAAACCAACACAGAGGCTTACGCTGGGCTGATGCAGTCTCTGTGGCAGCAAATCGATCCCCCTAACTTAACACCAGAAAATATTCCAGCAGCACAGCAACGGTTGTTAACTTTTATTAGAGGAAAATCAACAACTGATATCACTGTTAAGTTTGACCGCCTTTCAGAAAGTTTATCCCAATTCAAAGTAGGTGCTGAATTTCAACGGACACAAGCAAATCAAAGGGTTGAAGAAGCAGAAACATTAAGACTGCAAATTATTGCTGTAAGTATGCTGTTGTCAGTTGCAATGGCAGTGGCTCTAGCTCTCATTACCAGTCGTGCGATCGCTCGTCCCATCGAAAGTTTGACTCAAGTTGCCAAGCGAGTCACCCAGGAAGCAAATTTTGAGCTGCAAGCAACTGTTAAAACTGAGGATGAAGTGGGGTCGTTAGCAATTTCTCTCAATCAGTTGGTTCAATGGGTCGGAGAGTATACCCATGAACTAGAGTTAGCTCGTCAGACGCTGGAGCAGCGAGTAGAGGAACGGACTCAGGAACTTACACAAGCACTCCAATACCTCAAAAGCACCCAAACACATCTGATTCAAGCCGAAAAAATGTCCAGTTTGGGGCAGATGGTAGCGGGGGTGGCTCACGAAATTAACAACCCCATCAACTTCATTTACGGTAACTTGGGTTACGCTAACGATTACACTCAACAATTGCTTGAATTAGTAGAACTCTATCAGCAACATTACCCTGAGCCAACTCCTGAAATTCAAGACAAAATTGAAATGATTGAGTTGAAATTCCTTGCTGAAGATTTGCAAAAACTACTGTCCTCAATGAGGATGGGAGTTGACCGGATTCGGCAAATTGTGGTGTCTTTGCGTAACTTCTCTCGCCTTGATGAATCTGAGATGAAATCAGTCGATATCCATGAAGGAATTAATAGTACATTATTGATATTAAATAATCGGCTCAAGCACGAGATTCAAGTAATAAATAAATATGGAGATTTGCCCCTAATTGAATGCTATCCAGCACAGCTAAATCAAGTATTTATGAACATTATTAGCAATGCGATTGATGCGCTATTAGAAGAGTCTACCCAACCTAGCAAGCAAATTACAATTCAGACGCAAAGAATAAATTTTTCTCACATTCAGGTAGGAATTAGAGACAATGGTATGGGGATTCCACCAGAAATTAGAGAAAAGCTGTTCGATCCATTCTTCACAACAAAGCCAGTAGGTAAAGGCACAGGACTAGGGCTGTCTATTTCCTACCAAATTATTGAAAAGCATAGAGGTAAGATAGATGTGATTTCAGCGATTGGGCAGGGAACGGAGTTTGCAGTCACTCTGCCTATCCAGAATAAGGGCTAACTTAATATGCAAATTATATTCGCCCTTTTTACAAAATCGGGATGCTATGCTAACTATAAGAATAATGAAGGTATCAGTGAATTCAAGTAAGTAACACGCTCAATAGTTACACAAAAGATTTAATTGAGCAACTAAAATATCGAATTATTATGCAAACACGTCTTACTTCTTCCCCAGCGCAAGCTCGTCAAACAAGAGGGCAACTTGCCTCACCAGAGGATTCTTTATCTTACGAATTGGGTAAGGCGGTGCAAGAATTACCGCCACTGTATACGCGATTGTTGGCAGGAACTATTAGCTTATTAGTGTTGGGTTCAATTGCTTGGGCGCATTTTAGCGAAGTCGATGAAGTAGCTGTGGCTCCCGGTGAATTGATAGCATCGACACAGGTAAGGCCAGTGCGATCGCTTGGTGGCGGCATTATTAAATCTGTCAAAGTAAAAGAAGGAGATCGCGTTAAAAAAGGTGATGTCTTGGTGGAGCGCGATCCAGGCTTACCGCAAGCCGAAGTTGACCGCCTAGCCAAATCTTCGGAGTTAATTCAGCAAGACTTGCAGCGTCTGGAAGCCGAACGATCAGGAGCCGGAAGTGGTGGAAATTCTCTGCAAGACCAGCTTTTAACCTCTCGTTTAAAAGACTTTGAATCGCAAAAAGCGGCGGCGCAAGCCGAAGCGAATCGGCAAATTGCGGTGATGAATGAAGCTAAAGTTCGCCTCACCCGTCTGCAAGAAAACCTGATCAACGCCAGAACCAACCTCGCCAACGCCGAAACCAATCTAGTCAACGCCAAAAGCCTGCTTCCGAAGACAGAAGCAAACTTAGCGATCGCTCAAAAACGAGAAGAGGCTTTTAAAAGTCTGTTAACTCCGGGTGCTGTACCTCGACTCGATTACATTGATGCACAAGACCGAGTAATTAGAGCGCAAGCTGATGTCACTAGGACAAAAGATGCCATTACCAACGCTGAAGACAAAGTAACTGAAGCTCAAGACAAAGTAAGCTCAATAGAAAAAGATATCGACGCTCAAGGTCAACAAATTCGCCAAGCCGAACAAGCCTATCAAAGCGCTCGCAATCAAGCTGAACGTTTGGGGTCAGAACGCCAGAGTGAAATCCTCACTCAATTCAACAGGCGACGTGAAGAACTAACAACAGTTGCAGGTCAACTGGAGCAGGCGAAAAAGCAGAGAGAAGTAGAAAACATTCTCGCTCCCTTTGAAGCTACAGTTTACAGCGTCAAAGCAACCAAAGGGCCAGTGCAACCAGGAGAAGAGTTATTATCTCTACTACCAGCAGAGGAAGAACTTTTGGTAGAAGTCAAAGTTCTCAACCGCGATATCGGCTTTATCCGTAAGGATATGAAAGCAAAGGTAAAACTAGCAACTTTCCCCTTTCAGGAATTTGGTACGATTAATGGTGAGGTAGTTCAAATTAGTCCTAATGCAATTGTTGATAAAGAGTTAGGCTTAGTTTTCCCCACCAGAATTAAACTGCAAAAACACACAGTTATGGTGCGGGGTCAAAAAGTAGAATTTACTCCAGGTATGGCAGCAACGGGAGAAATCGTAACTCGGAAAAAATCCATTCTCACCTTTATAATGGAGCCAGTCACTCGTCGATTTACCGAAGCATTTTCGGTTAGGTAATTATACTAATTTATGTTCATTTCGTTACTAGGCGAGAGCCTAGTAACGAATAAAAACGGAATTTCCTCTTGCTCCCCTCTTTGCAGGCAAAGAGGGGCTGTTATCGTGAGGGCAGAATTTAAGCCAACAAACTCAAGTTGTAGAAACTACTAGCGTTGTTGAAAGAATTCACCCGCACGTAATAGGTTCCTGCTCCCAAGAATGTGTTTATTGAATCTGCCACAGTACCGACCTGACTTGAACTGGAAATCAGTAGCCCATTAATATTGTAAAGTTGCAAATTAGCATCAGCACTCAAGCCATTTAACGACAAACCAAAACTGCGACCTTCTGCTAAGTCAAAGCGGAAGTAATCGTTAACGTCTGCACTGCTCACCCACTCGCCCAAAGTGCGACTTCCATTTAGCTGACCGATGTTGCGAGCAGTGGCAAAAGTGCTACCAGCAAAATCGGGAATTGTTGCAGACGCAGTTAGGTTATAGAAGCCGCCGCCGCTGCCTTGGTAAACTCGCACGTAGTAAGCACCAGGAGTTAAATTATTAAAGTTAATTGTTTCCGCACTGGTTCCTGTCAAGAAGGAGTTTGCCACTACTTGACCATTGATGTTGAGTAGTTGCAAATTAGCATCAGCACTCAAACCATCTAGTCTCAAACTCAGGTTGCTGTTAGGGCCAACGTTGAATCTGTAGTAGTCGTTGGTGTCAGAAGTATTTATGGCATCTTGGAAAGTACGAGTACCGTTGAGAGGGCCCATGTCACGAGCTGTAGTTAAGGCGTTGCCAGCAAAGTCGGGTGGGGTGGCGGATACACTCAGGTTGTAGTTAGTGTTGCCGCTAAATTGGTAAACCCGAATGTAGTATGTACCAGGCGCTAAATTACTTGTATTGATACTTTCCGCCAGGGCGCCGTCATTAACTGAAGATAGTAATACTTGATTAGCGCTATTGATTAGCTGCACATCAGCGTCTGCACTCAAGCCATTTAATGTGATGTTGAGATTGCTACTTGGGTCAACTGTAAAACGATAGTAGTCATTTGTATCAAGGCTATTAACAGCATCTCGGAAGACTTGTTGACTATTGCTGAGGGTGCCAATGTCGCGGGCAGTCGGTAGCGTGTTACCAGCATTATCTAGAGTTGTAAATTGTGTAGAAGACAAACTCAAGTTGTAGTAAGTGCTAGCGTTATTGAAGGAATTAACCCGCACGTAGTAGGTTCCGAATCCCAAGAATGTATTAATTGATTCAGCAGTAGTCCCGACCTGAGCAGAAGTAGCAATGACTTGCCCAATACTATTGTAGAGTTGCACATCTGCATCGGCACTCAAGCCATTTAACGACAAACTAAAATTGCCGCCAGCATTTAAGTTGAAGCGGTAGTAGTCGTTGGGGTCAGCACTGTTCACAAAGTCGCTGAAAGTTCTACTTCCATTGAGTGAACCCATGTTTCGAGCTGTCGTGAAAGTGTTGCCCACAAAGTCGGGTACTGTAGCTGACAGGCTTAAGTTATAGAAGCTGTTGCCGCTGCCTTGGTAAACTCTTACGTAGTAAGCACCAGCGGTTAAATTATTAAAGTTAATTGTTTCGGCAGTGGTTCCTGTCAGGAAGGAGTTTGCCACTACTTGACCATTGATGTTGAGTAGCTGCAAATTAGCATCAGCACTCAAACCATCTAGTCTTAAACTTAGGTTGCTGTTCGGGCCAACGTTGAATCTGTAGTAGTCGTTGGTGTCAGAAGTATTTATGGCATCTTGGACAGTACGGGTGCCGTTGAGTGCGCCCAAGTTGCGAGCTGTAGTTAAAGTGTTGCCAGCAAAGTCGGGTGGGGTGGCGGCTACGGTTAGGTTGTAGTTGGTGTTACCGCTGAACTGGGAGACTCGAATGTAGTATGTACCGGGCGCTAAATTACTGGTATTGATTTGTTCAATACCAGTGCCTTCCTGGTTGGAAAACGCTACCAATTTACCGTTACTTCTGAGCAGCTCCACGTCGGCATCTGCGCTCAAACCATCTAGTCTGATGCTGAGGCTGCTAGTCGGGTCAACTGTGAAACGGTAGTAGTCATTGGTATCAAAATTTGTAACTGAATCTCGCAATACTTGTTGAGTATTACTGATAGTACCAATATCACGAGCGGTAGCGATCGCGTTGCCGGCATAATCCACCAGTGCGGCGGATACATTCAGGTTGTAGTTAGTGCTAGCACTGTTGAAGGGAAAAACCCGGATGTAGTAGGTGCCTGAATTTAAGGTAGCGTTGATTGCTTCAGCGGTTGCGCCCACATTAGCAGAACTCTGTATAGTCTGACCGCTGCTGTTGAGCAGCTGTACATCTGCATCTGCACTCAATCCGTTAACAGAGAGACTGAAGCTGCTACGACCCGTAAGGCTGAAGCGATAGTAATCATTCGGGTCTAGAGGACTAACATGGTCTGTAAATGTTTGGCTATTCGGAGTGATATTTAAACCTCTAGCTGTACCTAGTGTGTTTCCCGCTAAATCTACTGCTGGCATATGTTCACCCTGTACTACGTGTACTTACGTAATTGCTCCACAGCAGGGGTGATAATGGTTCCAGAAACCATCCGGACATTTTGCGTAATTTTATAAAAACTTTATATAAAATTTATACAAACTTTATAACAGCAATAAGTGAGGGGATCGCGCTGTTTGGTTATGAACTAGCTAAGATTACACTTTGGGAAGCAAAAAGCGCGATCGCCACTTAATCACACTGGTAGCAAATTGACTCCAGGTAGGAGATAAAGCGTTTCTTAAAGCGGTTAAATATAATTGCTAATAAAGTTCCTTGGCTTCTATAGCAGCCCTAAATGGTTCGTGAAGGCGAGATACCCGACTTCTTAAAGAAGTCAGGTATCTGAAGGGCTGGCACCTCACAACTCCCATAGGATTGCTATGAGACGTTTGTAAGTACCTGCATTTACATTGACGTTAATCGCTTCTGTAGTGCTGCCAAAATTGTACGAACTTTAAACTTTAACGCGATCACTATCAAATAGCTGCACGTCGGCATCTGCACTTAAGTCGTTGAGAAGCAAACTCTTTCAAAAGCAACAAATCCCTAGCATTAAGCCTTCTTTCGATTCTGTGTATTCTTGCCATAGTTTTGAAAAATCACTTAACTAACTGCTATTAATTCACTCAAATTTGAAGAGTCAAGTGTTTGAAGCGCTATAGCAGTAGCTGAGCAGGTTTGACAGCTACAACGTAAAGCAGCAGCTAATATGTCTGATGATACGGGAGTAGATGTTGCTGAGGAAACAGCGGGGGTTGATCCGATTCCTGTTCCCCCTGTATTGCTACCGATAGTATCAGGAATTGCTGGAGCTGCTGCTACTTCCCAAGTTCCGGAAGAAGTGTAAGTGTAATAACTATCTGCAATCGCAAACTTCATAGAACCACTAGATCCAAAGTAATCTTTGATAGTTATCGAACCGAAAGAATCTAGTTGTATATTTAGATCGGTATTGATGATTGAAGAAGTTAGATTTGAGAAGTTGTAACTAGATAAGTTGAGGACATCTAGAGAATCTGTAGATTCAAAGATATCGTCTCCAGTGTTAATGCCAAAGACATAGCCCAAGAAAGAGTTTGCCGCACTGTTAGCGATGATGTAATCGTTACTGGTTGAGTTGATCAAGTTTTCAATAGTTGCGCCGTATGCGATCGCAGTCCCAAATCTAGAGGTAGTATAGTTTTCTCCCGTACTCCGATCCTCATACGTTGTGCTGTTGTAGGCTGCTTGTGTTGTCAGCATCCCATTCTCCCGCATATCGAAGCGGTAGCCCGAATCAAGAGATGCCAAATCCGAGAAGTCCAAAGTGTCTATACCGCCACTGTCCCACAAAGTTTGCTTCAATTGGTTAGTGGAGCTACCCGACAACAGACTGTCGTTGCTGTAACCATAAACAGTATTAAAAGAATAAAGGTTGTTGCCTGAATTGTAATTTTTTGCACCATAGAGATATTGCAGCGCTCGAATGTCATAAGCCATTGGTGTCACTGCATTACTACCAACATTGTTATAGCTCATTATTGTGTTGGTATTGTTATCTTCCCCAGGTGACAAAAACAGCCCATCTCCTGACCCCGAACCGTCGTAGTTACCTGGATGTTTTAGTCCCAAAGCGTGCAATGTTTCGTGAATTAGTGTTTCGTATCCGTAAGTGCCAGGTTCGCTGGAAAAGCTGTTGACAGCACTGTTCTCATAGTTTTGGCTCAGATGTACGTCGCCTGCTATTTCATAATTACCTGGATAATAAGCATAGGCGTAGGCTGGCCCATTAGAGAACATATAGCGGATAGTTCCATAGCTAGTGGCGCTATCTGCAACTTCGACAAAATCAACGTTAATAAATGACTCAAGTGATTCCAAAACTGAGCGGACATTGGCTTTGACCGTTTCGCTCAGTTCAAAGACACTTTCATTTCCGTAATAAGAATTAGCAGCAGCACTACTAAGGAAGCTGTAGGTAATGGCTCCCCCAGTCGAGCTAGTGTCCCAATAGCTATCAGCCTCATTCAAGAGCGCATTAATGGCGTTATTATCTGTTGGAGAATAAGTTCTAGCACTAAGAGAATTAGAAGGGGCTATTGCAAGCTGAAAACTGTCAAAGTCGTAAAACTCACCTTGGTTGGCGTTATTTGCCTCGTTTGCCTCGGTGATATTACCCTCCGCATCCACAATCATGCCGAGGTAGTACGTCCCCGTACTGCTCCAGAAGGCATCGCTGGCTCCCGGTAAATTCAGGTTGTTTGTTAAGGTGTCTGTGCTGCTGTTACCGGAGAGAGAGCTAATCCATTGAGAACCGAGGCGGCGATCGCTGGTCGTAATGTTGCTATCCTGTGACAGGTAGAAGTCTACCCAGAATCCCTCGGCATTCCCACTTGTAGTGTTTTGAATTTCATACTCAACATTGAAGCTGTTACCTGGAGTCAGGGAACTCTGCATCACGTTGAAGTTCGCGCCTGATAGGTCAGCCAACTGTGGCAGGCTGTTAGTAGACAAACTCAGGTTATAGTTGGTATCGCCAGAAGATTGCTTGACTTGGACGTAGTAAACACCCGCCGCTAAGTTGGAGAGGTTAATCGATTCTGCTAAGGTGCCACCATTTTCTGAACTTGCGATAATCTCACCAGGATCGAGCGCACGATTAGAGTTGGCATCCCGAATCAGATACACATCGACATTGGCACTCACTCCATCAAGTGCCAAGTTGAGATCCTTGGGAGTAGTTAATCTGAAGCGATAGAAATCTTCCGGGTCACTGTCACCCACAAAATCGTTAAAAGTGCTATCGCTCAGCGACCCCACCCTAAAAGCTGTCCTCAAAGTATTACCAGGATCGGGTACAACACTGGCTGCACTAGAAGAACTACTGCTAGAAAATTGAATGTTCTTTCCAGCTAGGTTAAATAGTCTTGATGATGTTGCTGACAATAACTCTGAAGAAAGATTTACTTGTAAAGCGTCATACCCAGCTAAGGTTTCCCTTAGTAAGCTACCGTTTTCTAGCAGTTTTCTTTGTCTGAACATTTTCTTGCTTATTCTAAATTTGAACTACAAAGTCAGTGATTTTTACAGTTATTTAAAACTTAGACATCATAAGATATCCTCCCTACCATGAGGTGAAGATAAAAATCAATATCGACAAAGTAGATGCAAATTTATTGGGCAATTTTCCCGGCCAGCGCAAAATTAGATACCTTTGGCAGAAGTGTAGCTTATTGAGCTTAATTATACATAAGAGCTACTGAAGTATCTTCCCTGATAACTTGCATCTGACCCAGAGACGCTTTACTCGTTTCTTGCTGTAATTTACACAAATGTCAGCTATTGAAGCTGAACGTCGGTATATCTACAGGGGATATATTTTAAATTACTCAGAAAAAGCCATTAAAACAAGGGTTTTCTTTAAAGTTCATAAAATCTTTACAGTAAACAGTAAAAATACCGATAACCCACACCAAATGGGCAAAAAGGAAGACCCCCTTTGCTGTATGGGTTAAACCCAGAGACAAAAATCGTCTAATGTATGACGAATGGCTGAAAAAAGGTATTAATACCTCTTTCTCTGTATAAGCTCTACCAAACTCCGCAGGAAGTGACTGAACAAATGTGTTTGGTTGCCCATTTATTTGATAGCTCTTTAACCCCTCGATAGCCATTGCAAAGCCTAGCAGCTAGTTATCAGTAGAAAAGAAAAATAGAGCAAGAACAACCCGTTGCGAGTGCATCCTTACTTCATCTCACTGAACTGGTTTTTTGTTTTTCTTGGGGCGACCAGAAGCAGTGCTGTCGTTAGGAGCGGGCCAAAAAGTCTTACCATATTAATATGGAAAATGCGCCTACCCCAACAATAGCCGCTTACTTCTCATCCAAAGCTTCACTCCCATCCCACCCCGCCGGAACGCCAGATGTCTGATACTTCTGGCAGCGTTTCACGTATAGCTTCGCCGCTTTGTCTTGGTGATTTTTTTGTAGAACTTCCTTGAAGATTTGCTCGGCTTGTGCAAACTTTTGTTGGTAATAGAGAATAATGCCTTGTTCAAAATCGGTTCGAGTTTGCGTCTTGAGGTTGCGGATAGATTCTGGTTCGCCAGAGAAAACTTCAAATACGGCAACCGGAGCCTGTTTTCCTTTGACTCGAACGCGGTCAAGAAAACGATAGCTGTACTTTGAAAGTTCATCCAGTTGATACAGAGCTTGTTCACTAATTGCGATACCCACGCCATACAGTTTCGTTAAACCTTCCATCCGAGAGGCGAGATTTACTGCATCAGAAATCACGGTGCTTTCCATCCGTTCCGACTCGCCAACAGTACCCAGCATCAAACTACCAGTATGCAAACCAATGCCAATGGAGATGGGGACTTCTGCTCTTTGTTGCCGTTCTTCATTCCAGAGTGCAACCTTTTTTTGCATAGCGATCGCTGCTAGAACTGCATCCTCAGATGTCTGGGGAAACAGTGCCATTACGGCATCACCAATATACTTATCAATAAAACCATTGTGCTGACGGATGACTGGGCCAACTCGGCTCAAGTAAGAGTTGATAAAATTAAAGTTTTCCTTGGGTGACATCCCCTCGGAGATAGTTGTGAACGAGCGAATGTCAGAAAACAAAATTGTCATTTCTTTAAACACCTGATCGCCTAACTGCACATCTAGGATGCTTTCTTTTTCTAAAAAACGCAGGAACTCATGAGGAACAAAGCGCTCGTAGGCAATATTTAAGGCTGATAAGTTCGTATAAAGACTAGCATTTTCAATAGAAATAGCGGCTTGGGAAGATAGGAGGTTTAACACTTCCAACCGCTCTGAAGTAAAAGCTCCCTCTGTTAAATTATTTTCTAAGTAAAGAATCCCAATTAATTTTCCCTGATTTATCAAGGGCGTACAAAGAATAGATTTTGGTTTATTTTCAACAATGTATTGCTCGTTAATAAATTTCCCTTCCCGAACCGCATCCTTTAAAACCAAATTATCCTGAGTCCTAGCTACATAATTAACAATTCCTACTGAAAGTTTGCCACTATTTTCGACTGGAAGTGATTGCAGCAGTATCACCTCATCTTTATTGACTGCACCTTCTGCTTGAATCAGGAGGTTATCTTTATTTTTTATAATTAAAAAACCTTTTTCAGCTCCGGCATTTTCAATTACAATTTTCATTAACTTGGCCAGCAACTTATCCAGAATGATTTCACCAGAAAGCGCTTGCGAAGCTTTTACAACTGTATTTAAGTCTAGAACTCCTGCATCCTCACTAGAGGTAGCAATAGAATAAGTTGTAGAGGTAGCTTTAACTCCTGTTGCTCTATAAAGTAAATTAGGATAATTAGTATTTAACTCTTTTACCTTGCCTGTTGCCCCCCATTTAGTATAACCATAACGAGCTTCCATTAGATAGGCTTTGGCAATAATATCAAATCCTTTATCAAAATAAAATTTAGCAGCTAATTCATTAGCGATCGCTTGATTTTGAATATACTCATTTTCTTTAGCAGACTTGATAGCTTGCTCGTATAACTCCATCGCCTCTTGGGTTTTGCCGGAAATACGAGCCATTTCAGCAGCAATGAGCAAGTATTTATGTAAAAAATTCTCTGGGCAATTATCAGCCCAAACTTTCATTTGTTTTTGATTTTTCTTTAGCGTTTTCCAATACTCCTTTTTTTGCCCCTCGTTAGCCGTACTATAAAGAGCAGCCAGAGTTAGAGAATAATAGAAGTAATGCTCCGCAACTTGCATTAAACCTGATACAGCGGACAGAGTTTTTTCAGACTCTAATGCCATCTTCAAAGCATTCGAGTAATCCTCAAAGATGTATAATGTTGCAAGTTTTACAAAATAATACCAATTGAGAGCAATTGCCAATCCAGCATAAGCTCTTAGTTGCTCCAAATGTTTTTCTTCATCATAAAATTCATTACTGAAACTACATTTATCTTTTGTTAAGCCTTTCAAACATAAGGTTAACTGTTGCGTCACTAAAAAAAAGTTGGGTGTATATATTTCTCCAACTTGATTAGCATAATCGAGAGACTTTTGATTTTCGATATAAAGATTATCTAGATAATCTCCCGTAATAAAACTTCTCATGCTGAGAACATTGTTGGCATAACAAGCCCAAACTATGTCCCCTGATTCAATCCCTGCTTGGTAAGCAGTTTTTAAATGAATAATGTCTATTTTTGAATGCTTAGTCCAATGATTAACAAAGCCACCAAACAAGAAATTTACTTTACATTTCAATTCGCTGCTATTAAATTTTTCAATAATATTCAAAGAAAGTTTACCAAACTCATAGCGAGATTGAAAATCTCCTAATCTTTCACCTAAAAACCTACTTAAACCCAAATAACCCATAGCAGAATTTCCTGCATTTCCATACCTCAATGATAGAGAAGCCTGCTTTAAATAAAATAGGTCAGACAAATCCATGTTTGTATAATATAAAGCAGGTATTACGTGCGAAATCAAATTAATAGTTGCTAACATATTCAGGTCAGTCATATCCGGACTATGAATTAAATCTTTAATGCTAGTATCGCCGATACTTGACCGAATATCTTGAATTTCTAGTTTTAATGCTTTTTTAATTTCCCTGGTTTTCTCTGGGACATTCCAACCCAGCAATTTTAAAGCCTGCTTACCTAATTCAACGACTTCTGAAAACTTGCCTAAAGTTGTATATGAAATAATTTGAATGCCATAAATTTCTGCTTTTTCTAGATTTGTCTTGGCATTTTGCAATAAAGTGTTAAATAACTTATCAGCTTGCTCAAAGTTTTTACAAAGGTATTCGCATTCAGAACGCTCCTTGTACAAATCGAAAGTTAGCTGATAATCGCTTTCCCAGCTATCTGTTGCTAAAAGCCTCATACCAGTTGTTAAATATTTTAACGCTGGTTCGTATGCAATCGAAGCCTTGGCTTTTTTTCCAGCCGTTAAATTCAATTCAGCAAGTTTATTTCTGGCTTCTTGGTTAACAATTAGCTCGCTTCCAAAGTTTAGCTGATTGACAATATCGAATATTTTTGATTCCCGTTCCTCTAAACTGGTATTACCTAAAAGCAGTTGACCAATTTTTAAGTGAAAGTCTTGTTTATTTTCTTCAGGAATCAGGGAATAGGCAGCTTGCTGAACGCGATCATGTAAAAATTTATAAGAAACTAATGTATCAGTGGAAACTAAGTAATTATTGGCTTCCTGTGCATCAAAATCTAGGAATATTTTGTAATTATTATCGAGGGGTAAAACTAACTCTTCCCGAATTGCTTCCCAGAGATCAATCGCTGTTGCTGCTGGAGAGTTCTCATAAACAAATGATAAAACTTTTAAATCAAACTTATTACCAATACAAGCCGCTAACTTAAGTATTTGCTGTGTGTTATCGGAAAGCTTTTGAATTTTTCCAGCCATCAATTCAACGACATTATCTGTTATGCCAACTTTTTTAATTTCCTCTAAATTCCACTGCCACACAGCTTGAGCCCGCTTATTAAGGACGGATTGAGAGGGGACAAAGTTCAATAGCTTTTCTTCGTAGAGAGATTTTAAAAACTGGTTGACAAAGAAGGGATTGCCATTAGTTTTACGAATTACTAACTCTGCTAGAGGTTTTGACTCGACTTCATCACAGCTAAGAGTCTCGCTAATTAATTGGTTGGTATGACCTAAATCCAAAGGTTTTAGGTTGATATGATTGACAATAGCATTGGCAGAATTAATCTCATCTAATGTCATCATTAAAAGATGAGAGGCATTCACTTCATTATCTCGATATGCCCCAATTAAAAATAAGTATCGGCTATCTCTCGCCGTCATTAGCAATTGAATTAGATTGAGGGATGCCGAATCAGCCCATTGTAAATCATCAAGAAATACAACTAGGGGATGTTCTTTTTTGGCGAATACTCTAATAAATTGTTGAAAAACTATGTTGAAGCGATTTTGCGATTCTGTTGATCCTAGTTGGGCAACAGGCGGCTGTTGTCCAACAATTAGTTCTACTTCCGGAATCACATCAACAATCACTTGACTGTTGGCACCAAGGTCATTTAAAAGTTTTTCTCGCCAGGCTGCTATTTTTTCTTGACTTTCAGTTAAAATTTGACTAATTAATGACTGAAAAGCCTGAATTAAGGAAGCATAAGGAATATTTCGTTGAAATTGGTCAAATTTCCCGGAAATAAAATACCCTCTTTGTTGGACAATGGGTTTGTGAATTTCATTGATTAAAGCTGATTTACCAATACCTGAAAATCCTGAAACTAGCATCATCTCGGTTAAGCCTTGGCTTACCCGCTCAAAAGCCGCCAGCAGGATGGTTATTTCTTGTTCCCGACCATAGAGTTTTTGCGGAATCTCAAATTTATTGGAGAAATCCTGCTTACCAGGTATGAAATTTTCAATCTTCCCGGTAGTTTGTAGTTGCGTCAGACAAACTTCTAGATCAAACTTTAGACCGTAGGAACTTTGATATCTGGCTTCTGCTGTTTTTGATAACAATTTCATGACTATATTAGAAATAGCCAGGGGAATCTCCGGATTTAGATGGCTCGGCGGAACTGGCTGTTTAGCAATATGACAATGGACTAATTCCATCGGGTCTGTTGATTGAAAAGGCAACGCCCCAGTTAAAATTTGATAAAAAGTTACGCCTAATGAATAGAAGTCAGTCCGATAATCGATTGCTCGGTTCATCCGGCCAGTCTGCTCTGGCGACATATAGGGTAAACTCCCTTCCAGAACATTAGGATTTCTAATTTCTTGGGTTTCTCTGGAAAGAAGTGAAGAAATACCAAAGTCTATTATTTTTACTTGTCCTGTATGAGGATTTACCAATATATTTTGAGGCTTTATATCTTTGTGTATAATATGATTTTGATGCAGTTTTCCCAGCCATTGAGAAATTTGAATGGCTATTTTAAGGAGTTCTAGCAAGTTCATTTTTGACGAATTTATCGCTTTTTCGAGCGATTCACCGCCGAAATCCTCTAGCACTAATACGCAAGTGTTGTTATGGTTTTTCAGCTTGTAAGGTTTAACAATACCTGATAAATCTAAATTCTTTACGATTTCATATTGATGTTTGAATTTGGCAATATCGTTAAGGTCTGGATATTCTTGATTAAGAATTTTAATAACAACCTTTTGTCTATCGACTTGTCTAAAAGCACGATAAACTAATGATTTTGTGCCTTCGTGAAGGACTTCAATAATTTTGTAGCCTGGGATTTTTAGCATTTTAAATTCCTCAGCTAGTCAATACTATAAATAAATGCTCCCTAATGATAAACCTTCTGTTGTTGATGATGACTTGAATGATGCTAAGGTAGTGATGCCTTGAACCTTAATTTATAGCTGTGCTGCTAGTTTAATAATCTGTTAGGACAGCTTTTCAAGCATCGTTTGTGCTATTGGTTCAATTCTTGAATAAAAGCTTTTTCCACTATATAACAATATAGTGGAAAAAATTCTTAAAAATATCTCATGTATTTCTTGACTCTCTATCAAAGTATGGATATACTTCTTGACTAAATATCCCCTGAATTTCTGGAGATTTATGGTTCACCAGCTCCTCGTAATCTTGACGTACAGGGACTTTGTAATTAGCAGTGCGGGGTGTAATTTTTGGCAACCATGTTGTATGTATTGTATAACCAAAGTTTACTGAAGGATGACTCAGTTTGCACAAAGGGCCCTGTGCCAAGCTTTGAGCATTGAAAATCCAAATCTCTTTACCATGTTGGGAGACAACGGTACACACGATATAACCGTCGGTTGAATCATTGTTACTATTAGCACTTGGGACAAATTGCGGTGAATTGATGATGTGGCTGTCCCAATGTTTTTGGTCTTTGGAGACAAGAGGAAATTCATAGGAGTCCGCGATCGCCATCTTTTTTGTATCCAGTCTAAACAAGCAAGAGGGTCTGCCTTTGCCAGCGTCTGGAATATCCAGAAGTTGCTCCAGGGGTATTACCCGATACTTATAGTTTTTGTACAAATCAAAGACGAACTCAGTCAGTAATTCCTGCCAAAATCCAAAAGACTGCCAATAGATATTTTCAATTTTCTCGGTTGACGTTCCGGAAGATGGGGTGTCGCGGTACGTGTAGAGTGATAGCCCCCAAGTACGTTTAGTATCAAAGATAACCTTTGACTCCAGAATTTCTGCTTTTTCAGCATCAATTACATAGCGTCCTAGACGACCGATATCCATTGCCCCAACTGATAGCATTCCTTCCAGATGAGGCGATGCAGGCTTGCCATCGTAGGCAGAATCATAACGCCGCACCCATTCCGAGACATCAGTAGCGCATTCGTGGGCGACATGAAGGGTAATTTGCCCATTGGGGTTGTCGTAGTCTACTAGAAAATGGGCAGCTTCGAGGGGAAGTACCACCTTCTGAGCAACAACTTCAACTTCTTTGTCATTATTATATGCTGGACGTTGTCCGGCTTTCAGGCGATCGCGTCGCACAATATATATACTCGTGTCCGGAAGTTGCGATCGCGTCAGCAGCTTTCTCAACAGTCTTTCTGCCTGCTTACTCCCTGAAATCGGGTTATTCAAAATCTGTTCCATGCCAAATTTCAGGCAAGTATCCATCAGCACCACATAATCCCGACTCACCGCTATCTGGTGCATAGTTTGCTCAATTCGGACAGGTTTACCATCCGGCAAAACCAGCTTCCAGCGTTCAAACTCACCAACCCCATTCCAGCGAATTAAATAGACAAAATCCGCAATTCCGAATAGTTTCTCCAGCCAGCCTTGCAAAAATTGCCATATGCTCTGAGAAAATTGGGAGAATGAATCGAAGATTTTTTTGACAAAATCTTGTTCGTCAAAAAAGGAAGCGATCGCTTCCAGAAGTTCCTCCACTTCTTGCGGAAGTTTTTCCAATTCGTAAACCAACCCAATAGTTTCTAAAAAATTCGCTAACGACCTACCATAATTAACAGTAAACATCTCTTCAGTGCGGGCATCAAAACAAGGATGCGCCGTACTCAAAACAGGTTGAAAGGGAATATTCAACTGCATCCCCGGACACCACTCTTTATTTGTCCCAACTGCCGTTACTACCTCAAGCGTCTCCAAGTCAATCTCATACGGACGACCCCCATCAAAAGTCACCAGCAAACGCTCATTTTCCTCACCAGAGAATTTCATCGGCAGAAATGCGGTATTTAACTGATCCCGCATTCCCAGATGCAGAGAAAACCGTGCCATGCCATAATCGCGAAACTGATACTTGTCATAGCGGCTTCCAGGTCGAGTTGCTATATCAGCGTAATAGCAAGGTGACTTAGCAATCCGTGTCTTCAACCACACTTCACCAGGCTTGTGAAAATCTAGGCGATAAATCATGCCATTGCCATTCCAAACATGGGTGCCGTCTGGATTTGGCAAACCCCCGGAATTGACAGAACCCACGGGTGCCACGATAAATACATGACCGTGGAGATCGTGCGGTAATTTTCCCTCAACCACCTGCAACGCCACATCCGTGAGTTCGCTAGCACTTGCCGTCATCATCCCCTCTGGGAACGGAGGCAAACCGCCTGGGTTAATTGCTTCAGCCTGGTTTTGATTGGGTTCGTTCATATCGCGCCAAAACTCGCTATTTATAGAATTCCCAATCAACCATCAAATTTACCAGACGGCGGATCGGCATCCCAATTGTACTAACTCTACATTCCTACTTTAGACAGATGCGGAATTATTTTCAAATTTGGGGTAAATTTTCTCCTGAAACAGCTTCTCAATAAGCGGAGATTTCGTATCCTGCACCCGCTGATGATAATCTTCACACACCGAAATGTTGTAGCTAGATGAGCGGTTGCCAATATTTTGCAACCAAGTTGTGTGTACAGTCATGCCGATGTTAAATTGGGGATGGCTCAATTTACACAAGGGGCCTTTTCCTCCACGATTTAAGTCAGCAGCATCGAAAATCCAAATTTCGCTTTTGGCATCGCCGGAATTGACAACGCACACAATATAACCGTCCGTTGAAGCACCGTCACCATTACGGCGGGGTACAAACTGAGCCGAGTTTCCGAAGTAGCCTGGAGGAAATTTGTAAGTGTCGCATATTTTCATCTGCTTAGTATCTACACGGCATAAATTAACAGGTATGCCTTGTTTAGTAACTTCCCGCACCTTCTCTATCGACACCTCCCGATATTGATAGTCTTTATACGTGTCGAAGGCATACTGTGATAGCAGTTCTTTCCAGCATCCCCAAGAGTTCCAGTAAATATTTTCAAACTGCGCTGTCGGCACAGTACCGCTGTAAGCATAAATCGCTGTTGCCCAAGTGTAATCAAAATTTGTGAGCAGAGATGACTCAACTAGCTTGCCACTTTCTCCATCAATTACATAACGTCCGAGATGGTTAATATCCATGCCACCAATCGACATTCCATAAGGCAGATTATCAGTGCCGCTGACAACAGATTGGTCATATTTGCGAATCCATTCCGACGGGTCCCAAGCGGTATTATGCGCTAAGTGCAGCGTAATTTGGTTGTTAGGATTTTCATAATCTGCCAAAAAGTGTGCTGCACCTCGCGGAATTACCACTTTCTTTGCCTTAACAGTCGAGTTTTGGGTATCGAGGTCAGAACGGCGCACAATATATATAGTGGTGTCAGGCGTTTCTGCATAGTCAAGATATTTTCTCAGCAGATTTTCTATTTGCGGATGCTTTGGCAAAGGACTTGTCAGCAGTTGCTCTGGGCCTAGTTTGAAAACTGTGTCCATCAGCACTACATAATCTTGAGTGACTGCTATTTGGTGCATACTTTGCTTAATTTTTACCGGAGTAGTGCTTTTTCCCTCATCTAGCACAACTTCCCATTTCTTCAATTCACTTTCACCATCCCAGCAAATTAAGTAGACAAAATCCTCCATCTTTCTTGCTGCTGGCAGCAGGATTTGTGCTACCTTTACAAGGTTGAGTATTTCCAGGCAAAGTTCGTGAAAATTCTCAATTCCTTTCTCTAGTTCATATTTGAGAACTTGAATTAATTCATTCCAGATTTCCTCAAATCTTTTGGGAACATCTTTTTCTAGTAACAGAAGTTGCAGCAGCTCTCGAAAAATTTCAGCAAATTCTTCTATCTCTTTTTCTAATTGTTGGTTTAAAAATACTTTCAGCATTTGTTTACACAAATCATGAAAGATTTCTTCTCCGAACGGCAGCTTTGACTTCGTCTCCACAAGCAGTTGAGTTGGTTGGGAAACTTTCGTCAGTCGGTCTTCTACAGCTTTCAAAAAATATTCAAATTCTTGCAAAGGTTCTTCTATATCGTTAAAAAGTAGGGGGGATAAGGCAGTAGCAATTGACTTACCATAATTAACCGCGAATAGCTTTTGCGTGTTGGTGTCGAAGAAAGGGTGAGCGGCGGTTGTAACAATTCCAAAGGGAAGCGGTAGTTCAATTTGTTCGCGCCACTCTGAATTTTTCCCTACAGGCGTAACAACTTCCAGAGTTTTTGGATCAATTTCATAGGGTCTTCCAGCATCCCAAGTAATTAACAAACGCTCATTTTGACCGGGAAATTGCATGGGTAAGAATGCTGTATTTACCTCATTGCGAAAGCCGAGTGATATTGACAAACGAGCCAGACCGTGATTATTAAACCTAAGCTCCTCATATTCCGTTCCAGGTACGCTGGCTTTGTCAGCATAAAAGCATGGTGTTTTGGCAATTCTTGTGGTCAACCGCACTTTTCTCTCTTCTTGAACTTTGTCAAAGTCGAGGCGGTAAATCATAGCATCGCCATTGAACAGTGGCGTACCGTCGCTGGATGGGTGGATTTGAAAAGTGCCGGGAACAGGTTTGCTGTCAACAGAACCCGCTGGCCCAATAATGAAGGCGTAGCCGTACAGTTGTGGTAGTTCTCCTTCAATTGTCAGTTCCAGGTAACTCAACTCTTCCCGGCTGACTGTGAGAACTGATTTTGGGAAGGGTGCGGACAAAGATTCCGGTGTGTAATTATTGGTCATTGCTTTAGTTTTAAGTTACTTCGTTTATATAGTTCCCAAATCAACCATCAAATC
The DNA here is from genome assembly GCF_014695915.1 of Trichocoleus sp. FACHB-40. Lineage (GTDB taxonomy): Bacteria > Cyanobacteriota > Cyanobacteriia > Cyanobacteriales > FACHB-T130 > Funiculus > Funiculus sociatus. The sequence goes on from NZ_JACJPF010000125.1 coordinate 21,391, forward strand.
ACCTACCTCTTTTTGAGGCGTGAGAACTCGGTTGGTTTGCAAAATCCAAAATTACTATCCCAGCTATAGCGAAGAAAGGGCATATGCTAGAACAAGAGCGACATAGGCGAATTAGCGCAACAGAGCAGCCGCTAGACTAACTCCATGAGAAATTTTTTCGCCGCCGCAAAATCTAAAATCGATATAAGCTGTTCTGCAAACAGGATATCCTGATGTATTGGCAGCAACAGCTAGGGAAGAAGCAGTGCTAGACCTTAAGCAGATACGGGAAAATCCACAAGACGTTCAAGAGCGACTGAATCATAAAGGCGCTCATCATGACATAAAGCCGATTTTGCAGCTAGACCAGCAGCAACGGGAACTCGAAGCGAAGCGAAGTCAGCTGCAAGCGCGGGGTAACGAAATTGGTAAATTAGTCGGACAAAAAATTAAATCTGGCAGTGACCCCAATGGCGCAGAAATTCAAACGCTGCGGGAAGAAGGCAACTCTGTCAAAGCTCAGATTGCCGAACTAGAACCGCAAGAAAGAGAGCTGAAAGCCATAATAGAAGAACTTTTGTTAGCTCTCCCTAACTTACCCAGTCAGTCCACGCCTATTGGTAAAAGTGAAGAAGAGAATGTAGAAGTACGCCGCTGGGGTGATGAATATCTGCCCCAAAACTCTAATATTCTGCCTCATGAGGAAATTGGCGAGAAACTGGGGATTCTCAACTTTGAGCGTGCTGTCAAAGTCGCTAAAAGCCGATTTGTAACTTTAATCGGTGCTGGTGCGGCGCTGGAAAGAGCTTTGATTAGCTTTATGCTCGACCGACAAATCGCAGCAGGCTATGTGGAAGTTATTCCACCATTTCTCATCAACAGCGAATCCCTCAAAGCTACAGGTCAACTGCCCAAATTTGCTGAAGAAAGCTTCAAATGCGACCAGGATGATTTGTGGCTGGCACCCACAGCGGAAGTACCAGTGACGAATCTCTATCGGGATGAAATCTTGGAAGCGTCCCAGCTACCCATTTATCACTGTGCTTATACTCCCTGTTTTCGTCGGGAAGCTGGTAGCTATGGGAGAGACACGCGGGGGTTAATTCGACTGCACCAGTTTAATAAAGTCGAGTTGGTGAAATTCGTCCATCCTGACACTTCACCAGCAGAGCATGAATCGCTCGTAAGGGACGCGGAGGCTATCTTGCAGGCGTTGCAGTTGCCTTATCGGGTGATAGAGTTATGTACTGGCGACCTGAGTTTTAGTGCGGCGAAGTGCTACGACTTGGAGGTGTGGTTGCCTTCTGCTGGAAAATACCGCGAGATTTCCAGCTGCTCGAATTTTGCGGATTTTCAGGCGCGACGCGGCAGTATCCGCTTTAGAGAAACTGGGAAGAAGGGAACCCAGTTTGTCCACACACTAAATGGTTCAGGTTTGGCGATAGGGCGGACGATGGCGGCGATTCTGGAGAACTATCAACAACCGGATGGAACTGTCACAATACCGCAAGTGCTGCAACCTTATCTGGGACGTGAGGTTCTGTGAAGAGAGTCAGGAGTTATGAGTTATTAATTTCTTACTCCTGACTCCTAGCTTTTGCAGCACCGTAGAATGAAGAAGTATGTAGTTAAGTTGAATAAATATAAGTATGCCAGTTTTCGCGGCGATCGCAGTCTTAGCGCTTTTGATAGTGGTACACGAGCTGGGTCATTTTATGGCAGCTCGTCTTCAGGGAATTCACGTTAATCGCTTCTCTCTGGGTTTTGGGCCGATTTTGTGGAAATACCAGGGAACGGAAACCGAGTATGCCGTCCGCGCTTTTCCTCTAGGCGGTTTTGTTGGTTTCCCGGATGATGACCCCGACAGCAATATTCCCCCCGAAGACCCCAATCTGCTACGCAACCGCCCCATCCTCGATAGAGCGATTGTCATCAGTGCTGGTGTTATCGCCAACTTAGTTTTTGCCTACTTGCTGCTTGTGACTCAACTCGGCTTTGTGGGCATTCCAGACTTTAACTACAAGCCTGGGGTTGTGGTTACTCCAGTCGCCTCAGATGTTACTTTGGCCGCACTCCAGGCTGGCATCAAAGCCGGAGATGTGGTTCTGTTGGCAGATGGTCAACCACTCAAAGCATCTAGGGAAGCCATCCCGACGCTGATGAAAGTGATTCAAGACCATCCCAACCAGCCCATCCCGCTGAGTATCGAGCGTCAGGGTCAAAATATATCTTTGACTGTGACACCAGAACCAGGGGCAGATGGAAAAGGTCGCATTGGTGTCAAGCTGGCTCCTAACGGTACACCACTCCGTCGGCACTTGGATAATCCTGTGGACATTTTCACTACAGCTGCCACAGAATTTCAACGAATCGTGATTTTAACAGTTCAGGGTTTTGGGCTGCTAATCAGTAACTTTGGCGAAACAGCTAATCAGGTCGCAGGCCCGGTTAAGATTGTGGAACTTGGGGCAAATATTGCCAAGTCAGATGCCGCAAATTTGTTTCAGTTTGCTGCTCTAATCAGCATTAACCTGGCTATTATTAACATTTTGCCTTTACCCGCCCTGGATGGCGGTCAGCTGGCTTTTCTGTTGATTGAAGGCTTAAGGGGTAAGCCTTTGCCTACAAAAATCCAAGACGGCATTATGCAAACCGGATTAATGCTGCTATTGGGTTTAGGCATTTTCTTGATTGTGCGAGACACTTTTAACTTGGAGTCGGTACAAAGATTATTTCAGTGAGCATTACTCATAAATCGTCAAGCCAGCAGCAGCGGGCTTTGGAGATTCTAATTCGCCTGAAGCGACTGTATCCAGTTGCCCCCTGTACGCTGAACTACGAAACGCCAGTGCAGCTGTTGGTGGCAACTATTCTCTCGGCTCAGTGTACGGATGAGCGGGTAAATCAGGTGACACCAGCGTTATTTGCTCGGTTTCCTGATGCGATCGCTTTGGCAAACGCTGATATTATCGAGTTGGAAAATTTGATCCGTTCCACTGGTTTTTATCGCAACAAGGCGAAAAATATTCAAGGGGCAAGCCGCCTAATTTTGGAAAAATTTGGCGGCGAGGTGCCAAAACGAATGGAATTGTTGCTGGAATTGCCAGGGGTGGCGCGTAAAACGGCTAATGTGGTTCTCTCTCATGCCTACGGTATTAATCAGGGCGTGACGGTGGATACTCATGTAAAGCGTCTCTCTCACCGCTTGGGTTTGACAGAACACACAGACCCAATTCGTATAGAGCGGGATTTGATGAGAATATTACCCCACTCTGAAGAATGGGAAAACTGGTCAATTCGTTTGGTTTACCACGGTCGGGCAATTTGTAAGGCTCGGAATCCTGAATGCGATGCTTGCGTTCTTGCCGATTTGTGTCCTTCTGCCAATGTGTCCCAGTCCAATTCTGAGCAGGTGAGCATCCTCACGGTTCCTCTTGCCATCCCTGAAGAACCCCTGCCTAACCCTCCCCGTTAACGGGGAGTGAACAAATTATTGATGTTTAGAATATAATGGAGAATGGTGTCTAAATCTGCGGAAGAATTGATTCATGGCTAAAAAGAGCATGATTGAGCGGGAGAAAAAGCGCGAGCGACTGGTAGAAAAGTATGCCGATAAGCGTGCAGCGTTGCAGGAAGAATTTGATAATGCAACCACCCAACAACAAAAGCTGGCAATTCATCGCGAAATCCAGCAATTGCCTCGCAACAGTGCGCCCACCAGACTGCGGAACCGCTGCTGGGTAACTGGTCGTCCTAGAGGTGTTTATCGGGATTTCGGTCTGTCTCGGAACGTGATGCGGGAATGGGCGCACCAAGGCCTGTTACCTGGTGTGGTTAAGTCTAGCTGGTAGTCCTTAGTCCTTAGTCCTTAGTTGATTGTGTTTGACCAAGGACTAATGACTATTAACTATTGACCACAACAGCGGTCAATGCCAAGGCTGTCTAAAAGTAAGTCGCTGACGGCATTAGCGATCGCAAACTCGCTGTAGAAACTCTTAGAAAAGTCAAACGCCTGCATCTCTGTCAGGATAGCAATAACTAACGAACCCAGATCGTTTTCGCCTTCCATCCTTTGACGGACATAAATTTGGGACGCTCGGCGGGCTATTTCCTGATTGACAGGCTCTGGGATAAATTCTTGGTCAAGCCAAGTATGTAAAGATTTTTGCAGCCATTCGCCTTCCTGTTGGGCATTTTCGGCTGGTGGTAGTGTGATGGGTGGAATTGGTTCAGGCATTTGATCTATCAATTTTTGCGTATCAGCTTTTAAATTTCATCTGCCAATTTCACGATTTTAAAAGTGAAGGCAGTATTTTAAATATTAAGGTTGCACGCTGCTGTTTCGGGATATCTACAACCCTGTCGGGCTAAGTGCATGGAATTTGATATTTCCAACATTATCCAGGGGTATGCTCAAGGCTACTTTCTGATGGCGGATGACGATGATAACTTGGGGTGGTACTCCAGCCGTCAGCGGACGATGATACCCCTAGATGACCGATTCCGCTACCCAACCTCACTTAGGCGCGTCCTCAACCAGAAACGCTTCACTGTCGCTGTCAACCGGGATTTTCAAGCGGTTGTTGCTGGGTGTGCTAACAGGGAAACCACCTGGATTTCGCCGGAGTTACAGAAGATTTACTGGAAATTATATCAAGCTGGTTGGGCTTATAGTTTTGAAACTTGGCAGGGAGATGAGTTGGCGGGGGGAATTTTAGGAATTGTCATCGGCGGTGCTTTTATTGGCGAGTCGATGTTTTTCCGAATTCCGGAGGGGTCGAAGGTGGCGATGGTCAAGTTACAAGAGAGATTGCGATCGCGCCAGTTTGTTTTTTTCGATGCTCAAATGATGAATCCCCACTTGGAACGTTTTGGTGCTTATATAATTGACGATATAGATTATCAAATTTTGTTGCAGGAAGCGTTACAACGTCAGTGTTTTCTGATGTAGCAATTCTTCAATGAACCGCCCAGACGCGACTGGGCGCAGAAGAAGAGAATTTCATCAATGGATTAAGATTGCTATAGCTACAGATTAAACTTTTAATTTAATCATGAGCAACCTGAAAGTTGTCAAAGAGTTAAAATTCTGGGTATTAGCGATCGCAGCAGCTTTAATTACTCTTCATCTTCATTTGACTTGGAGAAGTGACAATACTGAACTGCTGAGTACAAGTTTCCTATTTTGGCTGGCTGTATCGTCCCTGGTTTGGAAAAAACGCGACACTTTAAATCTTGAAAGTGGAGTTTTTTCTAGCTTTTTTGGTGCATCCTTGATTATTTTGGTGCTGATTAAAAGTCTGCATCTGTCTAATTCTGTTTCTTTTCTTCGCATCTCACCTTTCATTTCTCTACTAGGCTTATGTCTTCTTGCTTCCGGTTTGAAGGGATTAAGACAATATTGGCAGGAACTGTTATTGTTGGCTTTTCTAGCCATAGCTCAAGGATGGATCTTATTAATTGGTGATATATCTATATTCACAGCTAAGTTTGCAGCTTTCGTTCTTTGGATTTTGGGTTTTGAAGTATCTCGTCAGGGAGTCTTCATTATTCTACCTAAAGATTCTATAGAAGTTTACTCTGGCTGTTCTGGTATAGATTTAATACTCCAGCTTCTGGGACTAGCATTTATTATTTTAGTAATGGTTCCTACTAATTTAACCAAAAAAATATTGCTGCCTTTTGTGGCTGTGGTTTTGGGATTTGCGGTTAATGGGGTGCGAGTTGCCCTTATGGCTGTTTTAGTAGCATTATCTCATCAACAAGCGTTTGAATACTGGCATACAGGAGATGGCTCGCTAATATTTTCTACGAGTGCTGTATTAATTTTCGGATTATTTTGCCATTTTATGGTACTAAAAGCTGTAAAGTTACAATCATGAACTGCTGGAAAAAAATCCGGATTTCCCTGTTAGCTACAACCTTTGGCAGTGTCTTGTTTGTGTTGGGAAAGTCAATTTTGTATCCCAGTTTAAGCGATCGCATCCAGTCCTCTTTGGTTTTTCCCGCAGCAGTTTCCTTACCGGGATGGCAGCCTTTGCCAAGCAGTCCCCTAGTCGCTCAAATTGCTGAGTCGTCTGAATACATTTCTGGAAGGCATTATCGCTATATCCAGAATGGTTTTCCACTGGATATAGAAATGCGATATTTGGTTAAGACGGATGGAAATATCAGACTTTATATTAATAAATATACAAATATACCGTCGTCTCCCGATCAACCTCTACCAATTTTACGTCAACAGGATGGGATAGGTTTTTATAGCCTTTTTGTTCATCAAAAAAGAGCTTATCTGAGTGCTTGCATTAATCCGCGTGGCGGTAGTACGGTGACAGATTATCAGTTTAGGCGCAACAGATATATCTACGATGTGCGGTTGAGCCGTTTTCTTCCCTGGTTGCTAGGTGAGGCAGATTTGCGGGATGTGCGTTGTCATTGGGCGCATTTGTCGGTTCCTTTAAATAATTCTTCTCCTGAAAAGGCTTATCAAGTTTTAGAAAAAACATGGATTTCCTGGTACAACTTGTGGAGTCCGCGCTTTTTTTGAAGGATTAATAATTGTTCAAGAGAAAATCAATTTTAAATAAACCACGTTAGCGAACGCCAACGTGGTTCATTCCCCTTTGCCAAAACCTGAAATTATTGCTTACTTTCCAATTTCTGCGATCGCTTCCAGGTAAAGTACATCCCCAGTAAGACAACTGCTAGAATGTTGCCTAAAATTTGGCTTGGTTCTGGTACTGGATCGCTGCCAGTATAAGTTGATTCGGCAAAGTCCATCCCTTCCGGTGTTTCTACTGGTACTTGCACCTTCTGAGCCTTTTTAGGATCAACTCGCACTTGTTCAGTGACAGCGACAAAAGCAGTGTATTTAGATAACAACCGATAACCCAGCGCTGTATCTGTAACAGCTTTGACATTTATTGGGTTTTCATTGCCATAGATTTCATTCATCAAATCTTTGATTCGGGCACGTCCCCAAAGTTGCGCGATCGCATCATTCCCACCGCCCTCAAAATCAATCGGCAACTTCTTCTCATAGCGCTTACCACCAGCAGCAATGCCAGTAATTTTCAAAGTACCACGAGCGCGATCGCCTTTGCGTCCAAACAACACCAACGGCTGATTAGCATACAAATCCGGTGCTTTCAACGGATAAATTTCTGGGGCTTTTCCAGAACCTTCCCAGCTAACTTCAATATTCGTCAGCACGGGATTATTAATATCTTGAAAGAACTTCTCAACTACTTTCTGCGCTGGTTCCTGGGGCGGTACAACTTCCGAAGTTCCCCGTCCTTCCTCAGCAATGCGGTCGATTAAAAAGCGATTAATTGAACTGCCAACACCAAAACTATAAAGCCGATTTCCCGGCTTCAAACGCTTTTTGACTTCTGCAATTACCTGCTCGTCGTCACCGATCAAACCATCAGAAATCATCACAACACTCCGCAGCCGCCCTTCTGGAGCCTCTGGGAAATTCAATACAGTTTGAATGCCGTTCAATAACTCACTACCGCCATTTGCATCCAAGCGATTAATATAATCTAGCGCTTTTTGTCGATTTCTCGGCGTATTTTGTAAGGGGGTGGAAGAAAGCTGAGTTGTGGAACTGGCAAAGTCAATAATCGTAAATGTATCGTTAGGATTTAACCCATTGATAAACCGCCGCATCAATTCTTTAGATTGCTGAATTGGTGCGCCCGATTGCGACCCAGAGGTATCCATGAGAAACACCACATCTTTTGGTACAATCTCATTGCTTTGATACTGCACTGCTGGGATTAAATAACTGGCGAAGTGTCCCCCTCGTTCATCTGCATCAGTTAATACTGTGGACTGAGTTTCATTCCCGGCGACTTGATAGCGCAAAATCAAATCTTTGTTGGGAATTGCGTTTTGTTTGCTCAACTCAACCCGCATCATCCGACCGTCTTTGGTGGCCAGCATTTGATGAGAAGGCGATCGCAAGTTACTAATCGGCACTCCCGCCTCAATTTCCACGGTCACGCCTATATCCTGTCCAGAACGGGTTCCGGCTGACAAGGTTGGGGGGTTAATTTTTGCGGCATCAGCAACATGATTTCCGGAGACGTAACGCGGCCCCACTACCATCGGAAAGACAAATTCATAATTGCCTTTTTCAAACTTCAGGCTTTCTGTATAGCGAATGGTGACATCAATTTTTTCCCCTGGTTTGATGTTAGCAAGAGACTGAGTAAACACATTATCTCGCTCTTGCTCTAATAAGCCAGCAGTTTGCCCTTGCTGCTTAGCTTGCTCGTAAATTTGTTTAGCTTCAGCGCGTTTTTTGATCTTGCCTCGGATGATGCGATCGCCTACTTTTATTTCCATATCATCCACCGCCGCTTCATCCGGAAGTGGAAACACATAAACCGCCTCTAAAGGATTATTAAAGGGATTTGTAAATGTCTGCGTCACTGACACCCGCGACACATTCCCGGAAACTTTCGCCATCACTTCCGTATGTGTTAGAGGAAACGCCTGCTGCTGCCCATTTACCGTGCCAAATAAACCGCCAGATTCTGGAGGCTTAATTGCCGCTCGATTTTCTGGTATCGAAACCTGCTGGGCCACGGGAGATACTAGATACCTCACTCCCACAAATCCAAACAGCAAAATGGCACCCGCCAGCAGCCATTTTTTCTTAGACTTGTTAACAACTGGAAGCCGCCTCAAATTCAAATCTTGCAAAACTTCCGCTGCTGATTGATAGCGGTGCTTTGTCCCAGTTTTCAGCATTCTGTCGAGAATACTACCCAAATGTTTACTAACTGGCTTGGGTAAAAAATGCCGCCAAACCCAGGTATCTTCGCTGGTATCGCTCAAATCAAAAGGCGGAATTTGAGTGAGCAAATGGATACAGGTAACGCCCAAACTATACAAATCGCTACCAAAAACGGCTTTACCTTTAGTTTGTTCGGGAGCCGTATACGCTGCCGATCCAATTACTGTTCCTGTTCTGCCTAACATCGTCTCAGTGGCGTATTTGGCAGCACCAAAATCGACTAATACGAGATGGTTATCTTTACGGCGGCGAATAATGTTTTCCGGTTTGATGTCCCGGTGAATCATCTGATGGCTGTGGACGAACTGCAAGACGGGTAATAAACTTTGCAGTAGTTGCCGAATTTCTGTTTCGTTAAAAGCTCCTTTTTGGGCAAGTTCTTGAGCTAAGTTTTGCCCATCAATAAATTCTTGTACTAGATATTGATGGTCATCTTGCTCAAAATATTCCAGCAACTGAGGAATTTGGTGATGTTTACCTAATAGCTCTAGGCGAGTTGCTTCTTCGCGAAATAACTCTGCTGCTTTTTTCCGATTGTTAGTACCTTGTTGTTGAGGAAAAAATTGCTTAATTACGCAACGTGCTTTGGATGATTTAGACTCATCGGTAGCCAGAAAAGTTCTGCCAAAGCCACCTTGTCCAATTTCTTTGATGGCTCGATAACGATCTTGTAGCAGTAGCTTTGTACCGCAACTAGAGCAGATAATTGCATTACCAGAATTTTCTGGCTGCTTACAATTAGGATTCAGGCAGTAGCACCGATGCTGATTGTGGGCTGTACTTTTTTGAGGCGGGAAGGTTGTCATAGCAGCCTTTTTTGAAAACTGTTCACGCCATTCTAGCCGTTTCGTTTCTATAATTAGGGTGAATAATTAGCCCAAAAGCCGCTCACAGTGGGAGTTTTAAGAAAATAAAATGTTTATTTTCTTGCAAGTACGAAATTTAGTAAGCTGTTACGCAGCTTGATTGTATAATATAAAATTAAGTACTAAGTTATTTTTAGCCACATATGCCAGCCAAAAACCATCTTTCTCAAGAACAAAAGGAACGGCTACTAAAGACTTTAAAAGAGCATGAGAATCCTTATGTAAGAGAGAAGGTGCTTATACTAT
>NZ_JACJPF010000126.1 GCF_014695915.1 Trichocoleus sp. FACHB-40
ATAACCTGGCACTGAGCTATTTTCCCAGGCAGTCACCCACCAAGTATCTTCGCCGCAGCCGCGTTTCACCTCCGAGTTCGGGATGGAGTCGGTGTGGTTCCACAGCGCTAATAGCACCAGGAAAGAGTTTCGGGTAGAATCAATCAACCCTCAATACTGCATAGCAACGTTTTTCTTTTTGAGTGAGGTCAAGCCCTCGGTCTATTAGTACGCTTTGGCTGCATACATTACTGCACTTCCACCTTGCGCCTATCAACAGGTGTTCTTCCTGTGACCTTACTGGATTATTTCCATGAGAGCACTCATCTTGAGGTGGGCTTCCCACTTAGATGCTTTCAGCGGTTATCCGCTCCGCACATGGCTACCCAGCGTTTACCGTTGGCACGATAACTGGTACACCAGCGGTGCGTCCTTCCCGGTCCTCTCGTACTAAGGAAGGCTCCTCTCAATGCTCTTGCGCCTGCACCGGATATGGACCGAACTGTCTCACGACGTTCTGAACCCAGCTCACGTACCGCTTTAATGGGCGAACAGCCCAACCCTTGGGACGTACTTCCGCCCCAGGTTGCGATGAGCCGACATCGAGGTGCCAAACCTCCTCGTCGATGTGGACTCTTGGAGGAGATCAGCCTGTTATCCCTAGAGTAACTTTTATCCGTTGAGCGACGGCCCTTCCACGCGGTGCCGTCGGATCACTAAGGCCTAGTTTCCTACCTGCTTGAGTTGTTGCTCTTGCAGTCAAGCTCCCTTGTGCCTTTACACTCGCCGCCTGGTTTCCAACCAGGCTGAGGGAACCTTTGCGCGCCTCCGTTACCTTTTAGGAGGCGACCGCCCCAGTCAAACTGCCCACCTGAAACTGTTCCATCGCCGGATCACGGCTGATGGTTAGAATTCTAGCCTCGCCAGAGTGGTATCTCACCGTTGGCTCCATACCCCCCACAAGGGGTACTTCAATGCCTCCCACCTATCCTGCGCAAGCGAAGCCCGAACACCATTCCAGGCTACAGTAAAGCTTCATAGGGTCTTTCTGTCCAGGTGCAGGTAGTCCGTATCTTCACAGACAATCCTATTTCGCCGAGTCTCTCTCCGAGACAGCGCCCAAATCGTTACGCCTTTCGTGCGGGTCGGAACTTACCCGACAAGGAATTTCGCTACCTTAGGACCGTTATAGTTACGGCCGCCGTTCACCGGGGCTTCAGTCGCCAGCTTTGGCTTGCGCCTAACCGACTTCTTTAACCTTCCGGCACTGGGCAGGCGTCAGCCCCCATACATCGTCTTGCGACTTCGCGGAGACCTGTGTTTTTGGTAAACAGTCGCTTGGGCCTCTTCACTGCGACCTAGGTTTTACCCTAGGCACCCCTTCTCCCGAAGTTACGGGGTCATTTTGCCGAGTTCCTTAGAGAGAGTTATCTCGCGCCCCTTGGTATTCTCAACCTCCCCACCTGTGTCGGTTTCGGGTACAGGTAATTAATGGCTTAACGTGTTTAGAGCTTTTCTTGAAAGCATGACTCTCACCACTTCGAGTCCGTAGACTCTCGTACTCGCGGCTTGACTCAAGGCGTTTTCTCCGCCTCTCAATGCCTTGCTCGCTTGAACTGGTAACCAACATCCAGCTGGTTGGAGCCTTCTTTGTCCCTCTGCACAAACCATTCTTAGTACGGGAATATTGACCCGTTGTCCATCGACTACGACTTTCGTCCTCGCCTTAGGTCCTGACTAACCCTCCGTGGACGAGCCTTGCGGAGGAACCCTTGGGGTTTCGGGGCTAGGGATTCTCACCCTAGTTTTCGCTACTCAAGCCGACATTCTCACTTCCGCCTCGTCCACACCTGCTTGTCGCTAGTGCTTCTCACTACTACGGAACGCTCCCCTACCGATTAATTAATTAATCCCACAGCTTCGGCATGTCACTTAGCCCCGTTCATTTTCGGCGCAGGAGCGCTTGACCAGTGAGCTATTACGCACTCTTTCAAGGATGGCTGCTTCTAGGCAAACCTCCTGGTTGTCTTTGCACTCCCACCTCCTTAATCACTTAGTGACCATTTTGGGGCCTTAGCTGGTGGTCTGGGCTGTTTCCCTTTCGACGATGAAGCTTATCCCCCACCGTCTCACTGGCTGTGTGTACATCTGGTATTCTGAGTTTGTCTCGATTTGGTACCGCTTGAGGCAGCCCGCACCGAAACAGTGCTTTACCCCCAGACTATATTCACAACCGCTGCGCCTCAACACATTTCGGGGAGAACCAGCTAGCTCCGGGTTCGATTGGCATTTCACCCCTAACCACACCTCATCCGCTGATTTTTCAACATCAGTCGGTTCGGACCTCCACTTGGTGTTACCCAAGCTTCATCCTGGACATGGTTAGATCACCCGGGTTCGGGTCTATAAACACTGATAATTTGCGCCCTCTTCAGACTCGCTTTCGCTTTGGCTGCGGCAATTATTGCTTTAACCTACCAGTGCTTATAAGTCGCCGGCTCATTCTTCAACAGGCACACGGTCACTCGTTTAATCGAGCTTCCATTGCTTGTCAGCTGACGGTTTCACGTTCTATTTCACTCCCCTTTCGGGGTTCTTTTCACCTTTCCCTCGCGGTACTGGTTCACTATTGGTCACACAGTAGTATTTAGCCTTACCGAGTGGTCTCGGCTGATTCACACGGGATTTCTCGTGCCCCATGCTACTCGGGATTCAGCTTGAGCTATTGGCGCTTTCGACTACAGGACTTTTACCTGCTCTGGTGCAGTTTTCAGCTGCTTCGTCTAGTACCTTTAGTCTCTTTGTTGCTGTCCCACTACCCCATAAAGCTTGCTTTATGGTTTAGGCTGCTCCCTTTTCGCTCACCACTACTGGGGGAATCTCTTTTGATTTCTTTTCCTCGGGCTACTAAGATGTTTCAGTTCGCCCGGTTGGCTCATGCCTGTCTATGGATTCAACAGGCTGTACTTGGGGTTGCCCCATTCGGATATCTCCGGCTCGATGCTTGCTTCCAGCTCCCCGGAGTGTTTCGTCGGTCGCCACGTCCTTCTTCGCCTCTGTGTGCCGAGGGATTCACCGTCAGCTGTTTGTAGCTTGACCACAATCTCTTCAGCTTGAAGTTTTACGGACACCTTTTTTGATTTGATGTCTCGTTTTTCCTGCTTTTTACGTTGCTATGCAGTTTTCAAGGTTCTTTTGCTGGCTTTTTTCCCAGCAGGCTCTCTTACTCTAGGATAAGATTCGTTGCTGGCAAAATTGGCCTTTTTTGTTCTTTGAGTGCTTAGGTTCGTTTTTTTTTAGGTGGGCCATCCTGGACTCGAACCAGGGACCTCACCCTTATCAGGGGTGCGCTCTAACCACCTGAGCTAATAGCCCGTGTTTTTTGAACCTGTTAATAGTTTGAAAGCTGATGTATTCACTTTTCCTCGATGACCTAGGTTGACCTCCACTCTACCAAATCTTAGCGATTTTTTGGTTGGGTGGGGTTTGGTCTCCCTTAAAAGGAGGTGATCCAGCCACACCTTCCGGTACGGCTACCTTGTTACGACTTCACCCCAGTCATCAGCCCTGCCTTCGGCATCCCCCTCCTTTAACAGGTTAGGGTAACGACTTCGGGCGTGGCCAACTCCCATGGTGTGACGGGCGGTGTGTACAAGGCCCGGGAACGGATTCACCGCCGTATGCTGACCGGCGATTACTAGCGATTCCGCCTTCACGCAGGCGAGTTGCAGCCTGCGATCTGAACTGAGCCACGGTTTATGGGATTTGCTTGTCATTGCTAACTTGCTGCCCTTTGTCCGTAGCATTGTAGTACGTGTGTAGCCCAGGACGTAAGGGGCATGCTGACTTGACGTCATCCCCACCTTCCTCCGGTTTGTCACCGGCAGTCTCTCTAGAGTGCCCAACTTAATGATGGCAACTAAAAACGAGGGTTGCGCTCGTTGCGGGACTTAACCCAACATCTCACGACACGAGCTGACGACAGCCATGCACCACCTGTGTTCGCGCTCCCTAAGGCACTCCTCTCTTTCAAGAAGATTCGCGACATGTCAAGTCCTGGTAAGGTTCTTCGCGTTGCATCGAATTAAACCACATACTCCACCGCTTGTGCGGGCCCCCGTCAATTCCTTTGAGTTTCACACTTGCGTGCGTACTCCCCAGGCGGGATACTTAACGCGTTAGCTCCGGCGCGGCCCGGGTCGATACAGGCCACACCTAGTATCCATCGTTTACGGCTAGGACTACTGGGGTATCTAATCCCATTCGCTCCCCTAGCTTTCGTCCCTCAGTGTCAGTTGCAGTCCAGCAGAGCGCTTTCGCCACCGGTGTTCTTCCCGATCTCTACGCATTTCACCGCTACACCGGGAATTCCCTCTACCCCTACTGCACTCTAGTCTTTCAGTTTCCACCGCCTTTGTGGGGTTAAGCCCCACTCTTTAACGGCAGACTTGAATAACCACCTACGGACGCTTTACGCCCAATTATTCCGGATAACGCTTGCATCCTCCGTATTACCGCGGCTGCTGGCACGGAGTTAGCCGATGCTTATTCCTCAGGTACCGTCATTTTTTTCTTCCCTGAGAAAAGGGGTTTACAATCCAAGAACCTTCCTCCCCCACGCGGTCTTGCTCCGTCAGGCTTTCGCCCATTGCGGAAAATTCCCCACTGCTGCCTCCCGTAGGAGTCTGGGCCGTGTCTCAGTCCCAGTGTGGCTGATCGTCCTCTCAGACCAGCTACTGATTGTCGCCTTGGTAAGCTTTTACCCTACCAACTAGCTAATCAGACGCGAGCTCCTCTTCAGGCTATTAATACTTTCACCTTTCGGCATATCCGGTTTTAGCAGCAGTTTCCTCCTGTTATCCCCGTCCTGAAGGCAGATTCTCACGCGTTACTCACCCGTCCGCCACTAGAATCCTAAGATTCCCGTTCGACTTGCATGTGTTAAGCAGACCGCCAGCGTTCATCCTGAGCCAGGATCAAACTCTCCATTTTGTTGAGTTTGTTGCTCTGGAAACTTTTCGTTTCCCTCTTCTTTTGGCTTCGGGGTTTTTCTCCCCTAATCCGATTTTCTTTGACGAGGTTATTGTGTTACTCTGGCTTTCAAACTATTATTTTTTCTAGGTTCTCTTCGCTCGCTTGAGTCTCGCTTTCGCTCGTCTCTC
>NZ_JACJPF010000013.1 GCF_014695915.1 Trichocoleus sp. FACHB-40
AACTTGTTTGGCATTCAGCTAAAGAATATATAGCTCATAGACTATTTGAGTCAGCAGAACAACTAGAAGAGTTGTTAAATAAATTACTAAATGAAGGAGGACTTATTATTAAATGGGAACGAAAAATTAAAAACAAAGGTAATGCTGTTTATTAAATTTAGCTGCTACGCAGCTTAGCTTGCCACAATCGTGGCAAAATTCGAGTAATCGGCTTTATCGACAAGTGCACCTTGCAACAGCAGGACAACGGGGAACAAATCAGTGTTGGTATCGGCATCCGGCAGGAATGGGAAGTAGATATCAGCCGGATCGCCATTCGTGGCAATCGTTGTGGTGTAGCTATTGACCTCCTTGAATAAGGGTTCGGCACTGAACGTAGTGGCGATAGCTGATACCGCTGTTCCTAAAGTCATGAAGGTCGCTCCGAACGCAACCACTGAGAACCGCTTCTTCTGAGAGATATTGTTGAATAACATATTATTTGTCGTCTTAACAAATTGTTGTCGTTGGGCGCTTCTATCGCTACCAAACCCTAGATATATCTGGATAAAGAAAAGCTGAAGTTAAAACAATTTATCGATCGCTGAGGGATTCCTATCAAAATGTTACTTAGCCTAAAGCCCCTATCGTAAAAGATTTGAAAGGTTTTTGGATTAACGACACTAATGTGTTAATAGCGACAAATAATTTGTTATCTGACAGTTCCCATCACAGAGCGAGCGCAGAAGTTTTCGGTCTACTGACATTAACCCTATTTTTCAAACGGTCGATGGCTCAAGAACACACGCTTCGATCCGTCTGAGCACCTCCATCTCTGTGTTGCGGCTCGCGAACTCCAGCGCCAGCTCCTTCGCCCGCTCACTATACACAGGGTTGTCGAGAACTTCTCTGGCCGCTGCACGTAAGTCCTCTGCCGTTGCTTGATTGGTTCTCAGGTCGATTCCGACACCAGCCCACTGCACATGTGCCGATACCTCTCCCTTGTCCTCCGTCATCCCTGCCGAGACTATCGGAATCCCATGCGCGAGCGCCAGATTTACCGTGCCATATCCTCCGTTCGTGACCAGCAGATCCACACTCGGCATAATCAATTCGTAAGGCAGAAACGACGCAAGGTAGGCATTTGCCGGAATATCGGTAAGAATCGACTCGATCGGTTGTCCTCCCGTGCTTACCAGAACGATCACGTCCTCTTCCTTAGCGAGTCCAGTCAACGTCGGACCAATAAGTTGCTCGAAGTTTCGGTTCGCGATCGTTCCCTGAGTCACAAGAACTAGGCGCTTTGTCCGATCGAGTTCATGCCCCCAGGGCAGCGCCGGCTGCCCTGGGGGCATCGGTAGAAGACCGATATAGTGCACATGCGACGAGGAGAACGAATCATCCGAATACTGGAAACTCTCGATTCCGTGTTGCAGATAAAGATCCGGCAGCACAGACATGCTCTCCAGGGGGGAATACGGTAGCGGACCGTAGCCAAGTTCGGCTAGGGCCTTATCTACCCCAGCCTTGGCTGGCTGATGAAACACACGCTCTCGTCTCTCACGTTCTGCAAGCTGCTCTTTCTCCGACATGCCCGGTTGTGGCGGACTCGCACTGAACAGATTCAGTAGCGAAACGCCCAGATGCACAATCGCGGGACGTTCCTCGCGTGCTCCCAGAAGCATTGGCAGCGTACCGAAGAACAACGAATCTGCCACAATGACATCCGCAGGAAAGTCTTGCAGAGCCTGCTTGAGTCCTGCTGCCTGCCCGCCGATCTTTTTCGCAAAGAAATATTCGAGGTCGAAGGCTGCCATTTCCAGTCCTGGATTTGGATTCTTCGCCTGCTTCAACTCCAAGAAGAAAGCCATCGCATCAGTGGAACTGTTGGTTTCCGGAGGCTCCGGAGTAAACGGCACCCCTGCCGCCTCCACCATCGACCTCAACTTAGGTGCCGTCTGTACAACTACCTCGTGATTGTGTTTTATAAGAATGTTGGCGACTGCTAGCAGTGGATTCAAATGGCCTAGTCCGGCTGTTGATGCAATTAATACTTTCATTGGAAATCCTTTAGTATGGTTCGGTGTTTAGTGGATTGTTTTCTTGATGGTCTGATTAACCGCCAAGGTACTTAACCTAGCTGTCAATCATGTCTTCATTCTTCAATAGACATTCCATTTAGCCCACGCAAGTTCCTTGAGTTAAAGCTGCAACTTATCGTCAAGCGTGGTATTGTTCAGGAAAAAAGGCACTTGTCAGATAACAAATTATTTGTCGCTATTAACACATTAGTGTCCTTAATCCAGAAAACTTTCAAATCTTTTACGATAGGGGTTTTGGGCTAAGTAATACTTTGGTGGAGATTCCTCTTTAAAGCCATACTTCTCTTAAGTCCAGCTTTTATTCATCCAAATATATCTATGCTTTGGTAGCGATAGAAACGCTCAATGACAACGATTTGTTAAGAGAACAAATAATTTGTTATTCGACACCAGCAATACCTAGGAACTAACAAGCATGTTCGATATCGTTAATGCTGCTGCCCTTTGGTTCTCTTGATAGCAAATCTCCAGAATTTTTACCTTTAATATAAGCAAATCCACGAAACTTCAAATTCACAATGGAGTGAGGTACAGTGAGATTAACGGGATGTTTAATTTTGTAATCTGTGCCCCGGAATTTAGCATTAATTTCGCTCTTTACAGTCTCAATGGATTGAGGATTATATTCGTAGGAGTTGCCACGATATTGTAATTTCATTTGCTTGCTCTCCTGGGAATGAAGATTGAATAAAGAAGCTTTAATTCAAAGAATAAATGAATTAGCTAAGGGATTCATTCACCTTCTGTGCTTAGTCGATCGCATAGATTAGGCAAAGCCCTCGCGTAACTGTGTACTCGTCATTGCACAAAACTGCAATATAGAAAGAAGCCCGTCGTAGCTATTGCTCTTCAAGAAGTCTAATCTTGGTACAATAAGGGTTTGGCACTGTTGCAATGAGAACGGCATGAAGAGGCGCTCCCTGGGAACCCCCCAAATCACTTTGCACAAGTGTGCAATCAAGTTGACATAACTGTGAAATGAATTGCTTAGTCGATTTAGATACCTTATAAATAGTCAACAATTTTAGAATTTAGCTTAACGATTTGCATCGCTATCAACTGTACGGGAAAGACCTATACTCACATCTTGCAGCTATCCATTCATCCGCCAGGAACATAAGTTCTTGGCGGTTGGAAAAGTTGGTGCGAGATAGAAGTTAAAGAAAAAAGCGATTTTTCAACCCTTTTTCCCCTTCTCCTTTATCCTTTCTTCTATCAAAGCCCGATGCCATGACTCATATCTTGCACCAAGCCCTCAGAAGGGAATTCTGGGGTTATACAAACCAAGTCTGCCTGCACGGACTAACCGAAAATCAAGCCTTTTGAAACCTGCCTAGGCAGGTTTCGTTTGTGTAGCTGCGGTTTCAAACGCCCGGTGCAAGATATGAGATGAGGTACAGTAACGTTGTCAACTTCGAGGTTTCAACGATGAGTCAAGATTTACTAGAACAAGGGACGCTCAAAATACTTGTGGTGGATGACCACGAATTAATCCTAAGTGGAACCCTCGACTTGCTCAAACAGCACTACCCACAAGCCGAAATCCTCACCGCCAAAACAACGCAGGACGCACTCCAGCAAGTCAAAGCATTTGGGCCCGACTTAGTGATTATGGATCTTTCTCTGCCAGAAACTTCCGGGGACACAGCCGAAATCAATCGAGGCATTAAAAGCCTGGGGACTTTAATGAAAAACTATCCCACCCTCAATCTGGTGGTACAAAGCAGCTATGTAAAAGCACTGGTGCGGATTAAACCTGACATTGACGCTCACGAAGGAGGGTTCACCGTAGCTGACAAAGGACTTTCCAGCCAGGAGATGTTGAGCCGAATTGATTTGGCACTCAAAGGAGTCACCCATACCAAAGACCTAAAAATGCCACCAGGGGAAGTCAAGCCAGAGTGGATTGAGGTACTCAATCTCGCCTTTGAAGAAGGGCTGGAAGATAAAGTGATTGCTGAACGGATGCGAGTAGCACCCAGAACGGTACGTCACTACTGGACTAAAGTTCAAGACGTTTTAGGCGTTTACCCGGAAGATGGCAAAAGTCTCCGCATTCAAACAGAGAAACGAGCCAGAGAAGAGGGGTTTATTGATTGATAAATAAAGTTAAGGAAGAAACTGTTGCTGTCCGCTATTTGGAGCAAAATTAGAAAGGAATTTACCATCTGGTCTATAGGAGCATTACCAGGAATTGCCGCTATAGGGCTGGTCATACTCGTTCGCCTGACTGGGGCACTGCAATTGATAGAATGGGTAACTCTCGACTCCTTTCTCCGCTTACGCCCACCCGAACCTATCGACTCACGAGTTGTCATTGTCGGAATTGATGAGGAGGATATCCGACGTGCAGGAACTTACCCAATACCCGATCGCGAGATTGCCAAACTGCTCTTGACATTGCAGAAATACCAACCCAGAGCAATCGGTCTTGATATTGTAAGGGATATACCCGTCGAACCCGGTCATGTGGAACTGGTTGCAGCATTTAAAGATATTAAAAATCTGATTGCAGTTGAAAAAGTCTTACCTATCTCCATTAAGCCACCCCCCGACCTATCCCCAGAACAAATCGGTTTTGTAGATTACCTTTCCGATGATGACGGCAAAGTCAGGCGTGCACTACTTGGAACGAATAGACCTGAAGACGATAAAAAATATGCATTTTCCCTGTCTTTACGGCTGGCAGAAGCTTATCTCAAGGCTGAAGGCATTAAACTGAGCAATGGCATTCGCGATCGCAATGCGATGCGGTTTGGTTTGACTGAACTCCCTCGCTTTTTCTCCAATTCTGGAGGCTACGTGCGAACTGATGATTTTGGAGTTCAGCTACTTCTCAATTATCACAACGGTCGAGAACGATTTCGCACGCTATCTCTTAAAGAGATTAACGATATTGAAGCTGGGAATGGTAATCCCAATGTGCTGCGCGATGCCTTCAGCGCACGCATTGTTCTGATTGGGGTAACGGCTCCTAGTATTAAAGACTTTATCAATACCTCTGCGATCGCTAATTTGCAACCACCGGGGAAAATTTATGGCGTAGAATTTCATGCCCATGTCACCAGCCAAATTGTCAGCGCCGTTCTCGATGGACGACCCGTTTTAAAAACCTGGTCACAGGGTTGGGAATATCTCTGGATTGTCAGTTGGGGCGTTTTAGCTATTTATCTGGGTCGGCTGACTCAATCTCCTCTGAGAAACCTGGTGTATGTCGCCGTTGTCAGCCTTGGGTTAGTGGCAATTGGTTATGCTTTCATCGCCGGGGGATGGTGGATTCCAGTATCACCCGCGCTACTCGTTTTGGTCATCAATGGTGCAATATTGAGTGCTTTCTATCAATACGACCAATTTTTGAGGTCTCAGATTAAAATACGCCAACACACCATCGAACGGACATTTAATGTCATTCATAATGGACCCCTGCAAACACTAGCCAATATTTTGCGGCACGTCCAAGACCAAGATATAGAACAAAATCGATTGCTCGAAGAACTGAAAAATCTGAACTCAGAAATCCGAGAAATCGGCGAATATCTGAAACTAGAAGCCCTAGACCGAGAGGAAAGTCTCCGTCTCGGCAGTGGTCTAATCCTAGACTTAAACCTGCCAATTCGCGACCTGCTCTATGAAGTTTACAGCTATACACTCCAGCGGAACTTTCCCTGCTTTAAAACGCTCAAAGTTAAAGCTTATTCGTTCGATCCAATTGAGGAGCAATATTTGACCCTCGAACAAAAGCGAGAACTCTGCCAATATTTGGAGGAAGCGTTGTGCAATGTCGGAAAACATGCCAAAGGATTGACCCGTCTCAGTGCTACTGGTAAGCAAATTGAAGGCTGGTACACTCTGAGCATTAAAGATAATGGGGCTGGCATTCACTCGTGTTGTGAAGGGCGAGGAACGAAGCAGTGTCTAAATGTAGCGAGAAAATTAAGAGGAGAGTTTCAGCGAAAGTCTCTCCCAGAGAAAGGAACTCTATGTGAGTTAACGTGGCCTATTGCGGGGAAACACTGGAGCTTTGCCCAAATAGGACGTAAACTCAAAATCCAGATTGTGAAATGGTTTAGAACTTAAGCGATATCTCACTGATTCGGCGTTGCATAATTGGGGGATCAATTGTCATTCTGAGCGTAACAAAGTGTAGTCTTAAACAGGAGAATTAGGATGATTTCGGGTAGAAAATGTCGCCACTTAAACAGAGAAGAAGCAGACACTACGAGGGTGGCGTAGCAAGGATAGACTCTACCACCTTACCATTGACCTGTGTTTGTGTCTGGGTATTTCTCTACTCCAGCATTTCCAGGTTTCGTACCGCGCCTTGATCCGCGCTAGTTGCCAGCAGCGCATAAGCCTTGAGTGCCGCACTCACCCGACGCTGCCTCTTCTGTGCAGGCTTCCAGGCATCTTTGCCTTTCGCTTCCATTGCAGCACGACGGTTGGCTAATTCCTCCGCCGATAGCTCCACATTGAT
The DNA here is from genome assembly GCF_014695915.1 of Trichocoleus sp. FACHB-40. GTDB lineage: Bacteria > Cyanobacteriota > Cyanobacteriia > Cyanobacteriales > FACHB-T130 > Funiculus > Funiculus sociatus. The sequence continues at coordinate 6,556 of NZ_JACJPF010000013.1, forward strand.
CCGGCGATTGGGGATGTCGATTTGGATCGGATCGCCACTCTGAACCAGCGCAATGTTCCCGCCCGCCGCCGCCTCTGGAGAGGCATGACCAATCGACAGACCCGAAGTACCGCCAGAAAAGCGGCCATCGGTCAATAATGCACAAACCTTGCCCAGTCCTTTAGATTTAAGGTAACTGGTCGGATAGAGCATCTCCTGCAT
>NZ_JACJPF010000014.1 GCF_014695915.1 Trichocoleus sp. FACHB-40
TTGAGTATTTATTACATCGACTTCTAAATGAAGGTGAGTTGATTATTAAGTGGGAGCGTAAGCTTAAAAACAAAGGTAATTCTATTAACGTAATTTAAAAGCGCAACAGCTTATAAGTTCTTGAGATTAAGACCAGGAGTTTTGTCTCATGGTCAAGCGCTCGCTCCGGGCATCACCTTTTGGGATTGAGCAAGCAAAACGCGCCTTTGCTTTCAAGGGGTGGACTCAAGAAAATTTAGCAGGGGAAGTCGGCTTAAAGACGCGCCAGTCGGTCTGGCGGTTTTTTACGGGGCAACCTATTGAGCGTCAAGTTTTCCTAGAGATTTGTTTGATCCTAGAGCTAGATTGGCGAGAAATTGCGGTCGATCCTCCCGCAGAATTTCCTGAACCAGGGAAACTCGATAGTGCTCCGGTTGCGGACATCGACACTCTGGTACGACAGGTGCGATCGCAACGGCGGGACAAAATCCAAGACCAGTGCGGCACCTTGAAGTTGTTAGACATTAGCCGCCCCGTCAAAATTGACGAAATTTACATTAATGTCAACATTTTGGAAGAAATTCCGAGCCAGCAGTGGTTAGAGTTAGCTGACTTGCAACGCTTCACACCCAAGGAATTCGATCGGTTTGGCTTAGGAGAAGTGTCCCAAACCCAAATCGCGGGTATGAAAGCCGTCGAAATCTACTCGAAGCTGCGGGTGCTGGGGAAGCCAGGGGCGGGTAAAACTACTTTCTTGCAACATCTAGCGATTCGGTGCAACCAAGGCAGCTTTGCCGCTAATCGGGTTCCCATTTTTGTCACCTTGAGGGATTTTGCCGATGAAGCTAGAGCAGCAGGCGAGTTTAGCTTACTCAACTATATTCATGAGGAATTCCTCACCTCTGGTATTTCAGACCCATCGGGAATTGAAACCCTACTGCGAGAGGGCAGAGTGTTGCTGCTGCTGGATGGGTTAGATGAAGTGCTTGATCAAGAGCGCAAGGTTGTTGTTAAGGAAATTCGCCGACTTTCTGAAAAGTACGAAAAGAATCTGTTTGTCGTGACTTGCCGCACAGCGGCTAACGCCCTTAATCTTAGGCGCTTCACAGATGTGGAGATGGCTCCGTTTACGCAAGATCAAATTGTGGCTTTTGCTCAAAAGTGGTTTACAACCCTGACCAAGACTACGATTCAAGCTGGGCAGGAACAGGCAGTTCAGTTCATTGAGAAACTAGACTTGGCTGAAAATATGCCCTTGCGTAGACTTGCCGTTACGCCTCTGTTTCTCCACCTCGCCTGCTGGGTTTTCCATCACCAGGGCAAATTCCCTACCAAGCGAGCCGAGTTTTATAAGCAATGTTTAGATCTTTTGCTTAGTAAATGGGACGAAACCAAGGGCATTGAACGGAACGAAATGTATCGAGGCTTTTTATTGCCGCAAAAGCTCAAGCTGCTGAGTCAGGTTGCAACAGCCACATTTGAGCAAGGGGATTCCTTTTTTACCCAACAAGCCGTTGAACAATACATTGGTGACTATATTCGTGATTTACCGAATGCTTCGACAGAGCTAGAGGAATTGCAATTAGACAGTGAAGAGATACTCAAGGCGATCGAGTTACAACATGGACTCTTGGCAGAACGAGTGCAAGGGGTTTTCTCCTTCTCCTATCAGATATTTCAAGAATATTTTACAGCTCGAAAGATTGTAGCCAGTCACAATCTGCAAGCATCTGATCACTCGTTGGAACGGCTAGTCAGCCATATGACTGAACCCCGTTGGCGGGAAATTTTTTTGTTGACGGTTGCCATGCTGCGAAGCGCAGACTCCCTGGTGCAGTTGATGAAGCAACAAATTGATGCGATCGTGGCTCAAGACCCATACCTACAAGAATTTTTAACTTGGGCAAGCCAAAAATCCCTTGTTGCTCCTCCCCAGCCTGCTGCCACCCGCGCATTTTACCTCGCCATAGCTCGGACTCCTCACATTGTTCCGCATTTTGTCCTTGCCTGCACGCTCGATCAAGGTATTCTTTTGGATGCAGCACTGGATCATCTGGTATTGGAATGTACCACTGGCTTCAAATCTAATGTTGTTGATGCCTGCGATGACGCGCTTAACACGGCGCTAGCAATTGTTTTAGAGCCTAAGTTACATCAAGCGCTACAACAGCTTAAAGACCAGCTTCCTGTTGCAACGCAAAGTAGAAAAACGCTTTACTCATGGTGGCAAACGCATTATCCAGCCTGGCTAGAGCAATTAAAGGTGGCGATCGCTAAGCATCGCAACACTCAGCATGAGTGGAACTTCAGTCGAGAGCAGCAAGAACTATTACAACGATACTATGATGCAAACCAGTTGTTGCTCGATTGCCTCAATAGCAATTGTGAAGTGACGGCTGCCGTGCGGCAGGAGATTGAAGCCGCTTTGTTATTGCCTCAGAAAGAACTTGAGGAGCGGGAATGGGGTAGTTCTTTCTGAAAACCAATTTAGGTGATTCGTTTGAAAGAATGAATCGTCACTCATTCGGATTGAATCATTGCTTTTGCTTGCAGGGGTGGCATCACCACTTTTTGGGCTAATCCCATTGTTTTCAGGATTTGAATCGTCCACCACGTAACATCTACCTGCCACCATTTCCAGCCAGCCTTTGCCACATTGGGGTAAGCATGGTGGTTGTTATGCCAACCTTCCCCAAACGTGAGTAGGGCTATCCACCACAGATTGCGCGACCCATCTTCAGTTTCAAATGTTCGATTTCCAAACAGATGCGTGGCGGAGTTGATCAGCCAAGTCGTGTGCCAGAGTAGCACCACTCGAACAAACACCCCGTAGACTACGAAAGACCAGCCACCTAACCCATACAGCAGAACTCCTAGCGGCAGTTGCAGTAGTGGAAAATAGCGATCAAGCCAAGTGTAAAACGGATCGCGTGCCAAGTCAGGGGCGTATTTACGATAGGTTTCGGTCGCAAAGAATTCAGCGCGGGGGTACAGAATCCAAAGGATGTGGCTCCACCAAAATCCACGTCGGGCGGAATAAGGGTCTTTATCGACATCTTCGGTAAAAGCATGATGTAAACGATGCCCAGCCACCCAAAAGATGGGACCGCCTTGAAGGGCGAACGCGCCTAGAAGCGCGAAGGTGTACTGTAATCCTTTTGGAACTCGAAAACTGCGATGCGTTAGCAATCGGTGATAACCCAAACAAATGCCAATGCTACCAAATAACCAATGGAGCGCGATCGTCACTCCTAGTGCTGACCAGGAGAAATACCAAGGCGCAAGCAGCGCTAAAGCATGAACGGTGCCGAAAAAAGCTACATTACTCCAGCTTAATACGAGCGGTTGCTTACCTGTTAAGGCAGAGCTAGACGATTGAACAGTCACAAATTTTCCTTAAGAAGTGTTTAAGTGTGGATGTAACAAATCCTGGGCTGTGTCTGCTGGGGTGAATAGGCACGTCCGCAGGTTGTTAGCAGGAGCAGGGTCAACAGAGGTGTTGTTGTAGTGAAATGTCTATAAATGGAAGGAACTCTAAGCTGCTAATCCAGAGAACCACGATGATCGAAGCAACTAGAAGTGCTTTCAAAGACTTTGATTTTATGATCGTGCTGCACGCAAATCTGCCTCATTAAGCAACACCATTGTTTCTGCACCCACTCTGCCAAAATCAGGCTCTAGCCCCAATGCCATCTCGACGAGATATGTCCAAGTTCCGGCTTCAGGTCGGTAGCTTCGTACAATTCCTTCGCCACCCACAAAGCTTACTTGTTGAGCCTGACGAAAACTAGGCACCTTGATGAACGTTGCGGTCATAGACAAGACTTCTCCAATTCACTGTTGATACTTTCCACTAAAACAGAAAGCATCAAATACGTTTTGTATCTTTTTAGGTAAACAAGTAAAACATCATCTACAACTTTTGAATGTTTTAGCAGAATTTGTATAACTTATACGCAAATAAAACATTTAATCAGACACGATCTTTAACAGGAGTATGTCAAGCTAATAGTCATTGAAAAATTGCCAATTTTTTTTGTAATGAGTCAAATCCTAGATAGCTTACCGACTGACTGTACCAATCGAATTCTCTGCTGTTACATCAATGACACCTACAGAATTAAAATTGCTCGAATTAAAAATATTTTAGGTTGGTACTTTGAGCGTGTTGTTTTTCCGGGAGAGAAGCTTTTGTTTGAAGCACTACCAGAAGCTCAGCTAGAAATCTATGTCAACAATCTTTCGACAGTTGCTTTAGCAGAGATTACTACCTGCGATCGCTTGGCTGTCAAGAATTTACAAGCTCAACAAGACTGTATTGCTCAATACAGATGAAAGATTGCCTTGTTCATGTGTTTTTTACATCAACCAATCAATTAATAACTTTTAGAAAATGCAGTTAATCAATTCTGACCAACAATGCATCTCTACTAGCGATCTAGTAAACGAGCAGTGGAAACAAACACTTGTCCTTGAGAAGGCTCAAGATGAGATTGAGTTGTTACGCGAGCAGGTCAGTTTTCTTCAGGAATATTTGTCGGAGCAATTGAGGCGGCAGCAAGCGGTAGAACAAGAGTTATATGATACCAACCAAGAGTTAAAACTGATGAATTTAGAGATCCAGCAGTTTGTAAAAGCAAGGCAGTTATTTCTTGAAAAGATAAAGGAATTCCCTAGAACTCTTTCAGCAGATGGAGGAACTGGCAGAAATTCCTTAACTCGGCTACTCAGCAAATTCTATGACGAAATTGCTCCTCCTGAAGAATCAGGCTTTGTTAGGTCTACTTTAAGATCCCAGGAATATGCCGCATAACAGCGATCCATTGTCGCTCATTCGTCACCTGATTAAGGAGTTAGTACATGACAAATATTGCCTACAAGAAAAATATTTTAGGAAAAACAACTCAGAAAGCATCTAATCAAAGGTCAAGTTTTACAAATGCCATGCTGCAAAGCGAAGCAATCAACTTACCTGCTGATGAAAACTGCATCCCCGCTCAAGGCGATCGCGGTCGAGTGATTGTTTTCATTGATGGCTCGAATCTGTTTTATGCAGCTTCACAACTCAGAATTGAGATTGATTATGTCAAACTGCTGCATTATTTAACAGCTAGAGATTGCCTAGTTCATGTGTTGTTCTACACGGGACATGATCCTACAAACGAGAAGCAGGTTAGTTTCCTCTACTGGATGCGTCACAGTGGCTTCCGCGTCGTTACTAAAGCGGTGACACAGGCGGCGAACGGTGCTAAGAGCGCTAATCTTGATGTAGAAATTGCAGTAGATATGATGCGATTGGCTCAGCATTGCGATACAGCCGTTTTGGTCAGCGGTGATGGAGATTTCGCTTACTTGGTGAATACTATTGCTAGTCAAGGAGTTCGGGTTGAGGTGGTCGGATTACGAGCGATGACCAGTAGCTCTCTGATTGATGTTGCCAACTGTTATATTGACCTCGCTGCCATTCAAAAAACCATTCAAAAGCTAGACGGCGGCGTTTGCCATAAATTGGCTATTTCCCAAAGGTAAATGCAATACCTCTCGCTTAAGCCCCCCCCCAACCCCCAATTTGGGGGAGCCGGATTTCTTAAAGTCCCCCAGATTTTTGGGTTGTGAGGGGGCGAACGCCATAACTTGCTCGATTAACCGAGAAGTAATGGGGGTAAACGCATGAGTCTACAGCTACTCTGACTGCTCTTCCTCTGCTTCGGCAATGGTTCGTTTCGTGGCAAAGCCGTTGAGAATGATGCCTCGAATCAGTGATACTTCTGCATCCAGGCTTTTGGCGTGATCTTCGTATTTTGCTGCCGCACTTTGTAAATTGTAATTTCCCATTCGCTCAGACATTTGACGCAAAAACGTGACCTTTTCCTCCATTATTCGAGCTGCCGACCACAAGGCATTTTCGAGATTCTGAGTTTGCTCTGCTAGAAATACATCAGCCGTAAAGGAGTGTTCCGTGTGACAGCGAAACCGGAGCGGCTGCTCTTTCCCAATTTGCCAAATACTCCCGTTGCATTCAGGACAGGTGTAAGTTGTCCGAGTGCCGATCGCTTCTACATTCTCTAAAAACTCCTGGGTATTCATTTGCTGTTCAGCAATTCTGGATTCGACTTCGATTTCTTCGGTCACGGGGTATGCCTCCTCATCCTCAGCGGGTTCCTTGGACAAGTGCACCAGTAGGTCTGGAATTTCTGCAAGCGGCAGGCAGCGATCAACCTTCACATACCGCAAGGCACTCTTTGCCATGCTGGGGTATTCTGCTTCGTTCGGGTCTTGGACGATCGCTACTCCGCCCCGTTTCTTAACTGCCTGCAACCCCACCGTGCCATCATCGAGATAGCCAGTGAGCACTACACCCACCACCCTTGGACCATAAGCACGAGCGGCTGAACGAAATAACGTATCGATCGCCGGTCGAAATCGGTTTTCTTGAGGGCCACGCACCACACGCATCGAACCTTGATTGACCAACAGGTGATAATCGGGTGGCGCAATGTAGATTCGCCCTGTTTGAATTGGCTCTCCATCTGACGGGTGGGATGCTGGGAGAGAGCCCACATCTGCAAGAATTTGAGGGAGAATGCTGGGCTTATCAGCGGCGAGATGCTGAACAATGAACAGGACAGCATCTATGTCAGCAGGCAGAGCACTCATGATCGCGCCTAATGCTTTGAGTCCGCCTGCCGAAGTGCCAATGACGATAATGTCGTGTCCGGGCATAAATTTCTTCTCACTTCTCACTTATCGCTTACTCGTCCAACCAAGTCCGCTACCATCGAGATCAATTGAGTCAGGTCAACGGGTTTAGCCAGGTGCATTTGGAACCCAGCATCGATCGCCCATTGCCGCTCTCGATCGCTAAC
>NZ_JACJPF010000015.1 GCF_014695915.1 Trichocoleus sp. FACHB-40
AGAATAGAAATCAAGAAACTGCCTCCCGCAGTCCCGGCAAACGTAATTTTGCTTGCCCCGACGGTGGCCATTCTTGCTGAGAATGGTGGATTCGCATTTTGGACACTTCATCCCTCTATTATGCAACGCCAAACTTCCAGCCTTAGCGACTAAAAAATCTCCATTGCTATACAAAGGCGATTTAGTACAGCGTTTTAATACGAAAAGTTAAGGGGTTCAAGCTTCTGATTTCTAGCAGGTTCAATTGGTACGCCCCTTAGCGTAAGTTTTTGTTCGGATACTACTCATACCCCTACAGTAACTTTTTAATTGTCGTGCAGAGATATTAGTGTCGTTAAAGCAGCACAGCTAGACTTAGCTGCTAAAGGGCTTGGAGCTAGGGTACGCAATCCTTTGGCGCTGATGATAGGTCGCTCGCGCAAACTTTCTGTGCAATCTTGCAGTAGAGCAACTTTGCACGAGCGACACGAATTTGTCTCAATGTCATTTAATTTGGCATCGTGACAAAAATCGCCGAGAGTGCAACATAACAAGGATTATGTCCTTTTCACCAAAAGCTGAGAAAATCCCAAATATAATTTGTTATCTAATATCCGTTAGTACCCTACAGCAGCCCCATCTCCACGTGGATCTGCACCACCAAATTTTATGTTGGTTGCCGGCTCAATAAGAATTGCCCCTGCGTGTCCCATTGTATCTGTGTAGTTATCCACTACCTTGACTGGATGACCTCTTTGAATTAACCCTTTGACGACAGTTGGCGGCACTCGTCCTTCAATTTTAAGGTCATTAGATGAGGCTCCCCAAGTACGACCTTGCAACCATCGCGGTGCTTCAATCGCATCTTGTACACTAAATCCGAAGTCTACAATCCGAGTTACAAGGGCAGCTTGGGTTTGTGGCTGTCCTTCTCCCCCCATTGTTCCGTAAACTAAATAGGGTTTTCCATCCTGAAATAGCATTGCCGGATTCAAAGTATGAAAGGTTCGCTTTCGGGGTTCTAAATGATTAACATGCTTTGGATCTAGAGAAAAGAAACTCCCTCGATTTTGTAGCAAAACTCCCGTATTTGCAGCAACAATACCCGCTCCATAGTCATGATATATACTTTGAATTAAAGATACAGCGTTGCCATCTTTATCAACCACACCCAACCAGACAGTATCGCCTTTTGGATCGAGAAGCTTAGCTTCTTTAACAGCAACTCTCATATTGATGCGTGCTGCTAAATCCCTACCATGCTTTTTGGACAGAAGCGTATCCAAAGGAATATTAACGAAGGATGGGTCGCTGAGATACTTGTCTCTATCGGCGAAAGCAAGTTTTGTTGCTTCCACTATCGTGTGGTAGTAATCTACTGTGCCTTCCCCTATCTTCTTCAAGTCAAAGTTGTTGAGGATATTGAGAATCGAGAGAGAAGCCATTCCCTGTGTATTAGGTGGAAAATTATAGGCTTTGTATTTGCGATAGTCTGCTGAAATCGGTTCAACCCAATCAGCCGTGTGTGAGGCAAAGTCTTCTAGAGTTAGAATCCCGCCGTTAGCTTCTAAGTCTTTGATGATATTTTGAGCGATGTCACCCTTATAAAATTCAGCAGCCCCTTTTTCAGAAATTGCCTTCAGGGTTTTAGCAAGCTGTGGTTGTTTAAAGACTTCACCAGCCTGGTAAGACTCACCATTTGACTTGAGATAGGTCTGCTTGAAGCCTTGAAAACGTTGAAGATTCCGGAATTCTTTATCCTTCTCATCAATATTCGTTTTAGTCCAATAGTTCTGACTAGGAGTTACTGGAAAGCCATTTTCTCCATAGCTAATGGCAGAATTAAACAGTTCACTCCAAGGCAGACTATTACCTATACTTTGTTGAGCATATTTATAGGCTTCTCCCCAACCAGAAACCGCTCCAGGTACTGTATTGGCTGCCAAATAACCTCTAGAGGGGATTTTTGTATAGCCTTTAGCTTGATAAAAGCCAATTGTTGCCTTTTTACCGGCTCTACCGCTGGCATTTAAAGCTTTCAATTCGCGAGTTTTAGCATTATAAATCAACCAAAAGTTATCTCCTCCAATACTGTTCATATGTGGATAAACTACTGCTAACGTAGATGCAGCCGCAATCGAAGCATCTACAGCATTTCCACCCTGCCTGAGTATGTCTAAAGCAGCTTGAGAAGCTAAGTAGTGAGGTGTCGTTACCATGCCATTCATAGACATAGTAGTTGGTCGGTTAGCAGCGTTCACTATATTAACTTTTGTAAGAGTTGATACAGCTACCAAAACTGGAGCAAAAACGGTTGAAAAACTGAATGCACTTGCCAAAGCAATAACGGTCACTTTTTTCCCAGTCAAATACATCGAGAAGCCCCTTTAGTAATTACCCTGTCCCTATATGACTCACATTATTAAGATACTTTGCTGGAGAAATTAGTATTGAAATTTACAACTGTAGGCAATATGCTGCTTTTAATCTATAGCAGCTACCCGGTTAGCTACTATTACTACTCAAACCTCAGACAAAAGAAGCGGCAGCGCCAGGAGGATATAAATTTAAGTGGCTTAATAAAAAGCCTGTTGGGTGAATTAATTGGAGCAAAGGAAAGATAAGGATTGACCTGAGCAAATGGGCTCAGCACTACTCCACGGCTTAATGTGGTAGAGACAAGAAGCTGTTATAGCTTGTATTTTATATTTTGTAGATAGAACAAAAAATCACCTGCTTGAACTGCCGGGAGACAGGGCAGCAGAAAATTAGGTGCTATTGGCACTTAAATAAAGCGATCGCGTTCTTGGAAGCAGATTGCCAAGCGCAAGCTTTCTTAAGGGCATAGTCTTTCGCATTCAACCTGGCAGGCAGGAAATGCACGAGAGCTAACCCACATTTCGCGCACTCATGAAAGAAAACGCGATCGCTTAAGAGCCAACAACTTTACTAATCACCAGATTGAGAATCGCCTTCCTCAATCTCTCCCAATAGGAAATCGGTTTCGTCAATCTCCTCGGTTTCGTCAATCTCCGCTAACACACCAGTGTCATCAAGCTCAACCAGTAGCCATTCATTCTTTTCGCAAATATCTACTCTTTCTCCACTAGCTAGTTCAAACGTGCAATGCAGTTTTTGCGGGTCTTGTGGAGCGGAAACGGCAGAAACGAACGTTGCGTCAACCCACTCGTATTTGTTTTCACGGATGAGTCGGACTTTGCATTTATCCCCGGTTTTGGTTTTGTCTTGAGCCTCGGACTTTAGTTTCTTTAATCGGTCTCGTTCCTCAGGACTGATACACTTCCAAATCTCCTTCCACAGTTCTGGGCTTTCGTTGCAGAACATAGACATCACCACCATAGCCATGATTCCGTCTTGAGCATTTATCAACATCTGCGCCGATTCCAGAATGTCTTGCAAGGCTGTTGTCGCACTTTCCTGAACAGCATTTTCTGCAATTTTTTGTGACGGGTACTGTGATGGCTTATGTGATAAGTTATGTGATGGGTTGAAAAGGTTGCCCTGTAAGGCTGTGGCAGATTGTGACAGGTCAACACCTTCATCCTTATATAATGTGTCACTCGTCTTACCGCTCACACCATCGCCGCTACTCTCCTCATTCGTTTTTTTTATTGCATCAGAATATTCAGATAATCCATCACTATCCGTAACATCCTTATCCGGTAACGGTTCTGACCCGTCAAAACCCCCGTCACGACCCATCACGGCACCCTTCACAGCTTGCGAAAGTGTCCAATCATAGGTTGGAATATTGCCGTCAGCACCACCTCGAATCCGTAGACCTTTGATTACCTTGCCTCTCCTGGTACTAACTTTTTCTATCTCCGTCCACCCCAAGATTTTTTGACACAGCTCCAATAAATCAGGGCTGAAGTTTTTAGAAGCACGGGGTGAAGTACCTGAACCTTTGCAATGATTCCACTAAGAGCCATAAAGTGTGTGGATGTTATTGGAATCATTGCCGACTGGAGTTGATGCCATTGCGTCACGAATTACACAGTCGTTGAGCCATGCTGCAATGCTATCGGTTCGGATGCGCCCTTCCCAGAACTGTTCGTCCATCTCTGGAACAGATTCAAGCCCCAACAACACCTCTGTTACGCGCTCGGCAGGGATGCTCAATAAGTAGTTTGTAAACGCCGCCAACTGTGGTTGAAAATCTTTGTTTAAATCCCGGCGCTTGGATGGGACGACACCTTGATTGAACGGAATGGCAATAATTCGGCGTGACATCCCAGAAGAATTGTCACCAGCGAAAACCGGGAAGTTGGAGCTGACGGCTACCATGCCATCGAATTTGAATTGGAAAGCTTTCTTTCCTTTCTCTTCCGCTCCTAGCCAGTCGCCGCCAGTTAAGCTCTTGAATTTACCCATCTGGCGATTGCCCTTGTCTTCATCCCAAAAAACTATTAGGCGCTTGCGGTAAGCGTTGGCAGCCTCAAAGCGATTACCGCACCAGTCTTCCAACGTAGAGCTGTGAACGTTGGATATCCCAATTAAATCAACCAAAAGCCTCATATAGGTGCCTTTTCCGCTGCCGCCAATTCCAATTGTGTGAAGGAATTTTTGCAGGTCGGAGCGCCCCACCAGGACGGCATTGGCGAAACAAATCAAAATCTCTTTGAGTGCAGGATTTCCACCTGTGGCATGGGTTAGGAATTCGTCAATCAGGCTCCAATCAGTCGCATTGGTATCGTGTGTCCGTGCCAGGGCCCATGTAAATTTGTAGCCGGGTGAATGAGGCAGTAACTTACCTGTTGCTAGTTCCAGCACGCCGTCACTAAAAGGCAGTAATTCATTAGCACTCTTTTCATCCCATGTCCGCTGCATTAACTCACATCGCAGTTTCTTGACGATGTTTGTGATGTAGGAGTGAGAGCCGTAACCGCTGATTTCAAGGGTTTTTAGTATGTTGCTGACGATGCTCTCAATGAAATTATCAGATTCGACTGACCAGACTCCAGGCAGCTCTGCTTCATACCGCATCCAAGAACTTGTGATGTTGTTGAAAGCGAGGCGATCGCGTAATTCCTCTGCAATCTCCTCAGCTACTTTGTCGGCGGCTGGTATCCTTTTAGATTTTTTCTCCTCTTGTTGCTCCTGAGATTCAGCCGCGGCTTTAGCCTCTTGATTTCTTCCCTCCTCTACTGCTCGATGAATTTCCTCCTCTAGCTTTTTAATAAATTCTGCTGAATCCATGACTTTTAAGATGTCTACTACATCTCCTTTTTCGGGTAAGCCTGGGTAAATTGCAACTGGATCGATGACGATGCAAGGCAGCCCAACCTTAGTACAGGAGTCTAAAACTTTCTCGGCTTTGGCACTACCTGTGTCGTCATTGTCTTTCAGGTAAATTAAAACTACATTTGCCTTTTTTAGCACCTTAGCTAGTGCCACCAGAGCTGCTTCACTCCAAGACCCGCCTTTAGTTGTAATTCCAGCTATTGCTACACTGCGTAGTTCCTCTACACATTCCTCGCCCTCAACAAATAGCAATCCTTTTGCATTGGTGCTTTCGTCAGCCTTAATCGCAGCCATTGCTTCATCAATTCGATAAGACTGCCACGGCTTGTCACCTTGGTTGGGAATTGCTTGCCCTTCCTGATTGCGATGTCACTGCCTAAAGGTTTTGTTGTAGCCTTTTGGCTGTTTGGGATCTGCCCACTCAGTTCTCGTCACCCATTGAGTGTCTGAATATTTGTAAACAATCACGTTTACATCGCCGTGGTTTCGATCAAGCTGTGCCTTTCTTTGTGGTCGGTCTGTTGCAGGCGCGGTCAGCTTAACCAGATTTATGATGGCTGGCAGTGGTGCAGGTTTGGGTTTACGCTTTGGTTTTGCGGTTTTTCGAGAAGTGTATTTCCCCTCCTGACGACTTTTCGACGGGCTAACAGCTTCTCGGATATCCTTTGACTCACAGCCACTCCAGCAGCTATAAGCGCCTGATTTTGAGTTAACAGTGAAATTGTTGCCTTCGCACACCGGGCAAATATATCTGCCCTTCTCTTTGGTGGGAGTCAGGCGCTCAACGTAGTTGCGGATATCGAAGGTGGACTTGGTTGACTGATTAAATTCAACAGATGTAACCACGGGATTTACTCTCCTTTTGTGAGGAGGAGGCAGTCACCCAGTAAGTCCTTTAATCCATAGAGAAGCTTTCTAGCATCACCGGAGGTTCATCAACCAAGCGCCCCTCGTCAATTTATCGGTCTAATATTCCCATTTAGCTGAATATTATTATTTGATGTTTCTTTTCTCTTGGGTCAGGATTTCTCTGGAACCCTGTCCACGCTCATCGACAAATACCGGGAGCCAAGGTACGATGAGTGTAGATTTAATAATAAGTCTTGGTTGGTAAGTTATTTTCCTCCGGTGATGTTTTAGTCTTTTTTATGGACTAAGTTCTTTTCTGGGATAACTTGCCTCCTTTTTTTTTGCTTATTTTTCTGGTGAACAGTGTTGTTAGTAATGGACTTATTGGTCACAGTTACACGTTACACAGTACTGATACCAGATTAAAAATTTATACTGTGCTTGGGTTTTTTTGTAAAGGATCAATATTTTGAGCGCGATTGCTCCTCACGTTATCCCCCCCCGTCTCTGCTAGTGGATGGAGGGGTTTCTTTTTTCGAGTCGGGAAATTCACCTTGCTCCTTCGCTTGCCTGATACCAAGCTCAATTAAAAATGCTGCTAGGTTAGCCGTAGGTCTACCCTGGCGTTCAGCCCATATTTCTAAGTCATTAAATACTGAGTCAGGTAAGGTTACGTTAACTCGTTTACTCACAGCTTCCATCTTCTTATTGCCCCTTTATCGTACATTTCTGCTGCCTACAAGTGTGCAAACGTAACTAATCAGTATTAATAAGTTATTTATCAGCGTCAAATTAGTATTATATTAGCATTTATAGGCAGCAAACGCCTACCCAAGTCAGCTCCCGACCCTACTTGGCAACCCAGCCTGCAAGTATTTAGCAGTGGGAGAACAAAGGTACAAATCAGGCGTTGAAAGGGTTCTATAGTTTTTTAAAAGGAATGCACTGATGCAAATAGATAGTCAGGCACTACCGAAAATAGGTAGTGCAATCCCGCTCTTGGCTACTGGCTACGACGGGGGCAATGGATCTATCAAATTAGTAATTGATAATGCTGAAATTCGCATCCCGTCTTATGTGCAGGTGTTGCACGGTGAAATTTACGACGTACCAGAGAGCAAAGAAGGAAGGGTAGTGGTAAACAGGTAGTGATATTTAATGCTCAAAGCCTTGTACAGTAGGGGGTAAAAGTGGATTTATCACTACTTCTATACCACTACCGAAGGAAGTTTAATCGAGTATTTGGCTGGTGACAGAACTGATTTAATCGCGCAGCGGTGGTTAGCAGGTCAACCCGCTTATCAATTCAATCCTCAAGGATATGTGCGGGTGGTAGATGACCGGGCAGGAAAGATTAAATTTGGCTTGCACTTATTTTTAGGGGCATTGAGTTCACTACCTCATCGCCCTCGCTGGAATCTTTCTGTTGTAGCGTCCATTCAAGATGCTCAAGCTTTTGGAGTTCAGTTGTCAGAATCACTGCAAGGTCAGCACTCCATCCGAATCAATGGTAAAGGAGTGAGCTGGGTTGATTTGTCTGTTAACTCTGTCAGGAGTTACGCAGTTGAACTGAAGATGCGGTAAAAGGAGGGAATGAATCCACCAAAATACACCGCTATTGAATACATCAACTTCCTGATTGGGACGCAAAAGGCATATAGTTGTAGCGAAG
>NZ_JACJPF010000016.1 GCF_014695915.1 Trichocoleus sp. FACHB-40
GTTGACCTGACTCAACTGCTCCGGGTAGTAGTGAACCTGACTGGACGAGTAACAGAGGAATAAGCGCAGGGTCAAAATTGGTGGCGTTGCAGAATAAAGGTATGAATTAGGGGAAATGTCAATGCAATGTCCTGAATGTAGCTCCGCCCACATCCGTAAGAATGGGAAGAAAAGAGGTAAGCTTGCATTACATTTGTGTCAATTGTGGTCGTCAATTCATCGATTGCTACGATCCTCCCCAAGGCTACCCGGAAGAGTTCAAACGAGAATGCCTCAAAATGTATGTCAATGGCACAGGTTTTCGGGCAATTGAGCGAGTCAAGGGAGTGCATCACACAACGGTGATCGATTGGGTGATGCAAGTGGAAGAACAACTGCCAGATACCTATGAACCAGAAACCATTCCGGAGGTTGGGGAACTGGATTAATTAGAAACGTTTGTCGGCTCAAAAAAAACAAAATCTGGCTGTGGACAGCCGTTGACTACTTCCAAGCCGGAATTCTTGGTTGGGTGATAGGAGACCATAGTAGCGAAACCTTTAAGCCCTTGTGGAATTTAGTGAGTCTGTGGCAGTGCTTCTTCTATGTAACCGATGGCAACAAGGTGTATCCCAACTTTATTGCCGATGGAGACCAGATTGTGAGCAAAACCTATATGACCCGAGTCGAAGGTGAAAACACCCGATTGAGACATTATCTAGCTCGATTACATCGCAAGACCTTGTGCTATTCTCGCGTCAGTGGAAATGCTCAAGCATTCGGTGAGATTGCTACTTCACTATCTTAAATTTTGGGACGTCCCTGTTCCTACCTAATTCATACCTTCACCCAGCAACGCCAAATTGGTAGATCGATGGGTGTACCGCACGATCAGGTTGCATAAAATGCTACGTAACCACAGCCGCAAAGCAAGAAGCAAGGGTTAACAGATATGGCACAGTCCCCACAGCTAGAGGCAGTGTACCAACGAGCCTGGATACTGCAACAGCGGGCTAACGCTCTACCCGACTCGCAGCAAGCACTTCTATCAGAGGCGTTGGAGGAGCTTCAAGCGGTTTTAGAAGAATTGCAGGCATCTGAAGCAGAACTGCGTGATCAAAATGAAGCGTTAGTCAATACTCGCCAAGCTGTAGAGTCAGAACGTCAGCGCTATCAGGAATTGTTCGAGTTTGCACCGGATGGCTATCTCGTCACGGATGCCAATGGGAGAATCCAAGAAGCAAACAATGCGATCGCCTCCCTGCTGAATGTTTCGCAGCAGTTTATAGTTGGCAAGCCGCTGCTCGTTTTTATTGATCAGCCCGCTCGCTCCACGTTTCACCTAAAACTTGATCGATTGCAGCAGTTAGACAAGCTTGAAGATTGGGAAATCCATCTGCGTTCACCCAAGCGATCGCCATTCGATGCGGCGCTGACGGTGTCTGCTGTTCGCAATTCAGACGGTCAAATAGTCAGCCTGCGTTGGCTGCTGCGCGACATCACCGAGCGTAAGCAAATCGAACGGCTTTTGAAACATCTCAACTCAGAGCTAGAACGCCAGGTGCAAGAGCGCACGGCTCAGTTGCACCTGGCACTTGATTTTGAGGCGGGTCTAAAACTACTTGGCTCAATGGGTGATCCGGGGAGATGAAGTTGAAAGAGCAGGCTGGTAGGATGTCTAGAATATAACTAACCTTTTGTTGTCATGCTCACTCTCAATCTCACCCATCTGATTGACGACGCTTTCGTAGCACGAAAGCGTGCGCCCACTACGTTGGAAAGAGGGGGTTTGTTGCCCCAGTAGCAGTGTTCAAGTGATCAAACGTGGAAAGGACGAAACCCAACCTCACCGCCAGCGATACCAGTGTAAAGACTGTTGCCCTCACTTTGATGACTTAACCAACACGATTTTTGCCGGATATCATCAACCATTGCGGGTATGGATATTGTGCCTGTATCTAATGGGATTGAACCTGTCAAACCGTCAGATTGCTCAAGAACTAGACCTGGACGAGGATGATGTTCACGAGATGACCGCTCAACTGCGTCAAGGCATCGTCGATGGCAAACCGGAAGTTCAGTTATCTGGGGAGGTAGAGTGTGATCAGGTTTATGTTACAGCCGGACACAAAAGCAACCCGGAAGCGGTCACAAAAAAGGGCGCAACGGACGACGCAATCGGCTCAAAGGGGTTCGGGGGCGGGGCACGCTTGAAAAAGAAAAACCGCCAGTTTTCGGCATGATTCAACGGGGTGGGGCGGTTGTGATTCGGATGCTTACCAATGTCCAGCAAACGACTATTGAGCCACTCATCAAAGCAATCATTACACCGGGCACCTAGGTCTATACCGATGAATACGCCATCTACAATCCCTTGCCTGAGTGGGGCTATGCCCACAAAACGGTGTGTCATGGGACGGGTGAATATGCTCGCGATGAGGATGGAGACGGTTTGTGTGAAGTCCATGTCAATACAATCCAAGGATGAGAGGTCGCTCTTGCGTTCCTGGTTGCGCCCGCATCGGGGTATCTCCCAAGAAAAGCTGCCGTTGTACTTAGGCTTTTTTGAGTTCGTTCACAATACTAAAAAGCGAGGGCTTTGCCTTACTTATTGCTTTGTTGGAGAACCTACTTGCTTAACTCCCCGGAATCCCTATTGAGCCTTAAAATTAATCAAACCGTGGAACCCTGGGAACATCTGGTTGACGAACAAACCTCCCAATTAAGACAGTTTAATCAGCAACTTCAGGAAGAATTTCGCGATCGCAAACTGCTTGAAGAGAAGTTGCACGCATCTGAGAGTAAAATTCGCGCAATCTTTGAGGCGATGACTGACATCGTACTTGTCATCAATCTCGAAGGAGATATTGAAGTTGTACCGACGAATACCGAGCTTTTGTACGAACCAAATTTTGACATTATCGGCTATACCATAGAACACTTTTATCAGGATGAAATAGCCGAGAGTTGGTTGCGGCAAATTCAGCGAGCTTTAGATATGCAGCAGACCATTGAGTTTGATTACAGCTTACCCATTGGCGATCGCGAGGTTTGGTTTGCTGCTCGCATTTCACCGATGCCAAACGATTCCGTCATCTGGGTAAGCTGTTCAGCATTTAAATAAAGTATAATCCGGAAGTAAATTTAGTCTAACAAGTGAAAGATGCCAGCGAAAAATTATCTCAATCAAGAGCAAGTAGAGAAACTACAAAAAGCATTAAAGGAAGAGGATAATGGACATATCCGAGA
>NZ_JACJPF010000017.1 GCF_014695915.1 Trichocoleus sp. FACHB-40
GTATTTTAAAAGTACCATCGTCACCTGTAGATGTTGCAATTGAGGTATTAAGCCAGTAAACAGTGGCTCCGGGAAGCGGAAGGTTTTGGTCATCAAGCACCTTACCGCTAAGTATATCCTGTGCGTTTGCAAAAAAAGCACTAAAAAGAAATAGTATATAAAATAAATTACGCATAATAGTATTTTAATGTTAATAATAATCCTGTTCCCAAAACGGGAAATATTATAACATTAAATCAGGCGTAAAGAATGTATTTGCAGTATAGTTTAAAGAGTGGCGGCGCATGGCTCTCACAGTAGAAAGATGGAGAGTCTTTAACTGCAACCGGCACTGTATAATAAAATTGCGAAGGCTTCCATTCCTCGGCCACACAAAAAGCGCCAAGATCTAATTGTAAGGATTTTACAATTACCTTACCTTCATTTTTGTCCTGAAGCTTAACAACATCATCCTTACAGCACTTTTTATGGTTTTCAGCCTTGATAGCACAACAGGCTTTATTATCTGCCTTATGCTGGTGCTTGTGCTCCTCACTTTCATGATGCGGATTGCATGGCTCCTGCTGCCTGTAAGCAAGTGTAACTGACGATACCTCTCCTTTACAGTAGTGCACATTAAGCACCAGCCCAATATTGGAAGCCAATATTAAAGCTGCTAAAAGTATGCTTATGTGCCTGTTAAGTTTCATCTTGTATTATCTTCAGCAAATTTAGTAATTATTATAACCCAATACTTTCAAAATTCACAGAATTTATTTCGCTTTATTTTGATAATAGAATGCCGGTATGAATAATATAAGGAACAATGGCTGTATAATAAACCTTCGTATATAAAACAGTACCAGCATATTTGGGTCATTTGTGTTTAATACAATATAAAAAGCTGCAATAAGTATAATGAAAAAAGCTGTGTAAAGTATGGAACACATCTTTAGTATAGACTTATCTTTAAAAATTAGTCCTATAATCCCTAACGACAGTAATGTATTGAGCGCATACCTTAAGAATAAGCTCAATCCTAACTGCATGGAATCATATTTCGGCAACGGCTTATCGGTGTACCATAGAGCGACTCTGATGTGTTAATGACGACAAATAATCTGTTATTCAGCAGATGGCTTAACATTTTTATGAATCATGATTCAGTAATTCTTAAATATTAGCTCTAATTCAGGAATAAAGAATCATGATTATTTATTCTGAGATTCCTGAATGTCAGTTATGCTAAACCTGTAAAGGATGAATTTAAAAATGCTCACCGTAGCGATCGCATCCCAGAAAGGGGGCGTGGGAAAAACCTGTACCTGTGTCAACTTAGGTTCAGGATTACAAGAACACAAAGTTAAAGTAGTGCTAGTAGACATGGATGCCCAAGGCTCTGCTACCTATGCCTTGGGTTTAGTACCTGGAAAACAACCGGGGTTTGACCGCTGGCTAGAAGGGGAAGATGTTGTCCGCACCGATACCGCTGTGCCCTTAATTCCCGGCGGAACGGATACCGCTTACGTGAAATGGGATTCCCCAGAAATTTTACGTAAAGCGATTAGCAAACTGGATTGCGACTTAGTGCTTTTGGATTGTCCCCCCTCCCTCGTCCCTGCTACAGTTGCTGCACTCGTAGTAGCAGATAGAGTTCTCGTGCCGGTACTGGCAGACCCCCTAGTGCTGGTAGGGTTGGCTCAAGTGCTGGACACTTTAAAAGATGTTAATCCAGATGTTCCCGTTGATGTTTTGCGTAGCCGATACAAACCAGCCTTGAACATGACAGCGGAAGCAGACTCGGTGCTAGTCAGCGACAACCGATTTAATCTACTGCGAATCTCCATTCCGGAAAACGTTGCGATCGCAGAAAGTGCTGGACACGGGCAATCGATATTTGACTACGCTTCCAAAAGTAAAGGTGCGAGTGCATTTAAAGCATTAGCTGGTGAAGTGATAAAGGAATGGGGGTTGAAGAAACGTGGCAGGAAGTAAAAAACGCATGGGACAGCGTAACCCACTGCAACTGTTCAACGACTCCCTAAAAGAGTCTGTTGCTCCTGAACCATCTACTGATGCTCCTCAGGAAGATTCACGAATCATGGAGAATGAATCCTTAATCAAGATTCATGAATCTGGAAAAAATAATCAAGATTCAGGATTCAAGATTCAGGATTCAGGAAAAGCGCAACAGGAATCCGAAGATACCAAGGTCACTCCCCTGTATCCCTTATCGGTGAGGATACCAGAGCCATTGAACGACGCCTTGGATGATGCCGTGAAACAGACCCGCCGTTCTATGGGGCGTAAGATTCGCAAGGAAGTCTTGGTATCGCTAGCAATAGAAGCGATGTTGCAACGTGTCAAGGCCGCTGGGGGGTGGAGAGAGATTGCATCCGAAGAAGAACTGCGAGAGTTGCTAGGATTGCACAACGAGTGACCCAGCTCCCCCAGCAACCTATCCCACGCTTCTCTAGAGCATGACCAGCGTAAGAAACCAGAAACTCGAAATAAGAACCCAACTTTATTGGGAACCAGAAATTAACTCATCACCTTGCCAACCAGAACAATTCCCCACCTTAACCATGAAGAAAGACTTTAACGATCCCAAGACCCTAATCGATGACTGCACTCCGGTTCCTGAAGAAACATTAGACTGGGTAACAGCTCTGCAAGGGAAACAAATTACGGTGCGGGAGCTGGAGTTTGGAGAGGACATTCACAAGCTTCTGAAACCACCTCACTTTGATGCGATTCAATTTCTCAACTCAAGGATGAGAGTTGAGGAAAACAGAATTACGATTGAAACCAGCGTTCGCGAACATTTTTCCTGCCCAGAATCGGCAAGGAAGGCTTTCGCGTCAATAAATCAACTGAGGGACCTGGCTATTCGTTACAGGAAGGTTAACGGTGTTGATCGCCTATGGTGCAAAAGGGGAAATTCCGACAGTAAGAATAGCGATCGCGCTAGCGCAAACAAGAACGTAGATCGCGTCGGATGCAAAGAGAAAAATTCTAACGGTAATCCCAAAGATAGGGAAGAGGAAAACTACATAACAGCAGCCAAGTACCTACCAGACCTACTACGAAAGAACGGCGACATTCTGGTTAAGCCGGATCAACAAGAGAGATTTGCCAAATTCAAGAAAGCATACAGAACCCAAGCTCTATGGATTGAGTATTACCTCCTAGAAAGCTCAGGAATTGTAACCGACTCAGGGTTTAAACCTCCAACTGAAAGGCAGTATAGACCCGGCAAGATATCTGCGAAGCTTCATGAGCTTATCCAGGATATGTGGGCAGAGGCAAAAATTAACCAAAATTCACTATGCAAATGGATATTGGCTTTCGATTGCCCATCTCAAGCCTGGTTGACTTTGGAAGCTATCTTACTACTCAACCAATGGAACGAACAACCTCCAAAAAATGGGTTGCAGCTATATCAAGCGGAGCAGGCTACTCTGAAGCAGCTTAGAGAACCCGAAGGGATTAAAGCTAGTTTGCGCTACTCCGACAACGAAGACGAAAATTTTTTATTTCTTGACGAAGCCTTCTCCGTTACCCTCATCCAATTACTGAAATCTAGAGTCGGGCTAGCCCAATGCCAAGACTATTTGAAGGTCAGAACAGCACAAGCTAATGGCGCACGTAAAGGCGAAAAAGGCAAGCGTTCAAACAAAGGGTTTGGCAAGTCAAAATAATTGGCTCTTCCGTACCTGATATGCTAATCCGCCTCTGGCGATGCCCAAACTCCTGCACAGCAAGAGTTTGGGCATTATTTTCAATTGTTTTTAGCGGTAGAGGCGCTAAGAAGCCCCAAAGGTTTCTATTCCAGACTTTTCAGCCCTTTAAACTAATAGTTTGGCAGACCAAGTAATGAAGAACCAAATAATTTAATGAATGCTGGTTCTGTCATTAAACTTCATATTGTAACGGTAAATTTACACAAAACTCGAAAATTGTACGCTTCTAACACGAGCCAAAAATACTCTGATAGTCTGATCCAGTAACTAAAAAGAAGAGCCAATACCTAGCTTTTAAGCCAAACGAATAAGCCTCGCTACTAGGAATTCAACGCAACTGGACTGGCAAAGTTCGGCAGAGTTTAATACCTAGTTGCAGGGATACTCATTGATTTTCGCTCCTAGCTCATTTGATTTGGGTATAGGTTAGAAAACTTTGGCTCTTTGGCTCTTCAAAACCCTCTTGAAGTGTACAGATAATCATGTCCAAGCAAAAAAAAATCAAAAGAAAAGGTAGGCCCCGCTTAAAACACCAGAAAAAGGCGAGTTGTAAAGGAAGGAAATCAATGCGAGGTCAGCCTGAAACCTATGACGAACTCAAAAAAATTGTTTCTTTGAGTCTTACCCCAACCGCTTTGACAGGATTAGATGAATTCAGTGCTTGTTTAAATATTTCTCGCAGTGAATTGGTTGAGCGAATCGGTCGGGGTCTGCTGACGATCTCTGAACTGACAACGAAGACCGAGTGAAACTTAGGTTTCTACTTGGACTAGAGGACTGGAGCTACTAAGTAAGAGCTAAATGACTCCCCCTCCCCAGATGAGTAAAAGGTTGCTTCAATCCTTAGCCTTTAATAAACCTAGAAAGGCGGAGGATTAGGATTTATTTAATACCTAAAATTTATTAGGTATTCACTAATTATTTATTAATAAATCCTCGGGTTTTGAAGCTAGAAATAATCCTCCCAAAGGGTTGAGCATTTATATAGCTAATTGCCGCAGCCACCGATGAATTCGTTGGACTCGATAGCGAGTAGTGCTATCTATAATAAACAAGAGAGTAAAGGAGTCCGGAA
Organism: Trichocoleus sp. FACHB-40; assembly: GCF_014695915.1. GTDB lineage: Bacteria > Cyanobacteriota > Cyanobacteriia > Cyanobacteriales > FACHB-T130 > Funiculus > Funiculus sociatus. The sequence goes on from NZ_JACJPF010000017.1 coordinate 4,798, forward strand.
ATGAAAAGATGAGCAAAACCTAAAACATTGGCACCGTAATTCGAGAGCTTTTAAATAATAGCTCAATGGCAATTTAATTTTTTTGTGTACCATCAGAGGCATTTATTATGCAGGACTCTCTCACTTGCTGGTCAGTATTCGAGATGTATGAAGAACAAGTTCGAGCGATATATCCAGAGTCGAAAGCTAAACGAGTTATTAATGAATTTCGTTGCGCTACCCTACGGTTTTGGTTATCACAATTAGGCTTTACTAGAGCAACATCAGGTCGAAAGATGACAAAAGCCGAGAGCGAGGCAGCTAAGGAGTTTTTAAAAAGCTTAAGAGTTGAAGTACTGCTCAGCGCCCGTCAAACAATACAGCAGGCTTTCCAGAGCCAAAAAGCGTCTATTGCTAGCCAAAACACTTACGGAAATCGATTTAACCAATTTTTGAGTTGGAGCGAACAACAACAGTGGTGGCCAGCTAGAGGTTCGCGGCGGGCGAGAGTGAAACAGCAATCCTGTCCATCCATGAAAAATCCCTATGGCCATACCTCCAACACTCCCTTGACCGAGCGGAGGACAGTGCATCAGAAATACACGCTCAAGCCTCAAGACACGCCGGCTCCTTTACAAAAAGAATTGGATGACTTTTATCAATATTTAACTGACCCAGAGTGCCCGTTCCGTGTAATTGACCCAATTAGCGAATTATCCGCATTAGAATACACCAAGAATATACGTCTAATGCTTGGCTGGTTTTGTTACCACCGCACACCGCCAATTGCGTTAGAGCAACTGCGTTTGTCACATTTGATTTCTGTGCTTAGGCAAGAAGACTTAGAACATCTCAATAGCAAAGAACAGGCAAAACTATGGAAACAGCATAGGCAAACCCTTGAAATTTGGCTGTGCAGTTATTTCCGTTTCTTGAGAGAAGTCCTCCACTCGAAAAGTCCTTCTACCAAACGCAATAAGTTAGGGGCGCTTTTAGAACTGGCTAAGTTTCTCTACACCAGTGAGGTGGAGGAAGAGGCGGATTATAAGCAGATTCCTCTGTTCAAAGCGCTCAACAACCACTTAAGTTCAGTGAGAAAGGACATCAGCGAGTGGGTGAAAAATCGGCAGTCTGTTTCAGATTTTGAGAAGAAGTGGCCGGATACGGCAGAAGGCGAGACAGCGCTGGAAGTTGTTAGAACCAAAATTGTAGAACCGTTGCGTCTGGAGTGCCGACCCAGAAACAGCCGAGGTCGATTTCGGTCTGGCTTTGCCATTGCTAAAAGCTATCAAGATTACTTAAAGTGGTCGCTGCTTGCTGACATCCCTGCAAGGCGGCAACAAGAATACCGTACTTTAAGAATTGCGCTGATTTGTCCTGTTAAGCGTCCAGAATCCGTCCCACCTGACGGCTTGTATCAGCCGCTGCCGCCTGCACAAGTGCGTGAAAAACATTGGGATGGCACAATTAAGGACAATTATCTTTACTTTACCTATGTCCACGAGAAAAAGCCTTATCCTCAAGGGGTCTGGGTGTTGGACATTCAGCAGTACAAAACCCGCTCGACTCACGGCGGTCAATCCATAGTAATTCCCAACCGCCAGTTAGCTGACGGCAGTTGCTTCTATGATTACTTAGAAGGCTATTTGTACGGCAGTTGGATCTGTGATGGTTATAAAAATCGACAGGTTTACGATTGGTGGCAGCCGGAGTTTAAGGGGCAACGGGGACGCTGGGTGACAAGTGGGCGAACTGAATTCAATCCGTTGGATACCTTCTATCAGTCAGCGGATGCCAATTCGCCCAAGTGGCTTTGGGGCTATGTGTTTGTCCTCCCCAGACTTGGCATCGCAGCATCAGCTTCAGAGTTTGGTTGCTCGTTTGAAAGTACCTCTCATCGTTTTATTGGTAAGCGGATTTCACCCCATATGATGCGGTATTTCTGGGCGACTTGGGCGTATCAAGTCGGACTTGATGACGCCCAAACTCGGTCGTTAGCTTATGCGATGGGACATAAGGTGGAGACATTACGGAAATTGTATGAGCGCTGTACTCCGGAAGAGAAGCGCCGACCAATTGAGGAGGTGATTGAGGAGCTGTTGTTTAAGCAGCCATCACCTGAGTTGAAGCCGGAAGCGAACACCCAGCCCGAAAGTTTGCTTGCCCAGTTGCAGAAGTTAAGTCCTCTGGAACGAGAACAGCTCATGGCGATGCTGGATATGCTGGATAAGTAATGGGGCTGCTATCTTGACCGATGGTGGGTATTCTAGGGGCCAGGCTTGAGGGTTTGGATCGTTGTTCCAGCTCCGACTTTTTTGGATATTGTTGGGCGTGGCTGCAATAGAAGTAAGTACCCTGGTTGGGGAGATTGAATGCGATCGCTATGTGCTTGGGAAGCTTTAATTCCAATTAACTTACTTGCACAACTTCGTTGTCACCAGCTCTCCAGCGGCGTGCGATCTCCCCAACCCTTTTTTTAAAGGGGGGAAATGGAATTCATAGTCCCCCTTTCTAAGGAGGATTTAGGGGGATAAATCAAGGTTCTGCAACGCCAGAGGATGTTTGGAAATACACAGAGGGTACAAAAAGGCTCAGGCAAGTCTGCATAGGATCAGTCGGATCATAGTGATATAAATGGACACTTCCTCAGAAGCAAGAATTCGCTCATAATCGACATTTAAGCGACGACACCAATGCAGCCAAGCGTAAGTGCGTTCAACGGTCTAACGTGCCCTCTTGACTTCAGCGCTCCGAAGTCAAGCTTCACCCGGTAGGGAGCCGGAAGTCGAGAGGGCGATCGCTATCTAATCCTGTGGAATACACGGCACACACTATACAAAAATTAAGCTGGCAGCGATCGCAGTTTATCTTTTCAAGACTGATCCGGCTGCTCTTGAAGCGAAGCGATCGCACCCTTCAAGAGCAACGCCGCAAGGTAGAAGCGAAGCTTGCAGGGTGCGATCTGCGCGATCTGCGGGATGACTTATGCCTTTGAAGCAATAGACCTGATGGAAAAGTCGCAGGAGGGATGGCAAAAGTAGGTTAGAGTCGGGAAAGTAAGATATGACGATGTAGAAACAGATTTTCTGGAGCCAGCCCAAGTTGATGACTCCGAACCGTCGAATATTAGCAACGGCAGGAGAGCAACGAAACGACCTACAAGCTGTGTCGGATGAACCTGGCGATTCGGGGCATTGATGGCTCCAATATTCGCTGGAATACGGAGGGGCCGTTTCTGAAGGATGCCCACCCAGATTTGAAGGCAGATTTTGTAATTGCCAATCCACCGTTTAACGATAGCGACTGGGTCGGTCGGATAGACGAGAAAAATGATGGGGGCATCCCCTGCGTCAGGATGGGCGCTGGCAGTATGGGGTGCCGCCTGTAGGTAACGCCAATTTTGCCTGGGTGCAACATTTCCTTTATCACCTGGCTCCAACGGGGGCGGCGGGGTTTGTGTTGTCGAATGGGTCGCTATCGTCTAATACGAGCGGTGAGGGAGATCCGTGAGCAATTGGTGCAATCTGATTTGGTGGATTGCATTGTGATGTTACCGACGCAGTTGTTTTACAACACAGGAATTTCGGCTTGTCTATGGTTTTTGAGTAGGTATAAGAACGGCAACAAGAACCGCGATCGGAAAGGAGAGGTGTTGTTTATCGATGCGTCGGAGTTGGGCTATAGAACCCATTTGACATCTATTCCTGAAACTAAAAGCCTTGCAGCTAGCTGGTTTTATCCCTGTTAAGAGCAAAAAACAGTCGAGTTTAAGCAGGCTCTATCATTGATCGCAAAGTAACGGCTTACTTCAAAGCCTTGCACCCCAGCAAAAGATGTCAAATGGGTTCTATATCGCACCTGAATCAATTGAAGCATACCAATATTCCGTGAAGCGTCCGAGCGGCGCTTATTTATACAACAAGTTCACCTC
>NZ_JACJPF010000018.1 GCF_014695915.1 Trichocoleus sp. FACHB-40
ATTGCTCTCGATGACTATGCACGACGTAGACCCAGACTTTTCGCCAAAAGTTTGGTCAGAGTATTGGAGAACTATCAAGCAGCAAGGTTCCCTCTACTTTGAATCTCTACATCTGGCTAAGGAGGATCGGAGCTTTCCAGTGGAGATCGCCGTCACCTATCTGGAATTCTACGGCAGGGAGTGTGGCTATGTCTTCGTCCGCGACATTACCAGGCGCAAACAAGCAGAAGTAGAAATTCGCGCCACTCTGCAACAAGAAAAAGAACTCGGCGAACAGAGAGCGCACTTTATCTCTGTGTTTCGTCATGAATTCCGCAACCTGCTAAACATCGTCTCATTCTCTACCAGCTTACTGAGGCGTCACAGCCACCAATGGACTGAGGAGAAAAAACAACCGTATATCGAGCGCATCCGAACAGCTGTTGAACAGCTCAGCCAGTTGTTAGATCAAGTTAAATCATCTGTAGAGCAGAAGCAGGAAAACTAACATTCACTCCAAGAGCAATTGATTTAAACCCATTCTGCTGTAGCTTGGTTGCAGAAATACAACTGAGCGACAGTAGCGAGCATACCGTTATCTTTGGAAGCCTTGGCTCAACAGCCTGCATAAATGAAGAACTACTGTAGCCCATTCTCACGAATCTACTCTCGAATAGCTAGCAAATATTCCCCTCTAGATAGCACAGTTGATTTGAAACTCTCTCGCTGGGATGGAGAAGTGTTCTTTCAAATTAAAGATAGTAGAAGCGAAAAAACGTTAGTTTTACCGAAGAATTAGGCATTGTTATCAAACTTTGCATCCTTTAGTTTCTAGTTGTAAAGGCGTTTGCGAAGAATTCGACATAGTTGAAGAACAACGAAAAATTGATTAGAGAACTTGAAGGACTCTGTTGCAAAAATTTGTAGCTGGTAGCAGAAAAAAGCGTTCCAGAAAGCTATGCCCAGCAAATTAACTATGTCAACAACAGCGTAGAGCAGAACCAGCGGTTGAAAAAATGGCTGGTCAACTTGGAACTGGGTTTCTTTTCCTTTTACATGAATCAGCAAACATTGAGAAGCTACAAAACGATGAAAAAAATCTTAGTAATTGAAGATGAGGCACAAACCCGAGATATCTATCTAGAATGCCTGGAGGCAGAAGGATTCTACACCATCAGTGCAGAAAATGGCTTTGTTGGCGTCCATCTGACACAGGAACATCTGCCTGACTTGGTGATTTGCGACATTATGATGCCGGAACTTGATGGTTACGGCGTTTTAAGCACGCTGCGCCAAGACCCTGTCACTGCAATTATTCCTGTCATTTTTCTTACGGCTAAGACTACTGAGGCGGAACGCCGCTACGGCATGGAGTTGGGAGCGGATGATTATCTCACTAAGCCCTGTACAGCCGAGGACTTATTGAGAGCGATCGCAAATGTTTGTGAACTTACACGGTGAGGAAATTGCCGTGATGAAGGACGGAGGCACTAGGTTTACTGTCACGCTGCTATTGCGCTCTTCGAGTGGCGTCAGAAGTAACTCCTCTGTTCATTTTTCCAACTGACAATGACTAACTATCAGGAGGAGACAATGAAAAAGATTCTGGTGATTGAAGATGAGGCACAAAGCCGAGATATCTATCTAGAAAGCCTAGAGGAAGAAGGGTTCGATGCGATCGGTGCGGAAAATGGCCGTGTCGGTGTCCAGAGAGTACAGGAACAGTTTCCCGACTTAGTGCTTTGCGACATTATGATGCCGGAACTTGATGGTTACGGCGTTCTAAGCACGCTCCGCCAAGACCCTGTCACAGCAATGATTCCTTTCATTTTTCTTACTGCTAAGGGTACCAAGGCTGAGCTTCGCCAAGGGATGGAGTTGGGAGCGGATGACTATCTTACTAAACCCTCTACGGTAGAGGAATTACTGAGAGCGATCGCAGTTCGACTGGAAAAACAGGCAGCCCTCAGGCAATGGTGTGCTGTTGAGGTGCAACGAATCGCAGAGCCACCTCCTGCTGACACGGCAAAACAGGTAGCCCCTCAATCAATTTTTCCATCCAGCCCAAAGTTGAGTGAAGTCTTCCACTTTATTGATGCCAATTATCATCAACCAATTACCCTCAAGGATGTAGCCAAAGCAGTCCGTTACTCTCCGGCTTATTTAACTGACTTGGTGCGACATCAGACGGGAAAAACGGTGAACCGCTGGATTGTTGAGCGCCGGATGGTAGAGGCGTGTTCCTTGCTCCTGGAGACTAACCACTCAGTAGATAGGATTGCCGAGGCGGTGGGCTATCAGAATGCAGGTCATTTCTTCCGCCAGTTTCGCCAATATCACGGCACTACTCCCCAAGGCTGGCGCAACGCGCAGCGTAATTAGCTCAGTATCTAGCAGAAGTAGCTCACGTCTTACAGGCGCTTTACGTCTCAAAAAAGTTTTTGCAAAAGACTACTTACGAAACAGCGAAAAAATCATCAATCAAGAGCGAAAAATCTGTCAATGCGATCGCGCTAACTTGACTTCTAAGCTTAGGTTTAAACGAGCCTATCTAGACAAAGCTTTTAGGCTCAAGAAACCATTAGCAGTTCTGAATGTGAGGAGCGCAAGTTCTCAACAGCACGGAGCAGCGATTGGTAAAGTCGGCAGCGATCGCTCACCGCGTAGTTATTCTCGTAGGTGCTGCTGCCTATGAGCAGAAGGAAAGTTTCTCTCAAATTAACTTGCATTCATCGAAGGTTTATCATGACAATTCAGATCAATTCCTACGAAGCTCTTCTCGAACGAGCCTGGGCTGATGAAGACTTTAAAAACGGCTTCATTGCAGACCCCAAGCCCATACTGGCTAAGATCGGTGCGAAGGTTCCCGATTCTGTAAAGGTTGAAGTGCATGAAGATGGACTAGACCGACAGAATTATATTTTGCCAAGAAAGGAGCATTTAGAAAGGTACAACTTGGAGGGACAAAATCCAATTATCAGCCAAGTGATACAACAAGCCTTAGCTGATGAGGCTTTCAAAGCTAGACTGCTCAAGAACCCAAAGGCTGGTATCAAAGAGGGAACGGGTGAAGACGTGCCTGACGCTTTAACCATTTGCTTTCACGAAGACACGCCAACTGTCAAACATCTGGTCATCCCTGCAAATCCAACTAACGAAGAACTGAGTGACTCCCAACTGGAGATGGTCGCAGGTGGTATAGCAGGACTCCCTATCAAGCCCTTAATTGCGGGTCTAATTGCAGTTGATTAGTTCTAATCTCCGAAGGCTCGATCTCAACAACTATTGGGGGGGTTCAAGTATATTGAAGCCCCCATACCTTTACCAGAGGAGTAACCCTGTGGAACAATCAATTTCCTCATCTCAAAATCAGTTAACTTGCCAAACTGAGCGGATTAGACCCGAAGAGTTAGAACATACCGCCCTTCAGGTTCGCAAAAGAGCGATTCAGGCTCGCTCTGTTGGAATTCTCAGGTCAGTTCAGGCTTTCTCCTACAGCCTTGGTGGGTGGAGAAGCTTGTTTGAAGAGTATGTGCCGCAACCCTTTAACTCAAATGGTATTCCTCAAAATCCTGAAACAAGCGATCGCGCGATCGCCAATTCAGCATCGTCTGTAGAGACTTCTACATCAGCCGACTCCCGCCTGAGTCGAAGTAGCAATGATTCCAGTAGTCGTGAATCAACAGCATCAGTCCCTGATCTGGCTACGATGCCTCTTTGCCCTAGTGGACGACCAGAAGCTGGCGAGGCTGTTGTGTTTGGTGTAGTGGGAGGAACCGTAGCCGCGCCGCAGGTTGGATATCTCACCGAGGCAGTGCCAGTTGATGAGGATGTCTTGGCATTATCTGGTTCAGTGGAACCTACAGAAGTCTTCCGCATGGCTTCAACTTGTGCTGGTCATGGCTGCAAGCACTTTGATGGCTCTCGTTGCCGCCTAGCTATGCGGATTGTGGAGCAATTACCTTCTGTTGTCGAAGCACTGCCAGCCTGCCAGATTCGCCCGCATTGCCGCTGGTGGCAGCAAGAAGGAAAAGCCGCTTGTCAGCGCTGTCCTCAAGTGGTGACAGATAACTACTATGCGTCCGACTGGTTACGACAAGTAGCGGCTCCAAATCAATCGCAGTAGGTGATGCAGCAGGAAAATTGACACTACCCACCCCTCCGCTTACAAAGCGTGGGGTGGGATTCTTGTTCTCGTTCGGGAACTGGGTTACCCTATTTACCTCCCTTAGCAATACCAAGCTTGAAACTGTACCAAGTTTCTAGTCATTGAAGAGAGAAAACGGAAGGACTCATCCTTGAATAATGCTGGGAGCATTGCCACAGTAGTGCTGAGGGTAAGATGTTTGGATCTTCAGCAAGACATTAAACCGATTTTCTAGAGCATTTCTGTCAATGTGAGTATCCTCAGTATGAATTAGACAACAACAGACAAGGACACCACCCATTTTTACCTGCTTATTCTTCAGAGTTACAATCCGCAGAGCATTTACCACGGACGAATGAACTGATCGCTAATTGCAGTTTTAAGAGTCTAGATGATTTAGAGAAGGTGTTGGGCAAAATGGATAGCGTTGGCGCTGCAATACCACCAGCTACAGCCTCTAGTTCCTGCTCAGATAACAAGGATAATAATAACTTTACCCTAGACTTTCTGCTATATTTGCTTATCCAACTAGGAACCAGTTAGTGCAAAGCGCTCTATTTGCGATTGGAAAACGATTCATAGATAGTGCGACCAAAATCCTTTCCCACCGTGTATAGTGAAGAGAAATTAGCGGCAAGCAAAAACAACAGAATCACTGAAACTAGTGTGCCGGAAATAATTTGTGTTTTCTTCTGCATGATAAATTTACCACAGATTTTTTTAGCAAGAGCAGGAGATAAGTATCTTACTGAGCTAACTGTAGCTAAGTAAGGAACACTCAATCTAGCTTTGAGTAGTTCGGGAATGACTGTAGACGAAACTAGTTGCCTCAGAAAATGTCTGAAAAGCCCCTGATCTAGCTCTACACTGCCATGCTTAAATGTCACAAACTCACAAAACATTGGCTGGTTAGTGTAGTTTCTAATCAAATTAACTTACTTGATATTAGTAACTTCGACTTTTCAGACACCTTCTTACACATAGACCTTAATTAGTGGAGCACATCATAGATTGTGTCACCCAAGTCTTTGCCGGCGTTGAAAATGTCACTTACGACAGGGAAACCTCCAGCCACAGCCTCTAATTGCTCCTCAGTTAATTCCTTAGAGGGACACATTGGCAGTACGAAATAGAGGGCGGTGGGGTTCTCCTCCAGCACTTGCACACTCACCTGAGCAGGTAGTTGAAGACCAAATTCCCGTTCAATGATTGACTTGGAGTTGCTGAACAGCTCCTTCTTGTAAGCCTCATCCTTCCAAGCTTGGGCAATGATGTGTGCTTCGATATCTTTACGAGTCTGTAGGGAAGTTTGTTCGCTCATGTTTCTTATCTCCTAAAGTGAATAAAATTGAGCTTGGTTACAGATTGGACTAATTGACCCTAAGGTGGTTTTTCTTATTACCTCATTGTTCAATCATTAAATTGGCTTCAGCTTAAAATCAAGCTTGGTTTTCTAGATAGCCGTCAACAGCGCCAGCAACAAAAATGGCTGCGCCTGTTGCTATCAGTGGTAAAACACCACCAGCTACAGTTTCCAACTGCTCATCAGATAATTCTGCTCCCGACAAGTTGGGACATGCTGGAAGTACAAAGTAAAGATTGCTAGAATCCTCTTCCATCACATGAACGTTCACTTCATGTGGCAGTTGAACGCCAAATTCACGTTCAATTACAGCCTTGGGGTTGCTCAGCAATTCCTGCTTGTAAGCTTCATCCTTCCAGGCTTGAGCAATCATGTGTGCTTCGATATCTTGGCGAGTCTGTGGGGAAGTTTGTTCGCTCATGTTTTCTATCCTTTTAAGTAAACAACACTTAGATATAGCTGATTGAAGCCATAAGGTAGTTTTGAATTACTACTTCATTTTTCAATCACCTAACTCTGTTAATTACAGTAAAAGGACTTAAACGCAAATACTATGAACAATTTTTAGATCAGACTAGCAATTTTTTATATATCTGATATCGTCAAATCGAATGACTGTTAAGTTCAAGTTTAATTAGTGTGCTGTTAGACGAAACATACTGCTGTATTCTGTATTGTGAAGAAAGTTGAAGTAAAAAGCATAGAGGTTTCAATATAAAATCAAACAGGCACTATAGCAAACGGGAAATGCTCGTCTGGCTTAAAGTTGGTTAAAAGCCTTAATGACGCGAAGTTTGAGGATTTCACTATCATCAGAATCTAAATCAAAACCGAAAAAATTGCTACTCCCACATAAATATTGTGCATTGAACCCAGCTTTTTTACTTCCTAAGCTATTAGATATCAATCTGAACTCCCAACTTGCTTGAAAGAAGTTGATGGGTTTAACAGGAGTATAAGTGATTACTCAGAATTACTAACCTATGGTTGTTCAGATGAGTAAACCCAAAATTAGAAGGAGAAAAAATCATGACTAATAATCAAATAGAGTCCAACCAAGAGCCTAATCAGATATCTGATGAAGAGCTTGAGGCAGTTGCTGGTGGTTCTGGGGAAAGACCCCTAGTAAATGCTGGCAAGGATTTTATTGGTGACGTGATAGACGCAGGCAAAGATTTGATTTCAGATGTCAAGGATGTATTACCAAAGATTTAGTTGATAATGTAGCAGACGTAGATAATAATTTTGTTTCAGATGTATAAGATACGATTTAAGAACATCTCTAAATCTATCTAATAGTGTCTGGCAACTTAGTTGTCTGAAGATTCAGAAAGCTTACTGTGAAGTAATGCAGAAGAATTCTTAGACATCTTTTTTTTTTAACTAACTCAATTTTAGTTAATGATAACTGGCGACTCAGCCTCCTATTTGAATTAACACAGTGATCGCCTCCTGCTGCACACTAAGCAGAACCGAAAAAATTGTCAGTCTTATAGAAAGATGGTGCATTGTAGTCAGAGATTGCCTCCCGTAAGCTACTAGATATCAATTAGATATCAGCCTAGAGGAGGAGGGTATATGTCTATTGAAAGCGCCAAGGCATTCTACTCAAGAATGACTTAAGCGTTCTTATTAAAGTGAAGCAGTCCCTGGACATAGCAGAGATTACTGCCACTCTCTGGGATTGAGGCAACCCATTTAATAGCCTCTTTAAAATTTATGTCTGTTGAAAGCGCAAGAGCCTTTTACGAGCGGGTAGCTACGGATGAAGTGTTCCAAAAACAACTCCGAAACGCTGCCAGTGATGAGAAATGCCTAGAAATTGTACGAGCTGCTGGCTACACTTTTACACAGCAAGAATGGAAAGTTGCTTTGGCTCAAGTCTCAGAGCCAGATGACACTAAACTCAGTGACGCACAGCTAGAGGCGATTGCTGGGGGGCTAAAGGCTGCCCCTGGGGAGCAGACATCGTTCAACAACCAACCACTCAGCAAAGTATGGTCGGGTTTAGAGCAATCAATCGGCTTTGGTAAGCACTTGCGTCGGTTGTTTAACCCCCTTGGCTGGTCTATCAGGACTAAACTCTCGGTAGCACTGCTCTCAGCTACGCTCATACCGATGAGCTTCACTGCCTATTACAACCTCCAACAGAGCCTGAAGAGTGCAGAGGATAGTGAATACCGCAAACTGGAACTGTTAGCCACCAGTAACGCTAGTCGCCTCGACCAGCTAATCATCGATATCCAGCGCGTTGTGGTTCAAGTCAGTACTGAGAAGAATGTGGTAGGTTTCCTCACTTCTACCACGCCTGAGAAGCAAGGAACCTTCCGCTCCTCCGTGCAGCGATCGCTAGATAACATCTTCCGCTCCAACCCCGACTATGACGCTGTTTATCTCCTAGACAAAGAGGGGCGCGGCCTCGCTTCCACCGATCCAACATTCATGGGTCAAAACTACGCCTTTCGCGAATACTTTCAACAGGCAATCCAGGGACAGCCTTACGTCTCTAGTGTCCTAGTTGGTACAACCAGTGGGCGACCAGGCATTTACTTCTCCCACCCTGTGCGGTCTGAGAGTGGCAAGATCCTGGGAGTAGCAGTCTTAAAAATCAAGGGAGAGGAAATCTGGGCGATTGTAAATGCGCTACAGGCAGGCTCTGGGAGCTACGCCTTTTTGGTTGACCAGCAGGGGGTAATCATCAGCCACCCGGATAAGTCTCTCCTCTACCATAGTTTGGCTCCCTTACCGCCAGAGAAACGTAAGCAGGTCGAGACCGACAGGCTTTATGGCATCGAGCAAATTGAGAGCTTGGACATTCCAAAGTTGGCAGCGGCGATGGTGGGGACTAAAGAAATCGGTCACACCAGTTATTACTCCCCACAGGAGCAGACACGCCAGATGGTTGGCTTCGCTCCCCTAGACGAGCAACCCTGGGTGTTGGCAGTGAACAAAACTGATGCACAGTTTACCGCTCCCCTAAATCATCTAATCTGGCAAAATAGCCGCAGCTTACTGGCAGTAGGAGCGATCGCAACAATCATAGCACTGCTCCTAGCGCGGAGCATTGTCAGACCGATTCGCGCCCTCACCAAGGCAGCACAAGCACTGGAAGAGGACGATTTCGAGCCTCAAGGATTAGCTGAGGTGTCTCACTCTCAGGACGATATTGGTCAACTGGTGCGCGTCTTCCTACAGATGGCTCAAAAGTTGAAGGCACGAGAGCAGAACCTGAAACAGCAGGTGATGGAACTGCGCGTTGAGATTGACGAAGCCAAAAAGGTTCGCCAGGTCGCTGAAATTACGGAAACGGATGACTTTCAGCAGTTGCAGAAAAAAGTGCAAAAGCTCAGAAATCAATCGGTAACAGCTAGTGAAACTGAGACGGAGTACTACCAGCGATTGCAACAAAGGGTTCAACAGCTCAAGGGTCGAGTGGTAGACGATGGTAAATAAATCCGCAACCAAGGTACACCTACTCCCACTTTTGGGTGGCTGTAATCAGGCAGATAGCCTGCGCCAGAACTCAGCACGCTGTCGAGAGTGGTCATATCAAAGCTTTTATATTGTTTTATACCTGGAGGTACGCTGTGGCAAAAATAGTATCTATTCACTCGTTCCGTGGTGGAACTGGTAAATCAAACTTGACGGCTAACCTAGCGGCTACTATAGCCCGTCAT
>NZ_JACJPF010000019.1 GCF_014695915.1 Trichocoleus sp. FACHB-40
CTAACAGCCGGGGAATTTGGTCATGGTAGCCCAATTTTTCCAAGATTTCGGCTTCGCTACAGAATAGACGCCGAGCGATTTGCAAGCATTCGGAATCGCTACTAGCAGGTTTGAGGTGTTTAACGACACAGGTTGGGTTTCCAGGGCGACGAGTATCTTGAGCAATGTAGGTTTGACCAAATCCACCTCTGCCCAAGCTGTCAATTATCTGATAGCGTCCATCTAATAGCTTGCCGAGCATTGGGTGATTTACTGAGGTGGATAAATCATCAGTAGCAGCATTTTTGGGCATAAAGACTGTACTCTCAAGACGTATGGAGCTGGCGCAAGCTTTTGGTGCCTTAGCTTGAAGTTCATCAGTCTGCTTTTCGGGTAAACAAGTAAGAATTTAGGTTCGATTACCAAGATGAAACTAGCAAACCTCTATTTACCTCTCGGACCCAAAAGTCCAGAATTATGCGACGTTTTACAAAACTTCACATTTAGTTAAACGGTAAATCGATTTTAGATTTTCGATTAATTTCGCCCTTACTGGAAGGTTTGCAGATTTAGAAAAGTCGATTTTAGGCTTATTCCGAAACAATTCGTAACGTATATAGAGCGCTCCTACCGTTGGGTCTGCCTCTACGATCAAGGGCGAACGGGCGTTGTGACTAGGATGATTCCAAGCGGTCAGAGTCGGGGCTGGCAGTTAGAACTAAAAACTTGGGGAAGTGTTTTAGATGTGTTGGAGCAAACTTGTTACGAATGAATACCAACTAGGCCATCTGGCGAGTCATCAACTGGGCAAACAGCCCCTCCTGAGAAGCCAGCTCCTCAAAACTGCCCTGCTGCACGACCCGACCGCAGTCAAGTACATAGATCCGGTGAGCGTTGCGGATTGTGCTAAGCCGATGGGCAATTACCATCCGGGTAACTTGCAGCTTGTCTAGACTTTCACTGACAATTGCCTGTGTTCTATTATCTAAAGCACTGGTAGCCTCATCAAATAGCAAAATTCGGGGTTTCAATACCAATGCCCTAGCAATGAGCAGCCTCTGCCGTTGTCCTCCAGAAAGATTGCCACCCCCTTCACTGATGACTGTGTGCATTTGCATTGGCATGGCTGCGACATCGTCAGCAAACCCAGACATTCGGGCTGCTTCCCAAGCTTCATCGAGTGTAATCCGAGCACCGCTAGCGATGTTGTCGAAAATAGAAGCAGATGTAATCCGACCAGCTTGCAGGACGACGCCTAACTGTCGGCGCACTGCGTCAACATCCAACCCAGACAAATCTTGACTATCGTAATAGATGGTGCCATCTTCGGCAGTTTCAAATCCTAGTAGCAATCTAAATATGGTGGATTTACCGCTCCCAGAGCCGCCTATAAGTGCAATAAACTCTCCAGGCTCTGCATACAGGCTCACATCATCCAGCGTCAGGGGTCCATCTTGTCGGTAGCGGAAGGTGATATGGTCTACGACGATTCTGCCCATGAGTTTGCCTGGATCGGCTTTGCTGAGATCCACTTCCGGTATAGTCTCTAGAATTGGCTGAGCGCGTTTCCACTGAGGGACGACTTGCAAAGCGTTAGTAACTGTATTGCTTACGTCTGTGGCACCTTTAATAAAAGTGCCAAAGGCGCTGTTAAAAGCGAGGAAAGTGCCAATCGTCAGTCCGATACCGCCTGTAGTTTGAGCCTCCTCCAGAAGCTTGATAGTAAACCAAAAGAGGACTCCAGAAGTCAGCGTTGGCATCACTGTATTGAACAGTGCGACAAGGTCTTCAACGTTCTGGGTGCTAAGTTCTAATTTTATTTGCCGACTGTAGTTTTTACTCCAAGCGGCGAAACCACGCTCTTCAGCCCCAGCGACACGCAGTTTAGAAATGCCATTGATAAGCTGCACCGTCTGCCCAAAGATATTTCCCTTGACTTCCAGTAGTGGGCGAACCTTGCGGACGAGGAACACGCCAGAAAGTGTGGTGATAGCGATCGCAACTACAGCCACAGCCACAGCGACTAGGGCTAATTTCCAACTGTAGTAAAACAAAAGCGCCAAGTTCAGTAATGAAAACAAACCCGTGATAAGAGTGATTAGGGTTGTGCCACTGAGTTGACGACGGATTGTACTAATTGATGTAACGCGAGACTGAAGATCTCCTGTGGTGTACTCGCGGAAAAAAGATACTGGCAGGTTCAGCAGCCGATCCCAGACAGCGGCTTGGGTAGAAGCATCCGAAACCGTTTCCACCCGCAGGAGGGCAAACCCCTGAGCCAGCCGAAATAGCGCTATCCCGAAAGCAGCAACCAACAGCCCCAATCCGACTTGCAGCAATAACCCTCGATCGCTATCAGGAATCGCGTTATCAATCAGAATGGCAGTAGCGTGGGGTGTAAGCATCCCCAGCAGCGTAGCGGCAATGCCTGTTAAAAAGATAACAAGCAACTCTCTCCCACGACCCTTGAGCGCGAATCGGAATATATCTATAGCTTTGAGGACTTTATCGGGCAAAGACCGATAAAACATATAAGCACAAGGGTTTAGCGTCGAGGCACTACGGGCATCTACAGGAACACGGGTCTTATTGGCTGGGTCAAAGATTTCGTAGCGAGTAGCCGAAATAGGCAGCAGCGCTACTGGTTGGTTGTCCTGCTGGGTGTAGGCAACTAAAGAACCACAGTCCCTCTCCCACCAGTTGTCCCGCAATAGAACCTGCCGCATCCTAAGCCTTGAAGCCCTGACAATTGCTTCCAACGGGTCTTTGACCCGCTTGAGGTCTTCTGAGCGAGCAGGAGGACGAATTGTGACACCGAGAGACCTTCCGACTGCACCCGCAACGACCAACAAGGGCGTACCTTCTAGGAAAAAGGTTGCTTCTTGAGTTCCTAGTGACGAGGCGAGTTCACCCAAAGCCTCTGCTGTCACCTGACGATTAAGACGTTCCCGATCCTGAAGGCGCTGTAGTTCTTCCTGCGCTTCCTGCTGCTCTAGGAGATTAATGTAGTCAAGGAGTTGAGTGTGAAGGTGGGACAGTCCCCCAAGCAGGGTATCCGGGTCTCGAATTGCGATCGTCGTTTGGGTGGCAAGCTGAACTTCCCCTACAGCTTCCAACCACATTCCGGCGGTTAGGGGAAAAGTTCCTGCTGCCGAATCTAGAGTTAGTTCCTCAAACCCCATCAAGCGGACATTTCCTTGGCTGAGGAGTACCCATGCGATCGCACAGCAGAACCTGGTAGCGTCCTTCGCCTCTGACTCAGGCTGAAGCGTCTCACCATCAACCAGGGAAAATAGTGCTTCTCCCGAAGCCTTTACCTGAATCACTGGCATGGCGACACCGGAAAGTCCAGCGTTAATTTGCTGGAGCCAGCCCTCTACCAAGGCAACCACTCTAGTATCCCCATCGGCAACTAACTGCTTAAAGCATTCTCGATCTACCTTCAGCAGTTCTGTCTCGCCAATCGGCACTGCTAGGAGTCGGCGCTGCTGATTGCCACTAGGCTGAGTTCCGAAAAGTGCTTCTCCTGGATCGCAACTGAATAGATAGCGGCGAGTTCCTTCTACAACACCATTTTCAACCGTAACGGCAAACAACGCTATAGTGCCAGACTGAACCACCCAAACAGTTTGTGGTTCATCCAGTAGTATTGGCTCATTGCCTTTAAGACAGCATAGTTGCCCTTGTAAGTCTGTGTTCGTAAGTTGGTTGACCATTTAAACTGCTTACCCCTCACTGCGTATCAACCGCGAGTATGCTCCCTCTACTTGCCACAATTCTTGGTGGGTGCCTCGTTGCATTACCTTTCCACGTTCAAGGACGATGATTTCATCACAGTCCCGGATGGTACTCAACCGATGAGCAACAATCAGGCAAGTACACCCCCGCCGCCGCAGATTCTGGTCAATAATTTTTTCCGTTTCAGCATCTAGGGCACTCGTGGCTTCATCCATGACGAGAATCGAGGGGTTGTTCACCAAAGCACGGGCTATTTCCAGCCGCTGTCGCTGTCCTCCACTTAAATTAGCGGCCCCTTCGATAAGGGATGCATCAAATCCCCCAGACATCGAGAGAACCACATCATCGATCGCCGCATCGCGGCAAGCTCGCACCAAGCTTTTATCTGATACTGTGGTATCCCATAGAGTCAAATTGTCTCTAACAGTTCCGCCAAACATCGAAATATCTTGCTCCACCATAGCGACGGAGTTAGTTAGTACTGATTGCGGAATCTGATGCCTAGGTAACCCGTCAAAGCGAATTTCTCCCTCCCAAGGTTCGTAGAGTCCGCTTACGAGTTTGGCAACGGTAGACTTGCCAGAGCCACTCCCTCCTACCAAGGCAACTCGCTGTCCAGGCTTGACCGAGAGCGTAAAGTTTTCAATTAGGGGAGCCTCTAAGCGGCTATAGCCAAATGTGATGTTTTCCAGCTCGACGTAGCCTTGCAGACGGGAAGATTGAATAGTTTCATTATCCTTGTGACTTCTGCTTTCTACTTGTGGATCGACCGGATTGTCCAGCACATCATCCAGGCGAATCAAATTACCTTCCATTTCTTGCAGGGTACTGCCGAAGCTAACAAGATTGTTGACAGGCAGCAGAAAGCTCTGCATCAGTCCTTGAAAGGCTATGAGCATCCCAATGCTGAGGTGTCCGTTCATTACCCGTAAACCACCAACAACCAACAAAGCCATAGATGAGAGTGAAGATAGGAGTGCAGGTAACACTGAGAACGTCTGGTTAGTTACTCCTAATTCCTGCTGTGAATTGATTGCCTTGGTGTAGTAACCTGACCAGCGGGCAAAGAAATCTGATTCCAACCCAGATGCCTTGATGGTTTCTATACTTTGGAGAGCGGCAATGGACGCGCCAGCCGCTTTGCCATACTCTTGAATTAATCGTTGATTTGCATCTACGCGCTGACGGGAAATCCACTGCAAGGTTAAGACATTCACTACGGCAAAGCTGACTACAACCGAGGTTAGTACCGCGTCATATTGCAGCATGACTAGCGCGTAAAAAATGACCATCACCGCATCAATAGCTGTAGTTGCCAATCTCCCTGAAAGAACATCAGCAACTTGGTCGTTGAGGCTAGTGCGGTTACTAATTTCTCCGGCAAACCGTTGGGCATAGAAACCAACGGGTAAACGCAAGATGTGCCAGAGAAAGCGGCTGGACATCCCTACAGACAGCTTGACTTTCAATCGGCGCAGATATCGCAACCGTAGTAGCGTCAGTATTCCCTGAAGTATAGCTGCGATCGCCATCCCCAAAAGTAGTGGTCGCAACCAGTGCTGCCGCCCCTGAACGAGGATTTCATCGACAAACACCTGGCTAAATACGGGTACTACCAGCCCGACAAGCGTCAGTAGTAATCCCGCCAGTAAACAGTAAGCTAGGACACCAGTAGCACCCTGTAACCGTTCCCACAGCGCTCTCAATAGGTTGGGTTTACGCCCCCCTTTCTGGAACTCCGGACCGGGTTCCATGACCAGCACCACTCCGGTATACCCCTCGTCAAATTCCTGTCGAGACACCTTTCGTGGTCCAGTACCAGGGTCATTGAGATAAACCATCTGCTGGCAAATTCCCTCCACGACTAGGAAGTGGTTGAAGTTCCAGAACACAATATAGGGAGGAGACAGGTCTTGAAGTTGCTCCAATTCCTTTTTAAAGCCTTTAGCTTCAAGTCCGTAGCTACGAGCAGCCTTCAGCACGTTGGAAGCCTTGCTGCCGTCGCGGGAAACCCCGCACTCTCGACGAAGTTCTGGCAGTGGCACAATCCGACAGTAGTAACCCAGAATAATTCCTAGAGCAGCAGCCCCACATTCGACAGCTTCCATTTGCAAAAGCGTTGGCGTCTTTACCCGCCTGCTTTGACCTCTCAGCAGTTTTTGCATCTGCTGCAAAGGATTAATCGGTGCCGTTAAGGTCGGATTAGTTGATGCCACTGACCGACCTCAGGATAGGTAAAACAAACGTAATGGGAGCCCGCTCTTCCACCTTGACTCGAACAACAGTGGTAGTTCCAGAAGAGATTTTCAGTTGCGGTCCCTTGGAAGAAGACCAGTTGTAGCCGCTAAAAGTAGTGGAATCCAGCTTTAGGTCTGCGGATACTTGCATTACTCCCTCCTGCTTGTCAGACATCAGACCTTCCACCACTTCTGCATTGCCCACCACATTGGCTGCTGACTCTTTTGTGATTGGAAACCCAGAGACAGTTTTGACAGTACCTAGGATGCCGCCAAAGCGTTCCCGTTTCACAGTTTGTGGCGTAATTTGGAGCGTCATGCCCGGTTGAACTTTCTTGCCATCCCCAACCGCAAAATAGGTTATGCCAACCAGCAAGCTGGATGGATTCTCTGCGTCTATGCTCCCCAATCGGGTTCCCGCCTCAACAACCTGCCCCGGGTTAGTAGTGATTTCTAGTATGCGTCCGCTGTGTTGACTAATAATCTTAGTGTTGTTACCTAATTGCAGTTCCAGTTTGGCAATCTCTCGCTGGACCTCTTGAATCTCTTTTTTTCGAGTTGTTGAAGTTTCCAGGTTTTGTTGAGCTAGAGTTGCTTCCCGGCTATCCTGCTCTTTCAACTGAGTCCGGAGGTCAGAGATCATACTGAGGTTGTCACGATTAGCCTTTTCTTGCTCTGTCTTCTTAGCATCTAGTTGCTTTAACTGAGCTTCGAGATCGGCAATTTTATCGCGGTTTTCCTGGTCTTTTACTTGTGCATCCAGAAGTACATCATTCGTAATCACTCTTTCCTTGTAGAGCTGCCTACGAATCTCCAGTCTCTGCTTGTAAATAGGAGTCATAGCCTGGGCTTGCCGTAGGCTTTGCTGGAGGCTCTGGCGTTGCTGCTGGATCGATTCACTGCTTGTTGATAGGAGGAGAGGCATCAGGGATTGGAGTTCCCGAATGCGTTGCTGGAGGTACTGGCGTTGTTGCTGAATTGTCCGTTTTTCCTGTTCGTTGCGTAGCCCTTGGAGCGAACCGACGGCTTGGTCTTGTGACTGTAGTTCCGCCAGTTTATCGCGCTGCTGCTGTAGTTGCTTCCGGAGTTCAATTTGGTCAAGTGTTCCTAATACCTGACCCTTTTTGACCATATCTCCGACCTTGACATTTAGAGCTAGTAACTGCCCTGAGCTTTTCGATTGTAGCGGCACAACTTGGCTGGGATAAATTATTACCCCTCGGCCCTCGACAGTAATTGGAATGCGTCCATAAATACTCCAAATCAATGCCACCACTACCAAGGAAGCCAAGGATGTTAAAGGCAGCCAGCTCTTGGGACTGACCACCTGCATCAACTGATCTAGTCTTTCAGGAGAAGATAAACGCTCCAGTGACTCTTTTCGGAATAGGTTTTGCTTCTGGTTAACCATTTATGGGGCCTCGACAACCACTTGCGAAACAAAAATCTTTCCTGTTCTGTAGCTCAGGTATGTCAAGTTCTTTGAACAGGATTAATACTTAGTAGTTTAGGGGGGAGGACATCCCCCTACAACGCCCAATTTTTCGGTAAGACTGACAATTTTTTGGGTTCTGTTTTGTGAGGTAATTTAATGTTGCGATCGCTCACTACCACAACACACAGCAGCTAAGTCAAAGTAGCAGTCCTAAGCGCGATTGCTACCACTGTGTATTCAGTCAACAGCAGGAAAAATTGAAGAATTTAACTTTCTCTCAAACGTCTCAGCATCCAATCAAATCTGGTTCCAGCCAGTGCCATATGATCTAAAACGCTAGAATCCAGTTCATCCTCATATTCAACCCCTCCATTCAGTGGCTGACCTTTGCTATAAACGCGCCTACCATACCCAAGGCGACTGAGCATCGCCTGCAATCTATTTGAAAGCAAAGTAGCAATTACTCGATAAAAACGGGAAGCAAATCCTACATCTTGCTGTAATTTTGCTGCTAATTGCTGCCGGGGAATCGACAAGACAATCGAGTCTTCAAGGGTTTTCACAGTCGCAGAAGGTAAGCGAACATCAATGAAGGGGGTTTCTCCGACAATTTCACCTCTCGATAATCTCGCTATCTCTCGACCTGAAGTTTCACTGTCCTCTAGAGCTGCAAAGGCACGGGCTAAAGGATTGCGCTCATCTTCACAAACAGAAACAGTCATTGTTCCATTCAATAGGATATACAACGCATCCACAGGTCCTCCTGAATGGATAAGTACGGTATTAGCCGCAATTTTTTGGCGACTGCCTGTAGCAATCATCCAATCGATGTCACTGTCATTCAATCCTCCCAAAACAAACAGCATATCCCTCAGCGCCTGACCTTGAGCAAGCTTGCTACGAGTAAGCTGACTGACTATGCTCTGGAGTCTGTCTGAAAGTAAAATAGCGATCGCTCGATAAAAACGGGAAGCAAAACCAACATCCTGCTGCAATTTTGCTGTCAATTGCTGTTGGGGAATCGACATCACAAGCGACTTCTCGATCGCCTTCACAGTGGTAGCGGTCGGGCGAGTACCCAGGAAGGGGATTTCTCCCACTACCTCACCGCTTGATAACCTAGCTATCTCCCGACCTGAGATTTCGCCACCCTCGATAGCCGCAAAAGCACGGGATAGAGGATTGTTATCAGCTTGAGAGACTGTAACGGCTAAGGTTCCATCTAGGACAATATGTAGGGTATCGGCAGCTTTTCCTTCCTGGACAAGGACAGTACCCGCAGCTATCTCCTGCCGACAGCCCGTAGCGCTCATCCAATTGATGTCACTATTACTTAATTCTTTGAGTAGAACTTCTGTCATAATTTTATCTCCCTATTTCTTCTAAGGGGAGGGTGTCCCGAATTACCTCACATCTCATAACTTTGATGCTTTACACATATAGGGTTGTTTGTAATTCATCTATAGTCTTTTTGAGGCGAATTATTGCCTCTTGAGAAGCCAATTCCTCTAATGTCAAATAGGTTAATGCTATTAACATCAAAGGTTGGTTATTAAAGGTGATTAACTCACCTGCATATTCAGCATCAAAGCGCTCCAAATTTTCTACAGCCGTCTTTACTAGCACCTGTAAAATCTTAAAAGCCCCATCAGAAAGTGCTGGCTGACCTCGGTAGTTTTGCAGTCTGCCTCCTTCTCGGTAATTCGGAAACGCTTCCAAGCCCAGAAAGCGTAAAAACCAATCAGCCCGATAGTGTCCTGTAGCAGCTACAATGCCTCTGTGATCGGCAATCAGTTCATCGAGTAGATTATTTCGCATCGAGTCAAACAAGCGGCGTGTGAAGTAGTGGGTACATTCATGTTCCAGCCGAATTGTTAGGGATAAGTTCCGCCACTCCGATTCCGAGAGTCCCATATCGCTGGCTGGGACATCACTGTAAGGACCATCGCTCAAAATAATCAATCGATCCTGATAAAGCTCCTTATGCGGAATGAGCCGCCCAAACTCTTCTGCCCAACTCGATTCTGAGCAATTCAAAGGGTTTTTATCTTCCCATTGTTGTCGATACTGGCGAATCCGATCCCAGTTGTTAAAACCAGCAACCATGCAGGCTCCCATAGATGCAGGGACTGGTTTTGGTTCATTACGCATTGTTAGTGCCTGTACCAGAGAAACAAAATCCTCCCGGTTCCCGGTGAGCAAAACAGGGATAGCTCCTGCAAGGCTTTGATGTATTATCAACTGAAGTTTCTCTGGTTGCTTCAAGACCAAACCAGTCGCCTCAGCCATACCATCCACCAGCACACCCTTACGGGTAGCACAGCGATATGCGTCAGTCTGACTGATACCCTCCTGGATGGGAAACTGTAATTGAACCAACACGCCCTTGAGCGACTGAAATGCTCCGACTACTCTCGCTTGGGCGGCGTATTCCTCCCAGGCGGCTACATGGGCTTCGGGTGCAAGGGGAAATTGAACGGGACGGGTTAAACCGCTACGGTCAAAGACGTTTTGATTGTAAATCAGCAGCTCTTCGGTTTCTGAGGCACTGGCACCATAGGAGGTCAGTATGCTCTTGCGAAATTCCTGTTGGTTCATCAAATGCGATCGCCTCCAGTCAGTAGTTTCCTTAACTCAACCCTCAGTGTTCAATCTGAGTTGCAATCTTTTCCACTGTCTGGCTGAAGGGATGATCAGGGTAGCGTAGGCAGAAGAGTTCTTTACTCCCTAGCAAAATCATTTCTTCCGAGAGCGGTATAATACCAGCCACCGATGTGTTGTAAGTTGCCTCTAACTGTTCCCGCAAGGCATCGAACCCCAAGGCTGGCAGCACCTTGTTGACAACCAGCAGCATCTTGGGTACCTCCAGCTTTCGAGCCACATCCACCGTCACAGCAGTACCCTGGAAGTCTTGGCTGTCTGGACGCAGGATGACGACTAGAACATTAGAGATACCGATAGAAATTAAGGTTTCTTCATTGAGTCCGGGGTGAGTATCAATGAACAAGTAGTCCAAGTTCAGACAGCGGATAATTTCCTGAAAGCCGTCATTGAGACGAACTACGTCATACCCCTCGCGCAGAACGCGAGAGATTTCTCTAGCTTTAGTACTAGAGGGAATTAGGTAGAGGCTGCCGTTTGTCACGGTTGTCTCTCCCTGTTCCGTCTTGAGAACATTGCTAACGTCGTAGGCAGCCTCTTTAATGTGACAGCGACCCCATAGGTAGTCATTGAGGGCACAGTCCATTTTTTCAATGTCTAGACCGAAAATGACGTGAATCCCTGGCGACTGGATATCGGTGTCAATAATACCTACCCGTTGCCCATGACGGGCTATAGTAGCCGCTAGGTTAGCCGTCAAGTTTGATTTACCAGTTCCACCACGGAACGAGTGAATAGATACTATTTTTGCCACAGCGTACCTCCAGGTATAAAACA
>NZ_JACJPF010000002.1 GCF_014695915.1 Trichocoleus sp. FACHB-40
CGGTCTTCAGGGTCAGCGTACTCTTGGGACTCTAACTTGTCGTAGAGTTCCTGAAACGCATCAGAAATGTACTTGAGGAAGATTAGTCCCAGGACAACGTGCTTGTATTCCGCCGCGTCCATGTGACCCCGCTGCTTATCCGCCGCCGCCCACAGGATTTCCTCAAAGCCTAACTTGGCACCGTTACTGCTCTTTGCAGCGTTACCGTTGGTCTTACTACTTGTCGATTTCGGGCGTGGCACTCTTCTTAATCCTCAAGATACTCTGAGATCGCTGTCAAATCTTCCATTGCAAGGGTTCAACCGATTTATCATAGCTTCTGCCACAACGATGGAGCATTGACCGTCTCCAACCTTTCCCGTAGATGACGGTCTAAAGCTTCAACCACCTCTGTATTTCGGATTGCGGCTAATAGCTCCATGTTGGTCAGGACAGCTAAATGAAACCCAGTTTGGTCTTTTCCCCCGTAGCCCATGTAGCCGTTTCTCAATTCCAGCTTCTAGGCGGGTGTATTCTGCATACTGGTAAAAAGTGATGCCAGTGGGTTCACGCTTGGGGTTGTGGCAGTGGTGGGTTAGATTGCATCATGGCGAGAGTTATTAAGTAAAGTCTCTTCTAATTCTGGAGATCGCAGCATTTAATCCTTGACTATGAATCCAACCCACATAACCGCCGTAAATCATTCGGTCATTGCCATCGGCTAAGAAAACGTGGTCAACTCCCACGGGGTTCTTCCAGGTTCTTACCGCTGTCCCATCCCTCAGCCGCATAATTGGATTAGCGCTTTTGAAATCCCTATGGTGTGCGGGAGTAATTCCAGGGACACTTTCTAAGATAGCGATCGCTTGTTTGGTGATATCTGTAATGTAAGCATCTGCTACAGTTGCACAACCACACCCATCTGTTACAGTGCTTCTGAGCCTATCCTTGATGTCACCGTCAAATAGCGATAAAGAATTAATCTCTTCCAAAAGCTTTCCGTGTGGCTCCTGAAGTCGTCTAGTGCAATAAACGGCTGTTAAAAAATCTTCAAGTCCTACCTTTGCTAAGGCATCGGTAATCAATCCGGTGAGTCCTAAGACTGCAATCCCGCCCAACATTCCTGCTGGGCCACCCAGAAAAGCTAAAGCTGCTGTGATAGCAGCGGCACCTGTTAAACCTGTAGCTGCCATTGTAATTACTAGGATGACTCCTGGTAATCCTAAAGCTGCTACTTTTTTGACGACTTCATCCATTGGTGATTCACCTCAATTCCTGCTCAAGAGGCACTGACTTTGGGAAATACTGACCCAACAAATCAATACCCCAATCTCCCATCGCCCGCAGTTGCGCCTCAATCTGCTTGAGAACTATCGCTAAAGGTCGAGTGCGCCCATTTTTCCAACGGTTCACCGATTGGATGAGACACTTAACTTTTGTGCTCTCCTACAATTGAGTCAGCCCTAAATGATATCTGGTTTCACGCACCAGTGCAGCGATTTCTAGCCCATTAGACACGGGCATGACAAGAATGCCTCCCAAGCTTTCTCAATTGAGCCTAAGCGATGAGACGCTGCATCTCAAATGGTATATTTACTGATTTTTCATTCAGTCTGCTTTTAATCAAGCTTTAAGATTACGCTTGATGAAGTAGATTGCACTCCATCTGAAGCCAATTGACTCAAGATTAATTGCACTCTTCCAAGCTACCCCCAAATCGTGGTAAATCATTGGGCATTGATGGGTAGTTTCAATGAAAATAGATCGGCACGGTCAAGCCAAGATTTTATCTGTAGCAGAAATCCAGTTGCTGTTCAATTCCGGTTTGCAAACCGAACGCGATCGCGCCTTATTCGGGATCTGCCTCTACACCGGCTGTCGCATCCGGGAAGCCTGTACCCTAAAGACAACTGATGTCTACGATCGTAAAGAAATCGTGCGACCCGATTTAATTATTCGCAAAGGAAACACCAAAGGCAAGCTAGCAACTCGCTGCATCCCAGTCATCGAAGAATTGCGGTCACTGTTAGTTGACTACTACCCCACACCTCGAACCTGGTTCTTGTTCCCCGGTCGCCACGGTCACGGACACCTCAACCCAGACTCCGCCGCCAAAATTTTGAGAGACGCTTGCCTGCACCTGGGAATAGAGGGAGCCAGCACTCACAGCTTCCGACGCACAGCCTTGACCCAGATGAGCGATGCGGGCATCCCGTTGCGAGTCATTCAAGAAGTGTCCGGACACCGCAATTTAGAAGAATTGCAAAAATACTTGGAAGTACGCCCAGAACAAGTCAGAGGAGCCGTATCAGCCTTATCAATGCTCTCCTATGTCGGGAAAAGAGCTTATGACGATGTAGAAACGGATCGGACACCAATGCGGTCGCCAGTTGAGAGATGTATGTATGACGACTTAAAGGAAAATCCTCCTTCAACTCCAATCGATGGTTCTGGTTTTATTGAAAAGGATTCCTGAATCGCTGCCGAAAATGCGATCGCCAGTCGGGAAAGTAGTATATGACGACATCCTAATTTCTTTTAGGAAAGAGTAGATAGATCGTCCCTAAAATGATTGCCTTTTCAATGTGACAAATCGCTGTCACGCTGCCCCAAGTTCTGCCTCTACAGTTTCGTTAAAGGAGCGCACGAGCGAGATAATTTGGTCGGCATCGTTGTCTGTGAACATACCATCCAAACCTTCTGGATACGAGTGGGTGAACAGAGGTTTATAGAGCAAACCTGAGTCCATTACGCCGTTTTGGCTCAGGTAGTCGATAATGTTCTCTACGAAGTGGATCTGATTAGCGCTGAAGTTGCCACCTTCTAGGTTTGAGCAATTAACCCTCTTCTGTCAAACTGGGGTGAAACCTTGATTTTTCGTGGGCTGTAACAACGTAAATTCGTTGAATTTTCCCAAAGTGACAGAAGAGGGTTAGCATTGTAGGTCGCTACAGCTAAGAGAATATCAGGTGCGAAGTATAAAAAGTCTTCATCAACATTTGATATTAGTTTTCTGTACCTATACTTTTATTCTTTGGCAACAATTAATGGGAGGATTAAGAGAAGATTGGGCGAATAAATCATTGCATACATTTACTGAAGCTTTATCAGCTTTTAAAACAGTGTATCTTACCGATTTGTCGGTTGGCTCCAGGAGAATAGTGACGTATTTGCATTACGCTGAGCGAATTTAGGGCTTGTTTGAGCTTGACCTTGCTCAAGTTCCGTTAGTTATTAAAAAAGGAAAAACGGGGGTTGACTTTTGGCTAATTCTTCTACTTTTACCCCTTAACAGAGGTAATACACTTACCAAGGGCTACCAATTATCGTGAAACCTGCCCAATAATAGGGATGAGATAAATCTTGGT
>NZ_JACJPF010000020.1 GCF_014695915.1 Trichocoleus sp. FACHB-40
TTTTTGTAGTTTCTCTACTTGCTCTTGATTGAGATAATTTTTCGCTGGCATCTTTCACTTGTTAGACTAAATTTACTTTCGGATTATACTTTATTTAAATGCTGAACAGCTTACAACTACTCTTGAGTCTTTCAGAAAAAATGAGGACAGAAGGATTGTTGAGTTTATTGAGGAGGTATCAAGTAATGAAAATTGGAGATTCATTCTAACAACAAGAGAATACATTCTTCATAATGCTCAGTTTCAATATGAATCATTGGCACAATTTTCATTTGAATTTAGCACCTGTATAGTATCTCTAGAAGATTACACGACGTCTGTAAGAGCAAAAATTTTCTACAATCACCTATATTTTTCTGATATATCTATCTCCTATAAAGAGGTACTGCTTCATAATAAGAATTACCGAAAAATTTTAGCTCATAGGAATTACAACCCGCGCATTATTGAATACATGACAAGCACTATTCGATTAAAAGAATGCACGCCTGAAACATATGTTGATACTTTCCTGTCAAGCTTAGACAATCCATCCCGCATATGGAAACACGCATTTGAACATCAGATTAGTCGGGCTGCAAGACACCTGTTACTGGTTATGGCAAGTATGCCTGAACATGTCTTCCTCAATGACCTTTACACTGCTTTCTGGGCATTCCATAGATATCGTCGCCAGTTGCATGGATATGAAACCAGTGAGTCCGACTTTCGTGACGCATTGAAGCTACTCGACGGCAACTTTATAAATATCCAATACCAAGAATTTGGATGCGACAAAAGAAAGACACTAGTTAGCTTTCACAATCCTTCAGTACAGGATTTTATTGAAAATCATCTCAGTGAGGTTGAAGACGATATTCGAGATATTATCAATGCTGGGGTTTACCTCGAACAATATAACATACTATGGACGCGCAGGAGACATTATCAATTCACTGCCGCACAAATAGATATCACAACTCAATATTCTGGGATAATAAAATACTTTTCTGAATTTTTAGCTGGCATCCAAAAAACATTGGAGAGTGAGACTTGTAGAGTCGCAGCCCATTATTTTAATAAATCTCTTTTCTATTTTCTGGATAAACCATCTTTTGAAGAGAAAACAAATTTCGTGCTTGATGTCACCTCATTGGTACGTAATCCAGAATCTGAAGAGTTGGCTAAATTAACAATAAGCAAGCTTAAGAATCTTTTGCAGAGCCAGACTAATATTAACCACTCAGAGCTTGTCAGAATCGTAACTAGGCTTAAATCCTTTGGTATACCTGGTGAAAAACCAAAGGG
This sequence comes from Trichocoleus sp. FACHB-40, assembly GCF_014695915.1. Classification (GTDB taxonomy): domain Bacteria; phylum Cyanobacteriota; class Cyanobacteriia; order Cyanobacteriales; family FACHB-T130; genus Funiculus; species Funiculus sociatus. Next base: position 1,288 of record NZ_JACJPF010000020.1, read on the forward strand.
TGAATTATACCAAATCGTCTCGAGTGTTACAGAGAATATTATAATGAATCAACTTGAGGAAGGTATAGACTATGAGTTTATTGCTTCACTTTTAAATATATTTTATGAAGATTATTCAAATAGTCAGATCAAAACTTTAACAGAAAAATTTCAGGAATCTTGTATAGATGAAGTTGATACAGTAATACGAAACAGTTCTAATGAAATAGAGTTTTTGGAAGACGGTGCTGCTGGGTTACGCTCTATTATGAAATCTCTTAAAATGAAAGAACCCAAATGCATAGAAAAAATTGATCGATAAATACAACAACTAAAAGAAAGGCTTAAATGGGAAAAAGAACTTCAAGCAAAGGACGATAAAGAATCAGGTGAAAATAAACAAGGGAATAAAGTTGCAACCCAACAAGAGAAGTTGACATCGATCGAAATAGAATTCATGTTTAGCAGTTTGTTGTCAGATATAAATAAGCTAGGAGATGAGTAAGTTTCTTAGTATTTAAAATAGCGCTAATTTACGTTGTTGAATAAGTGGAGAACATCTTGAAAACCTTCTATACATTCTATAAAAATGTGTTAAATGACGCTTCTGCAAAAGCTGGTAAGCCTTGCGTTCGCTGAAAACTAAACAAAGCATTCGGGTTCCACCCCTAATTGCTATGCCTGTTCTACAAATTGGTCAAACCAGCATCCCCTACACCGTGCGCTACAGCTCACGCACCAAACGGCAGCGCCTCGTCGTTACCCCTCAAACCGTAGAAGTCGTTGCTCCGACTGATACGCCCCAAGAGCAAATTGCCGCCTTCCTCGACACCAAACGCCGCTGGTTATTCAATGCCGTCGAAGATTGCCGCCCAAAGAACCCTCCTACCAGTTCCCAACACTACGTCAGTGGGGCAAAGGTAATGTACCGGGGTCGTCGCTTAATGTTGCAGATTGAGGAAGCTGATGTAGAGCGAGTTACTATTACTTACAAAAGTCGCTTCCACATCCAAGTGCCTCGCTATTTAGCCGGGGATGCGAGACAAGAAGCCATTGAGCAGGCGTTTGTCGAATGGAAACGCGATCGCGCACGTCTTGATATCCAGCACTTCGCTAGAGTTTATGCGCGTAAGCTAGGTGTCAAGCCAAGAGATGTCAAGCTTTCTGAACAGAAACGGGTTTGGGGAACCTGTGACAAAGATGGAACAATCCGCATTAATTGGCACCTGATTCATGCCCCTCTAGCAGTTCTGGAATATGTTATCGCCCATGAGGTTGTCCACTTGCTGCACCGTCATCATGGGGATGCCTTTTGGGGAACGCTGGGTAGCGTAATGCCCGATTGGAGAGAGCGAAAAGTAAGTCTCGAATCTTGGGAATCTAGTTCAGTGCCGTCATAGCTTTTTAGGTAGTTTGAACATGAGCAATTCTTCAACTCTTAGGAGCGAGCGTCTTTCCCGCAGTCTCCGCTTCAAATCCTCAGCCAGTCGAATATCCACCAATTGTCCCTCCTCCCACGCTTCACCATCCGGTTTAACCAGCCGTTGTGCGAGTTTTTGGAGTTCTAAATCTGAAGCGCGATCGCCTCTTTAAAGTCAAACTCCACAAGTTTAAGTGATCGTGCATTAGCTGAGCTTCTCAAGGCAAGCGTTGATGGATGTGATCGCTCCAAAACGGCACAACAGGCGGCCCCCGATCAATCGTTTCCATCGCCAACCCCCTGCCAAAATGCACCAACTCACGCAGTTGTTTCTGGGAATCTGGCACCAAGATCAGGCGTTTCATCTCTTCCTGGGCCACACACTCATCAAACATCCATGCCTCTCTAGCTTTGAGGATTCCCAGGTCATGCTGACACACCTCAAAACTCAATCCAATCGACAGCAAATACTCTATCACCGCAGCCGGATCAGTCTCTTCGAGATAAGCCGCGATCGCTGACCTTCAACTTCCGCTTCCTTCCTGCCAGAAGCTTCGGCAATGTCCCTAATTTTCTCCTGCTGCTCACCGGGCACCCTAGCGCAAAACATGGGTGATTCTGCCATCTGTGCCGGCCCTGCTATCAGTTACCAATCAAAGGTAGTCGATCTTACTTGATGACGGTGATAACAGCGCAGGCATAAGCAAAAATCATCGATTGCGCCCGAAACCCTGATTCTCTCGTGAGGCGGATGGAAAGGGATTGATAAGCCGGGGTTAACCGGGTGGGGCGTAAGTTCTCTAACAACGCTATATCAATCTTTTAGATACCTATTCAACGAAACCCGACTTTCGTGTAATCTAGCTATGAACTACGAAATAGCAGCATGAAGGTTAGGGGCAACGGACAAGGAAAAGTTCTCACCGCAGATGAATTGAGGCGGTTGTTCACCGATGGATTAAATTCGCCACGCGATCGCGCTTTATTTGCCATCTGTCTTTTTACTGGATGTCGCGTATCGGAGGCACTGGCGCTCCAAACTACGGACATTAAAAGTGGAACATTGACTTTTAGGAAGTCTACCACGAAGGGAAAGCTTAAAACCCGCGTTGTGGACATTCAACCTGGACTAGCGGCAATACTGGCAGAGTACCAGCTCGCTCAACCAGGGGCGTTGTTTCCATCTGGAGTCAGGGGAAAGGAACACTTGACTCGGTTTATGGCTGATAAGATTTTGAAGGATGCTTGTCGCCGGATGGGAGTAGAGGGAGTCAGTACCCACAGCTTTAGGCGAACTGCTCTGACTCAAATGCACAATGCTGGGATACCGCTCAGGCATATTCAGGAGATATCCGGACACAATGACCTGGGTACTTTGCAGCGGTATCTAGAAGTATCGCCAGAGCAGAAGCGGAAAGCTGTATCAGTGATTGGTTGGTAAGGATGCTCGCGCCAGTCGGGAACTCCTCAAAAGTTACCAGCTCGCGCCCACCACCGCATTTCTACATAGCACAAAGAGCAGCGCTACTAAAAATCTAAAGTAAGGAATATAAAAATGGAAGCGAATGTCTCCGATTATCCCGATTGCATAGAGCCGAAAATCGGGAAAGTTCTGCTTATCGGCGTGACTGGAGGCACTGGCGGAAATGCAATCACGGGATTTCTTGAACAGGGAGTTACCAACCTGCGTGCCATAACTAGGAAAATTGACCCCGATAGGCCTTCTCTCTCCAAGATGCTCGATGCAGGAATTGAGCTGGTTGAGGCGAACCTAGACGATGAGAACTCACTTGAAGCCGCCTTTGTAGGAATCTCAGCTGTTTACTGCCACGCGACCTCCAAAGACTCAGCGAAACCTGACCCGCTAGAAGTCGAGAGGGCAAAGCGAGTTGCACAAGTTGCCAAGAAAGCCGACATCAAACACTTTGTATATAACTCTGCCGGGGGAGCAGACAGGAATTCGGGAATCGGTCACATTGAGCAGAAATACCAGGTGGAGCAGATTTTAAAACAGGCTGGCTTACCAACAACGATGCTGCGAGCCTGCTTGTTCATGGAAGAGTTTTGGAAAAAGTACACGCGACCCTCCATCCTCAAGGGTGTCTTCCGATTTTCTATTCAGCCTGACAAGCCGCTACATTTAATCACCACTAAGGACATGGGTCGCGTTACTGCCTACGTTATGAAAAATCCCTCAAAATACATTGGTCAAGAGATTGAGCTGGCTGGCGACGTGCTGACTCCAAAGCAGTTGGCAGAGGCATTCTCTAAAGCGCAGGGAATTCCTGTTGTCTATAAAGAGACACCCGCCTGGATCTTCCTACTCCTCATGCGAAAGGAGCTTTATAAGCTGATTCAGTGGTATCGCACTAAGGGTTATCAAGCCAATGTTAAGAGCTTGAGGGAAGAGGAGTTTTCTGGACTCTTGACAACATTCAGTGAATTTCTTGAGGAAACTAACTGGGCAAACGAGCAGCTCACTTACGAGAGTTGGTGAAAGCTTGTTAACTATCTTGTTGTGTCAAAATAGCCTGATATCTCGTTCAGTCTTTATGCAAGCGGGTATTGTATTTATTAGAGAAATGCTGCAAGATTCCCGATGATGATTATCTGCAATATTGCTGAAGGAATTCACTATGTTGAATTTATTCACTAAGTTATCGCCACAAAATATATTCCAGTGGCGCAAGTGGCTCAAAGGTTACACTCAGGATTCAGAGAAGCCCGCCATTGGTGGAAAAAACCAGAGCCAAAAGTTGTGCGGTCATAGCCCAGACTATTGGGAAAATAGCCTTGAGGAATAACTGAGGGAAATCTTAAATCGTAATTATCTGCTTCAGGGCGACTACCAGCATAAGCCCATCCAATAGCTTCTTGAAAAGCATCGTACTTTTCCTGGTTAAACTCACCTAGCTTATTACCTGTTTGTAAGTAAAATTTTTGCTGTACGCTAAATCCAAGTCGTCCTTCTGAATACTTCAGCCATAGTTGATCAATCTTTTTTAACTCTCGGCAGGGGAAAGTACTCAAATCAAGATCTACTCCACTTACATCATGCTTCTTGCCCTGATTAGAAATATTTTCCATTAGCTTTAGTGTCATCCAGTTGGCGGCTAACCATTCTCGCTTGGCTAAACTTGTTTCTAGCTTTGCCCAAGTTGTATCTTCCCAACTCTCACGGTGTTCTAGTCGCTTGCCTGGAGCCGTGTCTAAGGAACAGGATGACACTTGAGTTGCTAAGGATGCTATTCCACCCCACACGCCGCCACTAACACCCCCTCCAGTTGAGGCTGGTAAATGACCAATAGGAGCATCGGTTTGAAACATTAGTTGAGCGTAAGGGAGCCATCTTCCGTGTTGCCGCCAACCGACGTAATCACCAAACTTTGCAGCAGCAGCAGCGCTATACGCCCCACCACCTAAATCTATCCAGAGTTGCCGTTGGATGCTAAACCCAAAACGTCCCTGGCTGCGGACTTCCCAGAGTTGATCAAGCGTTCCCAAGTCTTTACAAGGAAAATTTTTAATGTCTTGGACACTTAACCATTTCTCACGCTCTCGTCGAGAAACTTCCAGCATCTTTTGGAAAGTATGCTGGTCAGCCTTTTTCCATAACCCTTGCTGCAATAGTTTGTCCAAATGCGCGTAATCGGCACCTACAGCCGACTTCAAATCAACAGATGGGGGAGAGTTTGAGAAAGGAAACTTACCATTTAGGGAGACGATTAATGGTAAGACGCTGATCAATAGAGTCGCGGCTACACCTAAGAGCAACCAAGCTAATATTGATTTTCTCAATCTTTTGAATAGCTTCAATTCTAATACTTATCCTTCTAAGCGATGAGAGCTTTGAGTTAAAAACCTTGTCAGGTTTTTTGAGCGTGAGTTGATTTGTTTGTATCTGATACAGTGTAAAGCTTTAAGTTTTCGGAACGAAATCAAATAAAAACTAACTATCATCTGTCTGCTGTGCAACACTGAGTACCCATCTGCCTCGCTGTAGTCGCCACTAATGAACTTAAGGTAAGGGGCAGCAGCGGTAGAACCAGGATATGTCGCTGGCTTCTTTGATGACCAGCCACTCATTTCGGTTAAAAACCTGCTGCCTACATTGCTGATTACAGGAAGGTTAACGGGGGTATTTTGTCAATCCGTTTTAACGATTTGTTAGCCAATTATCGCCAATAATTCAGGAACCTCCCTGGAAATTAAAAGGCGATAGAACAACTATTGTGAGGTTAGTTAGTTAATATATTGGTTCTAACTACGTCCGCCTCGTCAAGGTTCGCTTTGCAACCGTTGAGGGGAAAGTCACTACGAATACGAAGTATTGCCCGTAACAGTTTTACAGAGGAACGCGGCTGTATCCTGTACTTGAATTTTTGATAGGACTGAGCGTAACTACCTGCAACCCCTAAAATGTGGAGTGAATGCAGCGATACGACTGTAATTAATTTTCGATGCTATTTGTACCCTGGCTCTTCTAGCTGAGGTATTTTTTATCCTTCTTCCACTCCAATGGCAGAGGAAGTTATGAAAAATCTTGCCTTAAAAACAATTCTTTCCGACACACTGCTTTAACTCAGATGAATAATGCTGAATAATGCAAGAATTCTATTGCGCGTAATCGTTCATCTGAAACAACCTATGCTTTCTTGTCAAAAACAAGGGGATAAACAGCGCAGCTAAGCCTCCTGTTATAGGAAGCTATTTTATTAGATCATGAGGGGTTGTTCATTAATCAATTAGTCAAATCATTGAGTTTTTATAAGGTCTTTGTCTTCCTAATTTTTCCTTAGCGATTGAGAGCTGCTCACAAAAAAACGTTTATAGTGGGAGCAAACCTTCAGTTAGATAGGTGATTACGCTGCCAATTTTTTGGATACGAGATTCGGTATCCTTTATGTTTTTCTCCAAATATTTTTTGTTAGGGATGGCTTCCTTACTCTTGAGCTTCTGGAAATGTTTTAGGTATATTTCGTTATCCCTTCTGTACTTCTCAAATTCAGGAAATCCTCCCCAGCGAAAGCAAATCCGCAGGTAATTGACGAAGGTAATGCCGTGCGGTTCTTGCAACAGAGGCGCGTCGATTGCGGCATTAGGCACCTCAATAACATAGGGAATTCCACCGTCGGGACGTGTAGCGACCGGAAACTGAAATGGTTCTTCATCGCAATCGTATTTCCAAGCATCACACTCCACAAGTACATAATCAAGCGGGTCAACAACGAGTGCAAAAGCAAAGAACTTGCCCCAGTCAGGATGAAAACCCCTTAAAGAAACTGTTCCCACAATCTCGTACCAAGCTCGAAGTGATAGCGGTATTACTCCAGCAAGGCTTTCCAGGGAGGCTATCTGCTCGCGAATATCTGGTTGTGGCGGTATGAAAACAATTCTAGGGTTTTCAAATTCATAGTTTATTGCCTGGAGACGCTCTATTAACCTCAGTTCGGGTTAAGCTGATTGAACCAAAGCCCACTCTAAACGGAGTGATGGTTTCTTGGGTTGATGACAGTAAGCAATTAAACCACACAAGATATTGACCATAAAAT
>NZ_JACJPF010000021.1 GCF_014695915.1 Trichocoleus sp. FACHB-40
TACTACCCACAACGGATAACGGGGTTGGGTGCGGAAATCTCGAATTTGTTGCAGATGCGCTATCAAGCTCATTACACTAACGTAGACAACGACTACCTCTCCATTTTCTTCATGCTCTTTTTTCTCTCACCAATGAATCAGCCCTGCCCTTAAAAAGGGGGATATCCACCGTCTAAGCGTCTTGATTAGGCATTTTCAGACGTCCTCTAAGCCTTGGTTGGCTACGAAAGTCTGAGCCTGAAATAAAGTTGTTTTTTTACAGCGCCTGATATTAAAAAAATTGAATTAACCTAGCTGAGCGAAGGAACTTGGTTTAGGTGATTCAAAATTTCTCCAACTAATTGCCTTTGTTTTGGAGAGAGTTTTTCCCAACTCTTACCCCAAAGGTCTATCATTTTTTTGTTAATATCATCATCGTATTTAGCAGCTAGGCGTGTGGAATTATTCATAGTTAGCCCCCGGTTATCTTTAAGCGGGATATTGGGTAACGCTCTGACGTGCTTATATTGAGGGAAATAGCTGGAAGCGGCCGATCGATTATTAGATTTGGCATTTCGTCAAGAAGGGGCGTAGCTTGTATCCTTAGCAAAGGAAAGCACCTAGCTCATCGGTTTCCTTACAACATCTAAATCAAGTAGCCTCGATTTCCAAGCCTGTAATATAAACAATAAATGCGATCGCTATCGGAGTTCTGTACGCTTCCAGACAAAAAAACCAAATGAAAAAGATGTCGTCAGCAAATCTAATCGCTCCCCTTACCTAGCAATCGATCGTACTCGTTTTTAATCACCCCATAACACTCGCAAGCGGTTGCTTCCAATTTCGCCCGATCGAGGATGGTGATTTTACCACGGCTGTAACAGATCATTCCAGCTTGGCTTAGGATGCCAGCAGCTACCGTGACACCGGAGCGGCGTGCGCCTAACATATGAGAGAGAAATTCCTGAGTCAGCGGTAGCATGTCTGATTCCATGCGATCTTGGACGTTGAGCAGCCAACGGGCAAGTCGCTCCTCTATCGTATGCAGGCGGTTGCAGGCAGTAGATTGGCAGGTGTGAGTAAATAGCGCTTGCGTGTAGCGCAGCAGCAAGCTGTGAAGTGTACCACCCCGGTTGAACTCGGTTTTCAGATGCTCGGCTTTCATCCGCATGGCAGTACCTGGAATTTGCACCATCGCTTGGTTGATCGTGGTGTTGCCTCCCCAGCATACGGGAAGACCGACTATGCCTTCTTTGCCCACCAGACCTGCTTCGACTATCGTGCCGCTTTCCATGAAGGTGAGCAAAGAACACAATCCCTGATTGAAAAAATAGACGTGTTCAATCAATTCGCCAGCGTCGTAGAGAACTTGCTCACGCGATAGAGAGACAAGTTCCAAGTGGGGAATAAGGCGCTGGTACTCGGTTTCAGGTAGGGCGGCGAGTAGTTGATTTTTTATTGGGAGGGATTGGGATGACATTAGGAGGCTCCGTATGTAGTCGCGTGTTTAGAACAAAACAACTCACGGCACAAGGAGAGCAATTGATAACCTGACCCGAATGTCAAAAGCGTAGTCTCTAAAAATGAAGTTGCACGCTGTTTAGTTATAGTAGCGTATGCAGTGTAAGCAGCGATCGCTTATGTTCATTGGGAGCCTGCAAAACGCAAAGGCTAATAATAGACCTCTTGTATAAATGCCTCGAACTAAAGTATTCGCAAAGCGAGAAGCAAGCTACAGGCTTAAAGCTAAAACCCGTTAAAACGGGTTGAAAATGTTTGCCAGTCAGCTTTAGCTGACTTTAGCTTTCAGCCCGTCTATGTAGGGGCTGAATGAGTGCAAGAGGTCTAATATAAAGCCTTGCGTTGTGCAGGCTTTGTTTGTTCGCCCTTGACTTTAGCCGCCCTTACATTTTTACAAGCATTGGGATGCTCCCATTTTCTATTCCCCCAGTTTTAGGCGTTCCCGCTCCAAGTAATCGGGGGAATCGGATAAAATGACGAGTTGGAATAATTAGAGCGAATTTTAGTTTCTTCGTCCAGCACTTTTTCCACCTTGTTGTAAATTTCTTCTGCCTGTTGCATGGAATCGCCAATACTGGTTAATCCCAGCTTGCCGAATTCGGAAAGACAACCCATGAGATGGAAAACGGTGCCTGTTTCAGTACCAGTATCAAAGTGCAATTTGTGATGGGCAATGATATCCATTAAGTCGTTTGGCAGCAGTCCCCGGTAACGGTCTTTTTGCAGATTGTCGGTGGCGATGTAGTATTTTGGGCGACCTTGTTTGCTGTAAAATAAACCAGTCGAGAGGTCGTAGCGACCGTTGGTTAACAGCTTGAGGGTCATAAAAGGATGGGTAGTGCCGCCTTTTCGCAGATTAATTTCTATTGCTTGCAACTCCCATTGTCCCTCTTCTGCGTCAGGGTGGCGAACGGCGACAAAATCAACGCCGAAGCGTTCTAATGCTCCTTTCTCTGCTAGTTTCTTGCCTACTTTTAATCCCAATTCTTGCAAGCGCAATCGATAAGTTTCATCGGCTGGGAAGCGACAACCAAGGTAAATTTGACCGTCAGGGCCTCCTAAAATTTGGTCGTGAGTTGAGAGGATTTCTACTTTTCCATCGGGTGTGATGCGACCTTGAACGCTGGGACTCCGCTTAATGTCTCCTTCAACGAAAGCTTCTACAATGGCTCCTAATTCTGGGATGCGACTAGAAAAGTTTTCCCAGGTTTCAGCTTTGGCTTGAAAGCCGAGAAATGGCAAGCGATCGCTTATTGCCTCCATTCGTTCTTTATGGGAAGCTTTCTGGGGTGCTAGTTCCTGAATGGGTCTTAAGTCCAGAATTGCATTCGCTTCACCAGAAATTCCTTCATTGAGTTTGACAACCATTCGCTGTAAAGTCGGCTGTCGTTCCCATAAATCGACTGCTGCTTGTGTCAGTTCTTGAGCATTCCAGACGCTACTGCTACCGTCGGGATGAGGAACCCCACTCTCTGCAAATATTTGCCGAGAGCCACTTTTAGTTCCCCAATCCTGCAAATCCGGATCGCAAGCATACAATGGTACGCCCAGTGCTAGAGACAGTTCCCTTTCCCAAGGGCTACTGTTGTAACAAATCATATAAGACTTTTCTAGCTGCAAGGCTTGCCGAATTCGCTCCATTAAGCGGGGACGCTCTAAAATTTTTTGAGTTAGAGGTTTGAGGGAGGAGTCGTAAGCGGAAAGTAGCAGCAAGCGATCGCGTGCATGAGAAAACGGAATTCCCGGTAGCAGTTGTAAATAGTAATCAATTACGCTGGGATGCAACGGTTGGGAGGTAACGTAGATTAGCCTGGTTCGGGGGTTATGCAGGCGAATTAACGAAAATAAAAGTCGCTCCTCGTAGTGATGAGATCCTTCAATTTTCAGCAGTTCTCGCTGATCGATGCTCAAAGAAGGAATCACCACAATATCAGCATCGCTGTTGTCAAAAAGTTCGGTAGTATGCCAAACTTCGCGCAGCTGGTTTTGAAGATGTCGGAATTGCTCCGCCAGATCGGCGGTAGTCACATTTTGTGTTACCAAAGTATTTGCCTTGCTCCCATCGCGCCCCATAATTGCGATTTTACCTAGATAACAGGCAAAATATCGGTTTTACGACACAAAACTGTAAGTCGGTTTTCCCAAAAAAGGCAATTTAACTCGACGAGGTGCGTTAGGGGTTGCTTTCCATGCGTTGACCATCATCAAAAATCAAGTCAGTGGGAGGTGTGGGGGTTCCCACCAATTTTCAACCGCGGCGTGGGATATTGTCTGGTTTGCCGTCCTGGGACGTCCTCTAAGTTTTCTTTTGACTATAAATTTAACGTTTTTAAAATAGAGCTGGAATCTGTAATTATTTTGAACTCAAAATAGTGATGTATAAATATATGCCTGAAGCTTCTACTTACCTAATTCAATAAAATGGCAATAAATCTTTTTAAAGCATCTTTGACGGCAAACCAATCTTTGTCCTTTACCAGTAGCTTACCATTTTTTCCCTTTTCATTCCTCAAGATTGTTTGCGCGATCGCATCCAATTTATCTTCTGACATCTCTGCTGTGCCAACTTGATCGCGTAACTCATAGATACAACTATTACGTAACTCCTGCTGTATATATTCCAGTTCTTGACAATACTCTTTTGTCCGCTGTATTTCCAAATTCAGCTCTTGTTTTAGTTCCTCCACTTCTTGTGTTAGACTCTTCACCTGTTCGCGTGATATCTCCAATTCCTCTTCAACTGCTGAAACTTCTGCCTCAAAACTGCTTTCTTCACTAAAGCAATGCTCATTGCTTTTTCGAGCGTTTCTGACTAATAAATCAATCGTTTTACTAGGGTTATCTTGCTGGTTAAGCCAGTCTATAGTTTCCGGCAAAAGTCTAAGTATTTTTGTGTAAATCCTAGTACGATAATTAAGCATATATTCAACCTCCTTGATTGCCTAAAAATCTTTATTTACTGTTATTTATTACTAGCTTTATCCACTTAATAATCATAATATCTTCCATCCAGGGGAAGATATTACGAGCGGGTTGCGCCAATTTTAATACAATTTATTTTACTTAACTTAGATATAAATAGTCTTAAATAGAAGATATCTCTAGAGAATTTAAAAAGCTTGCATTATTTTCCAAATTACATCTACAAGCGAGTTATTGCCAAAATACTTGACCCGCCCGGAATCAATTTTCCCGCTGTAGGAACGAGATCGCCCTTGTCTCTACATACATTTTAATGTATGTAGAGACAAGGGCGATCTCGTCTGTTTGTTTGTCGATTAAAAAAGAACTGAATTCCTTTATCAGTCCTATGAAAGAGGACTCTTAACGAGAAACCGAATTATTTTCACGCTTCCAATTCCTCCACCAATTTAGGCACTGCTTGTGTCAAAACCTCATGTCCTGACTCAGTGACTAAAACATCATCCTCAATCCGGATACCAATCCCGCGCCACCTGTCATCTATCGCTGGCTGTCCTTCGACAGGTTGCACATCAAGTCCAATATAAAGTCCCGGTTCCACTGTCAGCACATGACCGGGTTGCAAACTTTGCCAGACTTCCTCGCCGTGCTTGTAAACACCTGCATCGTGGACATCTAACCCCAGCCAGTGTCCGGTACGGTGCATATAAAAAGGTTTGTATTTCTCTTCTTTGATGATTTCTTCAATATCACCCGCCAGAAGTCCCAAATCCATCAAACCTTCTACCAGCACCCGCACTGCTGTATCGTGAAATAAATTATAAGGATTGCCTGGTTGAACTTGCGCGATCGCTTGTAACTGCGCTTCTAATACAATCTCGTAAAGTATCTTTTGTTCTGCCGTAAATTTGCCCCCAAGCGGGAAAGTGCGCGTGATATCCCCGTTGTAATATTGGTAACAACAACCCGCATCAATCAACAGCAAATCATTATCCTGCATCTGCCGATTGTTTTCAATGTAGTGCAGCACGCAGGCATTAGCACCAGAGGCAACAATTGAGGGATAAGCTGGCCCCATCCCACCCCGCTTTCTGAAGATATGTTCTATCTCCGCCTGAATTTCGTACTCATAACACCCTGGTTGCGCGAACTCGCGCGCGTGGTTATGTGCTTCTACTGAGATGTCAGCCGCTCGACGTAACAATTCTAACTCAGCGGGACTTTTTAGCAGCCGCATTGCATGAAGGGCGGGGTTTGTGTCTTCAATGGCAATTGGCCCCGTACCGCGTTTGGGATAACCCGCCATTAAGAGCTGCCAGTGTTTGATAATGGTATCGTTGAAAGCGCGATCGCGTCCTAAATGATAATAAATCCGATCCGCTTTTTCTAAATACTGGGGCAGCTTCTCATCAAGTTCTGCAATCGGGTAAGCTTCATCGGCCCCATACAATTCTTTTGCTGCATCCACACCAACCCGATATCCCGTCCAAACTTCCTTCTCCCGTTCCTTCGGCTGCACAAAGAGAATAAACTTGTGTTCAGCGTGGTGTGGTGCTAAAACTGCCACCGCCTCCGGTTCATTAAACCCCGTCAAGTAAAAAAAATCACTATCCTGCCGGAAAGCGTACTCGACATCGTTGTGCATAACAGCCACTGGCGCACTACGGAATATACCCGTTCCGTTGCCAATTTTTGCCATCAACTGCTGGCGGCGATCGCGGTATTCTGCTTGCATAACCTTAATTCTATTAGGTTTAGGAATTATATCTTTTTATTTTATCGGTTCATTCCTTATCTAATCTTTAAATACAGTAATCTATCTCCACAAAAATTAGCTCATAATTAATAATACAGAGCATTGTCTTATCGATCCTGTTATCCTTTGAGGACAACAGAGTGCTATTTGCGGGTGCAACTACTATAAGCAGAATTCTCCTGTCCGGGCTTTGTAAGACCCGAAAACTGGAGATCAGGGTAATCAAATAAATATTTTACACACTTGTATCATTTTACACCCGCATAACCAAACACAAGAGGCACCAATGGCTCACTTTTCTATCAAGGAACCAGATGAAGTAACCGATTTAAAAGTTAAGGAAGTTTACGACGAAATTTTAACAGAATTAGGGTTTGGCATCGTTCCCAACATTTTCAAATCGATGGCTATCAATCCCGACTTATTAGAAGCCAACTGGAAAAAGTTTCGCGCCACTATTCTCAAGGGAGACGTACCCCGTACCCTCAAAGAAATGATTGGGGTCGCCATCTCCCAAGCCAATAATAGTCCCTATGCCTTAAACGTTCATCTGCATGGATTATCAGCCCTGGGGATGAGTGAAGAAGTCCTCAAGACCTTAGTTTCAGACTTTGCTGCTTGTCCGCTACCAGCCCGTGAAAAAGCCGTAATCACCTTTGGCTTAAAAGCCGCCACCAAACCGCACGATTTAACTGACGCAGATTACCAGCAGTTGCGTTCGTTGGGGTTAGACGAGTCAGAAATTTTCGAGATTATTGGCACAGCTGACTTATTCACCAGCATAAACCGCTATACGGACGCGATCGCCCTGGAAATCGACTCATTATAAATTTACAATCACCCTATCCTCCCAACTCCATGAATGGCAATGGGCTGGAAAAGCAAGAACGCGAACCACTGCTGCTGATAGCCCGCCGTCTGCTGGCTGAAACTCAAGCGCTATCGACCCGCATCGCCGCCGTGAATGAAATTGCCACAGCGATCAATCGTTCCCTTAATCTAGATGAGATTTTGCGAGTCGTAGGCAAACAAGCCAAATGGTTGCTAGATTTTGAGCATTGTAGCGTCTACATCTGTCATAGCAATTCTTGTCGGCTAGTGACATTGTTTGGTTCTCCTGTGGAATTGGACGCGGCTAGCATCATAGAGGATAGTCCTCTGGGGCGTGTCATGAAAACGGGTCAACCGCAACTAATTAAAGAAGGTTCAACGGCAGCTTTTTTAGCACCCTACGCCTCCCAGCTGATTATCCCATTGGTAAGCGATCGCTCTTTAGTAATGGGTACAATCAACTTTGCCACGACTTTACCGAAAGCTTACACGCTGGAAGATGTGCGGATCGGCTATTTACTAGCTTTGCAAATATCAGCAGCAATTCGCAACGCCAACTGTTTTGAAGAGTTAAATCAGCTAAATGCTCAACTAGAGGCAGAAAAACGCAAATCTGACCAACTACTATTAAATATCCTGCCAGCAGGTGTTGCTGATGAACTGAAAAGCACAGGTAGAGTAAAACCTGTTTATTATGAATCCGCCTCAGTTCTATTTACCGACTTCAAGAACTTCACGAAATTAGCCGAACAACTGCCACCCCAAGAGTTAGTAGATGAACTAGATTATTGCTTTTCTGCTTTCGATATGGTAACTGAAGGACAGAATCTAGAAAAATTAAAAACAATTGGTGACAGTTATATGTGTGTTGGCGGAATCCCCACTCCCAACCGCACCCATGCGATTGATGCCGCCCTAGCCGCCTTACAAATTCGAGAATTTATGCAATGGCGGCGACAAGAAAAAATTCAAAACAATCATCCCTACTGGGAAATTCGCATCGGTATTAACTCAGGTTCATTATTAGCAGGTGCAATCGGACACAAGAAGTTTGCTTATGATGTTTGGGGAGATACTGTTAATATTGCATCCAGAATGGAATCATCTGGTGTTTCCGGAGGCATTAATATTTCCGAAACAACTTTTCAGTTAATCAAAGATTTTTTTGAATGCGAATATCGGGGTAAAATCGATGCAAAAAATAAAGGTGACATCGATATGTATCTTGTCACCCGTATCAAAGAAAATTTATCTTTAGATCCCAGGGGTTTGTTACCCAATGAGAAATTTAATCAACTTTATTCAGTTATTAGCGAGTAGTCCTCGTTCCCAGGCTGAGGCGGGGAACGAGGATGTAATTTAAAATTTATAACTCATCAATGCGATCGCGCTCCCATTACTCGGCAAATCTCCTGGCTTAATCGTCAGCGTGTCACCAACACGACGTATCGGCATCCCATCAACCAATGCCAAAAACTCATCCACAGCCACAATATCGCACTTAGCAGGATCGGCAGCTTGCGTCCGGTAATGCGTCGGAATCACCAACTTCGGATTGAGAACTTGTATCGCCTGCTTTGCTTCCGTCGGCGTGTAAGCTTTCGCGCCGCCGCCCACAGGAACCAGCACTACATCAGGACGCCCCATGAGAATTTTCTGCTCAATCTCAATCGGTGCCGCCGCACCCCCCAAATGCAGAACATTAATTCCCCCTTGCGTCCAACGCCAAGCCACATTCGTCCCAAAACGTCGTCCGCCCTCGCGGTCTTTGCTAATGCTAATCCCTTGAAGTTTTAAATTATCAACTTGATAAGCTCCCGGTTCGTAGATTAATTTCGGATTCCCCGGTAGCCCTTCCACCCCGCCTTCATCAAGCAATAGACTGCTGACTAACACCAAATCTGCCGCCACCTTAGATGAACGATAGCCAGATGTGCAGCCCAAATTCTGAAAGGGATTCACCAGAACTCGTTTGCCGCCCCCAGTGAACAAAAAGCTGGTATGCCCCAGCCACTTAATAGAAAGTGAATCACCAGATGTCTGCGCCTGATAACTTTCAAATCCAGAAGCCAAGCCTGTTCCTAAAGCTGCAAGCAAGCCCGCCCCAGCATACTGGATCAACTGTCGCCGTTTCATCAAGATTTAGTCCTTAGTCATTAGTTCTTTACTAATAGCTAATAGTCAATAGTAATCAACAATTAGCTATTAGCTATTAGCTTCTAAAGTGATTCCAGAAAGTTTCGCAACAACTGCTTTCCTGAAGTCGTTAAAATACTCTCTGGATGAAATTGGACGCCCTGAATATGCGGATAGTTCCGATGCCGAACGCCCATGATTGTGCCATCCTCCACCCAAGCCGTAATTTCTAGGACATCTGGGCAGGTTTGGCGGTCAATCACCAAACTATGATACCGGGTAGCGGTAAAAGGATTGTCTAATCCTTTAAACACGCCCGTATCTGTGTGATGAATGGGAGAAGTTTTTCCGTGCATCAACATTGGCGCAGAAACCACCTCACCACCGAAAACCTGACCAATACCTTGATGGCCCAGGCAAACGCCTAAAATTGGCACAGTGGAGCCTAGTTCTTGAATGAGTTGTTGGGAAACTCCAGCATCTTCCGGACGGCCTGGGCCCGGAGAAATCACGATTCCATCTGGCTTAGCAAGGCGGATTTGCTCCAGAGAGATTTGGTCATTTCTATATACCTGAATCTCAGACGCTACAGGCAGTTGTGCGCCCAGCTCTCCCAGGTACTGTACTAGGTTATAGGTGAAACTGTCGTAGTTATCAATAACGATAATCAAACTTTATCACTCCTTCTTGGCTCAATCCTCAGCACTTTTTTAGCGCAGCGCCGACTGAATCAAAGCTACAAGTGGGGGTAGCATTAGCGAAGTGGCTACCAACACTGACACCAGCGCCGAAATCAGAACAGCACCAGCGGCACAGTCTTTGGCAATTTTGGCAAGTTCATGGTAGGACTGCTTAACCGTTAAGTCAACGACCGACTCAATCGCGGTATTTAATAATTCCATTGCCAGCACCAGCCCAATTGTCAAGCCAATCACCGCCATTTCCACGGGTTGGAGATGCAAAAAGACACATATAGCGATCGCTCCTGTGCCTATGACTACATGGATGCGAAAATTGCGCTGGGTAACAAAAGCATATCGGAGTCCAGCCCAAGCATATTTAAAACTAATCAGTAAGTTGGGAGCAATTCGCCAAGATAAATCCCGGTTTGGTTTCACCACATCAGAGCAGTTAATCGAAGGTGTTGAAAGTTCTTGAGGCATGGCAGCGTTTTTTTCTTGCCTAAAGGAAATTAACCATTGATCCAGCTTCATAACCGGGAAACTCCAATCCGGGATACGAACAATTGCATCAACCTAGAATATTACAACTTGCGGCTGTTGGATCTAATTCAGCTGGATATCAAGACCAATAATCTGAAGTAAAGTTTCCTGCTGATTTAACATTTCACTTAAGCTATCTTCATCGGGATGATCCCAGCCGAGAAGATGTAGCAAGCCGTGAGCAGCTAACCAAGCTAGCTCGGTTTTTAATGGATGTCCTTGTTGTTGAGCCTGGCGAATTGCCGTATCCACAGAGATCGCGATATCCCCCAGATACAGAGGCGTATCCTCCATTAATTCAACTGGTTGAGGACAGTCTACCTCTAAGGAGGCAAAAGCCAGCACATCTGTCGGTTTATTTTGCTGACGGTACTGAGAATTAAGCGCCTGCATTTCCTCATCGTCGGTGAGGCGCAGACTCAGTTCGTAAGCATCCGCTGGTGGAATATCCGGGTGCAGACTTTCCATCCAGCGATAAAACCAGATTTCCCAAGTTTCCGGAGCGATTCCCTCCGGGATAGCTTCGCCTGCGGCTGCACTGGAAGAGAAAAAACAATCTTGTACGCTGACTTCAACTTGCACTTTTGTCTAACTTGTCGTTAACGAGTAATGTAGGACAAACCAATCAGAACAGCCAACAAACCAACGGTTGTCAGTGCGAAGTGTTGCAAAGAAGTACCCCGCTTTCGCACCATGTTTCGCATTGCCAGCTTAACGTAGCTGGGTTTAGCTTCGGTCGAAGCTGCTGGCGATTCTGGCAAGTTTTCTGAATTTTGTTGTGCCACTGGTGACGGTGAGGATGGGTTACTCATGAGAAGCGTTTACTTAAGGTCAAAGAGTGAGAAACCATTGTTTCCCTAAATCTAACAGTTTGTTTCTCTATTAAGGGGATTATCTAGCTATCTTCCAGAGTGAGCCTGGAAATGCCGATGTGAGGCAGTCACCTTTCACGATCAACTGGGGAGGCAGAACGTCTCTTGTGAGCGTTCCCAGGCTGAGCCTGGGAACGAGAAGCCTACACCTATTTAAGCCAGTTGATTTTCTTGGCGCAGATAAGCTTCAATGAACGGGTCAATTTCGCCGTTCATCACATCAGCGATCGCAGTCGTTTCCACTCCCGTCCGCAGATCCTTTACCATCTGGTACGGATGGAAGACGTAGTTACGAATTTGGTTGCCCCAAGCTGCCTCCACCATATCGCCGCGAATGTCGGCAATTTCCTTGGCGCGTTGCTCTTGGGCAACAATCAGTAACTTAGCCTTGAGGATGGCAAGACCTTTTTCTTTGTTTTGCAGCTGACTTCGCTCCTGGGTACAGCGCACGGCAATCCCAGTGGGAATGTGAACAATCCGCACCGCCGTTTCCACTTTGTTGACATTTTGCCCACCTTTGCCACCAGCTCTGGTAGTAGTGATTTCCAGATCCTTGTCTGGAATGTTCAAAGTGACCGATTTATCCAGAGTTGGCATCACTTCCACCCCAGCAAAGCTAGTTTGCCGCTTGTCGTTGGCGTTGAAAGGCGATATCCGCACCAGTCGGTGAGTTCCTTTCTCTGCCTTCAGGTAGCCATAAGCATAACGCCCGTCAATTTCCAAAGTGGCAGATTTTATCCCGGCTTCATCTCCCTCTGATATTTCCGCTAAGGTGACTTTGTAGCCGCGATCTTCTGCCCAACGGGTGTACATCCGCAGCAACATTTCCGCCCAGTCTTGAGCGTCTGTACCGCCTGCACCAGCGTTAATACTCAGCACTGCTCCGCTTTGGTCGTATGTACCAGAAAGCAGCTGTTGCAACTCCCAGCGGTCGAGTTCCTGATTGAGCTTGGTAACGTTAGTTTCCGCTTCCGCGAGGAGTGCTGTGTCAGTTTCTAACTCCAGCAGTTCTACGACAGCCTTAGCATCTTCGAGATTGTTTTTCCAATCCTCAAATTGCTGTAAGTGGGATTTCAGGTCATTGAGTTCTTGGAGAGTTTTCTGTGCAGCAGTTTGGTCATCCCAAAATTCCGGTTGAGCTGCCAATTGCTCCAGGTCTTGAATTTTAGCAGTCAATGCAGGAACGTCAAAGATAGTCCTGAGTTTTACCCAGGCGATCGCACAACGTTTCGACTTCTCGTTTAATGTCTAGTAGTTCAATCATTGTTTCGAGCTTTTTCCGATGAGCGCTTGGTAGTAAAGTTGCACTCTTTTCGATCTTAGCTGGAGTCTTTACTTTCTATGTATAAGAAAAAACCGTAGCTTTTCATATTTAAGCCACGGTTTCAAGCTTATTTTAGTTCGCCTAACCTTTTGCCTATTAATCGCGGCTATTAAGCGGGATCATCAAGCGCAAAATGAAAATGAACAGGTTGATGTACGTTAAATACATCGACAAAGCAGCAGGCAGATACTCATCGTTGCGGTAGGTGCGAGG
The DNA here is from genome assembly GCF_014695915.1 of Trichocoleus sp. FACHB-40. Taxonomy (GTDB): domain Bacteria; phylum Cyanobacteriota; class Cyanobacteriia; order Cyanobacteriales; family FACHB-T130; genus Funiculus; species Funiculus sociatus. Next base: position 12,778 of record NZ_JACJPF010000021.1, read on the forward strand.
CAGGATGTAGAAATCTACCACAGCAGCACCTGCAAACAAAAACACGCCAATGCCAGAAATGGCAATTTCTAGCCAGGTGGGTGTATAGATACCAAAGAAGGACAACAGCAGCTGACCCACTAGCACAACAATTAGGGCAATAATGCCTAGCTGTACAGTTTTAGTCAAAGCCATGCCGTCTTGGTCAGACAGGTTAGAACCAATCTGCCGTGCTGCAATAAAGGTAATGCCGCAACCGAGGGCAGCAAAACCAATTCCTTGCAAACCGACTCCAGATGTCCTCAACGCGATGAACAACAACCCACTCAGGGTATAGCCAGACAGCAAGCTGTAGGTAGCCAAAAGCGGCAGAGCAACGCTCTTGTTACCTTTTGCGGCAACGTTTTGGGCAACGAAGAAGAGAGCAAATTCTGCAATCAGCGCCACCTAGAAGGTTGGCATGAATATCTCTGGATTGGAACGGAGAACGCCAAGACCCCCGTAGCTGCCAAGTGCGGTTAAAACAAGTCCAGCGCCTACGTAGGGTAGGGCATTGGCAATCACATTGGGGCCAACGAGCGCGTGATTTTTAGCCTCACGTATCGCTTGACGGAAGTTGCTGGTGTTACTCATGGGACTTCCTCAGAACTAAACCAATAATTTACAAAAAAGGATTACCTTCCAATTCAATTGTGGTGTAGACCTTAAGTCTTCTGCTACTGGGTTCCCACTCAAGGATCTCGCGGCTTGTTTTAAGAGCCTAATTTCATGTCCATCCCTAATAGGGATTTAGATTGCTGCCTCGGTGAGACTGTACATCAATTTAGCCATAGACAGCTCTATAGACAAGCTCCGGCGGAACCAAGGCGCAATTTACGTATATATGCTGACATTTGGGAGGAAGTCCTCTGTGAATTCCGTAATCCAACGATGGTGTGTAGCTCCGCCTCTAAAGAAAATAAGTTCAGGTGAAACGAAAAATACATAGCGATCGCCCAATTTCCTAAACGGGCTGGTATTACAGAGGCTTTGACAATGGCGACTCAACCTTCTTGCAGCTCCGATTCGATGGAACTTTTAATTAAATACTACAGAAATCCATCCGTCGAAGTTCGCAATCGACTGGTGGAGTTAAATATGGGACTGGTGAGGAAAATTGCTCACCGAGTCAGCTATCAGTGTTCTGAACCTTATGAAGATTTGGAACAACTCGGCTATCTCGGTTTGATGCGGGCGATTGAGCGATTCAACCCTCATCAAGGGTATGCTTTTAGCTCCTTCGCGGTTCCTTACATTCGCGGTGAGATGCTGCATTTTTTGCGCGACAGGGGCGGCGTGATGAAAATGCCTCGTCGCTGGCAGGATCTCCAGCAAGAAGGGCAAAAAGCGCGTAAAGATTTGGCACAAACTTTAGGACGTTCGCCAAAAGAAGCTGAAATTGCCGAAGCGCTAAAAGTATCGCTGGATGAGTGGAATGAAAGTAAGGTAGCAACTCAAAACTGCCGACCACTAAGTTTAGATACTATCGTTTATCAGCAGTTTGATTTTCAGATTACGTTGGGAGAAACGCTTCCTGACGCTCGCTATCAAAGCTTGCAATATCAAGAAGAAGAACGGCAAGAACTGGAAGGCGCGATGAGCCATCTGGATAACAAAACTAAGGCGGCTATTGATTTAGTGTTAGTACGCGATCTTCCCCGTAAAGAAGCGGCTAAACGCATCGGTGTCAGCCCGATGACGGTGACGCGACATCTGCAAAGAGGTGTGGAGCATTTGGTATCTGTGTTGCAGTCTCAAACTCCAGAACGTTTGGCTAGTTAGAGGTAAAAAGCAATAGGTGGGGTAAATTACCTTTTTTAGAGTAGTCGCCAGTTAAATATTTGTAGAGAGTTTTTAGGGTGGCATACACCCTTTTTTTTTGTTTGCTTTTATACAATTTTTTTGCCCTCACCCTAAACCTTCAGGGCGAGGGCATTTTTACAATCCGGAAAATGCACAGATATTTTACGCAGTTGTATACTTGGTTTGGGTAAGTTGGGATAAATTACCGTTGGTTACATCAGATATTTAAGAGGTAATTTATGCAGCCATTGTTAGTTATTGTCATCAATTAGGATGCAAGGTAGTTGCTATTGGCGGCATAGCAGATTATGTTCACCTATTAAGTGATTTTACGCTCACCTTGACTATATCTGAATAAAGCTAAAGGCAGTTTTTCCCATCTAGTTACCCATGAAATAAAACCTCAATAATTTTTCAAATGGTAAGGTGGTTACGGTGCATTTAAAGTTAGTCACCACAACATCTATCAAGTAGCTAACTACATCCGCAACCAAGCCAGCCACCATCACCAAAAATCCCTCATCCCCGGCTGGGAAACACCGTATAAAAAATTTTATACAGCGTGCGAAGGTACGCTTCATTCGTATAGCCCAACGCCTAAAGGCGTGGCTACATTTTACCCAACGCTACCACCGCATTCTGTCCTCCGAAACCAAAGCTAAAACAAAGCACCCGCCGAATCTCAGCCGGACGCGACACTGTAACTAAATTCAAATCAAATTCAGCTTCTTTCAACCCGACACACGGTGGTAAAATTTGCTGCTGCAATGCCATCAGGCTAAAAGCTGCACCCAAAGCTCCTGATGCTCCCAGTGTATGACCTGTGGCTCCTTTGGTGGAACTAACTGGAACTGCTTGGGGAAACAACTGCCTAATTAGCTGTGCTTCGTTTTGGTCATTTAGCTGGGTAGCTGTACCGTGGGCGTGAATGTAATCGATGTCAGATGGGGAAAGGTGGCTGCGTTCTAAGCATTGTTTGATAGCCGCGATCGCGCTTTTCCCTCCAGGCTCCGGTGCATTAGCATGATAAGCATCTGCTGTCAATCCGAATTCCAGCACCTGACCATAAATCTGTGCTGACCGTCGCTTGGCTAAATCCGCTGATTCAAGTACCAACACAGCAGCCCCTTCTCCCAAGACCAATCCTTCTCGGTGTCGGTCGAAAGGATAAGCGCCAGATTGGGCTAAAGCACCCATCTGCTTAAATCCAGACAGGGTCAATGGTGTAATTGGGGCTTCCACCGCCCCAGCAATGACTTGCTGACACTGCCCAGATTTTATCAAGTGGAAGCCTTGCGCGATCGCCCAAATTCCAGTTGCACAAGCCGCCATTGGTGCCAATACCGCGCCTGTTGCCCCGATAGACCTTGCGGATGCGATCGCATTCATATGCGGCAGCGCCTCCAACCATTGCTTTCCTAGCCCCCCCTTATCAAAGGGGGGTTGGGGGGGATCTGCCCGATAAAACTCCCGCGCCAATTTCTCCCAAGATGCCTGATGAGAGCGACTAGAGCCAATTACCACGCCACAATCAGGCAAGGGTGCAACCAAAGCAGCATCTTGCAACGCCGCAGCGACAACCAGCCCAGTTAAAGTTTCTAACTGGGCTGGTTGTTTGCCTATCAGCGCCAAGGGACGCGGGGAAAGTTCCCCAAAAGGTTGATGCAGCTGAATACCAGATTTACCCAATATTAGCTCTTGCCAGCTGGACTCTAAGCTTGTACCTAAAGCTGAAATCAAACCAATTCCAGTGACAACAACTTCCACCATTCAAAAAGCTATTAGCTATTAGCCATTAGCTATTTTTTCAGGTTTTCGGCACCCTTGGTTACTTTAGCTGATTCAATGCGATCGCCTTGCTGAATCTTGTCAACCACATCCATTCCTTGAGTGACGTTGCCAAATACAGCATAGTCGCCATCCAGAAATGGTAAATCTGCTAAAGCGAAGTAAAACTGCGACGAAGCTGAGTCAGGCATAGATGAACGAGCCATAGCCACAGCACCGCGAGTATGGCGCAATTCTGGTACAGCCGAAACCCTTGCACTCTTTAATGTTTGACCGATGACGGGCTTATCTGCCCCTTTCGGCGTGATTTCCAAAGGAACGTAACGCGCTTGATTCGTTGTTGGATCGATAAAACTACCCGTTCCCAGCCGTTCTGTTGGGAAATTAGGGTCTTTACCTTGTGGGTCGCCACCTTGGACGACAAAGGGTTGCGGTTCCCGTACTACCCGGTGAAACACCAGACCATCGTAGACACCGCGCTGGACTAAATCTACAAAATTCCCCGCTGTAACTGGGGCCTTAGTTCCATCGACTTCAATCGTAATCGGCGAGCCATTAACCGTCATAACTACGGTGGCTTTACCTTCTAGGCGGGGCAAATTGCTCATTGGACTACTCGCTGTAGTGGCAGGTGTGGTGGTCGTTTCAGTCGCTAAATTGGTGGAGTCCGAGGAAGCAGCCTGTGGTGTGGCACATCCTCCTAATATCAGTCCCCCAATCATAAACAGTGATATTAACCAGTGACGAAGTTGTATCTGCATTTTCACTTCCCCTAATTGTGTAGCCAGAGCTACTGAATCATCTTATGCAGATATGGGATAGCTCAACCAAGATATTTACAGACCTTCGATCGGCACTTCTAAGAAACGAGCCAGCTCTGCTCCCTGATTTTCCAGGGCTGACAGGGATATCGGTTCACCTACTCTGGTCAGAGTAATATCTCGGCGTCCCTTGACGCGCAGATAAATCGCTCGACGGGGGTTAAGTCCTTCTTTAATCTCCACTCGAACTGCTTGCACGTCTTGTGTCCGGCAGGTGATTTCAATCTGGCGGTTTTTCCCTGGAAAGCCCCACCGGAAGATCCGAACGAATCCTGTCTCTTGATTAAACTCGTTGTAACCGCCGCCTACGTCCAAAATGATGACTAGCCACAGGTAAATAGCTAGGAGCAAACCGCAGATACCGTAGAAACCCATTGCTATGCCTTGAGGGATGAAAGTTAGCTGGGTGGGGTCAGCAAAGGGCAGCAGATTCACTTTCAGGTAGCTAGAAATTCCAGCCAGCAGGAAGCCAGTAGCTCCTACAGAGACTACGGTTGCCCACCAGTAGTTACTCAAGCGGCGAGAGCCTAAAACTTTTTGACGGAGAACGCGGGAAGGAGTGGTTGTTGTCGGTGCAGTCATGAAATAAAGCTCCAAACAGAGCCAGAGTTGTTAAGGCAAGATTTTTAAGATCGCTCTGATTCAGATTATCCAGCGAAAACAGGGATTTATGCTATTGATGCGAATAATTTGACTTTGGCAGGGATTAATGAGAATTACGTGTCAGATTGTAAAAATTCTGATATTTTTTTATCATAGAGAACACGCGCTCATACCCCAACGATTTAGTCTTGGAGGAAAAAGCGCATAATTGCCAAACAACAGTAGCCTGAAACCTGACAACAGGGCAACAGGTTAGTCAAAGTTGACACGCAGGGAAATAAAGCTAGTTTGTCTATTGAAGACAGACACTAGACAAAATTCTCTATAAAAGCCCAATGCGCTCTGGCGTGGGTGGTGTCAAAAAAAAATGTTAATTCCTCCGAGTTGAAGCAATAGTAAGAGGATTTGAAATGACAATTGCAGTCGGACGCGCTACTAACGAACGGGGTTGGTTTGACTCCGTAGACGACTGGCTAAAGCGCGATCGCTTCGTCTTCGTCGGCTGGTCAGGTTTGCTACTGTTTCCCTG
>NZ_JACJPF010000022.1 GCF_014695915.1 Trichocoleus sp. FACHB-40
ACTCATGACACTTAAATCGCTGTTTACCGTTATGAATGTGACCGTTTTTGACTGTTTTGGAGGAAGCACAGTTGGGACAACCAGGCATGAGAAAAAGAACAACGTCAGGTCTATCTCTATATCATTACATCTTTGGCACTACCTAAAAAGGAATTAATTTCCCCCACACTTAGCGGTTGATTTCGCTCCAATTCAAAATCTTCTGGCTCAGGTTTTCTTGTAGGTGGTTCCAGTAACCAGCGGCGGTGAGACTCTAATTTTTTGATTTGGGGATAACCGTATCCTGCATATGTATGTTTCACTTTTTTCGAGAGGAACATCTGCTTATGCTCTTTCAATATTTTGCCGATTTGAGTTATATGAACGTAGTCTTTAAACCACAAAAGCTCTAGAATATTGGGGTTGTTGTCAGCAGATAGTTCTAAAAACTTTTTTAGCTCATAAATGCTAGTATCTTTGGTAAGATACGTAAAATTTCCTGGTTCTTCTGCCCAACCTTTGTCCTTTTGTTCTATTTGCGAAAAGCCCAAATAATACGGTTTGGTGGCGATAAAAATGCCGCGATAGTCATAATCAGAGGTTTCAGTTGATAATCCGTAACCTCTGGAACCAGTTAAGGCAATAATAATAGTTCTATTTTCAACTTCTTGACGATTCATAGATTAATTACCGCTGGCTGATTGATAGTAATTATTGGAGACATCTTGTATGCGCTACGCCTGGTAAGGAAAATTGGTCGTGGTTGCATTGGTTTTGAGCAGGGATTGCGATCGCGCTAACCTGTTGAGCGTCGCTTCCATCACAGCTGTAGTTTGACCGGAAACAGTAAACACCAGCGCCTCGCGGTAGACTCGCTGCGCTGCATGGCGGCTGTAGTTCGCAGCACCCCTGGAAACGGTTACAGCAGCATGGGCGCATCGCACTGCTAAGTCAATTGCCCAAACTCGAATTTGCAAACGTTCTGTAAAAGGCTCAGGGGGATGCCTGATAGCAGTTCTACAGTCGTTAAGTTCCCGGTCGAGTGCCGCTAAAGCTTCGGTAATAAAGGCATTTTGCTTGGATTGAGAGGCACTTTCCAAGATATCAAGGCCTGCTCTGGCGCATCCCAAAGCAAAAAATCCGTGGTGGAGGACATTCTTTTTGTCGTTTTCGTGTATCCAACCCGCAGGCTTGAGAGAAACGATATGCGATCGCATCAAAAACCAACTTTTTAACGTTGCGGTGACAGTGTTGGTTGAAGTCATTGCTGCTAGTTCCATTGACTTACTGAATGTTATTGAACCTCTAGATTCCTGATACATTTCCGCAAAAGGCAAAACGCCGAATACAGCACCACCATCGGGGAGTGTTGCAGCAACAATAAACTCTTGAAATAAATTCCAACCTGTTACCCAAGGCACTTGTCCATCTAACAGATATCCCCCTTCGACTTGCAAAGCTTTCACAGTTGCTTCGCCCTGACGACGCAGTTGCGAGAATCCGACACCCACTAAAATCTCACCGTTGCTCATGCGGGGAAGATACTCTTGTTTTAGGGAAGAGTTTTCACTGGCGGCGACCATCCCAGCAGCGCTTTGATGTTGAGTTTGTAAGAACGCCAAAGCCCCAGAATATCTTGCTACTAGCTCTTGGAAAGTCCGAAAAGTCTCTTCACTGGCTTCCGCACCTTCCCACTGTCGGGGAACTCGCAACGCCAATAAGGAACGTTCTCCGAGTCCTTTTAATGCCTCTCGTAGTGCTTCTGGGTTGCTATCAATTTCTGCGGCTAATGGTGCAACTGATTTTTGCAGGTAAAACTCAGCAATGTCTAGAAGGTGTGGCTGTTTATCCATGCTTGTAAGTTAGCGACTTTGTGCCTACTTCGTCCACAATAATCTCAGGCGACTTTTAAAGCCACCACGTTCGGCGCGTCGTCTTTCTTGTTCTGCAAGAATTGAAGAAGTATTTATCTGATATTCTGTACATAATGTATCAATTACTTCGTAGAGATCAGCTAGTTCTTTCACTAAGTCTTGATGAGTGGCAACCGATGCTTCTTCTGCTTCTTCGATAAGTTTATTTCGTAAAGCCTGAAGGTACTCTGTCTGTGACATTACCTCGACTTCGCACTGCTTCCCTGCTTCGTGGATAATTTCGGGAATACGGTCTCGCACTAGCTTATTGTACTTTTGACGCATACAGGGTAATGATAACTATGAAAAACATTTTACTAGGAAAATATCTTACTCTAGATTATTTTTGCGCTTGTACTCAGACTTATCAAAAATACGCCACGCAAATCAATCCTTTCCCTCAAAATAGTGAACAAACGCTTCCTGCACTGCAAAGATTAAATGAATTTATTTTAAATCCAATTATTGATTTTTTCGGTATTGATAATTTTCAGCTAACGTATGGTTTTTGCTCTAAAAATTTGAAAAAATATCTAGAAAGCAAAGATCCAGTTACAGGTCTGAAAAATGGGCGTGTTGCTCCTGAACTAGATCAGCACATGGCGCATGAAGTGAATAAAAATGGTAAATATTATTGTAAACGGCCGGGTGCTGCTTGTGACTTTTTTATTTTGGGTTCACCTAGTAATGAAGTAGTAGATTGGATAGTCAGCGAAAAATTACCGTTTGATTCTTTATATTTTTATGGAGTAGATAGACCAATTCATATCAGTTATGGTTCTGAACACAAGAGAGACATAAGGACGTTCACGCCATCGGGACAACCGACACAAAAGGGAATTGAACATTGGGTTAAGGCAGCTAAGGAATTGCAAGGATAGCTTAAGAATCGAATAGAAATAAATACTTGAGGAGAGGCCCCTGCCTCGCGTTTGTGATTCGTAAAGTTGATGACACATAACCTAGTTATAGGTTATATATCACTCCATTTATGGAGGCGGTCGTCTTCAGAAAGACATTCCCAGGCAGTAGGTTCCCAACCCCCTTACCTAAAAAGAACTACGAGAAAATTTACTCCCATCCCCTTGTAGGTGTGGGGTTGGGGGAGAGGTTAGATTGGATTAAATCTAAGATAGAACCGCTATAATTGGCTTTTGTCTTTTGTCTTTTTTTACGATAAGATTGTACTAATTTTATCTGATAGGGATCGGCATCTTTGCGCCAATAAAGACGATAATTCTTAATTTCCGCACAATTTTTTTCTAGAATATGCTGCCAACCTTTAAGGTTTTTAATCGCACTAGGATCGTCTAAAAGTCCCCAATTTTCTTCTTGCTGAGTAAGCCTGAAAAATTTTTCGTAGTTTGGATAGTCGGGAGTGACTAAACTTTCTTTTCGGTGCAGAATTGGAGGGTCGTTGATTTTTTTATAATTCTTATGTCTGACGCTTAAATCTCTGAGATCAATCTGCATACTGGTGTGCAGAATTGGATGAGGTTCGGCGTCAAATTCGGGGTAAAATAAGTAAGATATTTTTGGTTGGTTGGTGTAAAACTTGATTAAGGTGGCTCCATCTAATCGGCCGATTGTGCGATTGGCGCAGCCTTCGTAGAGGCGCAACAAAGGGTCGAGTTCCGAAAAAGCGGATACGTGAACTAGAAAGGAACTGGGAAAAAGGGGGGCGTGTTTAAACCCTGTGGTATAGCCAACGACGCTTTGTTGGCAACAGTTAGCAATTACACCAGGGTCGCCTAAACTAAATAGCATTTCTTCAGCCATTTCCCAAGCTTCTTCGTAGGTGTCAAATAAACCTTTTATGTCATTTCGGATTTCTGAAGTAATGTGTTTGGATTTGTGCGATCGCGCAAATTTACTGAGTGCAAGATAAACTAAAAGGTCAAGGCGGCGTTTATGCGCGATCGCATCCCACTCTTTTTGGTCGGTAGCTTGTAAAATTACCTGAAATGCACGACGAAAATTACCAAATTCCGCCCTCAAATCTTCTAATTCTGCTACTTCACTTTTAACTGGCAAACGGCCGCGTTCGGTGACAAAAGTCATTAGCGGCGCTAACATTTCCTGATAATCTTCAAATCGCTTGATATTGGCGCGAACTCTGGGAGTAGTAGCGCGGGAACGAAAGCGCGAGGCGCGGTATGTTTCGGCAAGGCTTTCATCTCGAAAAACAAAGTAAATTCCCAGCGCAACTGGCACCGAATCGACACTGAGAACCTGGTCAATATAAGTTTTAAGTTCTTCCTGTTGGTAGTATTTCTGAAAAGTATGGCGGCGAGTTATCACCCCATCGCCATAAGCAACTTGTCCCGTTTCTCTATCATCAATTAAAACAAGTGCGGCAACAATTAAAACTTTTCCTGTTAGTTCCCACGCTTTTATTAACGCTTCTCGACGCTCATCTGTGCGTTCAATTACATTGATTACATAGCCGATATTGACGATATCTGCTGGGGTAAGAGGAGTATCAGGAGAATAATAAGGGTCCCAACCTGCGCTGGTGTAGCCTTTTTCTGAGATGTAGGTGATATCGCTACCATGACCGCAACCGTAATCAAAAAAAGTTGTATCTTGATTAAATAAGTCAGCTTCCATTGCGAGACGCACCGGACGAGAAATATTTTTGCGGATAATTGCGGCTTTGTGACGTTCTATTTTTGGCAGTTGAAAGGGCGATATTGGTGCTAGGCGAATAATTTGATGTCCCTGAATTTCGACACCATAGTTTTCTAAACATTGCAACCAACCCCGAAGAGTTCCAATCGAAGAAGTTTTGTTTAAAAGCCGCAGTTCTTCTTCCTGGCGGGTGAGGTTAGCGAATTCTTTGTAGTGGGGATAGTCTGGGGTAACAAAGGTTTCTTTACGGTGGAGAATGGGAGGATTATCGCTGGTGCTGTAGTCGCGATCGCTTATACTCCTATTTTGGACGTCAACCTGGATGCTGGCGTGTAACGCGGGATGGGCATCGGTATCAAATTCAGGGTAGAACAGGTAAGATATTTTAGTCGGCTGCTCTATGTTGAACTTGATAATGTTAGCGCCATCAATACGATTAAAAGTTCGCCTTGCATAGCCTTCGGAGAGTCTCAGCAGAGGATGAAGGTGCGAAAGTGCTGATACATGAACGTAGAGCGCTCCCGGCAAGAGTTTACCAATTTCACTGACTTGGCAGCAGTAAGCAATGATACCGGATGCGATCGCATCCAACAAAATTTCAGCAGCAGTTTCCCCAACTTGCTCGTAGTTGTCGCGCAAGGCATTAAGATCAGTTTCGACAGCGGCGGCGATGTTTTCGAGTTGGAAGCGATCGCTAAAATTGTGAAGGACGAGGTAAGTGAGGATGTATTCGCGCCAATGTGCTTGAGTCAAGCATAGAAACAGCAACGCATCCCACTTTTCAACAACTTTATTTCTCATGCTCTCACCATTTCCCCGAAAAACATGATACATACACTGTAAAATTAATGTGTTAATTAAGACCTTGAAGAATTATTAATTGCTCTTAGATCATCTTTTCAACTTGGGAATACGTAGAAAAGCTTATCAATTTATACTCACTTACTTGATATCTTTCTCTACCAGTCACAAAGATCCTGATTCAAAGTATAGAATTCCATAAAACAATCAATCAGTATTTTCTTCCACAATTAGTAAGGAACTTTAAAATGCAAATCCAAGCATTAGCAGCCCAGCAGCAAGGGGCAACTCTCCAGCCCTATCAATTCGCCGTCGAACCCCCACAAGCGCACGATTGCGTCATCAAAGTGTTAGCTTGCGGCATCTGTCACTCAGACCTGCATATGATTGATAACGACTGGGGATCATCCAAATATCCTCTAGTGCCTGGTCACGAAGTCATTGGCGAAGTAGTGGAAATTGGTTCGCAGGTGAATCATATCAAGACGGGAGACAGAGTAGGTGTTGGCTGGCAACGTTCCTCCTGTCTGCAATGCCGCGATTGTCTCAGAGGAAATGAAAATCTCTGCGACGAAAATCAAGGATTAATTGTCACCGGGCCTGGTGGCTTTGCTGACTATCTGATGGTGGATTCTCGCTTTGCCTTCCCGATTCCAGCAGGCATTGAGACAAAATTAGCAGGGCCCTTATTGTGCGCCGGAATCACAGTCTACTCCGCTTTACGCAGTGCGGGAATGACCTCCGGGCAAGAAATTGGCGTGATTGGCGTTGGTGGTTTGGGTCATTTGGCGGTGCAGTTTGCCAGCCGTTTAGGTAACAGCGTCACGGTCTTTACTACCTCAGACGACAAAGCTGAATTTGCCCATCAGCTAGGGGCGCGTCACACAGTTGTTGTCCCTGTTGGAACGCCACCAGCACCCACCCAGAAGCTAAACATTCTGCTGAGTACGGTTCCTGCTTCTCTTGATTGGGCAGCTTATCTGGAACACCTTGATTCTGATGGAACTTTAGTTTTGGTAGGCGTTCCCTCTGAACCGCTAAATGTGCCTATGGGGGCAATGCTAAATAAGCGTCGCCGGATTATGGCATCTCCAATTGGGGGACGGGCAATGATGCTGGAAATGCTTTCTGTGGCAGAGAAATATGGGATTCAACCGCTGGTTGAAGTGTTTCCTTTTGAACAAGCTAATGAAGCAATGCAAAAAGTGCGCGATAACAAGGTGCGTTACCGGGCTGTGCTTGCGAAGTAATAGAATTTAGAAGAGTTGTGAGTTATCGCAATTCTATTTAATTTCTAGAGACGTTGTATGCAACGTCTCTACATTTTTTAAACGAACCGCCGAGGCGCAGAGGACGCAGAGGAAGAGAAGGGAGAAGTTTAGCAATGAGTTATGATGGCTATAGGAGTTTTGAATTAATAAGTTACTAAGTCCTAATTTTAAAAATTTTCCAATTACGTTGCATTGAGTGCGTAGGGGTTTGTTCCTCTATTAAATTTTTAGTTACTAATTACCAATTACCTTGCCTTGAGTTACTATTGCCTACAGAAAAATATTTTTGCGCCTGAATATCTCAGCGCATTGCAGGGGCAGATTCTAGCTTGTCCGTATTTTGCGGTTAACAACTTAAACCGCGACTTTGTGGGAACTAAAGGATTTTCGATTGTATTTCAGCGCTCAGGTGTTGCGGAAGTTGAGAGACTTTTTCCCTTTTTTAACCCTTATTTAAGTGTGGCTTTGCGTTCGACGTGCAACGCCTTTTATCTCAATCCTTTGATGCTTAAAGAGGGTTCTCGTGTAGATCCGCATATCGACCGCAGCCTGCGCTCTTATTGCAAGACTATCGAACCGCCAGATAGAGTAAGTGTACTTTATATCCAGGTGCCACCGGATCTTGTTGGAGGGGAGTTAGTGCTACGCTCTTCAAAGCGAAATGTAGGACAAATCCGCCCTCAAGTTAATACTTTAGTAGATTTTCAGGGCGATTTAACTCACTCAGTTAATCAAGTTACAAGTCCAGGGTTTCGCCTGAGTTTGGTTTGCGAACAGTACAGTTTGTCTGAGAAGGAACTTGAAGATATTCCTGAGTTTACGATTGAATCGAGGGCGAAAAAAATGAAAAAAGAGAAATTATGAAGCTGCTAATATACGCCCACACCCTGAAGGGTGGCGCTATACAAGCAAAGCCTGTCTGTATAACCGCGACTTTAGTCGTTAGGTATTTTTACTAAACTCTAGAATTTGCTGGGCGGTAATTTGGGGTTGTTCGAGGTGGGGAACGTGACCGCAATTTTGGAGCCAGATTAGTTGAGATTGGGCGATCGCGTTCCTAAACTTCTCTGCATCTCCCGTCCCCAAAATCCTGTCAGAGTCACCCCACAAAATCAGCGTTTGCTTGTCAATTTTGGCAATTTTATCGCCCAAAAAGTTGTAACCGCCACTCTTGGTAAAGGCAATTAAAGCATCGTGCCAACCAGCAGAATCTAGGTGCAAAGCGGCACACAGTTGGGCATCGAGGGAGGCAAGAGTTTGATCGTGGTAAGCATTGCGTGAAATGCGATCGCGTACTTTCGGATTCCGCAAAAATGAAGTAGCTAGATAGGCGATGGGCGGAACTAAGAACCTGCCAATATTGGGCGCACTGGCAAAACCAGCGCTATCAATCAGCACCAACTTTTGCACAGCTTCCGGGTAGGTAAGAGTAAAATCTATCGCCGCCGCGCCTCCCATAGAAGCACCCACCAAAATTATTGGCTCTTTTATCAGCGTTTTCCAAAAATAGTAGAGATGGGTTTTAATGGCAGATGGGCTAAAGGGTAATTTGGTCAAGCGTTCCGTAAACCCGAAACCCAATAAATCCAGCGCCCACGTCTCATTTTGAGCCGCCAGCAGCGGTAAGAGGCGGCGAAACTCGAATACAGAGCTATCGAAGCCGTGAAGTAGCAATATCGGCGTGCCACCGCTACCCTGGTGGACGTAGGTAGTAGCGATCGCTTGTTGCCCAAGAGGAGTAGCGATCGCGTGACACTCAATGCTTTGAGCCAGCGCAATCGAGGTAGATTCAGAGAGTTGCGCGATCGCGGATGGTAGAGAACTGGTAAACATGAATTTTAGTTTACCGTGGAGAAGGGCGATCGAAAAGTCACCCTAGAAGAAATGGAGATCAAACCTTGAAAAATCAGTATTCGCAGAATTGGCAAACACTCGTAGCAGGGATTCTTGCAGCATTAGTGCTTCTCATTGGTCTCAATTCTTTTATTATCATCACCCCAGGCCAAGCCGGAGTAATCAGCATCCTCGGTAAAGCCCAAGATGGAGGTTTGTTAGAGGGAATCCACATCAAACCACCACTGATTTCAGTAGTAGACGTGTACGATCTGACAGTGCAAAAATTTGAAGTTCCGGCGCAAAGTTCCACCAAGGATCTTCAGGATTTATCCGCTAGATTCGCCATCAACTTCCGCCTCGACCCGATAAAGGTAGTTGAGGTAAGAAGGAAACAAGGAACCTTAGAGAATATCGTCTCGAAAATTATTGCGCCCCAGACTCAGGAATCCTTCAAAATTGCCGCCGCCCGGAGAACAGTTGAAGAAGCAATTACCAAAAGAAATGAACTGAAGGAAGACTTTGATACTGCCTTAGGGGAACGGTTAGATAAGTACGGAATTATTGTGCTAGATACCAGCGTAGTTGACCTAGCTTTCTCCCCAGAATTCTCTAGAGCAGTCGAAGAGAAACAAATCGCTGAACAGCGGGCGCAACGAGCCGTCTACGTAGCGCAGGAAGCTGAACAAGAAGCCCAAGCAGAAATCAATCGCGCCCAAGGTAAAGCGGAAGCTCAAAGACTCCTCGCTGAGACACTTAAGGCACAAGGAGGTGCATTAGTTCTTCAGAAAGAAGCAATTGAAGCTTGGAGACAGGGAGGTTCCCAAATGCCAAAAGTTTTGGTAACGGGTGGTAACTCTAATAGCAGTATTCCATTCCTTTTTAACCTGGGTAATCTTCAGGATACATCCGCCCCTCAGTAGATAGTGTTAAAAGATTGACACAATGTTTGAGTTTTTATCAGATCCCCCTGTTTAAAGGGGGAGGAGGGGATGTAGAGCCTTTTCGCTTAACGTCTTGATCCCTCCAACCCTCTTTTAAAGAGGGTTAAGAAAATTTGTAGGGTGGGAATTATCCACTCTGAAAAATGCTGAACAATTAAACTGAAATTATGAGCATCTTCACACTACAATCTGTTAAAAAAGACTTTGGCATCAAAGAAATCCTAAAAGATGCCAGTTTTAGCCTCGATCCCACAGATAAAGTTGGATTAATTGGCACCAACGGCTCTGGAAAATCTACGCTGTTGAAGATAATAGCTGGTTTAGAACCGATTGATGACGGCCAACTTTTAGTTAACTCTGGAGTGCGAATTGTTTACTTACCGCAACAACCAGATTTAAACGAAGATAATACAGTTTTAGAGCAGGTTTTTGCTGATAGCGGCGAACAAATGTCCCTCGTGCGGGAATATGAGGAACTGTCAGATAAACTGGCTCACAATCCAGAGGATAGCCAGCAGCTAATGTCGCGCTTCTCTGCTGTCATGCAACGCATGGATGCTACTGGTGCTTGGGAACTAGAAACGAACGCGAAAATCATCCTCACAAAACTAGGAATAGAAGACTTTAACGCTCAAGTTGGTAGTTTATCTGGCGGATATCGCAAACGCATTGCCTTAGCAGCCGCCTTGCTATCAGAACCCGATGTGTTGTTGATGGATGAACCGACCAACCATTTGGATGCTTTATCTGTTGAGTGGTTGCAGAGTTACTTAAATCGCTATCGAGGTGCAATTCTGTTAATTACTCACGATCGTTATTTTCTCGATCGCGTCACCAATCGTATCCTCGAAATCGATAGAGGAGAACTCTACACATACGCCGGAAACTATTCTTATTATCTGGAAAAGAAAGCTCTGAGTGAAGAATCTGCCATCAGCAGTCAACGCAAACATCAGGGCGTACTTCGTCGCGAATTAGAATGGCTAAAAAGAGGGCCAAAAGCGCGTAGCACCAAGCAGAAAGCCCGGATTGATCGCATCCACGATATGCAAAATCTGGAGTTTAAACAAGTTCAAGGAAAAGTTGATATTGCTACTCCTGGTCGTCGGATTGGCAAAAAAGTTATTCAGGTAAAAAATGTTTCTAAAGGCTACGATGGACGCACTCTAATTAAAGATTTTACCTACGAATTCAGTCCAGAAGACCGCATCGGCATTATTGGCGGCAATGGTGCAGGTAAATCTACTTTAATGGATATGATCACCGCACGCATTCAACCGGATTCAGGCAGCGTTGAAATAGGCACAACAATTCACATCGGCTACTTTGACCAGCACTCTGAAGAATTACTCGAAGCTTTGAACGAAAATCAGCGAGTAATCGACTACATAAAAGAAGTCGGGGAATACGTCAAAATTGCCGACGGAACTCAGATTACAGCCTCGCAAATGTTGGAGCGTTTCTTATTTCCTGGTAATCAACAATATGCCCCAATTAATAAGCTTTCCGGCGGTGAAAAACGTCGTTTATTTCTGTTGCGCGTTTTGATGAGCGCTCCCAATGTCTTAATTTTGGACGAACCGACAAACGACTTAGATGTGCAAACCCTCGCAGTGCTAGAAGACTATCTGGAAGATTTCAACGGATGCGTAATTGCAGTATCCCACGATCGCTACTTCCTCGACCGTACTGTAGAAACTATTTTTTCTTTTGAACCAGGGGGAAACCTACGTCTATATCCGGGCAATTACTCTATATATCTGGAGTTCAAGCAAGCAGAAGAAGAACTCGAAAAGGCTCAAGCTACTGCTAATAATAAGGACAAGCAAAAAGATACTCAATCCAAAGATTGGAAGTCACAGAGGCAAGCACCAGATAACGGCAAGCCGCGCAAGCTTTCATCAAAAGAGAAGCGCGAGTTTGAGATGCTTGAAGGTAAGATTGCCCAACTGGAATCTCAAAAATCTGAAGTTGAGAAAGAGCTTTATAATGCTCCTCCTGGCAAAATCACCCTGGTTCGGGAACTGTATGAAAAGGTGGAATCTTTAACTCAACAAATTGACGCTGCGACTGAACGTTGGATGGAATTAGCTGAGGTTGAGGCTTAACAGAATAGGAGAGGAATATTAACGTAACGCTAAACCTACACAGGATTTAGAATTAACTAACGAGCCGTTTTACGAACTATTCGGGAAAAGTGCGCTAATATTCATCACCTTCCTGAAACAGCACGCATTGTGAGAATCTATTAGCAGTTATATTACTCGCACACTGGAGGAACAATGACACCAGTAGAGATTCTTGTGTTACTGGTGATTGCCGCGATTTGCGGCAGTACTGGGCAAGCGTTGGTTGGTTACTCGGCAGGAGGTTGCCTACTTTCGATAGTAGTTGGAATTATCGGTGCATACATAGGACTCTGGGTTGCCAATGAGTTTGATCTTCCTGTGATATTTGCTCTCAATATCGGAGGTAAGCCCTTCCCCATTATCTGGTCAATTATTGGCTCAGCTATCTTTGCAGCCATTCTAGGTTTTGTAAATCGGTTAACTCAAAATAATCGGCGATGATTTGAGGAACTTAAAAACTTTTCTCAAAGAAGATTTAGATTAGCTGGTGCCGTAACTCTAAAAAAGCCTTCTTCACAGGAGGCTTTTTTATAAAATATGCTTCCTATTAGTTCAAACTTTACTGTTGCGTTAGCAGTTAAATCAAGATAAAGTTTTAGTAGAAGTCGGCTTTCTCTAATGCTCACTTAATTCTAAATCAAAAAATAAAATTGATATGACCTTGACTTGTCAACAACTTCAGCAAAAACATACTCAAGCGTGGCAAGAAGCTACGGTGCATCCCTTCCTCGTGCAATGCAAATTAGGAACTATTCAGCAGAAACAATTCAATACATGGTTGGTGCAAGATTATCTCTTTGTTGTGGATTTCACCCGAATGGTAGGGAGAATATTAGCTAACGCGCCTTCACAACATTTTGATGTAATTTTGGGCGGATTAGTAGCACTGAAAGATGAACTTAACTGGTTCAAGGAAAAAGCTGCTCTGCAAAAGCTAGATTTAGATACCCAAAAACAACTAACTTGCTCAGAATACTGTGACTACATGAACAGCCTTGCTGCAATGCCATACCCAGTTCAAGCGACTGCTTTTTGGGCAATTGAATTAGCATATAATCAAGGTTGGCAGTTGCCTGGGGTGATGCCAGAACCCTACACTGAATTTGCAGACAGATGGGGAAATCCTGGTTTTACAAACTATGTAAAACTTTTGGAACAACAAGCTGATCAGGGGCTACAAACTGCATCAGAAAGCATTCAACATCAAGCAGAAGAAGCATTTCTAAAAGTAGCAAGATTGGAAAAAGATTTTTGGCAGATGGCGTTTAATGCAGCATAGGAAAATCCCCGACGGCGTAGGAGCGAGTTGTTTTTCCCCGCTCCTACCCAGCATTCACGGAGTTTGTTTGGCTTTGATAATATCTATAAAAATTAGATATAAAGCCTGCTGAGCCAGGCTTAGAAGGCAAAAGCGCCAAATAGGCTGAGCGCACTGAACGCATTTTTGCTAATCGATATAATCGCTTGTAATATCAAGTTCGTCAGGGTTGTTTGAAGCGATTGGGCGCTCTCCGGCTATAGAAATCGTCTCATCAACGTGAAGATTAGTAGAGGCGATTGGGCGGTGTCCATCTACATCAATAGTGCCTTGAACCTGAATATCATCGGCAACAATTGGACGCTTCCCATCCATATCGACTGTTTCAAGAACCTGAAGATTACTAGGATCAACCGGACGGTGTCCATCTATGTCAATAGTGTTTTGATCCTGAATACTACTAGAAGCAATTGGGCGGTGTCCATCTATGTCGATGGTGTTTTTAACCTGCATATCATCAGAAGCAACTGGACGCTTCCCATCTATGTCAATTGTTTTAGGAGTTTGTTTGTCTTTGCCATCACTAGCAATATTTTTCTCCTCATGATTTGCAGTATTATCCGTACTCATTTTATGACTCCTTTTTTTCTTCTGTGCTAACGCTACAACTGGCTGAAAGCTGCTGAGCATTGATTGTATCATACAATTTGTACTGTAAGTATTAGTAAAAAATGATAGCTATGATTTTAGAAAGTCCTTTATATACTACAAACTATGGCGCTGCTTATATTGGCGATTCGCTAAAATTACTAGATTGCATTGAACCTGATTCAATTGACTTAGTAATTACTTCTCCCCCATTTGCGCTGCTACGCGAAAAGAGTTATGGCAATGTTGATCAAGAAGCTTATATAGATTGGCTGTTTGCTTTCTGTAAAAAGGTGTATCGCATTCTAGCACCGCAGGGAAGTTTTGTACTCGATCTTGGTGGAGCATACCAAAGTAAACGTCCAGTGCGATCGCTATATAACTATCGTATCTTAATTAAACTATGCGACGAGCTGGATTTTCGTCTAGCTGAAGAGTTTTTTTGGTACAATCCTTCCAAGTTACCTTCGCCGATTGAATGGGTTAATAAACGTAAAATTCGAGCTAAAGATGCTGTTAATACTGTTTGGTGGTTGTCTAAAACTGACAATCCTAAAGCTAATGTGAGTAAGGTTCTGGTTCCTTACTCCGAACGAATGAAAAAGCTGCACGAAAATCCTGAAAAGTATTACAAACCAAAAGAACGTCCATCAGGTCACGATATTGGAACAAGTTTTGCTACTAATAATGGTGGTGCTATACCTTCCAATTTGTTGCAAATTCCCAACACTGAAAGCAATTCTCGATACATTCAGCTATGTAAGGCGGTGGGAATTCCTGCACATCCGGCGCGCTTCCCTCAAAAACTACCGCTATTTTTTATCAACTTTTTAACAGAACCAGGAGATACAGTTTTGGATATTTTCGCCGGATCTAATACTACTGGATTTGCTGCTGAAACTGTGCAACGCCGCTGGATTGCCTTTGAGCAAAATCCGTCTTATTTAGCTGCTTCTGCTTTTCGATTTCTAGATGCTAATGAAAATAATGATGCAGCTGCAAAACTATTTGAAAAGCTTCTGACAAGACAAGAAACCATTAATATTAGACGTTCAGTTCAGCTTAATCTCGGAATATGAAGTTGTAAAGTTCAGTAAATCTAAATAGGAAGTTTAGTTTGTACTGGTGGGTTTGTGTCTTTAGTGTATACAAGCTCACCCTGCCTAACCAATCTCATCGGTATTTTGGGATTATTGATTGATTCTTGTTTCTCAAGCTTTGCTTCCCAGTCTTTAAATTTTACTTCGAGTATAGATGGAGTAACTTTATGAATTTCCATCAACTCTATTCCTTCATATATAGCAATATACCATCCTTTTACAGCTCGATACTTTTTAAGAATATCCTTGTTTAAATGGTGGTGAGTCGTAACACCTGCATTTTTATTAAGTGAGCGATTTAGTGTTTTTAATTCATACTCATTGCCTTCAGCATCAATTGCATCATTTCCTTCACGACCTGGAGATATACGTAACCCTAGAAGAATCAGTACCTGTAATACCTTTCCTCCATTGTCTTGAAAAATATCAGTAATACCATATTCATTGGCTAGGTGCTGCATCTCCCGGATGCCCTCAAACGCAGACTGTAAGCGGTCAAGATTTGATTCGCGTTCATTCTCTGTGGTAATTGGTTCTTCAACAGGCTCGACAAGGGCGGGAGAAACTGGTGCAGCTATCAGCGTAGTGATGAGGTCAGTGTTATCGTCGGGCTGATCAATATTCATTAGATAAGGGACTGACACACTGAGCGCATCAGCAAGGTCTAAAATTACCTCAAATGATGGCGAACGCTCACCACGTTCCAAAAAGCTAACGTGTTCGGTCGTCTTGCCTATAAGTTCGGCTAACTGTTCTTGGGTTATATCTTTCTGTGTTCGCAGGTCACGTATTCTATTCGCAAAGCGTTGTCGAGCCGCTTCGTGATCCATAAGACCTCATACGATGGCAAAACGAACTCAATGTTCGTTTTGCCATCGTATGAGGCAGTATTCCGGAAGTACACGAACTGAAAGTACGAGTTGGTAAGCAAAGATGTAGCGGTGTCCGAGTGTTCGCTAGATTGACTGAGGGGGAGATATTATCTGTCAACATAGAAAAAGAAATATTTAATACTAAAGTTATCACCAAAGTCTGACACAATGCTAAATTTTACAACTGAAAACCTTTACCTCACCTGCACCGAATTTCTTGAACAAAGTCCTGAAAAACGGTTAGTGATACTCAAAGAGCTTGGTATAGCGCGTTACGCCGATTTCTTAACCCAAATGCCATTAACTGAGGCAAATGTAGCTTGTGTAATGCGTTTTTTCAAAGATACAAGTTGGGTCAAATTTCCTAATCTTAGGGGAGCAGATTTATCTGGCTTAAATTTGGACGGTGTTAACTTTATCCGGGGAGATTTGTCAGGAGCAAATTTAAGGGGAAGTCGTTTATTAGAAGCCGATTTGTTGTTTGCCAATTTTACTGGCGCAGACTTGAGAGATGCAGATTTGAGGGGTGCAACTCTGAATGAAACTATATGGACAAATGCTTTAGTAGAGGGGTGCAACTTTGGCACAGGGATTGGGTTAACAAACGAACAGCGCAGAGATTTAAAAATTTGCGGTGCTAGTTTCACCAATTAAAGTAATGGTAAGGAAGGAAACTAAACCCGATATAAATATTGGTGTCTTAACGTTTACTCGCTCCGCGAAACTATAATTATTCTTAACTGAAAGTACGCGCTCGCGCTTATTGTCGCCTTAGCTTCAAATCAATTCTGCTTGTTCAAAAATCTGTCTTGTTGTTAGTTCTAACCCTGGAAGCAGTATATCCACAATCGGCATAGTATCTGTGTAGGCTTGAATTCTTCCATCTGGTAAAAATACCCTAATATTCATAGGTTCAGGATCTACAACCCACACTCTGGAAATACCAGCCGCAAAATAATCTTTAGCCTTATCTTCAAATTGTTTGATAGTTTGATCTGGCGAAATAATTTCTATTACCCATTCAGGAATGGCAGGACAAGCTTCATTACGCTTCCAACTTGCGGGTAAGCGTTCATAGGAAATGTACGTTAAATCGGGTACAGGTGCCCAATCCTGACCATTACGCTGCAACAGCACTGCCCATTCTTGAACGATTCGTCCGCGTCCTCTACACCACGCACCGATGAGAACCCATAAAGCTGATTGTAAAGTCGAATGGAAATATTTTGGAGACACTTTAGGTACTGCTTGACCATCTACAAACTCATATATTACATCTCCTTCTGGTAAAGCCAAAAATTCCTGTAATGTGAGTTTGGTTCCCTTGCTTACATTGACCATCAGCTACCTCGATTGGTGAGTAATAAATTTACGATACTAAAAGCTAATTCTGTAATTTATTTTTAAGTTATTTCGCTTTTAATCCCTGTCTGTACTTTCCAAAGACTGGCATAAATTCCCCGTTCAGCTAATAGTTGTTCGTGTCGTCCTTCTTCTACTAATTTGCCGTGTTCCATCACATAAATACAATCAGCATTGCGGACAGTGGAGAGACGATGCGCGATCGCGATCGTGGTGCGATTGGCGGTAATTCGTTCTAGCGATCGCTGAATGGCTGCTTCTGTCTCATTGTCTACGGCGGAGGTAGCCTCATCGAGAATCAGAATCGGTGGATTTTTCAACACCGCACGCGCGATCGCAATCCGCTGTCTTTGTCCGCCAGATAATTTCTGGCCTCGCTCACCTACAATTGTGTTGTAGCTTTCGGGAAGCTGCATGACAAAATCGTGCGCCTCGGCAATTTTAGCAGCTTCTATTACTTCAGCTTCAGTAGCATCGGGACTACCGTAGGCGATATTTTCTGCTACTGTACCATGAAATAAGAAGACATCTTGGCTCACTAACCCGATGCAAGAGCGCAAATCTCTAAATTTTAAATCACGCAATTCAATCCCATCTAAGGTAATAGTTCCCGATTGAATTTCGTACAATCTCAGTAACAGTTTTACCAGGGTACTCTTACCCGAACCAGTAGAACCGACAATGGCAATTGTCTTCCCCGCCGGAATGTGTAAAGAGAGATTTTTAATAACTGGATTTCGCCCATTGTAAGCAAAAGTGACATTCTGTAATTCCACTTCGCCGCGCACTGAGGCAACGGGTAAGGAAACGTGTCCAGAATGAATCGCAATCGGTGTATCAAGCAGATTCATGACTCGATTTGTGGAAGCCATTGCTCGTTGATACTGATCGAGAGTTTCACCCAATCTTGTTAAAGGCCAAAGTAATCGTTGTGTTAGGAATACTAATACACTGTAAGTACCTACAGAAAGTCTGCCATTCGCGGCATCCATACCGCCGATTAGCAACGTTGCCGTAAAGCCGATTAAGATAATAATGCGAATCAAAGGAACAAAGGCAGAACTGAGAGCGATCGCTTTCCTGTTACTTTGCCGATAACCCTCACTTTCTTCTGCTATTCTGTTAGTTTCATATTTCTCTGTGACAAAACTTTTAATCGTTGTTATCCCGCTCAAATTATTCGATAAACGACTGTTGAGCAAACTTACCTTTTCCCGAACATCAGCATAGCGAGGAGCAAGGCGATGCTGAAAAGCAATCGAACCCCAGAGGATAAAAGGTATTGGCAACATTGCCATCCAAGCTACACTAGGAGCCAAAATAAAGAAGGCACCGCCAATAATTACAACTGTTGTGGCAACCTGGATCAGATCGTTAGCTCCAGCATCCAAAAAACGCTCTAATTGATTGATATCGTCGCTGAGGATAGACATCAAACCGCCAGTGCTGCGTTCTTCAAAATAGGCTAATTCCAGTTCCTGAATATGGCTGTAAGCATCAAGGCGCAAGTCATGCTGAATATTCTGAGCCAAATTGCGCCAAAGCAGAGCATAAGCATACTCAAAAATAGATTCCAGCCCCCAAATAATGAAGCTGAGAAAGGTAATTACTACAAGTTGCCCAAAGACATCTTTTATCCCGAATTTAGCAATCAGAGAAGTATCTTTTTGAACTACCACATCCACTGCTAAACCGATTAATGCGGGTGGTGCTAAGTCAAAAAGTTTATTGAGAATTGAACAGACAGTCGCTTGCCTAATAGCATCGCGATAGTTGTGTCCATATTCAAACAGACGCTTGAAGGGATGCGTCTTAGGCGACCGATTTAGGGATTGTTTACGAGCCAAGGTGATACTTCGCTAGATAGTTAAGGCTGACTTTAACCACTTTAGCAATTATCCAGCTGACAGCTTATGCAACGCTGATAGGTATGAATACCAGTTGTGTTTATCGGCGCAACATTTGAATTGTTGGAACTGCCTATAGGCAAGTCTTTCAAAATCCAAAATGCGAAATGGTATAAGTCTTTACTCTTCTATTTGCGCGATCGCATCCGCTGGCGACACATTACTATAGATAACAGACATAATTCCAGGCAGGTATTCATCCATCATCGTCACGTTGGCATAAACCAGCTGTTTGATGAGTGCTGAACTGAGGCGATCGCCTTCAACATCTATACTTGTTTTGTAGCGAATTTCCCCATCTGCAAAGTCTAGCTCAAAGTTACCAACGATGGTGCCAGAATTTGCTCTAGTGATGAACTCTGCGATCGCCATTCGCTTGTTTTCTGGCGCGTTTACTGGGCAAACTGAGTAAAAGACAAATTGCTCTTGTTTCTCTCTTACCTTGGCGTAGCAAGTCAATTTGCCATTTTCACCCTGGAAAGCCATCTGTAAAACTGGCTGTCCTTTAATTTGGTAAAAAGGCCATTCATCCTCTTTGAAGAAATTGACCATTTCCTCAAAGATTTGTCCGCTAGAAGTTGCAACCCCGGCGATCGCATCTATAGTAACATCAGCCATTTCTTGGAAGAAATCGACAATTCCCTCAAGGATGTCATTCGTAGCATTTTGAGTCATCTCCGACAGATTGACTTCTGTCCACTCTTTGAAGAAGTTCGCGATCGCATTCCCAATTTCTTCGCTGGAAGTTTCACCCTTTGCCAGAGCAGATGGATTAATATAAGCCCAGAATGTACTGTAGCCAGTTTCGGCTGATTCCTGTTGCTGCTTAACAGATAACCCCAACCAATTCTCGGTATATAGTAGCGGGTGGTCTGGCTGTTCTTGGCTAAGATTTAGGATATAATTTGCCGCTTCGTTAACATCTGCGGCGTGTTCTACTAGATGCGGTAGTGAATCGGGTTTTAAACTAATTTCGATTTTGATATCTAGTTCGGCTTCGAATTTCCCAGCAGAGAAAGAGCCGCGCACTTCCGGCTTAAGATTGAATAAAGCGTCGGTGTCGATGCGTTGGTAGAGTTGTGGGTTGACTATTAAGGTGAGACGACACTCGATGAGTTGGTCGTCTTGTTTGGTTAAGGAGAGAGCGATCGCATGGAGAGTTAGGGGGGATTGGGTGCGATCATATAGTGTTAACTCGCTGTCCACTTGATGATTTTCAGTATTGGTAGTCATGCAGAGTTATCCCTGGACTGAGAGACTTTTCGCCTGTGGGGAAGGAGTGCGGTCGCCTACGCTAATTCTAAAGCCAATTAGCCCGTACATCATAGGATCTACAGTCAAACACTATCAGCAAGATAACTGATTTGCGCCTGTAATAGAGATGCCAGTTCTTCAAGACCGCTTTTGTTAAGATTTATCCGTGCAAGTGACTTGTCTCTTGGATTGAAGGATGGGTCTTGGAGGGATTGTAGTGGGAATTGAGTAATACTAAAAAATAAGTGAGAAGCAGGCTGAGACCGTCCAGTGCTGAAGGTCAAAATGGTAACTACAGAATCCTTCTCCTTATGAGCCAAGGGGTCATCAACCTGATAATAGAATTCTTGTCTGCTGTCTGAGAACCACTCCCCTTGAAAACGAAGCTCTACCAAGTTAGAGTACCCAAGTTGTTTAAACATATTTGGTCTACTTGGATGCCTTGGTTGTATCGTATCTACATATTTCAAAAGCAGGTCAACCAGTGCGACCAATTGTTGCTTGCCTAAATAAAGAAAATTAGCTTCATCAGTTAGCGGATTAAAGGCTTCAAATTCTAATGCCTCAGGCTCAATATGGCAGATTTGAAACGTTATTACATTTGGGTACTCTTGATTTCGTAGAAAAACTAGCAATGACCAAGGACCGTCATAAGCAACTTCATTCCAGGGTTGAAGCACTTTATCGAAGAAGTCGTTTTCCTCAACCATAGCAATGTCCAAAGGCACTTTGTAGCGAATATGTGCCTCTTCAGCCGACAACTTATGCCATACTGTCATTGTTTTCCCTCTTTTTGCAAAAAATGAACCATAAATATCTACAATTTAGTCAATTTTAAATTGCCCTCTGATTGTTCCAGGATATTTACTTCAGTCAAATTAAGTTACTAGGGAGTTTCTTTTGGAATATTGATATTAAACAATCTTGATGCTCTTACCATAATTTTTAGTTGTAAACTTCCATCTTTGCTCTTTTATCAAATTCTCATTATCCGTTATCATTTGTGCAGGTATAGCATTTCTTCCTGCTTGTTGGTAAGCAGCTAACCTTCGATTGTCAAGTGTGTATGTCTGCCCATCTTCTAAGTTTTTAGGGTCACCTATATGACCATACTTTGGCATCGATCCCCAATTGTTCATATATGCTTGTTTTTCAAATATCCTAATGGGTTCTGCTGGAATATCCCAAGTTGGCTCTGCTGTTAGTTGTTCTATATTTTCTCTAACTGTGTAGCCTTTACCTTGATTAGTATAGGTTTCTTGCGTGAATCTAATACGATTTGGGTTTGGCCCTGGCAAAGGCCCAGATTTGTCTTCTTTTTTTTCTTCTCCCTTCTTTATATTCTCGGGACTGGCAATATATTTGTAATCCCAAGTATTCGCACTATCAACTACTGTAATTGACTTGAAGACTGAATGTTCTCCCTTGACTTTCGCAGCGACTTTCTCCGCATCTTCCCGTGTTATCTTGCCGTCTTTAATATACTTCGTTTCCTCCTCATCAATCTGCTTCAAACCGTTAGCCACCTTAGCATCGTGTTCCGGGCCTTCTTCCTTATTACCCTTCTTATCCTTACCAAACCCAAGCTTACCGCCAATCTTCTTAGCAAAAGTCACAGCCTGAGCAATCACCCAATCAATAGCCTTCTCAATCGGCTGGCGCACCTTCTGAACGATCGCCTGAATCTTCTCGCTGATGCCGCCCAAGCCCAACAGACTCGCCATAAAGCTGATAACTACAGGCAGCGCCTTAGACAGAGCATTCTCCACTAACTTCGCCGCACCACCCACAGCACCACTGGCGATCGCCGTCACCGACTCCATCACCGCATTCACCAACTCAGCAATCTGACTGCCGCGCTCAATGAAGAACATGATGATGTCATAAATCGCCTTGCACGCCTTAACAAACGCACTAGCCGGGTTCAACAAACTCAGAACCCACATCACCCCACCCTTGATAATCCCATCCACAACAAAATTCTGGATGTTATCAATCACCATCACCTTCAGGTCGCCAATCTGATCCTGAATGAACTGCCACAGCCCCGCAATTCCTTCGTTCTTCAAGATTACGAACATCTCAAAGTTTGATTCCAAGAAGTTGACGGCCTTCTCTCCCATTCTCTTCACAGCTCGTGGACGGATATTCTCATAGACCGTCCCCAGAACCTGCGTCACCAGGCTAAAGATGCCTTTCATGTCTAAGCTTTCTGGCATAGAAATGCCCGCCCCAGCGATCGCGCCTGTCAGCCAGCCCAGCAGCCCCTTCTTGAGATGCTCCTCAATATTGCCCATGAAGTTCTCGAAGCCTTGCTTCAGTCCAGAAACCAGATTCCCCAAGAAACCAATCGGGTCTTTGATAATGTTCTCAATCGCACCCGCCGCTTTTGCCAACACGCCCATCAGCAGGTTCTTCAGCTCCGCGATGGTCTTAATCACTCCACCCACAGCATCGAGCGCTTTGTCCATCCAAGTGCGATTGGATGCCTTCATCTCTGCTAGTTGGGCATCGAGTTGTTGGAGATTCTCGTTGTACTTCTGTGCCAAAGAATCAACCAACTCATTCTGCTTGTTATCTACACTACTCTCTAGCTCATCAAACTTACTTTGAATGTCCTGCGCCGCTTCCTGCCCCACTTGCCTGAGATTTTCCGGCAGCTTGAAGACATAATCATGGATTTGTTGTTTACCCTCAGTAATTTTTTGTTTAGCCTGGTTTAACTGCGTTGCAACATGGTTGGCAATGTCGTTGATGGTTTTGTCCATCTCTGCGAGATACAATTCCCGCCCTTTTTTGAAGAACTCAGTCACCTCCGACGGCACGCCAAGCAATTTATCTTTTATCCAACGTCCAGCCCCAAACAAGCCGTCGTATCGTTCCTTGTAGTCTTCCATGTAGGGGGCCACGAAAGTCTCAAACTTTTGCTTAGCAGCAGCTGCACCCGCATCGAATTTACCGATGACCTCATTGTCCAAATTGTTGAGAATGGTTTCGACTTCTGACTTAGTTGTTTCGTAGAAACCATTAATTTTGGTGGCAACGTTAGCCCGTTCCTGCTCCTCCTTTGTTTTGGTTTCACTTTGAGAGCCAAGCACCTGAGCCAAAACCTGCTCTTTGCTGCCGTGCATTCCTTGCAGCTGCGTTTGCGCTGTCGCCTGTGCCTCGGCTTGCGCCTGCTTCAGTATTCCCTGCTCTTGCTGGCGATATTCTTGGGGCGCTGTAACAGCGTTAGTTTGGGCATCCTTCTTGGCTTTTAATGCCCCCTGGAATTGTGACTCATTTGACGAAGCCAGTTGTTCTTCGGTGACATTCGCCTCAATCATCTGCTGGTCGAGCGATTGACTACTTTCTTGCAAAGAAACCTCAGATGCAGGCTTAGGCTTGGGTGCAGCCTTTTCTGCGCCAATATCAGACGGTGGGCTACCCGCCTTTTCGGGTGTTAGTGGCGTGACAGGTTTGGGCGCGATACCGCTAGTGTCGGGCTGTTCCTTGGCTTTCTCTTCGATGGGGCCAGAAGCTTGCTTCTTCTCCTCTGTCAGCTTCGACGACAATTCACCTTTTACACAGTCGATTTTATTGTCGTTTTTGAAGTTGTCGGCTTCTTCAAGAGTTTGGGGAGTAACAGCAGCGATTTTCTGCATCAGCGCTGCTTTGAATGTAGCAGCGTTAAATTGACCAGGCTGCTGCTGGTTCATCTCCTGAACCTGCTTGTCCTGCGCTTTACTCTCTACCTCGTTACCTGGAGGTACGGCAGCAGCTTGCGCCTCTGCTGATTTAGCCCCTGCTGGCTGATGCTGTTTTTGCTTTTGTGCGACACTCTTGGTGCGATTGGCGACTGCCTTAAAGCCAGGGTCGTTTTCGGGGGAAGTGCTGCCACTCCCCCCATCCATACCAGAAGGTGCGATCGCTCCACCGTCTGAAACTACTGGCTTGATACCCTCTGACGAGGCCACAGCAGCGCCGCCCTCACTGGAAGTGCTGCCACTCCCCCCATCCATGCCCTCACTCGCGATCGCTCCACCGTCTGAAACTGCTTGCTTGATACCCTCTGGCGAGGCCACAGCAGCGCCGCCCTCGCTGGAAGTGCTGCCACTCCCCCCATTCATGCCCTCACTCGCGATCGCTCCACCGTCTGAAACTGCTTGCTTGATACCCTCTGGTGAGGCCACAGCGCCGCCCTCACTGGAAGTGCTGCCACTTCCCCCATTCATGCCCTCACTCGTAATCCCCGCACCGTCTGAAACTGGTTGCTTGATACCCTCTGGCGAGGCCACAGCAGCGCCGCCCTCACTACTTCCGGCTGGTATCGATGGCGCACCAGCACCACCACCTGCTGGTTTCTCGATAGTCTTAGCTGGTGTTGCAATGCTCTTAGCCTGTTGCCCTGTTTGTGTTACATCAGCCGTAGGTGAGAAAGGGGCAGCCTGCGGCGCTAGTTCGGCTTCTTTACCTACTGGTTGTTCTTGCCGATTCTCCTTCAGATGTATCGATGGTTGGCTGAAGTCTACTTTGGCTTGCAGTTTGTTTCCCTTGTGCGGCTGGTTGCTGAAAGTCTTAACCGGAAGCCCACCACCCTGCTGAATAGTGTGAGTCAACTCATGTGCCGTCAACTCATCCTTACCTGGAGATTTCCCTTCGGCAAAGTAAATATTGCTACCGTGAGCAAACGCCTGCGCCCCTAACTCCTTATTCATCTGGATAGCATTGCTATCGGTATGCGTCCGCACAGAACTCAAATCAGCTCCAAAGCGCGGCTCCATGAACGATCGCACTTCCTCCGATAACGGGCTACCTCCACCTTTACTACTGGACAGACGGCTCTCTAAGTGGCGGCTCGCGTCATTGCTGGCAGCTATTGACCGTTGCAGTAAGGAGTTGGTTTGAATCGGTTGTTGCTGCTGCTGGCGTTTATCGGGAGCGGTGATTCTTTTAATTAAGGCGTTTGGTTCAGGAAATGCGGCTTGTGTCTGGGAGGAACGCTGAATGTTGCGATCGCTAACCTTCCCGAAAAGCTTGCTTTGTACCTGTGGGACAGCAGGTTCCGGCATTGCCATCACTTGCGCTGCCATAGAGTCAGCTTCCTGCTCGTATTTATCCCCCGGTTTGCCAATGACGAGTTTCGGCTGCACAACGGGCGGTGCGCCGGATACCTTCACCCGGCTGAAGTCAAAACCGCAGCGTCTTTCTGTCTCCAGTTGGGATAAGTCTGGTGGTGGTGGCGGGTCGGGCGTGGCTAGTGCTGTGGCGACACCCGATGATGCTGTCGTCTGTGTGGTTTCCTCTGCAAACGGGCGCGATCGCATCAACTCAGGCTGGGTCTCCCTAGAAGCGGGAAGTGGTGTTGATGCAGCTTTGCTCTGGGGTAGCGCTATTTCACTCATGGGTTTTGTTTTTGATGTACTGGCGCGATCGCGCCAATATGACATCCAAGTATGGTTTTCTCTTCCCTTTGGTAGATCCCCTCTCCGCCTTTCACCACTTTTACTACTTAGAAAACTTTTGGCATCTCTATAAGGATATATTTTTCAGAGGATTGTGGCAGAATAACACAAGTTTTCAGCTGTCAACTTTTTAATAAACAAAAAGAAACGCAACACCCATTGTCTAAAATTAATGAGTTTCCCAACTAAATTGGTGATGTATCAACCGCAGGAGCGATCGCTCTATGGATGGACTAGACGAACAGCTGCGAACTTTGGTCAAACAAGCCTGTGAACATCCTCCAGGTAGCCCAGAACGCCAGAAAAACTTAACGAAAGTCATTCGCCTAGCTACAAAAAAGCTTTGGAAAGAACATACACATTACTATGAAGATGCTCTGCAACAAACATGGGTATATTTTTGCCACAATATCTGCGAAGCAACTACAGGGCAAGTGTATGACCCCACCAAGGGTAGTGTCGTCACTTGGCTAAATACCTATCTAAAGCGGCGACTGCAAGATTTTTATATAGATACTCAAAAGCAACAAGCCAGAACAGCTCCGGGCCAGATAAAATCAGCAAGATCCGGCGAAACTAACGATATTATTGACCCAGTAGACATCTTGGAAGCCGATCCAGATGTTCCTCCCATGCTGGACGATGTAAGAACATGGGCCGAAGCAGATTCCACAGGCGAACTGCGCCGCATTTGCATAGAAGGTTATCCTAAAATTACTGCCCAAATCTTAATATTGCGGCGTTTGCCCCCAGAAGCAAGCTGGAAAAAGCTTTCAGCAGAATTTGGTCTACCAGTTTCGACATTGAGTAGTTTTTACCAACGCCAGTGCATTCCTCGGTTGCGTAAATTTGGCGAATCGGAGGGATATATATGAAGGAGGGTTACGAATGTAAGCTTACCCCGACAATCAAGGTACGGGGCTTTAGCCTCAGATTTGAGATATCGAAAAGAGGGGCAATTGACCCTCCATCTGACAACTCATCCCCGGACTTTCAGGATGGATTACGGACATCCCCAAGATGGCAATATTATTTGCCGCATTTGCATCAGCATCATGCTCAAATCCACAATGCCCACACTTAAACGCCTTGCCATTCCGATAGGACTTCCCCTGAACTGGGTGAATATGTCCGCATCGGGAACAGGTTTGACTGGTGTAGGCGGGTGGCACAAAAACAACCGAGACACCTGCAATATTGGCTTTGTATCCCACGAACAAGCGCAGTTGATAAAATGCCCAATTATTGGTTCTGCGTCGTTCCGTCTTGCTACGTGGCTTTTGATTGAGACTTTCCCTAATGTTGGTCAAGTCTTCAAAAGCCAAGCTTGCATTCAGTTGCTTTGCTTCTTGAACAAGCTGTTTAGAAATATTGTGATTCAGCCACTTTTGAAACCTTTGTTCTCTCCCGGAAAGCCTTCTGAGAAGTCTGCGAGAATTCCGAGTGCGTTTGGATTGAACATTAGCCCTGACGAAGCTGTATCGGTCACGAGTGGCTTGAATTTGCGCGCCCTCCCACGAGTTCCCTGTGGAAGTAGTGGCAATATCTCTTCTGCCCAAGTCCACCCCAATTACCTTGGGAGTTTTCCCGGTAGGGTCAGCGGGCAGGTCAACACAAATATTGATGTAGTAGTCACCCTGTTTTGTCTTGCTGAGTGTAGCTGCTGTTGGGGATTGCCCTCTAAGCAAAGCCAACTGGTAGTTACCAATACTCAGCTTGAATTTAACCCGACCACACATCAAAGTAACGCCAACCGTCTGCAACTCCTCAATATAGTGAAAAGTTCGCACATCCAAATTGATGGAAGTGGGTCTAAATTTGTGGATTTGCTTAACGGTTTTGGCGTTGCCAATTACACGCCGAATTGCTTGACAAACATGGTTGGCTTTCAGTCCTGTAGCTTCTCGCACTGGTTTGTAGACCTTGTGGTGAAGCTTAGTTGTATTCCAGCAATTCTCGCGTTTGGCAGTATCCAATATCTGGTTACAGGCATCAGCAAATCCCTGCAAAGTGCGGTCTATTTCAGAGCGCAACTCTACAGGGACTTGAAGCTTGCATTTAACCGATATTGTCTGCATCGAGGTGGGTCAAAAACTCATCCCATTGTAACACGTAAAGCCGTCGTAGAAGGACGGGGTTTCAGACCTAAGAGTTTTGATGAGTTACATCAGAAAATAATATTATGAGTTACACCACTAATGAGAGAGAATTTGCTCTACCTCTGCCCATAACCCAAGCAGCACGTAGAACAGCGCAGCAGTTTGCTAATTCTATGCCAACACCTGATAAAGCAAAGCAAGTTCGTTTGAACACGCTAGCTGTGTGTGTGGTGAATGACTACTTACAGATGATGGGGATTTCTTGCGATCCAACAGCCAGCGATAGTTGGAACCCAGTTGTCCGAATGTGCGCTGATGTGGCAGATTTAGACGTGACAGGGGTAGGTCGCTTGGAATGTCGTCCTCTATCAATGCGATCGCTTACTTGCGATATTCCCCCCGAAGTTTGGTCAGACCGAATTGGCTATGTAGTAGTTGAGATAAATGAATCATTGCACTCAGCATCTGTGCTGGGATTTACCGAAACCGCAGATGTAGAGGAGTTACCTGTTAGCCAACTCCGACCAGTGGAAGATTTAATCGATCGCTTGAGTCAACTGGCGCAACCCGTCGCCGCACCTGCTTCTGGCAAGATGGTGAAATTGAGTCAGTGGCTTCAGAATGTTATTGATGCAGGTTGGGAAACGGTGGAATCTGTCTTACACCCACAACAATCAACTTTAGCCTTTAGTTTTAGAAGCAGGGAGATTGCAGTAACTACCCAAGACGATCTAGATACTGGCATTAGACGAGCTAAGATGATTGACTTGGGGATGCAGTTAGCGGGGAATGCGATCGCGCTAGTTGTAGAACTCAGTCCAGAATCTGAACAGAAGTATAATATCCTCGTCCAGTTGCATCCTGCTGGCTCCTCAATTTATTTACCACCATCAGTGCAACTGGTGATACTAGATGAATCTAAAGCAATTTTCTTAGAAGCAGAAGCTAGAACTGCCGATAATTACATCCAATTAGAGTTTAGCGGAGAACCGGGCGAAAGGTTTAGCATTAAGGTAGCTCTGGGTGATGCGACGCAAGAGGAGAATTTTGTTATTTAGCTTAATGGCTAATTCTTCATTAGCCGTTAGCAATGAACAATGAACAATTAGCAATGAGCAAGTTAGTTGTCCTTAAGTTAGGGGATGGTAGCTTTGATAATGGATTTCCAGTCACATTGCAGATTGGAGACGATGGATCTCGCCCATTTACCGAAATCATCGGCAAGTTACCTCCAGCACCAGAAATTCCCCAACATTACAATATCTGGAGATTAGCTTATCGTCGCTTGGGAGCTAATTATAGGTTAGAAGCCAAACCCGGACAACTGACCAATGTTTCCAAGATTGAGGACTGCACTCTGGCGGCAAATGTGTTGCGCCTCCGCTTGAATCTTTGGCTGAATTCCGAGTCATTTCGCGAGATTAGAGAGAAACTGTTAGAACAATTGATGCCCTCCGACAAAGTACGGGTGATTGTTCAAACTGAAGACTTATGCTTGCGGAGATTACCCTGGCATCTCTGGGATTTATGCGATCGCTACCCCAAAGCAGAAATTGCCTTAAGTGCGCCCGCCTACGAACGTGTAGAACACCAATCGCCACCCAAAAACGGAGTCAAAATCTTAGCAATTATCGGTAATAGTGCTGGAATTAATACTCAGGCAGATCGCAGATTATTAGAACATATACCCAACGTCCAAATTACCTTTCTTGTAGAACCGCAACCCGAAGAACTAACCGAACAGCTTTGGAAACAAGGCTGGGACATTCTCTTTTTCGCCGGACATAGTTGCAGTCAAGGCGATGGAGAAACAGGTCGAATGTATATTAATCAAACTGATAGTTTAACAATTGACCAACTAAAATATGCTTTAAAAAAAGCTGCTGGTAGTGGCTTAAAAATTGCTATATTCAATTCTTGTGATGGATTAGGATTAGCACGAAATCTGGCATCATTGCAAATTCCGCAAATTATTGTAATGCGGGAACCAGTGCCAGACGTAGTAGCACAAGAATTTTTGAAATCTTTTATAGAAGCCTTTGCCCGTGGCGAATCATTCTATTTAGCAGTCCGGGAAGCACGGGAAAGATTGCAAGGACTAGAGGCAAAATTTCCTTGCGCTACCTGGTTGCCGCTAATTTGTCAAAATCCCGCTTTTGTGCCTCCTACTTGGGAAGAACTGTGCGGTCAAAACAAATCTGTTAAATCGAATTCCCAAATCTTAATAAACCTCCGTGCAGCGTTTCTTACCAGCATGGTAGTAACCTTATCCATAATGGGAATTCGGTATTTAGGAATACTTCAGAAATTAGAACTAAAAGCTTATGACCAAATACTGCGGCTGCAACCACAAGAAAAATCAGATCCGCGCCTGTTAGTAGTCACAGTTACAGAAGCAGATATTCAAGCTCAAGATCCAGCAAAAAGACGCGGTTCTTCCCTATCGGATGTCTCACTCAATAAACTTTTGCAAAAGCTATCCGAGTATCAACCGCGAGCAATTGGCTTAGATATTTATCGCGACTTTCCTGTAGATTCAACTCAGAAAGATTTAGCAACTCGTTTGGAGAAAAACGAGCGCTTGATAGCAATTTGCAAAGTTAGTGCGCCAGAAGTTGCTAACTTTGGAATTAAACCTCCGCCGGAAATTCCCCAAGAACGCTTAGGTTTTAGTGACTTTATAGTTGACGATGATGGCGTTGTCCGTCGCCATCTATTAATTATGAGTCCAGATCCGGCATCGCCGTGTACTACACCCTACGCTTTAAGCGTACAATTAGCATTCCGTTACCTGGACGCAGAAGGCATCTCGCCTAAATTCACCCCAAAAGGAAACTTACAGATCGGCAATGTTGTTTTCAAGCCCTTAGAACCCCATACTGGCGGCTACCAACAAGTAGATGCTTGGGGGCATCAAGTGCTACTTAATTATCGCTCGCACCGCTCCCCCCAAGATATTGCCAAACAAGTCACGCTTACAGATGTCCTTAAAGGTCAGATAGATCCCAATTCAGTCAAAGATCGAATCGTGCTAATCGGTACTACCGCCCAAAGTTTTCCTGATGAATGGGCAACACCCTATAGTACAGGTCAGTGGTATGAGGGGAAAATGCCGGGAGTGCTGGTTCACGCGCAGATGGTGAGTCAAATCCTCAGCGCTGTTCTAGATAAGCGAAGTTTATTATGGGTTTTGCCCCACTGGGGTGAAGTTTTGTGGATTTGGGGTTGGTCTGCAATTGGTGGAGTGCTGGCTTGGCGTATAAGGTTGGGACTAAATTTGGCGATCGCAATCGCAATCGCGATCGCGTGTTTATGCGGATTATGCTTTGCTTTGTTGGTAGAAACCACTTGTTGGTTGCCACTCGTTCCCCCAGCCTTAGCCTTGGTTGCAACGAGTGCAAGTGTGGCATACACAACATCTAAAACTCGACAACAGCAAAATACATCTAAATTTTAGTCATGAATCGCTTACAATTACCCCGCCAAAAACTAATACTGACGAGCGCATTTGCTCTTTTTCTCGTCAGTAATACCTTCTACATTACGCACTCACCAGCACAACCTCCGGTAAGATCATTAATTTCAGCAGTGCGCTTCGTCCCGCCCAGAGTACCACCAGAAGGACAGCGAGATGCACCCAAAGGACGACCACGAGGTGGGGGAACTCGTGGCGGCGACAGACTATCTCTGACTGCCTTGGTGCCTGTTACAGAGGAAACTTTGGCGGCTCGAATAGCCGGAAACCAAGCTAGACTTTCAAACGAGAAATCTGTTTTAGCATTAACAGTTGCTGAATATCCCGCTTTGTGGTTTTACGTTCCTTTTGCCTTAAGTGGCGATCGCCCGATAACGTTTGTGTTACAGGAATATCAGGGTAAAGAGCATCAGGGTAAAGAAATTTACAAAACCACTTTCAGCGTCTCCCAAGCCCAACCCGGTTTGGTAAAATTCCGTCTTCCGGCGAATGCAGCACCTTTAGAAATTGGCAAAATGTACCATTGGTTCTTCGCAATTTCTAGTGATGCGGAGGAATCTGTCTATGTTGACGGGTTTATTCAAAGGATTGCACCTCCTGAGACTCTGGCAACTCAGTTACAGCAAAGTACGCCACGCGATCGCGCGGCGCTTTATGCTGCTAATGGCATTTGGCATGATGCGCTAGATACACTCGCCCAACTCCGCAGTGCTAATCCCCAAGATGCCAAACTCACCACTGATTGGGAAAATCTATTTAAGGCTATTGGTTTAAATGCGATCGCTAAAGAACCCATCGTTCAATGTTGTATGCCAAATTGAAGGGATTGGGGATTGGGGATTGGGGATTGGGGATTGGGGATTGGGGATTGGGGATTGGGAAGAATCTTAGCCAGTTCCTAGTCCCCAGTCCCTAGCCCCCAGCCCCTAGTCCCCAGCCCCCTTAAATTACCGAATATCCTCATAGAACTTCTTGAGGTATGTTCCAGAAACACCCAATCCCCAGAGAAAGCCGATATAAAGATATATAGCTGTAGCCTTGAGCGATCCCCATTTTGCCACGCGGCGATCGCTACTTTGCACAACTCGGTTTACTTGACGAATTTTGCCGCGTTGCACCAGCTTCAGGCACAAGTCAGCTTCTTCTAAAATGGGTATGGCAGGATCAAACCCACCAGATTCTAAAAAATCAGCGTGACGACAAAACATCACCTGATCGCCAAATAATAATCGCAACCCTTTAAAAAACAAATGCGGTCGAAAAATTAGCGGCGCGTAGTAAGTTTTCAGGTAATTGTGCAGGGAAACTCCCCAACGTGTTGTTTGTTCGCCTGTCATCAGGGAAATAAACCCACCGCCAGCAACAGTTTTGTCCGCTAAAGTTTGTTCAATCACTGCTACCAGATCATCTGGTACAGAGGTATCTGCGTGTAGAAAGCAAAGAATATCCCCCGTTGCTGCTGCTGCGCCTTGGTTCATCTGCACCGAACGCCCGCGTGTGTCGGATGAGATGACACGTATTGTAGATGAACTGAAGCGATGCGCGATCGCAACTGTCTCATCTTCACTTCCGCCATCGACTATCAGCACTTCCTTTGCAGTCGGTTCCAATACACTCAACTGGCGCAAAGTGCG
Organism: Trichocoleus sp. FACHB-40; assembly: GCF_014695915.1. Classification (GTDB taxonomy): domain Bacteria; phylum Cyanobacteriota; class Cyanobacteriia; order Cyanobacteriales; family FACHB-T130; genus Funiculus; species Funiculus sociatus. The sequence continues at coordinate 32,555 of NZ_JACJPF010000022.1, forward strand.
TTCCAGACACTTCGCCTCATTCAGAGTAGGAATAATAATCGATACGCGAGACATTACCTAGCCGGAAAGAATAATTTTACTGAGACTTGTCCCCCAATTTACCCTTGGGGTTGGGGGGTCAAAACGTTAATACAGTGGGCATCCATTCAAAGTTATACAGCTGCGATGGCATTCGCTTGCTGTCTTTGTTGAGCCAATTCTACCAGACGACGAATCCGCTCCTCAGTCCGCGGGTGACTACGAAAAAAAAACTGCACTCTCACTTTTTCTCCGTGTAGCTTTCACTTTCTCGTCCCCAGTCAGAGACTGGGGATGCTTATTGGGAAGTTCTTTTGCCTCAATGAATAAGAAAGCTCTCAAATTGAGACACCGCGCTTACGCGCCGCTTCGCTAACAAAAACAAGCATTCCCAGCCAGAGACTGGGAACGAGGAAAAACGAGGAAAAACCTAACCTACAATTTTTCTACCTGCGGATTATCGGCTGTTCAACAGCGTCTCGGTACTGTTGAACTTCTTCGGTGTAGGCGATGGGCAAAACGCATTCGACGTTTTCATGGGGACGGGGAATAATCACCCAGGATTCCAGCGCCCCACCATAAACCTTCTCTATTGCCGCAATACCAGCCTCCATAGAGGTTTTAACCTCAGAAACATCCCCGCGAATGTTGACTGTAAAGCGAGCGCTACCGACTCTTATATAGCCAACTAGGGTGACTCGTCCAGCTTTAACCATTGCATCTGCCGCTGCTAGTACAGCAGGAAAACCTTTGGTTTCTATCGATCCAACTGCCTGTGGCATTGGCAATCTCCTAACTATGAATTAATGAAGTTATCTGGCGTAAGTATTAATTGTACGAATTTTCGCTACACCTTTTGACGGAAACGCCCACTTTCTTTGCTTTCCAGCCTTTTGACTAGCATTTTGTGGGCATTGCCTAGCCTAATTTCAAGCCCTGCACGTAGCGGGGGGCTGGTTAAGTTTAAAAGAAATCAACACCAGCAGATGCACCATAGACAAGAACAGTTACATTAAATACCTGCCTTGATTAAGACCATTAACCGAATTTGATTTGGTTGGCGTTCTCCAGGCTTAGGCCTGGAGAACGAGTTTAATAATGGCTTCCAGATTTGCGGTGATGCACTGCTGTAACGCCTTCTTGCTGTAGCAGCTTGCCATTTTCTACTACGGAGTAGATTAACCAGTGGTCGCCACATTCCATCCGGTTTCTGACGGAACATTCCAGATAGGCGAGAGCATCGCTGAGAATAGGACAACCATTTTCCGATTCTTGCGTGGCGACACCAGCAAATCTGTCTTCACCGGGGCCAAAAGGTTTAAGAAAATGCTTCATTAAACCCAGATGTTTGCCTTCTGGCAAGATATTTAACACAAAGTTTCCGCCAGAGTGCATTAGCGATTCTATAGCTCGGTCTTTGGCGACAGCAACAGTTAAACCAGGTGGATTGAAGGTTGCTTGAGAAACCCAAGAAGCTAACATTGCTCCACTGAGTTCGCCTTGTTTGGTGGTGACGACACAAACAGAACCAACCAAACGCCCTACCGCTTGTTCAATTCGAGCAGTTTGCGAGTCACCAGTTTGCTGTTTGGGTACTCTTGCTTTTTTAGCTTTTTTCAAAGCTTGAGCAAAGTCTGTACCAACTTCTTCGCAGTATTTGAGCGTTACATCTGTGGGTTTAAATTTGACGCGGATGGGGTCGAAGCCAAATTGATAACCAGCATCTTTTAATTTACCTTCAATTAAATCAATTGCTTCGCCACTCCAACCAAAGGAACCAAAAACACCAGCAAGTTGAGTTTTGGTGGCGGTGGAGAGGACAATTCCCAGTGCAGTTTGAATCGGGGTGGGAGCATGACCGCCGAGGGTGGGAGAACCCATGATAAACCCGGCGGATTTTTCCACAGCTTCTTGAATTTCAGCGGGTTCGGCAAATTCGCAGTTGATAGATTCGACAGCAACACCAGCTTTAGTGATACCAGTAGCGATCGCTTGCGCTACTGTCGCCGTATTCCCATAAGCTGAAGCATAGATTAGCGCTACGCTCGTTTCAGTAGCTCTTTGCTTTTCGCTCCATTGTCGATAAGCCTGAGTCAGGGGTATCAAACTGTAGCGTACCAAAGGGCCATGACCAGTAGCATAGAGTCTGGCGGGAAAATCTCTTAGTTTATCCAGTGCTGTCTCCACATGACGAGCGTGGGGAGCCATGAGAGAATCGAAATAGTAGCGTCGATCCTCACTAAACACCGTCCACCCTTCGTCAAACACTTGATCGCCGCAAATGTGCGCCCCGAATAGCTTATCTGTATACAGAATTTCCGTTTGCGGGTCGTGGGTGCAAAGCTCATCAGGCCAACGGGGGCTGGGTGTGGGGATAAATTGTAAGTGATGACCATTGCCTAAATCTAGGCTTTCTTCCCCCCGCATCACGGCAATTTTTAACCCGTGTTCTTGCAAGGTGTCATTGAAGGTGTTTTTGAACAATTCCCGTAAAAGTTTCGCCCCTGGATTTGAACAAACAAAGGTAATCTGAGGAGCTAGTTTTAGTAAAGCATTGAGGGTGACTAAGCGGTTGGGATTAACGTGTCCCAAAATTACATAATCCAGCTTTTTAACATCAATGCGCTGTTGCAAAGCTGAGAGAAAAATTTCTGTGAACGATTCTCCCGGCGGGTCAAAAAGCGCTATTTTATCCGCTTGAATCAAATAGGAATTAGCTGTTGTGCCTCGCTGTAAGGCATATTCTACTTCAAACTTGAGTCTTTCCCAAGTGCGCGATCGCAACACGGTTGTATCTGCACCAATCGGGAGAACTTGAACATCGCGGGGTTTGGTGGTTGTCATGGGTTATGAGTTAAACGCAAAGGTTCGCAAAGGTTTACGCAAAGGTACGCAAAGAGATCCTCTGCGAACCTCTGCGATTACCTTTGCGTATCTTGGCGTTAATAATAATTTCCGACTTTGCGATGGTGAACTGCTGTGAGTGCGTCCGGTTTGGAAACGCGACCAGATTGCACGGTGCTGTAAACTATCCAGTGATCGCTACAATCCATGCGGCTTGCAACTTCGCATTCCATGTAGGCTAATGCGTCTGTGAGAATTGGGGAACCGTTCTCAGCTGGTTGGGTTTTTATCCCCGCAAAGCGATCTGCACCGGGCGGGAAACGCTTGAGAAAGTGTTTCATTAGTCCCTGGTAGTTGCCTTCTTCTAACACGTTGAGAACGAAGCGATCGCCTACTTGCATCAATGACTCAATAGCACGATCTTTGGCTACGGCAATTGTAAAGCCGAGTGGTTGGAAACTGGCTTGAGAAACCCAAGATGCTAGCATCGCCCCTGTTACTTCACTTTTTTTGGCGGTGATGATGTATAATCCACCGCTAATGCGTCCCAGCGCTTTTTCGAGGTCGTTATCGAGGGATTTTTTCTGCTTGATGTTGCGATCGCGTGTTAGTAATTGTCCTAAGTCTGTACCCGCTTCTTCGCACAGTTGGTAGGTGAGTTCGTTGGGTGTGTCTTTAATCCGAATCGCGGGAAAGGCTACTGTTAAGCCCAATTCCCTAAATTTACTCACTAGCGGATCGACTGGTTCATCATCTCCGCCGTAAGACTCGAAAATCCCGACAGTTTGTTTGTCTTTGGCGGCTGCTAAAACTGTACCGATAGCGGTTTGGGCGGTGGCGGATGCGGCTGGGGGTGTAGCAATAACTAAGCCAGAGGAACGTCCCACCAGTTCTTGCACTTCCTGCGGATCGGCTGATTTTAAATCTACCATCTCGACTGCGACACCAGTTTTGGTGATGCCTTTGGCAAGAGATTGGGAGAGGCGATCGCTATATCCGTAATCGGAGACGTAAAATACAGCTACGGTGGTTTCGCCTTTGGTTTGGGCTTGACTCCACTGGCGATAACGTCTGGTCAGTTCTACAACATTATGGTGTAATAATGGGCCGTGTCCGGTAGCAATGGTGCTAATTTCCGGCAGTTCTCCCATCCGCTTTAGGGCAGATAGCACCGAACGGGCATTGGGAGCCATTAAACATTCGTAGTAAAACTGATAATCGGCTTCGATGGCGGCTAAGTCTTCGTCAAAGGTGCTATCTGAACAATAGTGCATCCCAAACGCATCGCAGGTATAAAGGGTTTGGGTTTTGTGGTCGAATGTGAATATGGTGTCAGGCCAGTGCAAGTTGGGTGCGATGACGAATTCTAGTTCGTGTCCGTTGCCTAAGTCTAGCTTGTCTCCATTTTTGACGATGCGCCGTTCAAATGGCTGATGGATGAAATCTTCTAAAAATTGAATTGCGACTTTTGAACCGACGACGGTTGCTTGGGGTGCCAATGCCAACACATCTTTGACTAATCCGCTATGATCTGGCTCGGTGTGGCTGATAATTAGGTAATCAATTTCTTTGGTATCGATGATACCTGTCAGGGTGTCGAGATACAGTTGCCGGAATTTTTCGTGGGAGGTGTCAACTAAGGCTGTTTTCTGTCCCCGAATTATGAATGAATTGTAGGTGGTGCCGTTTTGCAGTCCAAATTCTATGTCGAAGCGATCGCGATCCCAGTCAAGCGATCGTATCGTTGTCGTATCGGCTGTGATTTCTTCTGTCTGTATGGTTAACCGCTTTTGGGTTCGGTCTGTGAGTAGTACCATTCTCTGACCTCCTTATAAATAACCCATAGGTATTTTTTCTTCTTTCATTTTGACACGAGCCGCGTTGTAAAGTTTTATTAAAAAACCTATGAGTGAGTTAAGAGTTCTAAAAGTGTCGAACCACAAAGGCGTAGAGGACACAGAGAAACAGAGGAAACTTCTGGCTGAGTAATAAAGTATGACGGATAGGCGCAGGAAATGGGCAAAGGCGATTTGGCAAGCTATCAAGCTTAGAGAAAACATCTGGATAGCTTTGATGGTAGGGAATTCGCGGTTGCACTGGGCTTGGTTTATGGGCAAAACGTTTTGCGATGCCTGGGATACGCAATATCTGCCAGCATCTGTGGTGGAACAGCTGAATCAGCCTTGGGGTGGGGGTGAGTGGAGACAAATTTTGCCGTCGAGTTTAATTAGGCAGTTGGAAGCTGTTAAGAAGGAGGTTGGTGATGGATTTGGGTATCGCGATCGCGCTTTGCCTGTTTATCTGGCTTCCGTCGTACCGGAGCAAACGGCATTTTGGCAAAATTATCCTAATGTTCGCCTCATTACTTTAGACCAGTTGCCACTTGAGGAACTTTATCCGACGCTGGGAATCGACCGGGCTTTAGCTGTGTTGGGTGCTGCTGAAGTTTGGGGTTTCCCAGTGTTGGTTATTGATGCTGGAACTGCGTTAACTTTCACGGGTGCGGATGCTAATCTTCGGCTGGTAGGTGGGGCAATTTTGCCAGGTTTGAGGTTGCAGCTAAATTCTCTGGCTCAAAAAACTGCCGCCTTGCCAAAAATTGAATTACCTGATACATTAGCGCCCCGTTTTGCTCGGAATACACCCCAGGCGATTCAGAGTGGTGTGATTTACACGGTGTTGGCTGGGATAAAAGACTTTATCCAAGCTTGGTGGAAGGATTTCCCAGAAAGTAAGATTATTTTAACTGGAGGCGATCGCGCAATTCTCCTCTCCTATCTCCAAACCCAATTTCCAGAAATCGGGAATCATGTAATTACTGACCCCAATATAATTTTTTTAGGAATGCGGTCAGTAGTCAGTAGCTACTGACTACTAACAAAAGCTCGAATATACTGAGCTACCACATCTGGCAATGCTTGCGGTAAATCATGTCCAGCATTGCTGATGATTTCCAGTTGCGCTTGTGGGGATAAATCAGCGTAGGCTTGACTTTGGGCGATGCGATCGCGTGAATCTTGTCCGCCTTGCAAAATCAAAACTGGAATTTTCAGCCAATCCAATCGTTCCTTTAATAATTCTGCTTGAATTTCAGCGCGGCGGCGTTGATACAACAACTTAGCAGCAGTGGGAGACTGTAACGGCTGTTGCTGTCTTTGGGTATTTTTCCCGGTTTTCTTGTGCCTACCCAGGCGACTTGTGAGACGAGAAAGCGATCGCATACACCAAGATACCGCCCTCGACAACTTCGTTAACAACGGGGGAGTTATCTTATATTTCTCAGCTTCCACCCCAAAAGGCGCTACTAGCACCAAGCCGCGAACCTGCTCTAAATATTTCAGCGCAAAGCTTGCCGCAATCCATCCGCCCAGCGAGTGACCAACTAAATAAACCTCCCGCTGTCTCAACGCCTCCAATAAATCAGCCAGACATTCAACCTCTAAATCAATCGAGTAGTGGACATTAGGGCGTTCTGACTCACCAAAACCCAATAAATCTGGCGCGAAGCAGTGGTAATCTTCACTCAAATGCTCGATGACCGATAGCCATTGACTGCTATCGTCAGCTGAGCCGTGTAAAAACACAATTGCCGTCCCTTGACCGACTTCATGCCAGAAGATTTGTCCTTGAGACAGTTTAATTCGAGAATTGCGTAACGGTATCATCCTATTTAGATTTTAGATTTTAGATATTAGATTTGGGATAGATTTAAAATCCGAAATCCCAAATCCCAAATCTAAAATTCTGTTAAGCGAGGGTTGTTAAGCCGTTCAAGTAGTCCTGTAACTGCTTATCGTGGTCATGGGAGAGTTTCCCTTCTGGCAAACTCTCCTTAGAGAAAGCTTGTACTTCACTAACTTCCAGCGTATCCTGAGCCTGCATTGATCCCTGAACTTCTGCTTCAACTGCTACACAAATCGAATGAAGTCTGGGATCGCGGTCTGGTGCTGAATATACCCCAACTAAGCGGCGGATTTTCACTAACTCCAGTCCCGTTTCTTCAGTCAACTCTCGCCCTGCGGCTGTGGCAATGTCTTCACCCCAATCGACAATACCCCCAGGTAAACCCCATTGTCCCGTGTCTCGCCGCCGAATGAACACAATCCGACCATCCGGTAAAATCGGGATGATGGTGGTGCCGATGATGGGATGGCGGAAGATGATCCCCAGCACTGTTTGAACAAATCGCCATGACCGACGCATTGGTTAAGTTCTTAGCTTTGTTTATTGAGTTAGGGACAAGCAAAAAGCTTGAAAAGTTTCAAAGTACATAGATCCGGTTAATCAAATGAGTTGCCCCTAAGTGGTAATTTTTGATGCTATAGCTGTGCCAGAATTTCCGCTGCGTGAGATTCCGGTTTGACTTTGAGATAAGTCTTCTCAATCGTACCATCTGGACTAATTACAAAGGTGCTGCGCTCAATTCCCATAAATTCTTTGCCCATGAATTTTTTTAGCTTGTAGCACCCGTAAACGGTAGCAACTTTCCCTTCTGGGTCGCATAGCAACAAAAAAGGTAGCTTCAGCTTGGTGGCAAATTTGGTATGAGATTTAGCATCGTCTGTACTGATGCCCAGAACTACGATATCGCGTGCCTGGTAGTCTGGGTAAGCGTCTCGAAAGCCGCAAGCTTCTTTAGTGCAGCCAGGAGTATTATCGCGGGGATAAAAATATAGCACGACTCGCCGCCCTCGGAAGTCTGAAAGATGTATAAGGTTGCCCATGCTATCCGACAAGTGAAAGTCAGGAGCAATATCACCAGGTTTGAGTGTCATTAACGTTGTTTAGTTGGCTGCGTGCAGACTGTTATGATAGAGGATAAGGATGTAAGTTCGGTAACGTCAATCAGCAACCTGCCGCCTTTTGGCTAGCCTGTTTTGGTATTTATTCCACAGGTTTGAATGCCGAGACTTCCAATACTAAAAAAATGGTGTTGGGGAATAAGCTGTCTTAATTCGCGTTGCCTTTGTACGTTATGAGATGTTTTTAGAAGCTTTTGTTTCTTAAGCATCTCTAGCTGAATCCTGTAAGTCAACTGTTCGGATGGATTTTGTTGGATGACTATTTGCGTCGGGAACTCTTACCAGGTCACTCAAGAAGACCTTAAACAAGTCTTTGCGTATGCGGTCAAAAGTTTGATCGTACCTACTGACCGGGAGACAGGGAAAATACGGGGTTTTGCTTTCGTGGAGATGGTGGAAGTTCCTCAAGAAGATGCGGCTATCTCGAAGGGATGGGGCGTCTGATGGGAGGGAATAAAGCCAAACCGAAGGAAAATTCTCGACCCACACGCGATCGCGGCAGGTTGTAAGGTTATCATAGGTTGTTCGTTGGTTGTTCGTTGTAAGTGCGGCAAGGTTTTTATTTAGCAAGCGGCAACGCAACCAAAGCTGCATGACATAATGAATTGCCTTAAATAGGCGTTTAAGGCACTGTTTTAGTAGTTTATCAAAGAGGTGAACATGGCGAAGCGCCGTAACCCCAAGAAAGAAAAGGCGCAGCGTAATCAAGCATACGCCCGCAAGTTTCGTAAGCGTCAAACTACGGGTCGTTTCTCTAAATTCCGGCGTCAAAGAGCGCCTGGAGAGAGAAACAATGAAGAAGAGGATAGCGACAAAATGGGCGCTATGAGCGGAATGGGCGCAATGGGCGGCGGAATGGGCGCAATGTCCTAGTTTCGCTGCGTAGAGCCTGACAACTAAAGTCTAGGGCTATGCAGATTAAGCCTGCCTACCTAGACCAAAGACCGCACAAGCGGTCTTTGGTCTAGCATCAAAGCTAAGGCGCTGTGGGGTATTGTTTAGTCACCACTCAGCTGAGATTGGGCAGCTTGAAGTGCTTGTCGCACTTGGTCGAAGCCAGTACCGCCGTAACTATTGCGGGCAGCAACGACTTGTGAAGGTGCGATCGCATCATAGATGTCTGACTCAAAAGCTGGGTGCAATTCTTTCCACTCTTCTAAGCTCAAATCTTTGAGCAATTTCCCAGCGGCGAGGGAAGTTTTTACAACTTTGCCGACAAGGTTGTAAGCTTCCCGGAACGGGACACCCCGCGCCGCTAAGTAGTCGGCAACGTCTGTGGCGTTGGAGAAATCCTCAGCGACAGCTTGGGCAAGGCGGGAGGTGCGAAACTCTAGCCCCTCGCTCAACAGAATGGTCATTGCTTCCAAGCAGCCTTTAACTGTCTTCACGCTGTCAAAAAGGGCTTCTTTGTCGTCTTGCAAATCTTTGTTGTAAGCCAAGGGTAGCCCCTTCATCAGCACCAGCATTCCTTGAAGATGCCCAAAAACACGACCTGTTTTACCCCGCACCAGTTCTGGTACGTCGGGGTTTTTCTTTTGGGGCATGATGCTGCTGCCAGTGGCGCAGGTGTCTAGTAGGGTGACAAAGCCAAATTCCTGAGATGACCAAAGGATAATTTCCTCAGCGAGTCGGCTGAGGTGAACCATGATTATGCTGGAGGCAGACAAAAATTCAATGGCAAAGTCGCGATCGCTCACTCCATCCATGCTATTTGCATAGACACCATCAAAATTCAACAGTTCGGCTGTGTAGTGCCTGTCAATGGGGAAAGTAGTACCCGCTAAAGCGCCACTCCCCAGAGGCGAAATATTGACTCGCTTATAGATTTCTCCTAGCCGCTCCCAGTCCCGCTGTACCATCTGAAAATAAGCTAACAGGTGATGGGCTAAACTTACTGGTTGGGCGCGTTGTAGGTGCGTATAACCGGGAATCAGAGTTTCTACATTGTCTGCGGCCAGGTTGAAGAGGACTCCCTGAAATTCGCGCAACTGGCTGCGAATTTGGGTAATTTGGTCGCGCAGGTAGAGGCGCGTATCGGTGCCTACCTGGTCATTACGCGATCGCGCCGTGTGCAGCTTTTTGCCAGCATCACCTACCAATTGGGTCAGGCGGTGTTCTACAGCGAAGTGTATATCCTCGGCATCAATGCCTGGGTTAAACTCTCCTAGCCTGTACTCTTGGCGGATCTCTTCTAAGCCAGCGACCAGTTGCTCTCCCTCTTCTTTTGAGATGATGCCAGTTTTGGCAAGCATTTTAGCGTGAGCGATAGAACCTGTAATGTCATATTCGATAAGTTCAATGTCAAAGCCGATACTGGCGTTGAAGCGAGCGATCGCGGGATGCAACGCTGATTCAAAACGCTGGCTCCAGGTTTTTTGTTGAGTCACGAGCTTGTTGTTTACCTTGGAAACTAGACAAGAAAGTTAGGAGGCGAGGAGTGAGGAGTTGTTCCAGACGCGATGTATCGCATCTTGACTTTTGAGTTTTGAATTAATAACTCCTCACTCTTAACTCCTCACTCCCTAGAACAACCCGTAGAAGCAGGTTGCAAAAAAGTATGAAGGATGAAGCATCAAAGATGAAGTATGAAAGATTACTTTTTCATCCCGATCTAGAGCGGTATCAGCGCCCTTTCTTGCATCTTTAAACCTTCACGCCGCCAATGACTAAGCTGTAATTCCTCGAATCACGTAGCCTAAAAACAGCCCTATCAACAGCGCCCACACTTGCCCTGACTTAATGAAGTAGTTAAAGGCACGTTGTATTTGACCCAAAACATCTGGATCTCGTATGTTCTGAGCCAAGAAGGGCGAATTTAGTGGTGAGTGCGAAAGCCACAATGATACAGCATCGTGTCCGTGGGTCAAGTTGGGTAGCCAACTGATTATGTCTTGCATTCCGTAGAGTTCCATCACGCTGATTTCCTCACAACCAATGAATGTTGGCTGGTGTCGTTAAATATCTGTTCAGGATTTTATTAACATAAAGCGGATGACTTGGCTAGTCCGAAAGCGTGGGAACGTTGAAACGTTTCAACTTGACAACTGAGTTTTGACCTGCATCACTACCAGAGTCATATCATCGCCGTTACGGTTGGATGAACCGATAAACTGCTGGACTCGCTCAAACAGGTAATCTAGAATTGCTTGGGGACTATGGCAATGCTGACAAGCCCACTGGAAGGCGCGACTGAGGTTTTCTTCGTCGAAGCGATCGCCATTTTGATTCGCCGCATCCGTAAACCCATCTGTGTAATAAATAATCGTGTCCCCAGGACACAGATGTACCTGGGCATCCTCGTACTGAGAATCGGCATCCAGTCCGATCAGCATTCCCCAGGTATCTAGGCGCTTGATGGTACGGGTTGATGCCTGCCACAACAGGGGAGGATTATGCGCCGCGTTACTGTAAGACAGGATGCGGGTTTGCGGGTCATACTCGGAATAAAATAGGGTGACAAACCGATGGGAATTTTCCAGATCGGCGTACATTACCCGATTTAAGTGTTGCAGAATCTTGGCTGGTGTGTGCCTGTTTAGCACCTCAGTTCGCAGCATCCCCCGCGTCATGGTCATGATCAAGCCCGCTGGGACTCCTTTGCCCATGACATCACCAATCACGACGCTCCACGGCACACAAAGCCCTTGGACGGTATCTATCTCGGAGTCGCTGTTCTTTTTCGGTCGCAGTTGGTCGTAGTTGGCAGGGATGAAGTCGTAGTAATCTCCACCGACTCGGCTAGCCGTTTGGCACTTTGCCGCTAATTCGACACCTTGGATATCAGGACATTGACGCGGTAGCAGGTGTCGTTGAATATCGGCACCAATTTCTAATTCTCGATCTAAGCGTTCTTTTTGGCGTAACTCGACGGTAAGTTCATCGTTAGCGATCGCTACTCCGGTTTGATCTGCTACTAACCGGACTAACTTCTGTCGCGTGTCTGTCCAAATGTATTTCGGATCGCGACTGAACACATACAAACGTCCCCGTTCGGCATTCTTCACCAAAATGGGCGTGCCAAACAGTTTAATGTCTGACCCCAGGTAACGGCTCAATTGTTCGTCTACAGATATCGGCACAGCGGCGAACTTGCCTGTGTCGTCACTTTGGGCCATCGCTGCTTTTGCCAGCGAGTTACTGATCTGACGAGTTGCCAGCTGTAGCGTCTTGCGAATATCCTGACACGCTTGCCCCTCCTGGCAGTGTAGGCGCTCCAGGCGCACTTGACCGTTAGGCATAAATCTGATCAGAATGCCGCCATCGGCATCTGTCACCCGTGTTGCCATCAGTGGAATTAGCTCCAAAAACTGATTTAAGTTGTTGAAGCTACGCAGGGCAAAACCTAAAGACGAGAGCAAGTCTTGAATCTTGCGCTGTTCTTTATGCAAACGTGCCACCAGTTCTTTGAGGGCAAAAACTGGTGTTGTGTCGTTAGCGGCACCACTACTGGTGCTGTCGGTTGAGGGAGATGGCTGGCGGGGAAGAGGCACAGCAGTCATAGCGTCAGGCATTAAATGTCATTGTTATTAGTCATCAGTCATTAGCCATCAGTGAAAAGAAGAAGAAAGGGTAATCTCATTTTTGATTTTTGATTATAAAAACCTTACCCGTCGGCAATTTCAAAGCTTCAATTTTTGCCCCAATCGTCATCAAATAGTGTAAATCTACCTTTTGGTACAGCTTATTTTTGAGAGAAATTCAGCGCTTAAACATTTCGGGTAAAGGTAGTTTGTTCTACTGTTCTAGAAAATCTTGATTGCAGCTAGCTTTTCTGGCGCGACCTTGGAGGCAAAGGTATAGTTACTGTTTGTACTTGAGCTGAGATGATAGCGCTTATTTGCTCTTGTGCCAATCACCTAAGGAGTTTATTTTAGATTTTCTAAAGATGAGGAAAATTTTTGGTTCTGGCGCTTTGTGATTGCTATTTTCAAGATAGATGCAGAGATTCGCCGTAGCTTTCGCCGTAGTAAACCTGCTCGATATCAAAGCGCCCACCATACCCTTTAAAAGGTTCTGAGGCATAGCCCAAGGGTACCAGACAGCAAACATCTACCTCTGCGGGGATGTTGAAAGCTTCTTTTACCTGAGCTGCCACAAACCCTTCCATTGGACAGCTATCAATACCAAAGCTCTTGGCGACGATGAGAATATGCGCTACGGCTAACATGGTGTGGCGGTTTGTCCAAGTTTCGATGCTGCCAAAGGAGGGGTGGTTTTCAAAGAAGGCGGGAATTTGCGATCGCATATAATTTGCGAAGTCATCAGTCATCGCCCCGGCTTTGCTACCCAGTTCGATGACGGATTCGATGTATTCTAGTTTGGCGACGCGGCGATCGCCACAACAAATCAATACTACTGGCGCTTCGCCAACCTGACGCTGGTTAAAGGCGCACGCTTTCAGCTTTTCTTTATTTTCTTGCTGTTGGACAACAATAAACCGCCAAGGCTGCAAATTGTAGCCGGATGGGGCGCGTACTCCTAAACGCAAAATTTCTTCCAGAATCACTTCTGGAATCGGGTCGGGTCGGAAAGCTCTGGCTCCACGACGCTGCTCAATGGCATCTTTTAAACCTGTGGAGGGTTTCATGTCAATTGTCATTTTTTCTCCTGTTGTTTTTTGTCAATTTTAGATTAGGCGATCCGAGAATCATTAATTCAAAATCGCTTACCCTAAACCTAGTTCGCGTTTAAGCAAGTTAATCGACTTGGTGCCGATATAGTTTTCGCTGCAAAATAGCTGGGGTGGGCGGATAATATCTTCCCTAGCAGTTGCAACTGCCGCTTTCACTGTAGCGAAACTTGCCTGATCGGCCATAACTATTTGGGCGCTGCGGACGATGGCGTTAATTTTGTAGGCATCTTTTTCCTGAGCTGTCATTACCAGCAAATCATCTCCACGCAGGCTGTGGATAATAATTTCTACGACTCCCAGGATACCGGAGCTGAGGCTAACTACACCAAGACAGCTGTCTTTGGGGAGTTTTTGAATCAACTGGAGTTCTTGGGCGTAGTCGTAGATATCAACGGGGATAACGCGCACTGACCGGGGGGCAGCGATCGCTTCCGCATCTCCGATAAAATAGCGACTTGTGACTACTGTACCGGAGTGGGTTTGATCCAGAGCTTGGGAAAGTTCTTCCATCGGCACCAGTTGCACTGGTATCCCTAAAGATTTTTCCAGTTCCTGAACCATCAACTCGCCAGCGCCCATGTCTCGTGAAGGAACTGTCACCAGCACCCGCGCACCGGAACGCAAGCGCCAGTCAATTTCTGAGAGGAACAGTTCTCTAGCTTGGTTGAGCGAACAACCCTGGTTAAGCAACTCGTCAAGGCTTTGCTGAACCAGTTTGTAGGCTTGGGGGTATTGGGCGAGGATGGGCGATCGCAAGTTTGTCCCGCCCTCGTGACCTTGGGCGCGGACATAAATGCCCGATCCAGCTTGAGATTCCACCAGTCCGGTTTCTTCTAGCTGTCGGTATACTTTGCTGATGGTGTTGCGGTGCAACCCCGTCTGCATTGCTAGCTGTCGTGTGCTGGGCAACCGATGACCGGGAGGAAACTGCCGGGATGCGATCGCAAACTGCATTTGGTCAAACAGCTGTTTTGATGCTGGTATTTCACTGTCTGGTTGAATATGAAATTGTACCATTCCAGAGCCTCCAAAGACTCCGATAAAGAGGTTAAAGGGAGCATATCTGTAATAGCACAATTGCTACCCTTCTTATCCCTCCGGGTAGATGTCTGAGTCAGTATAGCTCGTTGTAGCTGGGAAAAAATCTTTCTTTTGAGTCTACCAATGCCGAACTCATTCCATCACACTTTTCTTACTTTTCCCTAACTATTTATTACAAACTACAACTATAAATTATTCACGAAAAGCTCGTGTTTTCAACAAGAGAATCTCATCTATCTCTCAAGATAATTAAGAGAATATTAAGTTTTAATCTATTTTAAATTTTTAATCAAATAATTAATAATATAAAGTTATTCTGAGAATATCTATAAGTTTAGAAAAAAGTTTAAAAATATTTAAAGTGCTTAAAAAGCTAAAAATAATGGGCAATGTACTGGTAGATAAGATATTAGCACCATCTGCTAGAAAAATGGCAGAATAAAGGAAGAAATTCTGATGGCAGACAGAGAGATTCGTACAGATACGGTCAAGATCCACAATGGAGATGTAGAAATTGCGGCTTACCTGGCGATGCCAGTGGAAGGGACTTTTCCCGGAGTCGTGGTGCTGCAAGAAATCTTTGGGGTAAATGTCCACATCCGGGAGGTGACAGAAAGGATAGCGAAAGAGGGGTATGTAGCGATCGCGATCGCTCTTTTCCAACGCCTTGCCCCGGATTTTGAAACAGGTTACACCCCCCAAGACATTGAAATCGGCAGAGAGTACGCGATGCAAACCACCGCACCGCAGCTACTAGGGGACATCCAGGCAACAATTAATTACCTCAAAACCAGGAGCAACGTGAAACCAGCCTTTGGCTGCATCGGCTTCTGCTTTGGCGGACACGTAGCCTATCTCGCCGCCACCCTACCCGATATCAAAGCCACTGCTTCCTTCTACGGTGCTGGCATTACCACTCGCACTCCCGGCGGCGGAGATCCTACCGTCACGCGGACAAAAGACATTTTTGGCACAATTTATGCCTTTTTTGGCATGGAAGATGCCAGCATCCCTGCCGAACAGGTAGACCAAATTGAAGCAGAACTAGAGAAACACAAAATTCCTCATCGCGTCTTCCGTTACGATGGAGCAGATCACGGCTTTTTCTGCGACCATCGCGCCAGTTACAATAACGCCACAGCAGCAGATGCCTGGAAGCAGGTGCAGCAGCTATTTGAGCAACAACTGAAATCGGAACAATCGAGTTAAAAAACTTTTACTCGATTGTTAATACTTTTACACTTCACACTTTATCGGTCATGAATTCCAAATCGACCCCTTCTCAAGATGCAAAACCGTCTTTTTCAATGGATGATTTTGCCAAAGCCCTCGAACAACACGACTACCAGTTTCAAAGAGGACAGGTAGTGCGCGGCCGAGTGGAAAACCACGAAAGCAATGGCGCGTATGTTGATATTGGTGGCAAGTCTCTAGCTTTTGTCCCCTTGGAAGAGGCTTCATTGAGACGGGTAACAGACTTATCTGTAGTGTTGCCGTTGCAAGAAGAAAGAGATTTTCTGATTATCCGAGAGCAAGATGCCGATGGTCAAATGACGCTTTCGGTGCGGCAGATGGAAATCAAGCAAGCATGGGATAACCTTGCGGAAATGCTCGAAGGCGGCAAAACAGTGCAAGTACGAGTCAGTGGTGTGAATAAAGGGGGTGTCACGGTAGATGTCCAGGGGTTGCGGGGATTTATTCCGCGATCGCACCTGATTGACCGTGATAATCTAGATGCCTTAATTGGTGAAAAACTGACTGCCAGCTTTTTAGAAATTTCTCCCGACACCAACAAACTTGTACTTTCTCAACGGGAAGCCACTCGTTCTGCCAGCTTTAACCTACTAGAAGTAGGACAACTAATTGAAGGCAAAATTACTGGCATCAAGCCTTTTGGTGTGTTTGTTGATTTAGAGGGCGTAACAGGTTTACTGCACATCAAACAGGTAAGCCAAACTTTTGTAGAATCTCTTGAAAAAGTGTTTCAAGTGGGGCAGCTAATTAAGGCAATAATTATTGACCTGGATGAAGGAAAAGGTCGGGTTTCTTTGTCTACCCGAGTGTTAGAAAATCACCCCGGCGAAATGATGGAAAATATGACTGAGGTGATGGAATCAGCCGAAGCGCGTGCCGAACGTGCCAGGAAGAATCTCACGAGATAGGTCTTAGGAAGATAGGATGCGATCGCGTTTTTGATGAAGGAATGCGATCGCATTTTTGTCCTCTTCTCTTTTGGAGATAAGCTGGGGGATCTCAGGTCACAATGCGATCGCATAATAATCTAACGGTGTTTTCCCCGCACCCTGAAGCCAGCGTGCATCGGGTTTCCAAGCACCATTGACTTCTTCGCGGCGGCGGGTGTAAACGCTGAGTTGGTTGTCTTCAATTTTCAGCAGGTTGTACTGGAGGGGATAACCAGGCACCCACTCGCGGACGGGTGCGCCAAAGGTTCCGGCACAAATTCGGTCTAATTTTCGCCCGCTGGTACTCATGTCGTAGCGGAAGAGGCTGGTTTCGGCTTTGTGGATGTGTCCGTGCAGGAAGAGGCGGAAACCATTAACGGCTAGCTGTTCTAGGAATCCTTGGTCGGTGATGCGGTCTGAGTATGCACTATCGAGGGGATGATGCCAAACGGCGATTTTCAGGCAATTTTTGTAGTCTGGGTTGCGGCGAATTTGGGCGAGGGCGTTGCTGAGGGCATTCGTGTTGATGCTGGCGCGGGTTGTGTAATGGTGGTCGAGTTGCCAAGCGGAGTTTAGCCCCAAAATTAGCAGGTTTTGCTCTTTTAGGTGGTCTAGGGTGGCTTGCTGGTGGTATTCGAGGGGATAGGGTTTTTGTGTAATGGTTTTATAGAAAGAGCTAAAGTGGGCAAAGCGCTGTTTGTATTCGGCTTCGTCTCGGACTCGGATGACGCTTTCATCTACTTCGATGTAGTGACCCTCTTTGAGTTGTCCGTCGTAGTCGTCGCGGTCAGTGAGTTCGTAAGCTTTTTTTGCCAGTTTCCAGTTGAGGTCGTGGTTGCCGGGAACGAGGATAATTTGTTCTGGCTTTAGGGGGAAGTCTTGGCGGAGGTGGTGGAGAAATTGTTCGGCCGCTTTGGTCTACCTATTTTTTCGTTTTCCTTTAGGTTGATATGCAACACCTCGAAGAAATTGACCAAAATCCGTGTTCCTACTAATATCACAGTTAAGCTGTTCAGCATTTAAATAAAGTATAATCCGAAAGTAAATTTAGTCTAACAAGTGAAAGATGCCAGCGAAAAATTATCTCAATCAAGAGCAAGTAGAGAAACTACAAAAA
>NZ_JACJPF010000023.1 GCF_014695915.1 Trichocoleus sp. FACHB-40
CTCTCGACTTGGCAGCAGGTGAGTCCACCCCAGTTGCTCTGGTTGCTCCTAGCATCAATGGTTAATCGCTAGTTTTTCTAGCTAAAAAAGCGCTCCAAGAGGGGCGCTTTTTTTTTGGTAAAGTTATCCAAAGTAGGCTGGCGTTGCTTCACCTACTGCCTACAGGAATGCCATCATAGTTATAGACAAATACATACTAGGAGAATAGACAACGTATACGCGACCCTTAGCTCGTCTGATCGAGCAACTACAACGTTTGCCTGGAGTTGGCCCCAAAACGGCTCAACGATTAGCCCTACATATTTTAAAGCGATCGCCCGAAGAAGTAGAAGCACTAGCTCAAGCTTTAATTGAGGCGAAAAAGCAAGTTGGTTTATGTAAGGTGTGCTTTCACCTCTCAGCTGAACCTGTCTGTGAGATTTGCCGCAATTCCAACCGCGACAACACCACTCTTTGTGTGGTAGAAGATTCCCGCGATGTGATAGCGCTGGAAAAAACCCGCGAGTATCGGGGTAAGTATCACATTTTGGGAGGTGTCATTTCCCCAATGGATGGCATTGGCCCCGACCAGCTGCATATCCAACCACTGGTGCGGCGAGTCAGTCAGCAAAAAATTAAAGAAGTGATTCTGGCAATTAGTCCGAGTGTAGAAGGTGAGACAACGACGCTGTATGTCGGTCAGCTGCTAAAACCATTTACGCGAGTAACCCGGATTGCCTTTGGTTTACCAATGGGTGGAGATTTAGAGTACGCCGATGAGGTGACGTTAGCACGAGCCTTGGAAGGAAGGCGAGAGCTGGATTAGTTGTAATTCTCATAAAGGGGTGGACAATATTGCTCCACCCCTTCAAAGAAGGAAACGCACTCTTAGTAAGGCTCCCTTCTTACTTTGAAGCTTTATTAAGAGGCACCTGTGTTCACGTTCCCAGTCTCAGCCTGGAAACTAGGCAAATTCTGCCCAATCCCTAATTCAGCCCTCCACTCAGACAAAGGCTTATCCCAGTTTTTCTCCCACTTCTGAGCCAGGAAAGGTTTTGCATTCATCCCCATCCTATATCCCTGAGAAATATGGTCTAACACCCTGTTCAAATGTTCTGGAGACTTGATCAGCGTACTCAATAACCCTCCGGCTGTTAGTACCACTGACATAGTTCTGCGTGTCTGAGCCACATAGAATGCCTGTAAACCCAGTTCTCCGGCTACGTCAGTGCTAAAACCTGTAACTATATGCCAAATATCATGAGTCTGCCGGATGCGGAAAAGAAGGTAGCTGATATCATCCTCAACTTTTATCTTGCGGTAAAATTCTGGATCGAAACCTGCCTCCTTCATGTGAGAGGCATACTCATATCCCAGAGAACCTTCGGGACATTTTAGCAGCGCCTCCAGGTCTGGAGTTGGAGCAACGTAACGCTCTTGGATGATCCGCTCTACATCAGGGTTAAATTTTACATAATCCAGTGCCAGCTTAGTAGCATCTGTGTGCCGCAGTCCATCTTCGATATCGTAAACCGAGTCCGTTTGGTTGGGATCTTTGAGTAGAGAAACAACGCCTTTCAAAGTAGAAAAAAAATCAAGGTTTAAGCGTCGCCGTTCTCGTGACAACATACAATTCATCCTATAATCTTTGCTCAATCTTAGCCGTAGTTTTTTGTTAGTGGCATCCCCCTCCTATACTATTTTGGATGCAAGGATTTTGAATTGTGAAAGCCTTAATAACGTAGGTTGAGTGCTAGTAGGTTGGGTTGAGGTACGAAACCCAACATCTAGTCAATCGATTTTGGATGCCAGGATTTTGCGGAGGTTGGAGTTTCCGAAAGTTTGATGATTTTGGATTGACTTAGGAAGTGGTTGGGTTTCACTATCGTTGAACCCAACCTACTAGCCCCTTGTGTTTTTTGCAATTTATTTGATTTGTAGAGACGTATGCAACATCTCTACAAATCAAATAAATTGCTGCTTTTAATGCAACTTCTGCTTGACGAAAGCCATAAGCTGAGCCAATTGTTTCTTCAACCCAGGAATCTCAGCTACTTGTTGCTTCAATCCATTAATCTCAGCCTGCATGGTGGCAATTTTTTCATTTAAAACGTGAAGTTGAACGCCTGCACTTGAGTCAGCGACTACTGCTGTCTGGGAAGAAGCCGTTCCAACGCTGGGTCGCACTCGTCTGGCTTTAGCCATTGCTGACTTGATGGCATCAGTTAATTGCTTGTTATTAAAGGGCTTTTCCAGAAATTCAAAATACTCAAAAGGTTCTGAAAGTTTCTCTTTCACCTCTTCTTTACGTCCAGACATTACCACTAAAGGAATTGTCTGTAATTCAGGCTGAGATTGCAGTTGCTGAAAAACTTCCCAACCGCCCAAGCGAGGCATTATCCAATCCAACAGTATCAAGTTTGGACTGTCTTGCCGAATTAAATTGAGTCCTTCTTCGCCATCTTTTGCTTCTAAAACTTCAAATTTGCCCTGAGGCAACATTTCTGGAATTTGACTCCGAATGACTTTGGCATCATCAATTATCAGGATTTTTTGAGTTGCCGCACTCGCTGGAGCTTTTTGGGCAGGCGGGGAAGCAGTTTGCCTTCGAGGCAATTTTGCTTTTGCCATTGCAGATTTCATCGCCTGAATCAGCGTCTTTTGCTGAAGCGGCTTTTCCACAAATTCAAAATACTCAAACGGTTCCGGAATTTTCTGTGTAACTTCTTCTTTGCGCCCTGACATTAACACCAAGGGGATTTTCTGGAGTTCCGGGGAAACTTGAATCTGTTGAAAAACTTCCCAGCCACTTTGTTTGGATGCTAGGAAATTCAGCACGATTAAATTCGGGCGTTCTTGGCGGATTAAATTGAGTCCTTCTTGAGTATCTTTTGCTTCTAAAACTTCAAAATTGCTTTTGGGTAATATTTCTCTGACTGCACTTTGGCTTGTGGGACTGTCATCGATAACCAGGACTTTGTTACTTGGCATAACTGACTACTAGAAGTTGTGACTGAGGGCATTAAATGGTCTTATGTTGTTTTGCTCAACCGTAAGACTGCCCCCAATATAAGTTAGTTTAGCCAGAGATGAATTGGGATATCTCACGGGCAAGACGTATTGCCTAAATAGTAACTGCTACTTCAGCTTTTGTTGGATGAAAGCCATAATTTGAGCTAGCTTTTTCTTCAAGCCGTCAACTTCAGCGGGTACCGCTGCCATCTGAGCCATCTGTTTTTTCAAGGTGTCAATCTCAGCTTGCATTTTGGCAATTCTGGCATTTAGCTGCTGAATTTCAGCGGTGCCAGTAGATGAGTCTGGGGGAACTATTTCTTTTACTACTGGCTGCGGGGACGGCGCTACCGCGGGGCGGAGGCTAGCTTTACGCATAGCTGATTTGATGGCGGCAATCAGTTGCTTTTGATCAAACGGCTTGGGGATAAATTCAAAATACTCGAAGGGTTCCGAAATTTTCTCGGTCACTTCTTCTTTACGACCGGACATCAAAACTAGAGGAATCTTCTGAAGTTCAGGCTTGTTTTGAACCTGCTGAAATACTTCCCAGCCGCTCATTTTAGGCAACAAAAAATCCAACATAATCAAGTTGGGATGTGCCTGGTGGATCAGATTCATGCCTTCCAGACCGTCTTTTGCTTCTAAAATCTCAAAGTTACCCGGCGGTAACATATCGCGTACTGTATTTCTAATCACTCTACTGTCATCAATAACCAGGATTTTGTGACTTGCCACGACCGAACTCCTTAGAGGGGATTTTTAAAAAAAACTACGCTTAGTTTGAGACGACTGCTGCTTGCTCTAGAGTTAGAAAAAAGCGACTCGCTTCAAAAACCGGCATAGCGTTCATACGCATCAGGATGATTTGCAATGTGTAGCGCCTGGGTGTTAGAGCTACAGACCTATGAAGTTGTATACGCGATCGCGGTAAACTAACGCTACCGCTATAGTAGGTAATTCCTGAGCGGGTGACGTGCAGGGATACAGTTTTTTGCTTGACATCCTCAACGTTTTACCATCTCGACATTAAGCCAAAAAGCCAGCTGAGTGCCTAAATTCTAGATTAATCTGGTCTGGTCTGAAAGGGCAAAAAATCAATGTAGAACAAGAGTTAGAGTTAAATGCTTTAAGATTTGTATCATGTGGATGCTCACTTTGGCTGTTAGCCCACCGGAAGATTCATGGATCTGCCTACCGAAACGGATAATGTAACCCAGTCTAATGTGCATGAGTGGCGGTCAGAAATTGAGACACTACCGTCTTGGTTGCGCCGCCCCATTGGGAAAGCTAGCGAAATCTCAACGGTGCAACGAATTATTAAGCAGCGACAAATCCACACGATTTGTGAGGAGGGGCGCTGTCCGAACCGGGGAGAGTGTTATGCCCAGAAGACAGCAACTTTTTTGTTGATGGGGCAAACTTGCACCCGTGCTTGTGCTTTTTGTCAAGTGGAGAAGGGACACGCACCGATGCCTTTAGATCCAGAGGAACCGCAAAAGGTGGCGACTGCGGTGCAGTTGCTAGGTTTGCGCTATGTGGTGCTGACTTCGGTAGCTAGAGATGATTTGTCGGATGGGGGGGCTGGTTGGTTTGCGGCGACAATGGCGGCGGTAAGACAGATGAACCCGGAAACCTTAATTGAGGTGTTGACTCCGGATTTCTGGGGGGGTAAGGAGTCGGAGGAAAAACAACGCCAACGAGTCGCAACGGTAGTTTCGGCTCAACCTGTCTGTTATAACCACAATATTGAGACGGTGCGATCGCTTCAAGGACGGGTGCGACGAGGGGCGCAATACGAGCGATCGCTTGATGTCCTGCGTTATGTTAAAGAACTCGATCCGACAATTGCCACGAAATCCGGTTTGATGCTGGGACACGGGGAAACGGAAGCCCAAGTAATTGAGGCGATGGCAGATTTGCGGGCTGCGGGATGCGATCGCATTACTCTGGGGCAATATCTGCGCCCCTCTCTAGAACATCTGCCAGTCCAGAAATACTGGACACCAGAGGAGTTTGAAAAATTCGGTGCGATCGCCCGCGAGATGGGCTTTGCTCACGTCCGTTCTGGCCCCTTGGTACGCAGTTCCTACCACGCGGGGGAATAGGGAAGAAGGGGAAAGGGGCAACAAGAAAGATTTTCATCCTTTTTTAGTACAACTGCGAAAATGAAAATATTTCTATCGAGTCGTGCTAATGGGGACAGCTCTTTGGTATTTCTTTAGAATGTACCAAATTAGGAGATGATCTTTATGACAGCTCAAGCTAAGCAACCCAAAGGTTCTCTTACCAAAACCAGTAATCCTCCCTATCCCTTCCGCACCATCGTTTTACTCATTCTCTTAGCAGGCAACTTCCTGGTTGCTGGAATCTATTTCCACGTCATCAACCCATAGTTGATACAAAAGGTGGCAACGGATAGGGTAACAGATGTAACGGATGGGTTAATTTATGGGACTCATAGTCAATCGATCCGCCACATCCGCTACAAAATCCGCTGCCACCTTTATCGTTTTTTAAATTGTCCCTTTGAACAAGCCTTGGGGACGGAACAGTAGAATCAAGACCATAATCATCAAGGCAACGCCTTGCTTGTATTCCGAACCAAGTAAGGGAACGCTGACTTCTTGGGCGATACCAATGACTAAAGCACCCGCGATCGCGCCGTAGGGATTGCCAATTCCGCCGAGAATCACTGACGCAAACATGGGCAAAATCAAAAACCAGCCCATATTGGGACGAACGCCTGTAATTAGCCCATACATGGCTCCCCCCAGCGCGGTAAAAATCCCGGTAATTACCCAAGTCCAGATTACTACGCGCTCAACGTTAATCCCTGAGACACGAGCCAGATCAATATCATCCGCTACAGCTCGCATCGCTTTACCGATTTTGGTGTTTTGCAGCAGAAAATGCAGCACTAAAATTGCCAGCACCGCCATACCTACTACCAGCACTCGGTAATAAGCTACTTTGATTC
Organism: Trichocoleus sp. FACHB-40; assembly: GCF_014695915.1. Lineage (GTDB taxonomy): Bacteria > Cyanobacteriota > Cyanobacteriia > Cyanobacteriales > FACHB-T130 > Funiculus > Funiculus sociatus. Next base: position 5,972 of record NZ_JACJPF010000023.1, read on the forward strand.
CAAATATGTCTATAGCGCTTGCTACGGGCAAGTTGTAGCGCTGGTTGCTGCCTCCCCAAATGAAGATGATGCCGTTGCGGATAAACAAGGCAAGTCCAATGGAGATGATTATTAGGGTGGTGGAGGAGGCACGGCGATCGCGCATTGGTTTCCACAACAGCTGTTCGCTTAGTAACATCGCTCCGACTGTTCCCCCAGCCCCCAAAATCATCGAGAGCCAGATATTTACCCCACTGGTATTTGCTAACCAGGTGAGATAAGCTCCCAGTGTCATAAAATCGCCGTGAGCAAAGTTGGAGAGTCGCAAAATACCATAAGTCAGCGTTAGTCCGACTGCCGCGAGTGCAATGATGCTACCTACGGCAATTCCATTCACAATTAATTGTGCAGTTTGTGTGTCCATTGGGTTGACTCTCCAGTTAAGAGGAGAGTTCATAATAGAAATTGAAAGAGTAATCTTGGTTTTACCATGACACTAGAACTGAAAGTACCGACTATGGCTTGTTCTGCCTGTGTAGAGACGATTTCCCAGGCAGTTACCGCAATTGATCCGAAAGCAAAGGTAGAGGCTAACACCAAAACTAAGGTGGTGCAAGTGGAAACGCAACAGCCAGAAACGAAAGTTAGGGAAGCGATCGCTAAGGCCGGATATCCCGTCGCCTAGCGTGTTTTCTGGATCGGGGATGTTAACTCATCTCAATTGCGGGATTTTGCCGTTTGTATAAGTCAGATACCTGCGGGAAAATCCCCAAGTATGCGATCGCTTCTCAAAGTTTTGCCCCAGTGATAAATTTTCGACCCCGTTGCACAGCAGCAGCGACAGAATTAAAAGTGCTGCCTTCGCCAATTTTTTCTCCGATGGGATTAAAAACTTGGAAGCCATAGCCGCGACTATTGCTGAACACTATCAGCAGCCACCCCTCAAAGGTTTCGAGATAGTTCAGTGTTTGCTGATTCATTGTTATCTCGCTAGGAATATCTAACTTTAGGAAGATTATCCAGCTTACCCCTTGACTCTCCAGTGCGGTAGAAGGTTTACCTTAAAATCAGACAGCAGGAGATAGTTATGGAAACACACTCTCTTAACTTACAAGGAATGAGTTGTGCTGCTTGCGCTGGTGCGATAGAAAAAGCGATTCGCAATGTTCCAGGCGTGAGGGAGTGCAACGTTAACTTTGGCATGGAACAAGCTACCGTCAAGTATGAGCCTCAAGCAACGAGTTTAGAGGAAATTCAGCAAGCTGTAGCTGATGCGGGTTATGCAGCCCAACCAGTTCAGGAATTGGGAACGGGAGGTGATGATACTGAGGTAGCAAGTCGCCGCCAGGAAAAGCAACAGCTGACGCGCAAAGTAATATTAGGTGCAGTCATTAGTATTGTGCTGGTGGTGGGTTCAATCCCGGCGATGACTGGGTTACACGTTCCCTTGATTCCAGCATGGCTGCATAATCCTTGGGTGCAGCTGGTGTTGACGACACCTGTACAGTTTTGGTGTGGCGAGTCTTTTTTCCGGGGCGCGTGGAAAGCTTTAAAGCGTCATGCTGCTGATATGAATACGCTGATTGCGCTTGGTACAGGTGCGGCGTATTTATATTCGCTGTTTGTCACTGTTTTTCCGGGAGTCCTGGGGCTGGGTACAGATGTATATTATGAAACAGCAGTAGTAGTAATAACCCTGGTTTTGCTGGGACGGCTGCTGGAAAACCGCGCCAAGGGACAAACTTCGGAAGCAATTCGCAAATTGATGGGTTTGCAAGCGAAAACGGCGCGTCTGATTCGGGATGGGCAGGAAATTGATGTTCCCGTTGAGGCGGTGAAAGTTGGAGATGCGATCTTGGTGCGTCCAGGCGAACAAATCCCGGTTGATGGGGAAGTGATAGAAGGCACTTCCACTATTGATGAGGCGATGGTGACGGGTGAAAGCCTACCTGTGAAAAAACAGCCAGGGGATGAAGTTATTGGAGCGACGATTAATAAAACTGGGAGTTTTAAGTTTCGGGCGACGCGAGTCGGGCGCGATACAGTTTTGGCGCAAATTGTCAAGTTGGTGCAACAAGCTCAAGGTGCGAAAGCACCGATTCAAAGATTGGCGGATCAAGTGACGGGGTGGTTTGTGCCTGTGGTGATTGCGATCGCGATCGCTACCTTCATCATCTGGTTTAACATCACGGGCAATCTGTCAATGGCTTTAATTACCACTGTTGGCGTGTTAATTATTGCTTGTCCCTGCGCTTTGGGTTTAGCTACGCCTACTTCTGTGATGGTGGGAACAGGAAAAGGCGCAGAAAATGGCATCTTAATTAAAGGTGCTGACAGTCTGGAACTAGCTCATAAAATTCAAACGATTGTGTTAGATAAAACTGGCACTCTCACGCAGGGAAAACCCACAGTTACAGACTATGTAACGATGTTGGGAACTGCTAACCAAAATGAACTGAAACTCCTAGGGCTGGCGGCAGCAGTTGAACGCAATTCAGAACATCCTTTGGCTGAAGCTGTTGTTAAATATGCCCAGTCTCAGGAAGTGATGTTTCCATTGCCAGAGGCGAAAAATTTTGAAGCGATCGCGGGTAGCGGTGTCCAAGGTATCGTATCAGACAGACTGGTACAAATCGGCACGCAGCGATGGATGGATGAATTGGGAATTGAAACCCTAACTTTGCAAGGACAAAAAGCTGCTTGGGAATCTGCGGGTAAAACTGCCGTTTGGATTGCCGTAGATGGAGAAATGCAAGGGTTAATAGCAATTGCGGATGCCCTCAAACCATCTTCAGCAGTAGCTGTGAGAGCATTGCAAAAGTTAGGTTTAGAGGTGGTAATGCTCACCGGGGATAACCGGCAAACTGCGGAAGCGATCGCGCAAGAAGTTGGCATCAGCCGCGTCTTTGCGGAAGTACGTCCAGATCAAAAAGCCGCAATTATCCAATCTCTTCAGGGTGAGAAGAGGGGAAAAGTTCCCAAGTCAAAATCCATTGTGGCAATGGTGGGGGATGGAATCAATGATGCGCCAGCACTGGCACAAGCAGATGTGGGAATTGCGATTGGGACAGGAACCGATGTAGCGATCGCAGCCAGCGACATCACCTTAATTTCTGGCGACTTGCAAGGCATTGTAACTGCTATTGGTTTAAGTCGCGCCACCATGCAGAATATTCGCCAAAACTTGTTTTTTGCCTTTATCTACAACGTTGCTGGAATTCCCATCGCCGCTGGAATTTTGTTCCCAATTTTTGGCTGGTTACTTAACCCAATGATTGCTGGTGCAGCGATGGCATTTAGTTCTGTTTCTGTCGTCACCAACGCTTTGCGTTTGCGGAACTTTCAGCCGCGAGTCAATTTCTAAATACAGGGGATGACAAATGGTTACTCAAAAAAAGCTACTGCGTCATTTTTTCAGTGTAGGGTTGTTACTCTCAATTGCTTCAATAGCACCAGTAAAAGCCGTTCCACATGAGACAGCAATGCCAATTAGCCAATTTCGCCAAATTGAGCAACCTTTTGAGGTGAAACTAGGAGTTACATTGGGCGGTTTGGCGCTAATGGGGTTAGAACTTTGGTGGTTTTTGTTAAGTAAAACTAAAGCGGAACAGGCAACAGCAAACCAAGGGATTCAAGAACTCACAATCAAAGTTGATGGCGGTTACGCTCCAGATCGGGTAGTAGTGAAAGCAGGTCAACCTGTTCGCCTCAACTTTTTTCGCCAAGATTCAAGTAGCTGCTTAGAGAAAGTTATTTTACCAGATTTCCACATCGCTAAAGACTTGGACTTGGATCGAGTAACACCAGTAGAATTTACCCCACAAAAGCCAGGAGAGTACCCTTTTACCTGTGGGATGAATATGGCTAGAGGTGTGGTGGAAGTAAAAGCATCAGTTGCAACAAATCAAGATGAGTAAAATTATGAAAAACAAAGCCCAAATTTACGGTGTTGTTGGCTTGCTGATAGGGGGCGTGATCGCAGCTGCTGGGATAACCCAGGTGATGAAAATGGGTCATCAAGATATGAGTAGGATGCACTCTGACCCTCATGCAGGGCATAACATGGCTGGCGATGACCCGCACGCTGGGCATAACATGAGTCACCACTCGATGCCCAAAACCGAGGCGGTGCAGGCTAAACTTACGGTTCCACCCAATGTTTCCCCTAATAAGCCAGTTCCTCTAGTCATTGATATTCAAGACAAATCGGGGAAAGCGATCGCTAAGTTTGACAACTTTCAAGAAAAACTGATGCACCTGATTGTTGTCAGTGACGATTTTCAGTTTTTCAATCATATTCATCCCACCTACAAGCAGAACGGACGCTTTGAAGTAAATGCCAGTTTTCCCCAACCTGGTAATTACAGCCTTTTTAGCGACTACAAACCAAATGGACAAAAGGAACAAGTCTCGGTATTAAAAGCACAAGTGGCAGGTAAAATTACTTCACCTGCCCCAACTGTTGACCTAAATTCTGCTAAAACTTTTGGCGATACGAAAGTAAACCTTACCTTTTCTAAGCCAAAAATAAAAGCTGGTGAAGATGTCACCTTGCAGTTTAATTTACAAAATGCTGCTGACAATCAACCCATTAAAGATTTGCAGCCTTACTTAGGAGAGAAAGGGCATTTAGTAATTCTACGACAATCACCAAATTTGACAGCCGCAGATTACATTCACGCCCACGCTATGAACAATACTCCCCCAGAACAGGTATCTTTCCACACTCAGTTTCCTCAACCAGGAAAATATAAAGTTTGGGGTCAATTTAATCGCGGTGGCAAGGTTGTTACCGCGGACTTTTGGGTTGAGGTTATTTAACCCCTTTCAGGTTAACTGCTTGGGTTGTGTTTTTTTGAAATCACTGGGTATTATTTCTAATAGCCAGTGATTTCTGCTTGCGAGTTAGTGCTGAATAGCCACCTAAAGCAGCCAGCATTACTATACCTAATGCAGAACTGGATTCGGGGACGGACTTTTCTGTGGCGACGGGTTTAACTCCTGAGAGGGAAATCAAATAACTATTGCCGCCTGTGGTGCTTTCTCCTGTCCAATTGCTAAGAGGTGAGTTACCCCCTGGCCCCGTGGGCCCAACAACTGCCTGGAATGGCTGATCAGGGAAAATTAGTCCCTCATTGCTGACCGGATCGTTATTGAACCAAGAAATTCCCAGGAAGTAGTCTCCCGCAGGTAACGAAGTTGGTAGCAGTTGAGGTAAAGCAGAAACATTATCAACAGTTTTTTCTGGATAGGTTGCACCAGGTGTAAGTGGGGTATCATCATTGGCAATGACCCCCTTGCCATTCGAGTCGAACAGGAACAACTGGAAGTCAGAAAGTAGGGAGTAACTAGGGCTAAAAGAGTATAGCCTAGCTGAAAATGGAGTTGTACCAGTCAGGGATATCTTGAACAGGTCAACATCAATAGGATTATCAATTTCTCCTGAAATAAAGTCTAATGTGGCTGGCCCTCCTGAAATAATTTGGGGATTAGAAAGCAGTTGACCAGCATCCCCAATTTCAACAAATCCATTTTCTCCGAACGGCCCATTATTAGTCTTCACAAAACCTGTGGTTTGTGCGGTTGCTGACCAGCCGACAATAACATTCGTAGCAATAGCCACTGATGTAGCTGTTATTAGACTTGCTTTGCCTAAAAGAGCCGGGATACCCATGATTTGGACTCCTCAAAAAATTTAATATTTGAGCTTAGGAATAGTTCCAAGTAAGGCTGTAAGTTTTAGCTAATTTTAGTTAGCTTTTACACACTCTATACCATCCGTCATCAAGATGCTGTTTAATTATGTACGCATACTATTTATTAAATTTGTTTTAGAATTCAGAAATGATATTTTTTGATTAAATACCTTGTAGTACATAATATAACTATGGTTCAATCTGCCTGAAAATTGAACTTTTACTAGGTAGACTTGTCCCCTAAAATAGTTGTTCAGGCTTTCCGGGTTTTGGTTAGCTCTCGTGGAAAAAACCGCGTCTCTAGACTGGCGTTTATCCCAATATAGCAATCCTATTTGAGTTGTGAGATTCCAGCACTATAGATCCCCGACTTCTTAGATAAGTCAGGGATCTAGCATTCACGAATCATTTAGGACTGCTATAGCTAATGGCTAAGAGCTATTAGCCTCGAACTATAAACGACGTAATTACAATTAAGTGAAAGACCTGGGCATTATTCCTACTACTAGCTCTCGTTGCTGATTTATCGTGTTAGATATTATGGTGTTGCAAAGCCTTGCATTAGTCAGATTTGCTTCTTGAAGATTTGCTCCGCTCAAGTCTGCCTCAGTTAAGTTTGCCCAGGCGAGGTCTGCACCAGTTAGGTTAACTTGACACAAATTAGCTTCTACTAGCCTGGCTCCACATAGCTCTGCTCCAGCTAGATTGGATCTAACCAAGTTAGTTCCAATCAAAGATGCCTCGTTTAGTTTGGCAAAGCTGAGGTCGGCATCGCTCACATCTGCCTCACACAGAGAAGTTGCCGATAGATTGGCTCCTTTCAATGTCACCTTCCACAAGAAAGCCCCACACAGGTTGGCCTTCGTCAAATCAGCATCAATTAAATTAGCTTCATACAGGTTTGCTTCGCGGCAGTCAGCTTCGCGGAGATTAGCGTCTTGCAGGTTTGCGCCACTTAGATTGGCACCCTTTAGGATAGCTTCACTAAGATTTGCTCCCCGCAAATCTGCTCCTATTAACTTAACCCCACTCAAATTAACCCCTCTGAGGTTAATTCCACTCAAGTTAGCTCCACTCAAGTCCATCTCGATAGGGGATTTTCTATTAATTTCTCCCGCAATAAATTCTTTTTCTATAGCATAATTCTTATAAAAATCTTCTTTATAATTCATATTGTTTTCTTTTTCAGTATTTCAGGTGGTTAATTAAACTAAAGGTTGATTTTGCAGATTTTTATTCAGCCTTTTGATGAAACCGACAATCATCAGTGAGACAATTTAATGTGATATACACTGTTTTTGCAGTTGCACTGCGATCGCTTCCATCAATTGTTTGTTTATGACTGGCTTAGTCAAGTAATCAGCAGCACCTAATTCCCAACCTAGCCGCCGCGCGGCATTACCCTCTTCACCACTCAAAAAAATGAAAGGAATTCTTGCAGTTTTGGTGTTTTGACGCAATGCTTCTAACACCTCATAACCATTCATTTCCGGCATATTGATGTCAGAAATAATCAAATCTGGCATCTGTTCGTTGGCTAACTGCAAACCAATTAAGCCATTTTTAGCACCGATTGCCTGGAAACCCTGAGATTCAATGAGGTCAAGAAGGCTGGTTAAAGTGTCTGTAGCATCTTCAATAACCAGAACTTTTCCATCCATTTCGCTTCCTCTATTCAATCCAAGATTGAGTGTGGTGAATCAAGCTGACAAGACACCAACAATTAGGTCAAGCTGCTTTGAAGCATTTTTAATTTACACTACGCAAGTAGAGAAATCGGGGAAGAAATCGGGAAGAAACTGGGCAAAAATCGGGAAGAAATCGGGAAGATAGCTTGGGATTGGGGATTGGGAACTGGGGACTGGGCAATACGGTTCAGTGAGAAATAATTCTAGGTTAGGGAGAGGTCAGAAGGATTGCATACCAATGAGAACCCCACTAAGGAATTCCCAATTACCAAATTACGAATACCAAGTAGCAAAAGTTAGGAAACCTTAATATTTTATGATAGCTGCTTTAAGCGATATCCTAAACCGTGAACCGTTTCAATCACGTCTTCGGGAGCTGCTACAGTTCGGAGTTTTTGACGCAAACTTTTGATGTGAGCCTTGACGGTATCCTCTTCCGGCGGATTTTCACTAGACCAAAGGCTATCTATAATCGCAGAACGGCTTAGCACCCGGCGACCATTGCGGAGCAACAGCGCCAGAAGACTGAATTCCTTGGGAGTTAATTGCAAAGGCTGATTCTGGTAGGAGACTTCATAGGTGCTGGGATTGAGGTGCAAGCCTCCCCAGACTAGAGTCGGTGCAGAGGGAGAACTACCCCGACGCAGTAAAGCTCGGATACGGGCTAATAATTCTTGCAGATCAAACGGTTTTACTACATAGTCATCGGCTCCAGCGTCTAAACCATTGACTTTATCGCTACTGGTGTCGCGTGCTGTCAGCATCAGGATTGGTAGATGATAGCCGTGTGTGCGTAGACGTTGGCAAAGACTGAACCCATCCAGCTTGGGAAGTGTTACATCCAGCAAAATCAGGTCGTAAGCGATCGCTTTGACTTGGCTCCAACCCGACTCCCCATCCTTAACCACATCTACCACATAGAGCTGGTCTGTAAGGGCTTCAGCCAGCGCTTCCGCCAGACGCACATCATCTTCAACTAGCAGAATCCGCATATTAATCGGAGAGGAGATAGGGAGTAATCTTACTCGGCGCTTGTCATCTATCCTGAGAGTGGACTACTAGCCCAATAATCATAAAATTTTATAGGCATTAAAAAATACTGTATATGAAATGGTCGCAGGAAAGAAAAATCATTGCAGGTGGTTTTGGGTTGGCGATGCTCATTCTTAGCATTGTTAGCACAGCTTCCTATCAAAACACAACCAAGCTATTTGAAAGGCAAAAACGGGTAGAGAAGACCTACCAAGTCCTGCAAGAGATCAGGGATGTACTGACGACGCTGCGGGATGCTGAGAGAGCTAGACGTGGCTATATTATCACCGGAAAAGAGTTGTATTTAGTAACATACAACACTGCCATTCAAGAGATTAACCCCAAATTTAACCAGGTGCGGCGGGAAACGGCTGATAATCTCAATCATCAGCGTAGTCTGGATATCATCGAGCCTTTAATTGCTCAAAGAGTTACATTAATCAAAAAGTCTGTTGAGTTGTACAAGCAGAATAAATCTGACACAGCAACTCAAATAGAGCTGACAGATAAAGGGATTATGCTGCACGATGAAATCTGGAAAATTATTGCCAAAATGGAAGGCGAGGAGAAATTTTTATTGCAGCGTCTAGCTGAGCAATCGGAAGCAACTTTCCAAGACACAATGCTAATTGAAATCGCAGGTTCTTGCTTTAGCTTTAGTTTACTTTTTGGAGTTTACTCGTTGCTGCATCAGCAAATCAAAAAACGGCAACGAGTAGAGGAGATTTTGCGGCAAAGCGAACAACGATATCGGCAAGTATTTCAACTTCATCCCTATCCTTTATGGGTTTTCGATTTAGAAACTTTAGCTTTCCTCGCTGTTAATGATGCAGCGGTCAATGATTACGGGTACTCACAGGCAGAATTTTTATCTATGACGATTAAGGATATTCGTCCCCCGGAAGATGTACCTATCCTCCTTGACAGAAATTCGGTACACTTTTCCAAAGTTAAGCAAGCCGGAGTATGGAGACATCAGAAACGGGATGGAACCCCGATATATGTAGAAATTACTGCCCATGAATTAGTGTTTGCGGGGCGACAAGCAAGGCTGGTGTTAGCTCGTGACATCACTCAGGAAAAGCAAGCACGGGAGGCGTTACAAGCGAGCGAGGAAAAGTTTCGCCAAATTGCTGAAAATATCCATGAAATTTTTTGGATGAGCGATGATGAAATGCATGAAGTTTTATATGTTAATCCTGTTTATGAACAAATCTGGGGACGTACCCGCGAGAATTTATATGCAAATCCTAAATCTTTTATAGATGCCGTACATCAAGAAGATCGAGATCGGGTAATTGCTAACCTTGAGCAGAACGCCAAAAAAGAATTTGATATTGAGTATCGGATTGTGCGACCTGATGGTTCAGTTCGCTGGGTTTGGGATCGCTGTTTCCCTATTAAAAATGCGGCGGGAGAAGTTTATCGGCGGGCTGGAATAACACAAGATGTTACTGAGCGCAAGCAGGCGGAAGAAATTCGCCGCACTTTGGAAAAAGAACGAGAAATTAACGAACTTAAACTACGCTTTTTTTCAATGGCTTCTCACGAGTTCCGCACTCCTTTAAGCACTATTTTAATTTCAGCTCAATTATTGGAAAATAGTAGCAAAGAGTGGTCGGAAGAGAAAAAACTTAAAAATCTCTATCGCATTCAATCTGCTGCTAAAACTATGACTCAGTTATTAACAGATATTTTGACTCTAACCAGAGCGGAATCTGGAAAGTTAGAATTCAATCCAGAACCTTTAGATATTGAAAATTTCTGCCAGTCTCTAGTCGAAGAAATTGAGTTCAGCACTCGCGCTCAACAGAATATCTTTTTTATCAGCCAATGCGTAGGTAAATCGGCTTGCATGGATGAAAAGCTGCTGCGCTCGATTTTTACTAATCTGCTGTCTAATGCCATCAAGTATTCGCCAGAGGATAGCCATATCTATTTCATCCTTAGTTATGAATCGGGAGAGGCTATTTTTCAGATTCAAGATAAGGGAATTGGGATTTCTCCGGAAGACCAAGAACTCCTTTATCAATCTTTCCACCGGGGCAAAAATGTGGGTGATGTTGCAGGGACAGGGTTAGGCTTAGCTGTCGTCAAAAAGTGTGTAGAGTTACACGGTGGTAGCATTGCGGTAGAAAGTAAAGTTGGGCTTGGTACTACGTTTACTGTGGCAATTCCTTGGGATATTAATGTTTCAAAGAGTCCAAACGCCTGACGACTGAAGTCGCGGCTACACAAACTACGGCCGCCTGCGCGGGCTAATAATAGTTATCAATAAAAAAAACGCCTGACGACTGAAGTCGCGGCTACACAAACTAAGCCCACCTTCGCGGGCTAGTAATAGTTACCAATAAAAAAAGCAAAGTTGGGTTAGGTTGGGTTGTGGCGTGAAACCCAACCTAAAATTATTTTTAACTTTCACCAGGTTAGGGCGATCGCATAATCGGCGGCTTCCAGTCGGAGTAGTTTGCTATGTGACCCCAGTATGCCATGTAGCCAGTAAGCGCCCAGATGAGAGCAGCTATTATCAGTACAGCTGCGCCAATCATTCGCCAGGTGCGATTAGTTTGCAGATAAAGTGATGGTGCAGCGAGGACACCACCTAATCCTGTCAGGATGAAGCCGATACCGGATAGGAGTGGCTGTCGTGTCAAATTCAAGTTGATGATCCGCGCCCCAATTACAATGGCAGCCAAACCAGCGAAGAAGGCGTACATTGCCACTGTTAGTAAGTCCCAACCCTGCGCGATCGCTATTGATGCGGCTACGAATAAAATCCCGAACAAAACTGATGTCTCACCATAAGCAATGTTGAAGCTGCCAGTAACAGGCCATGTAAAAGTCATGTGTAAGCCAGTTACGAGTGCGATCGCGCCCGTCATCCCGAAGCCTGGAATCCACCTTTTCTGATTATCGGCACCAAGTCCCCAATACACGTAGGAAGCTAAGATAAACAGCCCCGCTACCATATTGATCAGCATCAGCGTTATGTAATTGACAAACACGATACTCTAACCCTCCTCTCCCCAAGTTCGTAACTGTAGATAGACTAACACCAGTGTCACCGCTAGCAGCACTGTGGCGGCGGCGGCGGCATAACCAAAATCAAATTGGGCAAATGCTTGATCGTATATGTAGTACACCAATAAATTTGTTGTATTTAATGGCCCACCGCCAGTAATCACATAAACTTGCTCGAAACTCCGCAGTGTAAAAATGGCTGTGGTGACTGTGGCAAAGACTAGAGTTGGTCGCAATCCGGGTAAAGTGATATGCCAAAATTGTTGCCAGGAATTTGCTCCATCTAGTTCTGCTGCTTCATAGCGACTGGGGGGAATTGCCTGCAAACCTGCCAGAAACACCACCATATTAAAACCTAGCTGTTTCCAGATACTTAATAATATCAACACTGGCATTGCCCAAATCGTGCTACCTAGCCAGGGAATCGGTTCAATATTGATAGAATCTAGCAGGGCGTTGACTGGCCCTTCCGTTTGAAACAGCCACCGGAAGCCTAAACCAGCGGCTACGAGACTTGTGATAGAAGGAATAAAATAGGCAGTTCGCAAAATTCCCCGCAAGGCAAAGGAACGATTTAGCAGCACTGCTAAACCCAAGGGAATAATTAAACTGGGAATAACTGTGGCAATGGTGAAATAAGCGGTGTTGCTGAGAACTTGCCAAAAGTCGGGTGTGAGGAGTAAGCGAAGGTAGTTCTTTAAACCTACCAAACGAACACCAGCAATGGTAAAACTACCTGTGGTAAAGCTGAGATAAAACAGGTAGGCGATAGGCCACAGCAGAAACAGTCCTAGTAAAATTAGGGCGGGGGCGAGGAAAATCCAGGCAGCGATCGCATCATTATCTAGCAATTGCTTTTGAGAGAAGTGCGGGGATTTCATGGAACGATTCGCTTGCAGTTGAGTCGGCGTATGGCTATTTTAGCCGGACATTGGGTAAGATCCTGTTAATCTGTTGGCAGGAAGCGATCGCGTGAATCACACCGTCTTCAAGCAACGTTATAAACTAGCAAATCTTCCAATCCTGAGTATATTGCTTGGGCTAATGGCTGTTAGTGGCTGTAATTCAACCAATACACTTTCAGCTTCTTCCCTAAGTGCTACTCAAGATAAATCAGGGACAGATCGATGGGTGGGACAATGGCAAGTCAACAATCCATCATCCAGTCAGGCGGTGAAATTTGTATTGACGCCAGAAGGTAAATTATTTGTCCTCTCGCCTGAAACATCCTCTGAGTCTTCGGTTGCTTATGAAATCCCGGTTCAAAAGCTTTCTGACTCACCTACTTTACCTCCCAATACTAAAATTGTTGATATTCAGGAAGCATTTAACAATCAAGCAACCAAGGCAAAACAATCTGAAGGGAAAACGTACATTGGTGCGATGAACCGCGCCCAACAAGCGTATTACTTGGAAAATAATAAATTTGGTACAACAATCGCGCAGTTGGGTATTGGGATTAAGCCGGAGACAGAGAGTTATAATTACCAAATTGTGCCTCAAGGCAATGGCACTCAGAACGTGATGAACACTGCCAAAGCCAAGCGCCCCGAACTTTATAGCTACACCGGTGCTGTATTTGTTATCGAAAATAACGGTGAAAATATTACAAGGGCGGCAATTTGCGAAACCGATAAACCCTCATCCACGCCACCTGCGATGCCAAGGCCGCCTAAGGATACATCTGGGGAAATTCAGTGTCCCGCTGGTTCCCATTTACTACAACGTTAAAGACTGCATAATTAGCAATTCAGCACCACCGAACTCCACACCTAGCTTAATAGTATCGCTACCAGTGTAAATGCTCAAGCTGCGAACCAAACCGACAGGACGCGAGAAGGTGAAGCTAAACAGTATATTGCCGCAGTGAGCCGCGCTTAAGTGTGGATTTTCCATGCAAAAGTTTAGTTGCCGTTAAATGTCAGCGCTGTAGGGTTATTCTACCTGAAGGAGCTGTAAAATTTTGTTAATCTGCTGATGGTGAACTGTATGAACAAAACTGTCTTGAAGCTTTATAAATTTTCGGCTGGGTTGCCAATCTTTAATAAATTAATCGCCTCTAGCCTATTATTTGGGCTGCTGGGTGGAATTGCTGCCATTGCCAATGCCCAAGTCCAAAACCCAGCCGAAAGGGCGCGACAGGCGGAACCTCAACAAATCATGGATATGTTGAACCGCGCTCAACAAGATTTTTATCGAGAATATGGTAGGTTTGCCTCAAAAATTGAGCATTTGGGATTCTGCAATTTGCAAAAGTCAAAAAACTACGGCTATATAATTTTCCCGCCAAACGATCCTACCCAGAGCGTACTGATGGCAGGGCTATTTCATTCTAACTGAGTGACTGATATGGTAGTTAGGTCATCTCCCCAAGCCTGAGACCAGATGCCTCAATTAGCCATTGTCGAAGCCTTTGCAGATATCTGTGAT
>NZ_JACJPF010000024.1 GCF_014695915.1 Trichocoleus sp. FACHB-40
TAGAGTATTTATTACATCGGCTTTTAAATGAAGGAGAGCTGGTTATTAAGTGGGGACGAAAGCTCAAAAACAAAGGTAATGCTTTTATCACAATTTAAATGCACAACAGCTTATCAAGTCGAACCTGCTTATCTGCAAAGCTTACCCAAGGAAAAAATTGGTATTGAGTTCATCTGCGCGATCGCTGCTGGGGAAACCCGCGAACAAGCAAGGCGACGGGTGAGATCGATCTTTGTTCATGTCAACCTGATGGCTACACCTTTGAGCAAAGGCCAGTTAGCACAGCTGAATGAGGATGATGGTTTTTCGATTGTTGCTAGAAAAATTGCTGTCACCCATCCGCTTTTGCAACAGTACACAGATCGCAAGCCTCGCGTTAATTGGAATAGTGCGACTGTTGCAGCAAAGTCAACAGTTTTGACGACGTTGCAAGCTCTCAAAGATATGTCTGAGCGATATTTGGGGCAAAAGTTTCCTCACTGGAAACCCTTGGAAAAAGGTCTAATTGCCATGCGGCCAGAGGATGAGGAACTGAAGGAGGGGATAGAGGATTTTCAGGAGCTTTTCGATAATTTGGCAAACCTTCCAAGTTATCAGATACTCGAAGACATGGATACGCCACAATTACGAAGGTTCAGTTTTGAAAAGGATGGCGGCGAAGGAAATATGCTTTTCCGTCCTGTTGGTCAAGTGGCTTTAGTTCAAGCTCTGGGAATTTTGGTATTTAGGAAAGGATTATTGCTGGAAGACATTTTTAAGAAGCTGCGGAAGTTCGACCTGGAAGGCGGATTTAGTGGTATGGAGTACCCGCAATCTCTGTGGTATGGGGTTTTGTATGACCCAAATAAAAAGCGGGTGCAGGTTGCTGGACGGGAGCTGGCGGCGAGGTTAGTGATTTATATCCTGGGTGGAATTCAGGATCAGATGGAACGTGCGGAACTTCGCAAGGTTCTAGCTGATGCAAGAACTATTGAAAACAAAACAATAAGTTTTGATGGTAAGTTTGTTGAACCCAAAGCAGTAGGTTTGCCACCTATTCTGTAACTATACTTGAAATACATTTTCGCGATGCCACTCAAAAGCTTTCTTATCTGGCAAACATTCTTTTTCATTTGGCAGTAGGAGTTTTTGCCCATGAAAATATTTTATAGGTTTAGCGTGAGGAGATTCCTCCACCAAATTATTGCTAACTATAATTTTGTATTCTTCATCAATAGTAAACCAACCAATATCAAATGCCCAATGATGATTTTTACAAAATGATATTCCATTGTTGATGCTACTATCATAAAATCTGGCAAAAGGTTTTATGTGTGCGCCATCTACAACATTTTGATTTATTGAATTAGTAACTTTAAGTTTACAAAACGCGCATCTGTAATCATAAATATGTACAACGGCTTTTCTGAAAAAAGCATCTCTAATTAGCGATTTTTTTAATGTCGCTTTCGGTATATTATTTATGCTTTCTGATTTACCGAATAATTGTGTTTCTATGGTTGAAATATGAAAGTTTTGATTGATTTGTAAAATTTCTATAGTCTTATTTTCTTTAAAAGAAAACCAAGCTCCCACAAGTGCATCAAGTAATTGTTTTCTATAAATTTCATCTTGCAGAAAATCAAATAATTCACTGTCCAAATATGCGTAATCAACAGCCGCTTTTAGCTTGTTAATTGTTTTAGGTTGTATACCATTGAATTCAGGCTTAAATTTTAAATGCCAAAATTCATCTCCTTGTAGATGCAGAAAGGGATAATGTAAACCACCTTTGTAAGTCGTAGAGCCTAATATATTCCAATATCTCTCAAATGTTTCAATCAATTCATTGTCAACTGGAATCTGATTATTAGTAATCAAATTCCGCCCAATTAAATCAATTACAGATAAAACTAATATCGGCTTGTAGTGAGCATCACCACGTTTACGACTACTACTTACATTAAGTTTAGAAAAACGTTGGCAATAGTAGATAACATTTTTCATATATAAAATAAAAATAAATCGATAAAAAAGCTAAAACAAAAATTCATAATGAATATCATAAATAATGTTAAAATTTAACATTATTTATGATAAAAATTTAGTAATATCAAATTCTTCTACTAGCTGTTCCTTTTTCATCCGCTCAGAACTTAAAAATAATAAAATTCGCTCTGAGTAGTCAACTGCTCCCCGCAACTCGTTTTGCAAAATTTCAAGTCCTCCATTAGCATACTCTTCAAATATATGGGTGCGTTTATCTTCATGTTCTTCGTTTTTAGAAGAGAGAATTTTGATATCTTCAGTTTCATTAACTGCTAATAATTTTATTACTATGTCATGTCCTATTGATATAAAATGTTCTTGTGGTATCGGAGAAAGCTCTTTTTTTGAAGGTTCCCCCAAAGGAACTCGTTTTTTATGCTTTGCACCCAACGCTGCTGCAAAGGCGATCACTTCTACATAAGTTTGGAAAGCTCCAGTTGTGTCATCCGATGCAACTAAGGCTTTAACTAAATCAGCTTTATCTTTAGCAACTTTGATTCTATTGGTAGCCATTTTATTAATATAGGTTTTGTTGCCATTTTAACTGAAAGCTGGAAGCGATCGCACTCTCCCAGATTACGTGATCGCATCCATCCCCCAAATTATGCGATCGCACTCTCCCAGATTACGCGATCGCATCCATCCCCCAAATTATGCGATCGCTATCCCCAAGCCGTATTTAAACTTTTATGACAAATGTCTCAGATGATTTTGAGGATGCGATCGCATTTGAATCATCCTGCCGTTTTCACAGTCAAAACCTGCGGTGGAGTAGAATCTGGGGGATAAAGAAAGTCTACCCGTACTTGCCTTTTTTCGCCTGGTGGCATCTTCAGCGTTACCAGTGGTTCACCAGGTTGTCCGCGTCGCTGTACCAGATGAACATAGCGCGTTTTTTCAACTTTATTATCATCAGTGTAACTGACCCTAACTGTACCTCTAAAAAACACTTGATTAACTCGTGGATTTAAGAACAGAAGCCTGTCTGTACCCCCTTCATCTTTCAATGGTGTTTGTACCGATACAGTAACAGTTTGGGGTTGATTGGTAGAGTTATTCAACGGTAAAATAAGATTGTATTCTACTCCATAGTTACTATGAGCAAAGTATGCCGTATCCGAATATCTAGCTAACATGGGGGCGCTTTGAATTTGCCCAGTAGCAAGAGTAATTAAATGTAGAGTACCCAAAGGATAAGAAATTGCTTTTCCGGGCGAAGGAATGCTCAAATCTGAACTATTATTATCAGTAATTTGAGCCTGCCACTGCGCCCCTTGAGAGACACCCGCGACG
The DNA here is from genome assembly GCF_014695915.1 of Trichocoleus sp. FACHB-40. Lineage (GTDB taxonomy): Bacteria > Cyanobacteriota > Cyanobacteriia > Cyanobacteriales > FACHB-T130 > Funiculus > Funiculus sociatus. Next base: position 3,322 of record NZ_JACJPF010000024.1, read on the forward strand.
CGACTGAAAATAGTTGGTTCTCTGGGAGGATCTAAAGGCGTGGGAACTGGATCGCGCTTTCCTGCTAAACTGCCTGTATCGAGTAACTTTTGCCACTCTGCTAACGTGGGCGGACGGCTGGAATTTTTGGCTAAGTTGGCGACATAGACAGCGCGATCGCTCGACAACCGCATCATCGTCGAGCGACCATTTGATGAGGGAGCCTGAACTGGAATTGCCCGATTCATCAACATTGCCGATTGTCCAGGCGGTATTACCAACTTTTCGGGAAAATTCGACTGTCTAATTCCCCGCAACACATCATTCATAGTACGACTGCCAGGGCCAGAATAGACTGTTCCGTTGGGATTTTCTACGATGTCGGGTAAAGTTATAAACGGCGCTTCTGGAGTGGAGAGATAACTAGCAGCTTGCAACACTTCCACAGTAGCGGGTTGAGCGCCTGGGTTGTGGACAATTATGCCTTGATATAAAGTGCTATTTTGGGTTTCCGATCTGGCGATGTGGTGAGAAAATATATCAAATCGCCCTTGAAAGGGAAAGTTTAAATGTGCTTGCGGTACTTGCTTGCCAGTTGGGGGAAAGGTAGAAAGCAAAATGCCTTCAGTTGTCACAAGTTCGGGGCTATTACTATTAAACGTGGGAACAGTATCGAGTTTTCCCGGTAAAGTCCGCACTTCCATCGGTTGCACTTCCACGCCAGCAATGTATTGAGGTGGTACAGCGTAGATATTTAACGCCCGACACATCAACGCTGCGACTTCGCCACGAGTGGCAGTTTGATTGGGTTTTAGCTGTTTGACGTTAGGATAGTTGACGACGATGCTGTTAACTGCGGCGGATGCGATCGCATTCTTGGCATATTCTGGAATCTGTGCCGCATCGTTAAAATACTGCCCAAGAGTTTGAGTCGGATTTTCCGGGATACCATAATTTTTAGCACCAGCCACAACGCCTACAGCTTGCGATCGCGGGATAGCTTGGTTGGGTTGAAAAACTCCCCCTGGATACCCGGAAAAAAAGCCTCGTCTGTAAGCATCTTGAATTGCCTTATGCGCCCAGTAACTCGTAGGCACATCTTTAAAACTCGTGCCATTGCGCTTTATTGGTGCATCGGGAAAAGCATTCAGCATCAACACGGCAAATTCAGCGCGAGTGATAGTAGCGTTGGGGCGAAAAGTGCCATCTGGGTAGCCACTGACTAGCTTTCGCGGTGCCATCTGGCTGATACATTCTTTCGCCCAATGGCTGTTAATGTCACTAAAGGCGGCTTGATTGGGGGTTGCAATCAATAGGGAAGCAAAAAACAGGGAACCAACGAAAGGATGTGTCAGGACTTTTAGACTTTTACTCATGAAAATGTTTTTATGTCAACTGAAATAAGAGAAGTATTTTTACGCTTTCTCGTTCCCTTACTTCAGCCTGATAACGAGGGAAGGAATGCGATCTCACTGTTTTAACTTTTGCTAAATCTTTGGAGTAACCAGCGAGTAATTGCCCCATCATCCTCTGTTTGACTGCGTTGCAGTGCTTCTTTAACTAAAGCTATTTGTAATCCCGGTAACACCAGCGACTCGTGTATTTCACCGCTGCGCCCTTCAGAGATAGAGAATGCGATCGCGTCCCTTAAATTAGCATCAACAACCCAATATTCTCCTACTCCCGAACGTTCGTATAATAACCGCTTTCGCCCCAAATCATCACTAATAGTAGATGCACCAATTTCTACCGCCAACGTAGGCGGATTGTACTCATTCAAATCAACAGGTGAATTAGTTTCAGGAGGTATATTCAACTCCAAACCGATGTAGAAAGCCAAGTCAGGTTGAAATTCATCTAAACCTGCTTTCCTAAAACTGGTATTGGTAAAAACAACAATCGGAATATTTTTAATAGTTGCATAAACAAGAATAATGTACGAAACAATTGAATTGTGACGTCCGTGTCGAGTCCCTACTGCTGCCATTTCAATCCTCATGTACCCTTTATGGTAATAGAACCTTCCTTTTTCATAATTTGGGCTATTAGCAAATGCTACAAACTCATCCCAACTGGCTTTTACCCAGGTATCCGTCACCAAATTCTGCACATTGGGCGCTGAACTAGAAACCATAATCGACCTCTACAATTTCCGTATATTCAAACTCATTCGGGCTTTGCCTCACCAAAGGATAGATATTTCCATTTATCTCAATTGAATCTTGTTCGCATTCAGGCTTAGAAGAATAATAAATCAACACATACTCTCTACCTATTCTATCGGCTATTTCTTCGGCAACTTCACCCCGCCACTGAGTTTTCGTCACCAAAACCACCAATTGATTTGCTAATTTTGGAATTATCTTAGCAATTTGCCGCCGATAAATTTCATCCAAACTGCCAAACGGAGAATCCATCACAATCGGGAAGGTGTTGCTGTCTGGAACCATCAGCATTTTGTTTTGGCTCCATTCTCGCACCTTGTCAATAATGCTACCGATAAACGATAGACTGAGAATTTGATTTTCGCCCGTAGAAGCCGCAACAGGAGCCTCTAAACCTGCGGTATTTTCCACTAGAGTCAGCTCGTATTTTTCGCTAATTCTGGGGATGTAAGGCGTAAAAGAAATGTCCGTAAATAGTTGTTGTACCCTTTTCTCTAACTCTAAGCGAAACTGTTGTTCTTGCAATATCTTCACTTTCGTTAAACGTTCAATCGCCTCTTGAGTTGCAGCAATGCGTCGCTGAGCTAAGGCTTGCTTTTCCTCATTCATTTTATGCTTAGCAATTTGTTTTCCTAAGTCTTCAATTTCAGCTTTTAAGTTTATAACTTGCTGCTGATTTCCTCCTTGATCTAGCGTTAGCTCTAAAATTCTGGATTCAATTTCATCCAATCGCTTTTGTAGGTTCCGAATATCATCACTCGGATCTTTTCTCAATTTTTCTTGAATTTTATCTAATTCCGCTTCTATCTGAGAAATATCTTGTCTAAATCTACTAATATTAGCTTGCTCTTTGTCAATTTCTTCCCAAAAAGCCGGAGCTTGCTTATCAATTTCATCTACCTGAGCTATCATGCGAATTGCTGTTTCTTCTACAGCCGCAATTCCCGCTTTATCTAACCAACCGCTCACATTTGCATGAGCATGATTTCCATCGTGCAATTCTCCACCACAAATACAGCGTTTAGAGTTCAGTAAATCTTTAACAAATTCTCGCGAAATTCCAGTCGTTAACTCGCCTCGCTGCTTCAAATCATCCACAATTGTCCGAAATTGAGCGGTGGTTTCCGATAGCAGTACCGTATAACCCCGCGTAGAAATTGCTTTTTTCAGTGCTTCCTTACTTCTTTGAAGATTTTCTAGGTTGGATGCTTTCAGATTTTCTAATTCTTGGCGTCTTTCTTGCAACTGTTTTGCTGCACTGAGTTCGCGCAAACGGTGACTGGTTTCTTTTTTTAAGGTTTGTTGATTTGACAATTCTTGGATAATTTCATGCTGACGCTGGGCGAGTTGTTCGCTTTCCTTTTCGAGTTTTTGTTGCTGTTTTAATAGTTGTTTGGTTTCGGAGTCGCCAATTGCTTCTAACTCACTTCTAAGAGTTTTCTCAGCTTCTTTCAAGTGCTTAATGGAATTATTTAAAACTTCCACACCCAGAAGCTTTTTAGTAGCTTCGGCAATTTCGGCTTTTTTATCAGAGCGAACTATTTGTTCAATTCGCTCTCCGTCAAAGAAAAAATACTGATGCAAACTACCTGGTAAAATTTGATTAATTATATCTTCTGGATGTTCTCGCGGCAGTAACCAGCGCCCATCATCTTCAGCTACATACATCAGTAATTGACTTTTGCCAGCCTCAAAGTCAGTTTCATTTTTATAAACACGGCAGAGGCGTTGAGCTTGATAGCGTCTACTGTCATGTTCCCAGCCAATTTTTACCCAGCATTCGACAGCTTCGCCCGATTTCGCTTCTGCGATCGCTCTCTTATTCACTAACTGCTCAACTGATGCAAAAGCCGCGCTAAATTTCTCGTACAGCACCCAAGAAAACGCATTTAATAAACTGGTTTTTCCTGCGCCGTTATTGCCATGAATAATAGTAGTATTCTGAACATCTCCACTAGCCAACAAAATTTCTGGGGTTTTGCCATAAAATGAGCGAAAGTTGCAAAGTTTTATTGAAGTAAGCTTCATTTCACAACTTCCTTTACAATTGCTAAAATATCATTATTAATATGTCCGAGACTTTTCTTATCTAGCCTGCCTTTTTCTAGCTGGCACACTCGTTCGATAATTTGTTGCACTTCCGGTGAAGCTGACTTTATTGGCTCTTGCACATCATTTATATTCGCTTCGTTTGTCATTTTCATGCCACCCTGAAAGATTACTTAATTTTAGCTTAAATTTATAAAAGCATAAAGTGGTGAGAGGAATGAACCGCAAAGACACTGCATAGCGCCAACGAAAGAGGAAACAAAAGAAAAGAAACCAGAAGCAAAATAATCTTCTCTCTTCCTCTGCGTTCTCAGCGCCTCCGCGGTTCGTTTCTCATTTCTGAGATAATTTACAAATCCAACAATTCATAGCGCTTTTGCAAAGCCAATAATTTCATTCTGGCTTCTCCTGCATTGTCAGCTAAATCGGCAAATTCTACAAAGCGCCGCAACTCCTTTCGCAGCAAATTTCTCTCTACTTCAAAAGTGTCTCTATCTAAAGTTGGAGGCAGTACAATTGTGTCAAATAGAGTAGCACGTTCCTTGCCTGGATGAGGGCGCAAAATTCGCCCTCGACGCTGAATAAATTGGCGTGGATTGCTACTACTCGCCAAAATTACCGCGTTTTGAATTGCTGGAATATCGACACCTTCATCTAAACAGCGAATAGCAACTAAACCCTGTAATTCGCCATTTTCAAATTGTTGCCGCAAATTCTCTCTTTCTGACAAAGGTGTTTCGGCAGTGTAGGTATTAACGCGATAACCCAGTTCTTCTCCCAGAATTTTAACAACAGCTTTGAATTGGCGTGAAACGAAATTATTCGAGTTAGCAAAATCGCTATGTACGGAACCATCACCGCAATAAAATAAGGTGTGGGAAGTATCCAGGCGTTGACTCATTAACTCGCGCAAAGCTTCTAACTTATTAGCAGCAGCGCCAATTAACCTCGCCCGCTTCATCAACAACGGCTTCAATTCTTCATTGTCTTCAAAATTTGCCGCAATATTATCCCGTTGTTTAAACAGAAGATGTCTGCCAATACTGGCACTTAGTTTGGTATAAGTACGCGCTTCCGCTTCTGTTAGTTCTACGAGTATGGGATAATAAAGATAATGTACCAGCGCCCCCTGTTGAATTGCATCTTTCAGGGTAAACTCTGGTTTTATAACTGTGCCAAAGTAATCAAATAAAGATTGCGTACCTGCATCATCAAAATAGCGTTCTGGTGTTGCCGAAAGTCCTAAACGCAACCCAATACTAGAAGGTAAACTTTCCTCTAAACGTCGTGCGCCGAGGTTATGGGCTTCGTCTCCCACAATTAAAGTTTTTGGGGGAAAATACTTTAATTGCGACTGCAACCCCTCACCGATCAGCGTGGAATTTGTAGTAATGACTGTGAGAAAATGTTGGTTGCCAGAACGCAAGTTGTAAAGTTGCGTCGATAGCTGACTTTGCCAGCTGCGGAGATTCTCAAAAGCTAAGACTGGTTCTAATCCAAATTTTTCGCATTCTCGCGCCCATTGCGTCACCAAATGCCGATATGGGCAGACTATAAGCAACACTTGCAAGCCGATTTGTTGATACAGTTCAGTTGCGATCGCTAATGCCGCAATAGTCTTGCCGCTACCAGTCGCCATCTTCAGCGTACCACGCCCTTTGTTGGCAAACCAATTAGTAACAGCTTCCCGCTGATACTGTCGCAGCTGAATAGATGGTGGCATTCGGGGACATCCCTTTCGCGGTGGATTTCCCTCGGTTGAGTAGCTGCCCTTATTTTCGCCCGCTACAGGTAATCTTAATCTGAACTGAAGTCCTTCAAATCGGGGAGTTGCCTTGGGAGGAATCGTAGGCGTTAGTTTCGGGGCATTGTAGGCGGCATTCATGGCAGATACAGGGCAGCATATAATCTAATGAATTATACATCTAGTGTTTATGGGGTTCCCTTCACAGTAACTTCACACTATATGCGTAAATTTCATTATCAAAACTCATATTTATTGACAAAATGCCTTTCCTAAGACCATTTTTATCCCCATTCCGCATCCTCATTTTGGCATATGAAACTTGAGGGCGCGGAATGTGGACTAAGACATTATTCGGCTCAACTTAAAGGAAAGATACTTTGCTATTCCAAGTCGGAAGAGATGCTGAAATTATCAGTTTGCTTGTTACATTACCTAAAGTATAAAACTGTCCCCGTACCTCCCGGTATTATCCCCTGATTGTGCAACGCCAAAAATCCAAAACTTACAACTTATACCTTCTCAATACAAGCTTTTAGCTGTTCGCTGAGAACCTGAACATGAGGTTTCTTTAGCATAGTTAGATGATTGCCAGGAATATTATGAATTTCCACCCCTCCAACAGCTAGATTGCTCCAGCCCATACTTGTATCTTGCTCCGTTTTTAACTGAACGCTAGTCTTAAAAAGAGTAATTCGATTCGGGTAGACTTGTGGAGTATAGTTGAGAGTTGCTTCGCTGTTAGCATGGAAAACGCGAAGCATAGGTTGAATTGTTAACTCTCTTAAAATCTGCGACCTAGACTCCTCAGACATGAGATTACCTATAGCCTCCTCGCCCAATATCGAGCGCCAGAACAGATTTTTCTCCAGCAGCAGAACCAACTTATTTAAAATAGGAAAACGACATAGAAAACTCTGATACTCGTTTTTACTATCAGTAAGTAAATAAAAATAATCTATAATAAATGACCATATATATCGCGTCGCTATGGTAAAAAGAAACCTGAAACCATCTCTAAAAGAAGGTTGATTATCAGAACCTGGGGCTAAAGTATCAAGCATAGCAACTAGACCGACTTCATACCCGGATTTTTGCAATTGTTGAGCCATTTCAAAAGCAACCAAACCTCCAAAAGACCACCCTCCTAAAAAATAAGGGCCTTTTGGCTGCACCACGCGCAACGCTTCAATATAATAAGCTGCCATATCCTCAATGCGAGTTATTGGGGGCTGTTCTCCGTCAATACCTCGCGGTTGTAACCCATAAAAAGGCTGATTTTTGCCCAAATGATACGCTAATTCGTAATAAGGGAAAACTACACCAAAAATAGGATGCACGCAGAAAAAAGGTGGATTTGAACCTTTAGGTTGAATTGCAACTAAAGGCGACCAAGACCGAGAATTATTTTCTACAAATAAAGTGCTTGCTAAACTTTCAACTGTCGGATTTAAGAAGAGGGTAGATAGCGGTAACTCGCGTTTAAACTGCTTGTATACCTCATCCATGAGGCGTATAGCCAGCAGGGAATTTCCACCTAAGTCAAAGAAGTTATCGCCAATACCTACACGCTCAATGTTAAGAACTTCAGCCCAAATTTTTGCTAAAGTTGATTCTGTAGAAGTACGAGGAGCAACGTGTAAGGTTAAATTCAAGATTTCAGATTTTAAATTGAATGGTGTAGGTAATGCTAGACGATCTACTTTTCCATTAACAGTCAGTGGTAGAGAATCTATCAATACAAAAAATGAAGGTACCATGTAATTTGGTAACTTCTTCTTCAGGAAATCGCGAATTTCAATGGTGGTTAACGCCTGATTTTGCTGCGGTACAATATAAGCTACTAAACGCTTATCATCAGGTCTATCTTCACGCACAATTACCACCGCTTCTTTAACTGCTGGGTACTGCCTCAGAACCGCCTCACTTTCTCCTAATTCGATGCGAAAACCGCGAATTTTAACCTGTTCGTCAATGCGTCCTAAAAACTCAATGTTTCCATCTGGTTTAAACGTCGCTAAGTCACCTGTTTTATAAAGACGCTCGGTTCTACTCTCCTCTTTAAGGGGGTAGAAAGAAGAATTTACCTGTATTTGTGCTTCATTTTCTATTTTTACTGCCTTTATAAAAGGGCTAGGAATAAACCGTTCAGCAGTTAATTCCGGACGGTTTAGATAGCCGCGTGCTAGTCCATCACCGCTGATGTACAATTCGCCAGTAATACCGATAGGTACTGGCTGTAAATATCTATCTAATATATAAATTTGAGTATTAGCAATTGGGCGACCGATGGGCGGCTTTTCGCTATTGTCATTAATTTCTGCAATCGTAGCCCAAACAGTTGCTTCAGTTGGCCCATAAGCGTTAAAAAATCTGCGATCAGAAGCCCATTTGTTGACAATATCTTTAGAACAAGATTCACCTGCACAAATTATAGTATGCAGTGCGGGAAGTTCTTCTTTCGGTAATACCGCAAGTACAGCAGGCGGAAGGGTAACGCAAGTAATATTATTGTCTTTGCATAGCTTTATTAAAGCTTGTCCAGGCAAAAGAGGTTCTTTTTTAGCTATGTAAAGCGTTGCTCCTATTCGCAATGCCATGATAATTTCAAAGATTGAGGCATCAAAACTCAAGGAGGCAAATTGTAAGATGCGATCGCTTGGCTGTAACTTGAAAACTTCGATCTGAGCTTCTCCTAAGTTAGACAGTCCTCTGTGCTGTACTAAAACACCTTTTGGTTTTCCGGTTGAGCCAGAGGTGTAGATGACATAAGCTAGATTATTAAGTGTTACGTTACTGGTTGGGTTGTGTTGGGGATGGTAAGCGATCGCATCCCAGTCCGTATCCAAACATACAGACAAACCGTGTTGGCGATCCCCCCAACAGTCTTTCCAAAGGGGAGCTAATATAGATTGCGTTAATAAGATGGATATTTGAGCGTCTTCCAGCATGAAATTAAGACGTTCTTGCGGATAGCTTGGATCTAAAGGTAGGTATGCTCCACCTGCTTTGAGGATGCCCAATAGTCCCACTATCATATCTACAGAACGTTCTACACAAATGCCCACTAAAACGTCTGGAACTACACCCAGTTGTTGCAGGTGGTGTGCAAGTTGATTGGCTCTGATATTCAATTCGCGGTAGGTTAATTGCTGATTTTGAAAAATGAGCGCGATCGCATCCGGACTTTGCTCTACCTGCGCTTCAAATAACTGATAGAAACACTGCTCTATTTTAGATGCTAAATCTTGGGGTTTCGATTTATCCTGGTTAAATATTAATAGTTGTTTCTGCTCTGCATCGGTCAAAATTGTTAATTCAGAAAGGCGCTTTTGTGGATTTGCAACAATACTTTCCAGCAGCGTTTGGTAATGTCCCAGCATCCGAGTAATAGTAGCGTCATCAAATAAATCAGTGCTGTATATTACTTGCCCTTTAAAACTTTCCGGCGATTCCCACAAGTGAAACTCTAAATCGAACTTGGCGCTTGGGCTGTCAAACTCCAACTGCGAGAGCGTTAAACCCGGCAATTCTAACGCCTCAATGGGAGTATTTTGCAAACTAAATGCAACTTGAAACAAGGGATGTTGGCTGAGGTTTCGCTCTGGATGCAGTTCCTCTACTAGCTTCTCAAAGGGTAAGTCTTGATGGGCATAAGCTCCTAGCGTAACCTCCCGGACTCTGCTCAGCAATTCCAGAAATGTTGGATTGCCTGATAAGTTAGTACGCAGCACCAAACTATTGACAAAAAAACCAATTAATCCCTCAATTTCGCGACGGTTGCGGTTAGCAATTGGTGAGCCGACAACAATATCTGATTGCTGAGTGTAGCGATAGAGTAAGGTTTGAAATGCCGCCAAGAGAGTCATGAACACAGTTACCCCTTGGCGCTGCGAAAGTGCCTCTAGTTCGTTACTCAGGCTTTTCGGTAACTCTAGAAATTGCGTCGCGCCTCGGTAGGTTGGAGCGGTTGGGCGAGGTTTGTCAGTGGGCAAGTTCAGTGAGGGAATATTGTCCAGCTGCTGCTTCCAGTAGGCTAACTGAGTCTCTAGAACCTCACCCTGTAGCCATTCGCGCTGCCAGTCGGCAAAGTCTGCATATTGGATCGGCAGTTCTGGCAAGGGCGATCGCGTGTTGTTGGCAGCTGCATACAGCGTTCCTAGTTCCCGAATTAGCACCCCAATCGACCAACCATCACAGATAATGTGGTGCAGATTCAGCAGGAGTACATATTCTGAAGAGTCTAACTGTAGCAGCATCACTCGCAGTAACGAGTCCTGAGATAAATTGAAAGGACGCGATCGCTCCTCGGTAGCTATTCGTCGAGTTTCCGCTTCCCGTTCGGTTGCTGGTAGCGAACGCAAATCTACTACTGGCAGAGGAATGGTTAAGCTGGGAGCAATTACCTGGACGGGTTGCCCATCAAGCATCCTAAAAGTGGTACGCAAAGCTTCGTGGCGACGCACGATTTCGTTGAACGTCTCTTCCAGCGCCGAAGTGTTGAGCGAACCTTTTAGGCGAAGTGCAGCCGCTACATTGTAAAAGGTATTGCCTGGGAAGAGTTGGTCGAGAAACCACAATCGCTGTTGAGCAAAAGATGCTGGAAATACAAAAACTTCCGTTTCTTCAGCTTTCATTTTGTTGTTGTTCACTCAGCACTCCCATCTTAAAAATCTGAATCACCCCGTTATGCAGTTCATAGCGTCCAATTTGGGGCTTCCACTCTAGAAAGTCTTCCAATGCGATCGCTTTGGGTAAGGCTTGAGTCATGGCTTGCTGCTTTCCCAGAATCAATATAGGTGCATTTTAATCAATGGTGCGATCGCGCTGATTTCGGCACTCACTTCTTTTTCTACTTCTTCCCACCCCAGTAAAGGCGAATCTCCCACAGTTTGCATCCAAGGGGTGTTTTAGCCTCGAACAGTTTATCCTGCATGGCAGTTTTTATCGATTCGGTTCCCATTGAATTTACCTTGGCTCTATTAGGATAGGATAACCAGTATCCAAGCGAAAGCGATCGCCTGCACGAGTTCCCTTCACCAAGACAAACATAGTGCATTTTTGTAGCGATCGCACGCTGAACGATCGCCCAAATGCTCAAAGAAAATTCTCAGCAGATGGAAGCGATCGCAATCTAGAAAGGGACATTACCTGGTACGGCTGCACCGTAAAACGAAAGTGCTACTCCTGCGTCAGCCCTTGATGTTGAAGTGTTCCCTCCGCTTGCTGCTCCACTATTTGAAATATCGGACAGTTCCTGTTCAAGCTTAGTTCATTAGACTTTCAGAAAAACCCCAGTTACTAATTCCCAGCTTGCCAAATCGGAATTCCTCCTACCGTTGGAACAGCCAACATCTGACCATCTGGACTAAATAATCCTGTACTAGCACCACTACTCACATCAAAACCACTAAGAGGCCATTGCTTGCGAATTTCGGCATTAATAATACGTGAACCAGCTACCTGACCAGCAACCAGATAAGTTTTAGCATCAGGACTGAGTGATAACTGGTCATCCGTTCTGTCTACCGAAGCCGAAACAGTACGCACAGTTCCACCCGTTTTCACGTCCCAAGTGCGGAGGTGAGCTTCATATATCGCGTCTTTTGACAGACTGGTTAAGGTTTGACCATCCGGGCTAAAGGCCATGCTCTGGGGAAGTAACTCATTTTTTTCTTTTAGGGTATGGAGGAGTTGACCTGTGTTAGGATTCCAAAGTTGAATTAAGCCTTGCCAGTGATAAGTTCCTCCCTTGAGGATAGATTCATTGGAACCGAGGCTGGCTAACACTTGGCTATCAGGGCTAAAACTCATCCTTCGTAAAGATTTGATATTACTCCTGAGTACAAAACGCTTTTCGCCGGTTGCTACATCCCATAGCTGAATCTGCGGATTTTCGGAACCAAAATATTTTCGGGCGCTACTGGCAATAAATTGTCCGTTTGGGCTAAATTCCAGGCTGGAAATAATGCTAGCCGGGAAATTTTCGCCAGAATCATTAGGGGAGCGAAACTCTGCACTATTGGTGACAATCGGTTTTTTCCAGATCGCTTCTCCGGTTTTGCTATTCCACAGACCAACTGCTATTGATTTATCAATTTGCGAGTAGACGATGCTGGCAACAAACTGTCCATCAGAGCTGATGGAAACATCTCCAAAGGAAGTGGTATCGTCGGCTTTGATAGATGAGAGTAATTCCCCTTTCCTTACATCCCACAATTGAATGGCTTTACCCTGTTCACCATTACACACGAGTAGAAGCCCATTAGAACTAAACTTGGCATAGTTGGCGACAGTGGGCAACTTGTGAACTAGCTTGGAGTTTTCCCAAGATGGTTTAGCTTGAGCCACGGAAGGGGTTGGTGCTTGAGTGAAGAAGCCAGCCGATTTTGCCACAGATGTCCCCACAAGTGTAGCGATCGCGAGGACGGTTACTGTTAAGACAGTTGTTTTCTTCATACTCAAGCCAAAAGTAGTAGTGATGAACTACTTACTAATGACTCTCGATGAATGATTCTGTTTCCCTTGGCTTGGCAACACTTCGCCCAAGATAGAGGCATGAATGGATGAGGCTTTGTTTGCGATCGCCTTCTTTTAGAATTGCTTATAAGTTGGGCGGTTTGCCTCGCTTCCTTTTGGGGATGAGGTTGCGATCGCGTCTGGTCAAATTCGTGCGCGTCTTGCCAGTGAGGTAACTCCGATTGGTGCCTATGATTTGCAAATTGCAGCGTTAGCGAAACTTTCCGAAGGAATCGCTCTGGCAAATAATTTAACGCTGGTGACATATAGCGGAGTTATAGGGAATTTTGCAAGAATTGGGTGAGGAAGTCAGTTTGTAGGTAAGGAGTGAGAACTATGCACAGCATTACACTAAAATCCCATATCGGTAGCGATGGTCTTTTGAAGGTTCATTTACCTGATATGAGAGATACAGATATCGAGGTTGTCATTGTCTATCAAACTAGCCTGCCCAAAGGTGTTGAAGCTGCATCTGTTTCACAGTTTTACGGATGTATTCAGGATGACTCATTTATTAGGCATCCTCAAAACGAACAACCTGAACGCGAACCTTTGTAATGAAATATCTTCTTGATACAAATGTCTGCATTATTTATCTAAAAGGCAGAAATTTGAACTTAAAGCAGAGGCTTGAGGCGGTTCCCATTCAAGAGATAGCTGTATGTTCGATCGTCAAGGCAGAACTTTGCTTTGGAGCGATGAAAAGCGCTAATCCAGAACGCAACTTTGCCCTACAACAGGCATTCTTGGCGCAATTTGTCTCACTCCCTTTTGACGATCTCGCTGCTACTATCTTTGGGGTGATCCGGGTACAGTTAGAAACTAAAGGGATACCCATTGGGGCTTACGACTTGCAAATTGCCGCGATCGCTCTGGCAAATAATTTGACTCTGGTGACACATAATACAAGAGAGTTTGGACGGATTGAGGGGTTGCAGGTTAAGGATTGGGAAATTGAGGCGTAAGCGATCGCTTCAGTACCTTCAAAAGGTTGTATAGAATTGCTCACGGGAAACAGATACCGGAATTCTAGCAAGATGCTTTACGCTGACAGTTTCGTGTAATGGTCGCAGATAATACCTCTGGTAGTTCCTATGGCTACCGGATGTCGAAAGTAGCGTTGTCAATGGCAGGCAAATTGCTTCCTAGAGCCGATAGATATAATGTAGTGAGTGGAAAACGATGGTGATTTTCCTGTCGTAGGTAGCCACAAGATTAGCAATCGTACTGTGTTAACAACTTAACTTACCTCTAGGCAATTAGTTTATCAACCAATATGCAAATTAAAATAACTTTAAAGAATTACAGGTGCTTCTCCGATTCCAAGCCCGCAAGAATTACCCTTCGTAAGGGTTTTACTGCACTTATAGGAATAAACAATTCTGGAAAAACTGCTTTACTCAAATTCTTTTATGAGTTCCGATCCCTTTTATCGCCTCTTTCTGAGACAAGGACTTGGCTAGACTTCTCTGCTGGGCTGGAGCATACTTTTAATCCTCCCAAAGAGCTTTTAGACAATCAAGAGATTTTTTGCAATACCAATAATCGTCCATTAGTAATAGAACTAGATTTTTTGCGTGAAGATAAATCAGAGTTTGGAAAAACACTGATTCCTAAAAAACTGACAATTACAGTTCAAAGAAATTTAAAATACGTTGGTCATGTTTTTGGAAAAAATAAGCTTCTAATAAGCCACCCAAAACACTCTTTTGACGGGCAGAAAAATGCTTTTGTAATTGAGGGAAGTGGTACAATTTTAGCAGAAATATCCTCAGCATTTTTAGATTCACTTATATTTCTAGGTCAAACATTGTATATCGGCCCATTTAGAAATGTAATAAATCTTTTTCCAACTCAAGATATAAATCAAGTTAGGACTATACAATCCCTTCATACTAGCTATTTTGATATCAATGTTGGATTGTCTCTTATTCAACGGTGGCGTGAATCTAAAACAGGAAATAATAAGGAATTAGTAAAGAGAGCATATACATTACAGAACGACATAAAGCGAATTTTCGATTTTGAGAGTATAGATATTAATTCATCAGTCAACGATCAAACAATTCAATTCGTTATCAATGGTGAGGTCTATAGCCTTTCAGAAATTGGCTCTGGGCTTTCTCAATTTTTCTTAATTCTTGCAAATGTTGCTGTAAATCAGCCATCTTATATTCTTATTGATGAACCTGAGCTTAACCTTCATCCTTCATTACAACTTGACTTCTTAACTACACTTGGAAATTATGCTGAGCATGGAATCCTCTTCAGCACTCATAGTATGGGGCTAGCAAGAGCAAGCGCTGAACAAATTTATGTAGTTCACAAAGACAAAAAAAATGAAGGTAGTGAGATAAATGAGTTTGATAAAACAAAGAGTTCAAAGCATTTGTCGGAGTTTCTTGGTGAGTTGAGTTTTTCTGCTTACAGAGAGTTTGGCTTCAATAAAGTCTTGCTTGTTGAAGGACCAACAGAAGTCAAAACTATCCAACAATTCCTCCGCAAGTATGGAAAAGAACACGAAATTCTTCTTTTACCTTTGGGTGGTAGTAGTCTTATAAATGGAGCATTTAGAGATGAATTACAAGAAATTAAACGTATTTCTGACAATATATACGCACTAATTGATAGTGAGCTAGAAGCACCTGATGAAGAATTAGCCATTGACAGAAAAGAATTTGTTGATACATGCAAACAAATTGGTATTATATACCATGTTCTTAAATATCGGGCTATTGAAAATTATTTTCCAGATCACGCAGTAAAAGCGATTAAAGGAGATAAATTTTCTGCACTTAACCCCTATGAAAGTCTTAAGATTAAGTCCCAATATGGGTGGAGCAAAGCAGATAATTGGCGAATGGCAAAAGAAATGACTCTTGAGGAACTATCAAAAACAGATATTGGAAAATTTATTGAGCAATTAATCGCTTAATCTTACAAAGCAATAGAGTTAGACCAGCGCCCCCTTACTTTAGGTAAGCCTCTGGTTTCATAGTGCGATCGCGCTTTCCCTGACAACCCAAGGAAAACACTATTTCGACTTTCGTTTCGACTTGGGCGGCGTTCGGTGTGCGCCAAAGTATTTTTCACTGCGGTAGCGAAGCCACACCCGCAACTGCTGCGGAATCTGGTCTTTTTGTTCTTTGGTCAGCGTGTTGTAAAGGGCTAACGCGCGATCGCGTTCTCCCCGACAAGCAGCATTATTATGAGCATCCCAGTAGCTACGGGCAACCCGAATCCGCCGACAGACTTCCTTGATGAGAGCTTCTCCCGTGAGGGGATTTTCCGGCTTTGCCATACTTCAATCAGAACGCCTTACAGTGAGAATATTAAGTAAGAAAGGAACCAGCAATTCCTTGTCGAAGTACACGCGAATCGCTGGCTGCGCTTATAAAGTAACCATGCTAGGTGAATCGCCGCTGCTAATCCTTATCTTCTCCATCCTTCTCCTCATCGTCCTCATTTTCAGAGGGTTGAGTTTTCTCTTGGCCCTCTTCATCGTCATCATCAGCCTTATTAACGTTCTGGGATTCTTTTTCCGATTCTTCTACAGGTTCGGAATTTTTAGCGGCTTCACTACAACCAACCAGAACGATATTACCTGCGAACATCACAAGCAGACCCAAGCAAAAAGCACTAAAAGATTTAGTCCACAACGGTATCATTTGGGATTTGGGTTCTCCATCAATACTATTCATATCTTTTTAAACTTTAGCGAACTGCACTGCATTTAAACCAACGATTTGATTTGTCTACCGTCATAAATTGGGTTATGGCTGGACTTGTGCTTGCCAGCCTCCATTGAATTGGCTATTTCAATGACCAGGTATTTTTGCACAAATGGGATGCTTCCGCCGAGCGCCTTAAAATATCAGGTGGTTGATGGAAGTTCCAACAACTCCGGTTGTTCTTCGACAAGAGCCAAAGGTTGTTTAAGCTGCCAAGTCCTATCCTGGGATTCCAGCAAAGACTGATGATAATTCGCCAAAGTAGCGCGATGTCCCACACTTAAGAAAGTAGTCCCTTTCGCCTGCAAATGTTTATACAACCGCTCCTCGTTGTCCAAATCTAGGGCGCTGGTTGCTTCATCTAAGATGGCGTACTTGGGTTTGTTCAGCAGCAACCGGGCGAAGGTTAGCCGTTGTTGTTCACCCAAAGAGAGGACATCTGCCCAATCCTCCTGGGCATCAAAACCGCCAAATCTTTCCTCTAAACCTGCTAAATTCACCTGTTCCAGCACTTGCTTTAAGTGTTCGTCGTCAACCTCAAGGTGCGTGTTCGGATAGAGCAATTGATCGCGCAGAGTACCCAGCACCATATAGGGACGTTGCGGCAAAAATAGGATCTGGTTGGATTCAGGACGAATAATGGTTCCTGTACCAGAATCCCATAGTCCCGCGATCGCTCTCAGCAGGGAACTCTTACCACAACCACTTGGCCCCATCACCAAAAGTCCCTCTCCCGCAGCTAACTCTATCGACAAATCTTCTACTAATGTGCGTTGATAGTTGGGCGTTTGCAGGTTGAGATGTTCGACAGCGAGGCGTTCCGCTTCCACCGTTTGAATTTTAGGCTGTTCCTGATTCGATTCCGTCCGCTCTAAAAATTCTGCAAAGGTATAGAGACGGTTAATTCCAGCGCCAAACGTGGTTAATTGCTGGAAACGAGCAACGACAACATTCAGCGAGAAAAAGACTCTCACAAAAGCGCCTTGCGCCTCAGAAACTTTACCTACCTCCATTTCTCCGGCAAAAATCGCCGGTGCAACCACTAAAGCAGGCAAGATAAACGGGATAAACTCATAAGCATTTGTGAGAACATTTAAGTTCAATTCCCAAACCAGCAGCCGTTTGACATTCTCAAATACATCGAAAAACCGCTGCTTAACTTGGTTTGACTCCCGTTCTTCACCTTGGTAAAAAGCGATCGCTTCTGCATTCTCCCGAATTCTCACCAGACCGAAACGTAAGTTGGCTTCCTTCTTCAGTTGCTCAAAATTCAGTCGGACAAGCGGCTTCCCAAATACAACCGTCGTCACCAGGGTGCCAATCAAGGCATACAGCACCAGAAACAACACCAGCGGTTTAGAAATACCCCAGAGTACGCTGCTGAAGGCAATCGTTGACAGCACCGACTCCACCAACCGCAGCAAAAAGGTGAGAGATTCTTGGGTAAAACTGCGAACATCTTCCGAGATTCGCTGATCTGGGTTATCGATTTCGGTGCCAGAGATATGCAGATTATAGTAGGAGCGATTCTGAAAGTAGCTATCTACGAATCGATGGGTTAGCCATTTGCGCCATTGCAAACTCAGGCGATCGCGCAAATAAGTATAGCCTGCTAAAAGGGGTGCATAAATTACCAACACACCGACGAAAATGATGACAGTTTGCCAAAAGCGTGGCTCATCACGGGCTGAGAGCGATGAAATCAGCACCCCTCGCTTATTGTTGAGTACCACACTCAACCCCGTATACGCCAGCAAACATAGCACAACGCCCAGCAGTAACCCTCTGGCTTGCCATTTCTCATCCCCTGACCAATAGGACTTGGCGATCGTCCAGAACTGCTGGACTACATTGAAGTTCAATCGATCCATCGGCTTGCTTTCCTTACAACCAGGTTTGCCAGGAGATAATCTGTAAAGGTGAATCAGAGCAAAATTTGCTCAAATATTGGTGCGGCTCATCTCTGAGCAATTGTTAAATTATGCTACAAATTTCTAACACGGTGAGTATCCCAGAGTATGAGATTGAGATGAGTGCAATGCCCTCTCAAGGGGCAGGCGGGCAAAACCTCAATAAGGTAGAAACTTCTAAGCGCCGTTGCAGCCAATCAATACAAACTTCTGCCAAATCTTCAGATATAAAGGTGCGGAGTGCGGTGCCAATTGCAGAAGCTAACTATACAAAGGCGCGAATAATAAGTGATGAAGGGGCAATTTTAGGAGAAAACTAACTTGTTTATAGTCAGCTTGATTTAGGAACAAAGAGCATTACCGCGATCGCAGAAAACACAACCACGTCAATACATTAATCAACAACCGTTACTTTGGTACCTAACTTCACCCAACCCTTCTCAATTAACTGCTGCAATGTGTTGGAGTCGAGATGGATGCAGCCACCTGAGTTAGCTTGACCAATATTCTCCGGATTGGGTGTACCATGAAGTGCAATTGAGAACCAGTAGGGCGTTCCCTGGAATGTACTCATTTTAGGACCCGTGATGCTTGCCGTTGAAGTGAGTCCGATATAGCCATTGCCATAGGCACTGTCTGGGCTACCGTTCCCATCAAAGTCAAGAGAACTCATGTTCTTGAATAGCTGAGCTAATCCTTGCCGAGGGTTAACTAAGCTGCGATACTGAGTAACTTTGACAAAACGCTTAACGTTATCTTGGGAAATCTGGTTGTACTCAGATTTTTTGTAGAGAATCAAGTCTACCCTCATCTCGCCTGTGGGAGTAACAAAGTCATTCATATTTTGTTTGTCTTTGAGTCCGCCCTTACCAATACCAATACTTGCCTTGTAAATCGGAACGCTTTGGTTATTGAGTACCTCTAAGCGCTTGTCTACTCGATGAATGAGCAGCGAGTAACGTTCTTCTTGAATGCTGTTGAGTTTATCAGCATTATTTACGGATGGTGGCAAGGATTGTGGCTTAGCTTCAATTACGTTTTTTGGAGTTGGAACGACAGCATCAGATGATGTACAAGCGCATAGCGCTATTGGTAGTGCAACTAAGAGCCAGTTTGAGATGAGACGAGATGTTGTAAACACAACTAACCTAACTGGGGCTTGCTCAACTATTTCTCATCATAATAAGGGAGATCCTCTAAATTGTTCTTCTACGCAGGACACGAGAATAAGCGATAGAGGATGCTGCGTTGTTGGCTCAAGTGGTTCAATACATTGGCGTATCTGCAACTTTGCTTGGTTAAAAGCTGTCAGCCACGAACTGAGAGTCCGAAAATACCAAGGCATTGGCTCCCACTCGTCCTCGCCAAAGCTCGTGAAGCGCTCGGTTCGCCAGCCCTCTTTGTAGGCGGTGTCGCCACAGGCACTCCACGGGTGAACCGTTTGCACAACTAGGTGTCCATTAGGTACTAGAACTGTACCCAGCGCAGCCAGCAGCGGTACAATGGTTTCCCCTAACAGCGAGAAGTTACAGACTACGAGATCGTATAGTCCATCGAGTTGATTTGGGTCGTTGACGATCCGATCGTAAGAGAGGGTGCGAAACCTACCACCACCTGCTGCGTGAGCTTGTTGAACTAAAGCAGGACTCCCATCTACCCCAAAGGCTTCGATACCGCGTTCGTTTAATGCGCGTACCAGCCAACCTTCACCGCATCCAACATCTAGCACGCGGCGAGGTTGCAGCGCCACCAAAACCTCCACAATGGCGGCATCAGTCACAACGCGGCGACTGGATATTAGTTGCTCGCGGACTGCTTTTGTCCAAGCACGAGCATTCGCATTCCAACTTAAATGCAAGCGGTATTCCAAATCAGATTGGGACATAAAAGCCTCCAGTTGTGCAAATTATACGTGCAGCGATCGCCAATGGCATGAACAGTATGAAAGCACTCAAGCGTTGTCGAGGAAATACTTGCAGTACAAAGCGAACGTTTCTAGGCGTAGTGAAAGAAAAACTCCGTGTTTGATATATTGCAGCTAGAGAGGGAGCTAGAGGCGAGGCTGCTACTTTATGCTGGAATCAGCACCAATAGAGCGAAACGGGGCAACAATTTCTGTGCAATGCTGCACTGTCTATAATCAAGCGAATCAATCATGCTGCAAATTTCTAACACCGTAAGTATTCCAGAGCATGAGATTGAGATGAGTGCGGTGCGATCGCAAGGGGCAGGGGGACAAAATGTAAATAAGGTGGCGACTGCCATTCACCTACGCTTTGATATCATCGCTTCCTCGCTGCCCGATCGCTACAAAGAGCGGCTGTTGAAGCTTTCCGACCAACGCATTACTAAAGAAGGTGTCATTGTCATCAAGGCTCAAGAACACCGCAGCCAAGAGCAAAATCGAGAAGAAGCATTGCAACGATTGCAAGACTTGATTAAAAGTGCGATCGCAGTTGCCAAACCACGCAAAAGGAGCAAGCCGACCCGTAGCTCTCAAAGAAAGCGTCTGGATAGCAAAACTAAGCGATCGCAACTTAAGACGATGCGAGGAAAAGTTACAGATGAATGAGTGGTACAGAAAAGACCTCGTTTACATTCATGATGTCGGTTTCAGGAGTTACGTTCTGCAAGCGATGCCAGGAATTCTGGCAATTCTCAAACAGCATGGCACCGAGGAGTATGGGCGATCGCGCTGGATTACAACTCTCAATTTCCATCGCTGACACCCCATTGAAACTTCATTGCATGGATCTTTGCTACTAAAGTAGAAACTTCAACACTTGAACCAATGGGTGCTAAATCCTGATTGAGAATTTGTTGAGCAGTTGCAAAAGCCTGAGAACCTGTAGTATCACCTGTATGGAAAACCAAGCGATTTACCTGTGCAAGACGAGCCGCCAAAAGTTGCAAAAGAGCCATCAATACACGATTACCTCCGTAGGCTCCGCATCCCCAGAAACCAGTATGAATTATCACAATCGGTTCTTTCAATTGTGAGTATGATTCAATCCTTGCCGCCGAAAATCCAGTAAACGCTGTCGCAAGAATATATTCAATATCTTCTTGGGAGTAAGAGCCATAGCCACCTGAAGGGGCTTCCATAGCGATAATGTTGGTAATTGTGGGTGGATTGAGTGGTTTTGTTGCCAGTTCAATGGCTTTTGCTGTAGCACGTCCGAAATTGTTACCATAAAGCCCAAAAGGTCTTCCCTCTTCTGCATTTGGATTAGTAGCGATCTCACATCGCCGTTCAACTCCACAAATCAGGACAGGTGTGGGTTCTCCTGCCTCTACGGTTAGCGGCTGAATGCCTGCATCTAACAATGCTTCTCGAAGCGAACCAAGAGCAGGATGTTCAGCTACCTGCATCTCATCCTGAGCGAATAGCGAACCACCGTATGCACAGAAAAGGTCAGAATGGGCGAAATTGAGATACCACTCAACCTGGTTACTGTTCTGATTTGATGGCTCGTAACCAAAGTAACTTGGTTGCTGATGAAACTCAGTTTGAGACTCTGAAAAGGAAAGAATATTTGGAAATGGCATTGCACGCCATCGTGAGAACACTAACTGACCACTAAACTTAGAGGCAGGGGGACAAGCGCACTGGTAAACAATTTTCTTGTTTGTGTCATACAGTTTTGGTGGATAAGAATCTACCAGGTGTTGGGCGTTGAACGTATGACGACAAATCAGATTTTCGTTCATAAACTTTTTCACTTACAGATAGATCGCGCCGCATGGCACAGAGGTGTGAAACGACAAAACCCCAAATGGCTTATCCTGCAACTTTAAACTATGTGCAGCCTCGCTTGACGCTGGCTGCCAACAGATAACCTTGTAACCATGCCCCCATCAATAACTAAAGCGGCATAACTATTTATTCAACCGCACAAGACCTGTATAACACGCTTATCTGTAATGTTATCCTGCACTTTTGCGGTCTGACACCCGCTAAATTGTACTTTTTTGACTTTTAACTTTTGGCTTGCTTAATGGGTTCTATATGCAGCAGCAGAAATTGCCACGATGCTGCAACAGGTGGGCTACCAAGTCGAAATTCAGCGTTGTTATGGTCAGTTTGCTTTACCCAATGCAGCATGGGCATTGATTGCCAGAAAGTCTAAGAGCAACCCTTGACTCTTCGCGGTTATTCCGGCAGCCATCAAGATTTTAAGCCGCAGATTAAGTCGATGCGAGGGAAGGTTACGGATGAATGACGGTGCTGAATTGAATTTTTGGCGTTGCATAATGGAAGTATGAATAGAGGTCAATTGAGGATGCAATGCCCTGAATGCGGTTCCACCCATATCCGTAAAAATGGGAAGAAACAAGGTAAACAAAATCACATTTGTGTTGTTTGTGGTCGCCAGTTCATCGAGCGCTACGAACCACCGAAAGGCTACTCAGATGAAGTCAAACGAGAATGTCTGAAAATGTATGTTAACGGCATGGGCTTTCGGGGTATCGAACGAGTCAAAGGTGTGCATCATACGACGGTGATTACTTGGGTCAAGCGCGTGGGACAACTGCTGCCTGATGCTTACGAGCCAGAGACTGTTCCCCTGGTGGGTGAGCTAGATGAATTAGAAACCTTTGTCGGTTCAAAAAAAACAAAATCTGGCTGTGGACAGCAGTTGACCACTTCAAGCAAGGGATCTTAGGGTGGGTCTTAGGTGACCACAGTGCAGAAACATTTCGACCGTTGTGGCCAATTGTGCAGGCATGGCAGTGCTATTTCTATGTCACTGATGGATGGTCGGTTTATCCAAGCTTTATTCCAGACGGCGACCAGATTGTCAGCAAGACATACATGACACGGGTTGAGGGGGAAAACACAAGGCTTAGACACTCCGCGAGCTCGACTGCATCGCAAGACACTGTGCTATTCCAAATCTGAAGAACTACTGAGACACTCAATTAGATTGTTACTACATTATCTGAAATTCTGGGATGTTCCGGTTCCTCAATAATTCATACCGCTATTCAGCAACGCCGAATTTTTAACTCCAATTGCGATCAGCTTCTGGCTGCAATCGTTTAGCCGCGTCAATCACATCTTGCAGTTCTACTGGATCACTCAACGGATCAGTATCAAGTGTCATGACCCGATTGAATTCCTTCTGCCAGCGTCGCAGTTCTGCAATATAGGGTTCGTAAGGCACACGTCTGAGATTATCCCCTTCCTCCACCAGGTCACAAATTCCGTTGTGTAGCCACTCACCCGTATGCCAATCCGGCATATCAACAGCGGGAAATAAACAGATTCCATGCAGATCCATGCCAGAATTAACCGCCGCCAGAGACTCTTCCACTACGTCCTTTAGCCACTCATCTCTTCCTTCTTCCAACCCACTGGTTTCGCCAATGATCATCGGTCTGTGATACCGCTCCCAGACGCGCTGCATTAAGTCATGGAGCGGTTTGATGCGATCGTCGTGGGGTTCGAGCGCTTGATGGGGCCCCTGTTCCCGGTATTCCATCTGACCAAAGGAATAGTTATTTGCACCAACGATATCGAGAATTTCCGGGGAACCGCCGAGTTCCGGGTGTTCTTTTCCGTAAAGGATGTCCCATGCGAGGAATGTGTCCACATAGGTTTCGTGATGCGCTGCCTCGACTAAATCCGGGTGATCGCGCGGTGCGACCACCTGAACCAAGGGATCAATGTGAACCATCCTTGAGGCGGGTTCCACTTCTCGAATTGCCTTAACTCCTGCGATCGCTGCCTTACACAACGCCAATCGCAAGCGAAAACGGTCTTCTTTTGTGGTTTTATAAGGAGCCACCCAACCCCACTCGCCACCGCAGAACGAGAAAAAGGTAATCTCATTAATCGGCGTGAAAAAATAGGGGCCTGGTAAGCGGGGAATTACATACTCTGCTGCTGCGCGACAGTAACGGGCAAAGCGATCGCTAAACTCATCAGAAAATGGATCGAGATCGTCTGGATATCCGTAGTGGCACAGATCCCAGATGGGAAGAATCTGCGTCTCCTGCATCGCTTCAATCATGGGGTCAAGGCTAGAGAAGTCGTAGCAGCCACCGCGATCGACTAACGGCCAAGGAATCGCTTCGCGTGCCACATCAATCCCCAGCGATCGCAATATGTTGTAGTCTTCCTGCGCGTGGCGATCGTGCTGTGTCTCCTTAATCAGATTCCGCCGCTGCTTGTCCTTCCAGAGAAACGTCGAACACTCAAAGCCAGAGATGAAGAAGGTGGGGAAAATTCCAGATCGTTGAGCCATGCGTTTGCTCTGTAAGTTTACTCGTCATGGTAGGCACTCTTGCTCATTTGAGACACTATCTAACGCGAGATAAATCCGTTGAGTTCTTTGGAGAAGTGTTTACAGCATTTCTAAGGAAACAGGTTTAGTAGGTGCTGGAAAAGCAGCATCTAAGGAAGCCAATTCATCAGCACTCAATTTCAAATTCAGGGCAGCATAATTCTGCTCTACATGGTCAATGCGGCTGGATTTGGGGATTACAATTACATTTTCCTGATGCAACAACCAGGCGATTGCTACTTGAGCCGTAGTGACTCCTCGTTCCCCTGCGATCGCCTTGAGTGCTTGATTGTTCAGCAAACGCCCTTGCTCAATCGGGGAATACGCCATGATAGGGATACCTCGTTGCTGACACCAGGGCAGTAAATTCCACTCAATTCCCCGTCGCATCAGGTTGTAGAGGACTTGATTGGTAGCAATTGCTTTCCCACCCTTCAACCCAATGACTTCTTCCATATCCTCGACATCAAAGTTACTCACCCCATAGCTGCGAATTTTGCCTGCTTGTTGCAGCGTTTGAAATGCTTCCAAAGTCTCTACCAGTGGCACAGAACCGCGCCAGTGGAGCAGGTAAAGGTCAAGATAGTCGGTTTTCAAGCGTTGGAGACTTCTTTCGCAGGCAGCAATTGTTCCTCGCTTCGAGGCGTTATGAGGGTAGACTTTGCTAACTAGAAAGACGGATGCACGACGATTTGCGATCGCGTGGGCGATTACTTCCTCTGCACCGCCTTCGCCATACATTTCGGCAGTGTCAATCAAAGATAAACCCAAATCGAGTCCGTGGCGTAAGGCATCAATTTCGCTCTGGCGATTTCTGGCATTCTCCCCCATCTGCCAGGTGCCCATACCAAGAATCGGAATTAATTGTCCAGAAGGTAGTTTAAGAGTTCGCACGGCAGTTTCCATCCATTCAACCTATTGCCCTTGAGCGCATTTTTGGCTGACGCATGGGCATGGCATCAATTCTAGAGAAAAGCACTGTTAGAGCGGTAGGTGCTTCCGTTGTTTCTGAGTAGAGTTTTTTTCAACCAAAACTACGGTAGTCTTCCGGCTTACAACAAAGTTATTGTCTGAGATGGTTAGCAGAAGCCTTAGAGAGTAAATATAAGTACCAGGAATTACGCAACTGTTAGCCGCGAGCTAACCCGATGAAGTAATAATGAAACTGATTTCTTGCCTCCCTCAGTTGTGTTTGTCTTATGCTCAGTGTCCCTCTGCAACTACCTGACGCAGATATCGTGTTCTACCCGTCTCTGCTGGATGGGCAGGAAAGCGATCGCTTGCTCACACAACTGACTGAAACAATCGACTGGCGACAGGACTGGATTACCATTTACGGGCGTTCAATGCCTCAACCGAGGCTGACGGCTTGGTATGCCGATCCCGGTAAATCCTACACTTACTCTGGCATCACGATGCACCCCTCTCCCTGGACAGGCACACTACTCGACCTCAAGGCAAAGGCTGAAGCGGTTTCTGGTGTGGTGTTCAACAGTGTGTTGCTCAATCTCTACCGAGATGGCAACGACAGCATGGGGTGGCACAGCGATGATGAACCAGAGCTAGGACACAATCCAGTTATTGGTTCTCTGAGTTTGGGAGGAACACGGCGGTTCATACTGCGGCACCGAGCCGAAAAAGGCTTGAAGCATCAACTTGAGTTAACTTCTGGTAGTTTTCTACTGATGCAAGGGACAACGCAGCATTACTGGCAGCATCAAATTCCTAAGACTAAACGTCCGGTTCCTCCCCGGATTAATTTGACCTTTCGAGTCATTGACTTGTCAGTTCGCCTTACTAGCGAACTTGACACTGATTGAGCTTGGTAAACAAAGCAGGCACGTAGTCATAATAGCGATCGCTAGCAAGATAAATGGCATCCGTGGTACAACTGCCACAACCGGGTTCGCTGAGCATGTCACTCAGCAAGTTGGAGGAAATTCCTCCCCAAGGAAACTGTCCGATTGGTGCCGTAGCAGTAGAGTTCAGTTCCGAATCGAATCGCCATTTGGTTCCAGCTAACACGACCCCAAAAGGATTGTTTTCCGGTAATGGTTGGCTTCTGCGCCATCCCACTGCCTGTCCAAACTGCTCAACTCGTGCTTTCGGATTTTTCGTCTGGGAGGCTGTCTGCTGCCAGATGCGCTTTTGAGCGCTATAGCCAAAGCGTCCCTTACTGGCTTGCGACCAGAGAGTGTCTATGCTACGAAAGTCTTCGCAGGGAAGACTATTGAGCAGGGTTTTGCTGCCGTAGAGTAAGTCTGCACCCTGTCCTTGGAGCTTCTGCAATCGCTGGAAGATGGCGCGAGTCTCTACATCCGCACCCCGCCAGTCACCGGCTGCTAAAAGGCTTTTGAGGCGGCTGTAGTTGATGCGCCATTTATTAGGAGAGGTGCTAGCGATCGCATCGAAGGTGAAGCTTTTAACGATGTCCTGAAATACCTGCCGGATGGAATCGTTCTTTTGCAGGTAAGCGCCTTGTAGCCGAAATACATAGCGACCATCAGCGCTGCTGAACAGCACGTTATCAGACTCGTAGAGTCCAGTCGAAGTGTAAGCGATCGCTTTCTGTCCCGCAACGGTGAGGGGGCGATCGTCATTTTGGCTGAGTTCGCCTTTCCAGCTGGTTAGGGGCAACCGCTTGGAGTTGTCGTAAATGGTGATGCTGACGATCGGAGGAGTTTCAGGTAAATTCCCCCGGTTCAAAAAATCTTTCTGCTGCCAGACTTCTAGGACTTCCAGAGGCGGACTTGGCTTCGTCGATTGAGTGGTTTCGGTAGGCGTAATCACATAGGCCTTTGGGGATACGAAGCGAAACCCAAAGAGATCGCTCAGGTAAAAGACATCCCGACTTTGGACGGTTGCAGAGTTGGGAGTAGGTTTGGCAGCAATTGCCACAGGCGCGGGAGATTGAGTGGAGGATGTTGGAAGATTTGTACTACAGCCAATAGCCAGAAATGTTAGTAACCCAACTACAATAGAGCGCTTCATATCGCTAGCTTAAGTATTCTTTAATCTCGATGTCGTCTCCAGTCTGGCAAGTTTGCGATTGAATCGGTTGGTTTGTTTCAGTTTGAGATACAAAGGCGATCTCTCTATTGGTTTGCACCGATCAACTCAGAAGACGAAAGGCAAACTTAAGCCGCCTTCGCTGCCGACACTCGGCTGAGCTTCGTTGTTGTGCAACACTTACAAGCCTATGAGACTGGTAAACCAATTTGCGTGAACCAAGTGTACTTGTCTATGTAGCCACGCTGGAAACGAATTTTGCCATCAATGACCTGAAAGAAGCCACACCCGCGTAGTGTAAAACTCTTGCCGGTTGGTGGGTTGCCGCCAAGCTCACCCAAGAATGTGCCGCCACCGCTCCACTCAACGATCGCCCACTCGCCATCCTCGAAGATATTTTCAGGATGCGTGTAGTTGTCTGGAAAGGCATTGAAGAAGGCGATGAAACTCTCAAGCAGTGCCTCCCGCCCTTGAAGTGGGGCACCAAAGGCAACCTGATGGTTGATGGCATCATCGTGATAAAGCTCGATGAGTGCGTAAGGATCGCGAGCGTTATAGGCAGCAACCCAGTCGTGTAGAACTTCTTTGGGCAATTTCATATCGCTAATCATACCAAAGACAATTGCGACCAAATATTATTTGGCTGCACAACGATAATGCTAAGCGCTGGCAAACAACCGCAATGCTGTCAAATCAATCACAGAAATAATGAGATGTTGGTTTTTCAAAGCCCGATTCAACCTACGGTGATGAGCGATCGCACTATCAACAGATGCAGCGTGGACTAATACCATACTGTACTGGACTGCTGGTTTGATCGGCGGTGGTGCAAAGGTTATCGACTACGAGCAAAGACACCTCCTTGAAGATACGGATTGCACTCACCCAACACTAAACAAGTGCGATCCCCAGAGATTAAGTGAGCCAGTCTAACAGCTGGTTAGATTTTTCCTAGAATGCGATCGCTTCCATTTGCTGAGAACTTTCTTTGAGCATTTGGGCGATCGCATTATTCGTGAAGGGAGAGCGATCGCTTAGCATAGTATACCGAAAGTGATCGCTCTCCTTATCAATAAATAACACAGCAAATATTAAGAGGAAATCCTAATATTAGAGATATAGAGCAGGGACGAGTACTTATGTTGTTTAGGTGAACCTTGTCAATGACTAAATCTATATCTTTATTGTGATAATACGCCTGAGTATGAAATCTAAAATATTATCTTCTGGGAGTCTCTCTCGTCTCCAGCTTCTAACAGTTCCCTTAGCACTTACTCTCACCTTGATTGGAGGGATTGGTTGGTATGTGTGGGATTCTTACCAAGCTTTCAAAAGAATCCAGACACAAGATATGCGGATTCAACAATTGAGCGCAGAGATTACCTATCTTGATGAAGTGCTAACGATGTCAGCTCACATGGCTGTTGCAACAGGTGATTCTCAATGGATAGAGCGTTACCAAAAATATGACCCCCAAGTTATTGCAGCGCTGGCAGAAGCGACAAAGTTAATCCCGACTGTTTTTGAGGGCAAGGCTAGCGAGCAGATTAATGCTTCTGCTCAAAAGCTGCTGGCTATGGAAGAAGAGGCGTTTCAGTTGGTTCAACGGGGTCAGCGGCAACTAGCATCCGAGCTTTTGTTTGGTCAAGAATATGAAACACAAAAACAGATTTATACAGCAGCAATGGGGCAGGTTACATCTGCTATGCAACAGTATGCAGAAAACTCGCTCAAGACACAAACCCAAAAAGCATCGATCGCAATCTTGATCGTGATTGCAACCTTGATAATCTTAATACTGGTTTGGATTTTTGTGCTGCGGATGTTAGTAAACTCAATTCAATCAATTCGCGAGGTGAGTTCTACCATCTCTGCGGTAACTAATCAAATCACATCCGCTATCCAAGAGCAAGAAGAGTTAGCAGTAGAACAAGCTTCCGCCGTTAGTCAAACAACCGCCACAATGAATGAGTTAGGCAGTTCGGCGCGTCAGTCAGCAGAGCAGGTTGAAGTAGCTCTAATAGAAGCAAAGCAAGCTCTAAACTTAGCAGACAATGGAACTCAGGTTGTTAGTCAAACCCTCAACAGTATGGATACTTTGAAAAATAAGGTAGGAGCGATCGCGGATCGGATTTCCTGCCTAAGTGAGCAAACCCGACAAATTGGTACTATTTCTAGCTTGGCTAGGGACTTAGCCAATCAAACCAATATGCTTTCACTTAATGCTGCTGTGGAAGCAGTTCGGGCAGGTGAAGCTGGAAGAGGATTTTCAGTCGTTGCTTCAGAAATTCGCAAATTGGCCGACCAAAGCAAAGGATCAGCCCAAAAGATTGCTAATCTGGTCAACGATATTCAATTAGCCATTACCTCAACGGCTATGGTAACGGACGAAGGGACAAAAACCGTTAGTGAAGGCATGAATCTCAGCAACAGGAGCGCTCAGACATTTAATAATGTTGCTAACGCTGTGAATACGATTACCCTAAATAGCCAGCAAATTTCGTTGACTGCTCAACAGCAAGCTGTTGCCATACAACAAGTTTTTGAAGCGATGAACTCTCTAAACCAGGGGGCAAGCCGAACAACTAATGTTATCAGTCAAACTAAAACCGCTGCTCAACAACTCAACGAAGCTGCCTCTAGCCTTAAAGAACTGGTCTAGTGTGTGTATTTAGTTGAGTTGAGTGCGTAGATACTCCCTATGCTACGATCGCTTCCATGTGCTGAGAACTTCCTTCAAGCATTTTGGCGATCGCATTCTTGATGAAGAGAGAGCAATCGCATATTGTAGCGGAAGCGATCGCTTACGCCTCAATTTCCCAATCCTCAACCTGCAACCCCTCAATCCGCCTAAACTCTCGTGTATTATGTGTCACCAGAGTTAAATTATTTGCCAGAGCGATGGCTGCAATTTGCAAATCATAAGCACCAATCGGAGTTCCCACGCTGGCAAGACGCGCACGAATTTGACCACACGCGCTCGCAGCCTCATCTCCAAAAGGCAGCCAGACAAACCGCCTCAAAAATTCCTGTTGCCGTTCTAGCGTTCGAGTTGGGTTATTGCTTCGTAGCGCACCATAAAATAGTTCAGCTTTGACCACCGAACACACAGCCATGTCTTCCGTAGGTGTAGAAAGCAAGCGATCACGCACCGAAGTTGAACGACTATTCAAATACGTCACACAAACATTCGTATCCAACAGGTAACGCATTCCTAGTCAAAAGCTCCGGCAAGGTCATCATCAAGAGCTTCTGCAATCCCCTCTTCATCCAGAATAATCGGGTCATCCGCACAGATACCATAGAGAGATTCTAATGAGGGTTCAATGGTTGTTAACGATGGAACAGGCTGATAAATCACCATTACTTCCAGATCCTGCTCTCTTAGCCCTACAGGAATTTCAAGATAGAGGATGCCATCTTGTCCAACACGTTGCCTTACTTTAATGCTCTCCATCGTCCTTGGCTCCGTGCTTACAACCTAGAACCCCAACACACTGAAAAACAGAGGCAATACCTTGCATTCATCTACTATTACACCAAACTCAACGGCGATCCACCCATACTTACCACGGCAGCACCTCTCCATTAGCGTGCCAAAAAGTACCTGTATTCTCCAACGTCAATTCATCAATCCGAGCCAACAAGCCCTTGACGGACTCTTCTGGAGTAATGCCACCAGATGTAAAATTCGTCATGCGGGTTTGAACTAACCCAGGATGCAGAATTGCCACTGCGATCGCACGCGGTTTGAGATCGAGAGATAGCGACTTGCCAGCCATTGACAACGCTACTTTAGACATTCGGTAGCCATAGGAACTGCCAGAGGTATTATCTGTGATCGAACCCATCCGACTTGTCATCAAGGCGATTTTGGAGCCGGCTTTGAGAAGTGGCAATAGCGCGTGAGTCACTCGTAAAGGCCCCAGAGCATTCACCTCAAACTGCTCTCGAATGCTCTCAAAATCTAAGTCTTCCAGCGTCACGCGCTTGACAATTCCTGCATTGTTAATCAGGACATCAATAGTCGTACCATCAAGGCGATCGCGCAAAGAAGCAACCGAAGCATCAGAGGTAATATCAACCCCCTCCTCAACCTGCACCCCTAGCTGCTTCAATTCCTCAGAAGCACTGCGACAGACGGCAATAACGCGATCGCCCCGCGCTTGCAGTTGGCGGCAATATTCGTAACCAATTCCCCGATTGGTACCCGTAATCAGATAAGTTGCCATGCGAACTCCAATGTCTTAATTAGAGAGACGTTCCTAGAAACCACTCATAGCCTATTTGAAACTGTCGCTTACCATCCTGCTCCAGAATGCTGCCGTGTGCCACGATCGCTCGGTCAAAATCCCAGGAGAGGATCTGTTGAATGGACTGCTTTACCTGGGTTTTCTCCTGAGTTGCGATTTTTTCCAGTAATGATGGACGAAGTTGCTGGTAGCTACCGATCAGTTTGGCAACTAACTGTGTAGTAAGCGAACTGTTTCCATCAAAATGAAATGCCAGGTCGGTCACAATCAAAGTGCGACTTTTGGCATGGAAGAAAACCCATTCATTCAGAGGAGAGTATCCTTTGATATCCAGTGTGTTGAACCCTGTAACCATCGCAGCTTCAACGCCATCAAAAAGCTGGCTGGTGCGATCGCTAAGAATCTGGTCAATCACTAAATCGGGGCGCTTCTGTTCTAAACCCGATGTTGCCCAAAGTTCTGCATCAGGATAAATCTGCTTGAACTGGGCGACGAACAAGTGATGATACAAATTGGGAACAACGATGTAACCAACGTCTCCTAATTGATTCAATTGATTAATCAGTGCCTCATCAATGCGAATTGGTGAGATGACCATTAATTTGTTATCGTTCAGACGAATCACCGTCATTCTCGTCCCAACTTCTAACCCAAAATATTTCAGCGGTTGTTCAGCAACCCAAATGTCGGTATCAATCGCTCTCAGCATCGTCATGATTCAATTAGATTCGGTGGGTGAAGGATTAGAATTGCCGCACGCTGTAGTAAAGACAGGCTACACTACCGACGATATAAACTAACCAGGTGCCAAAAAAGCCAATCGCCCGTCCCGGTGACGGCCCATAGGTTTGGATCAATCCCCAAGCATGAGCAATCCGCGCCAGAATCAGCGTTGCACCCAGCAGCCACAGCATTCCAGATGCGGCTTGCATCCACTCCAAGGCAATCAGAAATAACAAGCCGAGAGGCAGATACTCGGTGAAATTGCCATGCGCCCGGATCGTCCGCTGCAACACCCCATCATCCACCTCTTTCGTGACAACGGATTGTTGCGTCAGTTTCTCTACAAATGCTGCCCAGGCGTTGGGATGCTTCAAGTAATTGGGCTGTGAGGCAATTTCTGCGGGGGTCGCACCATGCCAAATGCGAGTCCGGGTACGTTCCATCGCCACCCGATAGGACAAACCTAGAGCCAGTAACCCGTGACAGCCAATGAAGAAGGTTGAAATCGGAATCAGTGCAGACATTGATACTCAACAATCGCAATTCTGGTACTGAGGTTATTTGATGTTGGCGATCGCAGTCTTTTAAATTCTTGCGGAATATCGCCATCAGCTTTTTGGGACAATCAATTTTGAGTGAATGTCACCGAAATTGGATCTAGATGCCCGACTTCTTCAAGAAGTCTGGTATCTGAGTAGCAATTCAATGATCCATCGCCCCTGCCTATGAATCTCTTGCAAGAGTTTCTGTTCAACCCAAGCGATCGCACAATTCCCCTCGACCAGCCACCGGTGGAAACCCTACCACAATGGGGACATTGGCTGGAAACGCCAGAAATGATGGTGGCAATCATCCCACCGGGACATTTGGAAGTGAATTTGCGATCGCCACTTCATCTGGTAGTCACCAGTTTTGGCGTCACTCGTGGAGTTGCTGCCTTTGATAGCGATCGCCTGCGACCTTACGAAGCCCTGCCGGGAGGATTTGATATTGTGCCTCAAGGCAGCACTTACCGTTCTGTCGAAGATGCCTCCTGTTTTGTGGTGTTTGGGTATTCGCAAGCGTTCCTGTCGCGCACAGCGGCAGGAGAGCAAAGAGTTGAGTTACTGCCGGGGCAGATTCCAAAGACGCATTGGGGTTTAAGTACAGCGATCGCTATACAGGAGTTTTTTAACGACGGACAGGTTGGCGGTGCGTTCTACCTGGAATCCGTGGCAACGGCAGTGCTAGGGCAAATTATCTACCGGAGATCGAATCTCTCTGGATTCAAACGTCCGCCAGAATTTTTGGAACCCAAGCTGTTAAAAACTAGCCTGGAATACATCCAGGCACACCTGTCACAGGAATTGAACCTGAGCAATATTGCTGCCACGGTGGGGTTTAGCGCGTACCATTTTGCGCGGGCATTCAAAGCTACCACGGGGCTGTCACCCTATCAATACGTCCTGCGGTGTCGGTTGAAATATGCCCAGAAACTTTTGCATGATCAAACCCGCAGACTAGCTGAGGTTGCAGTGGAGGCGGGATTTGGCAACCAGAGTCACATGACCACCGTGTTTCGGAGAATGTTGCAGACAACCCCAAGACGTTATCAACAGGAGAAGGGGTTACGGCTACCCATTCTGTGACAATGCCAGCATTACTGATGACGGCGGCTTTATAGGGTCGTCAGGTCGAGGATGGCTTGTAGCCCAGCATTCGGAAGTAGAGCCCTTGTTGGGACAGAAGTTCGTCATGGGTGCCTTCTTCGACAATCTCGCCCTCCTGCATCACAAAAATGCGATCGCAGTCTACGGCGGTTTCGAGTCGGTGCGTCACTAAGATAATTGTTCTTTTGCGACGCAGACGCTGGAGGGTTTCTATAACCCATTGCTCGTGCTTCAAATCTAGCGAACTCGTGGGTTCGTCGAGGATAAGTATCGGAGCCTTCGTAGCTAGCGCCCGCGCGATCGCTAAACGCTGCCGCTGTCCGCCCGATAGGTTCTGTCCACCCTCAGTGAGCAGAGTATCGTACTGATCCGGTAAGGCTTCGATGAACTCAGCCGCCCCGGATTCCACCGCCGCCTCCCGAATCTCTTGCAAGGTCGCTTCCGCGCAGCCGTAGGTAATATTCTCCGCGATCGTTCCGGGGAAAAGTGGGCTGCCTTGCGTGACCAGCGCCATGTGTTTGCGGACATCGGCAACCTTAAGGGTGCGGATGTCGAAACCGTCGAGTTGAACGCTCCCCTTTGTCGGATCGTAGAAGCGTGGAAGGAGATTGAGCAGCGTACTTTTTCCCGTCCCGCTAGGCCCCAAAAATGCCACCATCTGACCCGGTTCGATAGTCGCATCGATCTCCTGTAACACGGGTCGCCCAGGGATGTACTCAAAGCTGACATCGGCAAGGGTTAGAGTGCGGGGATGGACGGGAAACGATCGCGCATCAGGCTCGTCCGCTATGGTGGGCGGCTCGTCAATGACCGTAAACACGCGATCGCATGAGGCTACGAATGTCTGGATCTTGGTCGTGAACCCCAACACCCAACCGATTGGGTCCCAGAACTGATTGAGGTACGCCAAGAATACGATCAGATCGCCGAGGGTCAGTCCGTTCGGCACCTGGCGCAAAAACTGGTCGCGATAGACCAGGTACCCGCCGTAGCCGAAGATTACCCCGCTTCCCAGAGCGAATACTACCTGAACCGTGAGTGGATAGAGGTTCTCCTGCCAATGAAGCCGCATAGAGGCACCAACGCTCCGCTCAACCACCCGCGTGAAGCGCCGCGACTCCGTTGCTTCTCGACGGAAAGACTGAATCAGTCCGATCAACTCTATCGCTTGCTGCATGGTTGAGGTCATCACCGCATCCGTCTGCTTCGACTCGAACGCCCGACGCCGAATCCTTCCCTCAAAGTACCAATTCGCCAGTATTAGCAGCGGCGTGAACGAAAGTGCGAACACGGTGAGAAGGACGTGGCGCGACAGCATGATCCAGATCATCGCCGTCAGCGTCACCGATGCGGCGGTAGAGCCGATCAGCGTATCGATTACCCCCCAAGGGCCGAGGCTGTCGTAGCTCAATCGATAGATTGCGTCACCTTGCGATCGCGAACCGTGCCAGCCTAGACTCAGCGCCTGCATTTTGTCGTATAATTCGGTGCGAACCCGCAAGGTGCCGTTGTACTGGATGCGGTAGTTCAACATCTTACGAAGCATGAAGACGGTATCGCTCATGATCCTGATGATCGTCGCGACGAACGCCATTCCGAAAATTCGGTTCAGCTTGCCTTCGCCGAAGGGGGCAAGAAACAGCGTATGTATCCAGTTGGGTTTCGGGTTTGGTGAGAGAACCGTATCAACTAGAATCGCCATAGGCCAAGCGTTGAGAAGGTTGAAAAGCACCGATGCCCCGATCAAAAATAAGAGCGTGACGATCAGCCAGAAGTCCTTGCGGAAGTAGGAAATAGACCGGAGGACGATCCGCAGCAACCAATGTTGGTTGATTGACGGCACCACCATTTTTGGTGAATTTTTATGGGGTTTTAAACGTGCTTTGAGTGGAAAAGTCATGAATGTGCTGGGTGACTCTAAGCAGGACAATGCACCAATTGGGTGATGTCAGAGGACTGGGGAGGTCAGGAATCTACTTTGGGTTTTCACTCCTGTCCAAAAATCCTCAATCGAACCTCTGTAATATCCCCTGATCAACAGGACATTTTTGTAGTTAGGTGTAAGAAGTTAATTAAAAGTTATCAAGCTGGTGGTGCTGCGACAAAAAGAGCGTAAAGGGTTTGTCTTGTTGCCCAAGCGATGGGTAGTAGAACTGACTGATGTGTTGACCCGTTGACCATTTCAACCCTTTTAACGGGTTTGAGCTTTCAGCCGGAACTTAAGTTCGCTGCAAGGTGCAATTGAAGCTTACATAATTGACGTTGCTGAATATGGGAATGATTTTCCAAAATTTAGAGTGAGCCTTCGATGTTCCAGCGCTCGCTTCATATCTACATTCAGTAACACCGATAATTCCAACCCAGTTATGATTGAATTGTTTCTATCCTCTGTATCAAGACATTATATACTTGTTAAAACATTTAGATAAGGTACAAGACTGTGAATGAGAAATTTGCAGAGGTAGTCACCCAGTGTAGAAAACCGACTATCGAATTACTTAGGAAAGTGCTTGCAGCTAGACAAGGATTCTCTGAAATTGAAAGTAACTTCATTACATACATGGCTGGATTTTCTCATCATGAATTTGCAGAAAGTTTATTTTCGGATTTTAATTTATTTTTCTTAAAAGGAACTTCGATATTTTTTGATAAAGAAAATAATAAGTTTCACTTCAAAATATTATTATACGACCAAAATCATTACTGTAGTAAGTTACATATGGGAAGGATAGAGCGTGATTACAACTCTCCAATGTTTTGGAGTAAAATGGAATTCAGAGATAAAGATGGTTTATACATTGATAGCCTTGGAAAGCAGCTACGCGGATGTTCTGGAGAACAGGTCAGAGCGTACATCGCACAAGGAACATCAGGTATATCTGAAAATGTGGTGTCTTATCAAAGAGATTTGCAAGGTTATTGCGTAGTTACTCATTTCGTTAGAGCGGCTGAACCTAATACGGATATCAATGTAAAAACTGTTTTTAGCAGAGTCACAGCGTGCATTTTTATAAACACCTCCGAAAAATCTTTCTATAATCTGTCACTTTATCAATTTCAACACCGAACCGAGCTATACCCGTTACTAAAAAGTATATATTGGTATGTCATAGATGCCATACCGCCTGAAAAAGTTATAGATTTCCTACACAAAATTAAAGCCGATTTCAAGCTAATACAATATGCAGGTACAAAGCATGACTATCTTCAAGAAGTACTACCTGAGATTGAGCTGATGGTACTAGAGCGATGCAATCAACTTTTGAGAACTCCTTAAAGAGGAAATGGCGTTGCTGAGTGCAGGTATAAAGCTATCGCTAGAACCTCGAAGGCTCGTTCTAAATTTTAGGAAATCATACCCGTATTCAGCAACGCCACATAATTCACTCCTGCCAGTTCAAAAAAGCATCAATCATTTAGGTAAATAAACTGGGTGATGTGCAGCACATTACTTCGTTAAGGTCGGGCTGTTGTAACTGTTATGACAGAAACATTGGCGTATACAACTGCCGTCTTATTGGATTGTATCGGCTAGTAATAGAGTTGTTGTCCTACTAGAGCTACATACCTATCTATATGAAAAATCTCAACCAGTTGTCTTGGAAAAACGCGATCGCGCGTAGCGCAGCGCCAAAAGCGATCGCTCTGGCTGTTATGGCAACACTTGCCACTGGAGCGATTGCGCGGAGCGCAGCGCTGGAAGCGATCGCTAAACTCCCATCAACAGCCCAACCCTCAACCCAACCCAACCCAACTCAACAACACCAACCTCTAACTCCAAAAAAGACTTTGAGCAAATCTACGATTTAAGCGGGCATAAATACGATGTTAATTTCCTTGCCTTCAATCCGAATAGTCAAATCCTGGTTAGCCATAGCGCTGGTACGGCAATCAAGCTGTGGAACCTCAAGACAGGTAAGCTGCTGCGTACCCTGAATGAAAACGTATATGCCGCAGGTGTTGTTGCAATTACTCCCGATGCCCAAACCTTAGTGACTGTTGACCATAACCCACAGGCTAATAACAAAACGATTAAGGTGTGGAACCTGAAAACTAATAAACTTCTCCGCACCTTGAACGGTCATTCACAACCAGTAAATCACCTTGAAATTAGTGCCGATGGGCAAACTTTAGTAAGTGCCAGTAATGACAAGAAAGTGTTGGTGTGGAACCTGAAAACAGGCAAACGTCTACAGACCATCAATCCCCAATCAACGCCGATTCTGGCGATTGCCCTCAGCCCAAACGGTCAGCTGCTTGCGACTGGCGGTGGAGAGAGTGTGGATCAAAATACCAGTAAGGACACCAGCATTAAGCTATGGGATAGCAAGACGGGAAAACTACTGGGTACTCTCGAAGGACATACTAGCCCAATTGGTTCTATTGCGATCGCTCCCGATGGGCAGACTCTGGTCAGTGTTGCAGATTCCATCAAGATATGGAACCTGACAACAAAGCAGCTTTTGCACACATTACCCGGAGGTTCTGCTTCCATTTCAATTAGCCCTGATGGGCAGAAGCTGGTTACGGCTGCTTGGGATCATTCAGTCAAATTGTGGAATTTGCGGACTGGAACGTTAGTGAAAACCCTGTTTGAGCCTTCCATGAACGATCAATACGTTGGTCGCATATACGCAACCAGCATTGCCTTTAGCCCGGATGGAAAAACTATTGCCATCGGTTCTGGGGGTGTTTTGTCCACTTTTGGAATCAGGGTTTTGCGGGGGTCTTTTTGAAGTACCAGCCACCTTTTGGGAAGTTACCGTCATTTAGAGCAATCTGGTTAAAACGGCAGCGATATACCTATCTATAATGAAAAATCTCAACCAATTATCTTGGAAAAATGCGATCGCTCTGGCTGTTATGGCAACAATTGCCACTGGCGCGATTGCTAAACTCCCATCAACAGCGCAACCCTCAACCCAACCCAGCTCAACAACTCCAACAACCTCTAACTCCCAAAGAGACTTTGAGCAAATCTACGATTTATCCGGGCATAAAAACGATGTTACTTTTCTAACATTCAGCCGTGATGGTCAAATACTGGTCAGCCATAGTCCTGGTGAGACAATTAAACTGTGGAACCTCAAAACAGGTAAGCTGCTGCGTACCCTGAATGAAAAAGTATATGCCGCCGGTGTCGTTGCAATTACTCCCGATGTCCAAACCTTGGTGACGGTTGACCAGAAAGCACCCTTTAATAATGACAAAACGATTAAGGTGTGGAACCTGAAAACTAACAAACTTCTCCGCACCTTGAACGGGCATTCCCAACAGGTCAATCGCCTTGCGATCGCTGCGGATGGGCAAACTTTGGTAAGTGCCAGCGATGACAAGAAAGTATTGGTGTGGAACCTGAAAACAGGCAAACGGCTACAGACTATTAATCCACAATCAACTCCAATTCTGTCGATTGCCCTCAGCCCAAACGGTCAGATACTTGCGACTGGCGGTGGAGAGAGTGTGGATCAAAATACCAGTAAGGACACCAGCATTAAGCTATGGGATAGCAAGACGGGAAAACTGCTGGGTACTCTCGAAGGACATACTAGCCCAATTGGTTCTATTGCGATCGCCCCCGATGGGCAGACTCTGGTCAGTGTTACAGATTCCATCAAGATATGGAACCTGAGAACAAAGCAGCTTCTCCACACGATACCCGGAGGTTCCGGTTCCATTGCAATTAGCGCCGATGGGCAGAAGCTGCTTATTTCTTCTTGGGATTATTCAATGAAGTTGTGGAATTTGCGGACTGGAGGGCTACTTAAAACGCTGGTTGAGGCTTCGATTAACGACCAAACGCTTGGTCGCGTATACCCAAGCAGCATTGCTTTCAGTCCGGATGGCAAAACGATTGCAATTGGTATGGGGGGTGGTTTGTCCGATTTTGGAATCAGTGTTTTGCGGGGGTCTTTTTGAAGCGCCGATCGGCTTTTGATTAAGTTACCGTCATCTAGCGCAATAGAGTTAAAACGGCGTTTTAACTTGGAGATGGAGAGTTTCTCCCGATTGCGGATGCACAAAGCGAAGTTCCCTAGCGTACAGATGTAACCGACTGGCAGTTGCACGACATTCGTAAGATAGCCCAATATCGTTACAAATAATTTCTATGTAACCGCTGCAACCTGGGCAGTATCACTTATTAAGTGTCCATCTTCCATGTGAACAATGCGATCGGCAATATCCAAAATGCGGTTGTCGTGAGTGACCAGTAGAATGGTGCAACCTTGTTCTTTTGCCAGTGTTTGCATCAGGCTAACGACTTCACGACCGGATTTGCTATCGAGAGCAGCAGTCGGTTCGTCAGCAAGAATTAGTTTGGGATGACTGACCAAGGCGCGGGCGATCGCTACTCGCTGCTTTTGTCCACCCGACAGATCGGCGGGATAGTAATTGATCCGATTTCCCAATCCTACCTGTTCTAGTATTTCGGCTGAGCGCTGGCGCATCTGGTGCAAAGAAATATCCTTGTGCAACTCTAAGCCCATCTTGACGTTCTGGAGTGCCGTTAAGCTACCGTGCAAGTTGTGCGCCTGAAAGATATAACCATTGTGCCGTCGTGCTTGTACCAGTGCTGTCGGATTTGCACCACAAAGTTCTTGTCCTAACACCTTGAGACTACCGGATTGGGCAGATCGCAATCCACCCACTAAAGTTAGCAGCGTGGTTTTGCCGGAACCAGAAGGGCCGGTCATGATGATAATCTCACCAGCATTAATTTCTAAACTGATGTCAAATAAAACTTGTTTGCGGAGTTGACCTTGACCAAAATAGTGATCGAGGTTGTGGATACAGATGACAGGTTGAAGAGACATAAATATAAACCTAAAACATATCAGCCGGGTCAGCCGATTGCAATTTGCGGGTAGCGATCGCTCCTGACAAGGTACACATCACCATCGTCAACATCAACACGAAAATTCCTCGTGCCACAGTCATGTACAGAGGCAAATTCGTCGCATTACGAGTCAGGCGGTACAGTCCTGCGGAAATGGCAATACTAGGGATAAAACCGATGATTGCCAAGATAACGGCTTCTTCAAACACCACCATGAGTAGGTAGCGATTGCGATAGCCCATTGCCTTGAAAGTGGCGTATTCTCCCATGTGAGCGTTCACATCTGTTGAGAGAACTTGGTAGACAATGATGACGCCAACAATGAAGCCCATTGTCACGCCCAAGTTAAAAATAAATCCAATCGGTGTATTCTTTGCCCAGTAGCTTCTTTCAAACTCGATAAATTCCTGCCGAGTCAAAACCTGAACATCATTTGGCAAGTGTGCTTTCAAAGCTTGTACCGTTTGCACTGGATCGGTTCCGGGTTGCAGTTGCAATAAGCCGACACTGACGCTGCTTGCCTGTCTGCGGGGAAACAACCGCAGAAAGTTTTGGTCGCTGGTAATCAGGTGTCCGTCTGCACCAAAGGAAGATCCGATGCGGATTTTGCCAGCAACGGTAACACTATGGCGCTCAATTTCTGTCTTCAGTGGCTGGTTTTGTTCGAGTTGCGCGATCGCTGCTTTGTAGTCTCCACGGCTACCGCTGTCAAACAAAACTGTGTTAGGCAGCTTAATCAGGTTTAATTGTTGGTTAATGTCTGGTTGCTCAAAGACTGAGCTGTTAGGGTCAAATCCCAACATCAGCATACTCGTTTCGCGCTGGGTGGTCGGATGCTTCCAGTTCACCATGTTGGCGTAGAGCGCTTCCGCAGACTGAACGCCGGGAATATCCATCGACTGGTACAAACGCCGTCGCGGGAAGGACGACATATTTGATAGATTGCGAGCTTGAGGGCTGAGCAGAACGACATCGGCGCGAACGCTATTGTGGACAAGAACGGCACTGTTGAATAGCGCACTCTGAAACCCTAACTGCATCAACATCAAGACATCTGCAAACACAACACCCGCACACGCTACGACCAGTTTTCCTTTTTGATGACTCAGTTGCAGCCATCCTAAAGGTGTCCGGCGTTGGAGTTGTTGGAAGCCAATCATAATTCAATGACCACCTTAACTTGCTGATTCGTTAGTCGGGCAGCCTTGCTACTTGAGCCTGCATCCAGACGGATTTTGACTTCTACAATGCGCCCATCAATATTGGCGGATGGATCGCTATTCACAATGTCTTGGCGCAGCACTTTGTAGCCAACCTGTTCGACAGTACCGTTGAGTTCGCTGTCAATGGAGTCACTACTCACCCGCGCAGTTTGCCCTGGACGGATGTTCTTGATGTCACTCTGATAAACTTCTGCAATCGCAAACATCTGTTGCGTTCGCCCAATTTCGGCAATCCCGTCATTGCTAATTAGTTCGCCGGGACGGGTGTAGATTTTGAGGATTTGACCATCTTGAGGCGATCGCACGGATGCCTGCTCTAAGTTTGCCTTGGCTTGCTCAACGGCTGCTAAGGCTTGTCTGACATCAGCTTGAGCTACCTGCACGTCTACTGGACGCACCTCTGCAATTCGATCCAGGGTGGCGCGGGCTTCATTCAGTTGCTGTTGGCGAGAATTGCGAGTGCGATCGCGGGCGGCTTGCGCTTCTTGGAGTTGTTTTTGGGCAGTTGTAAGTGTCAGTCGCTTACTATCGCGCTGGGATGCCGAAACCGCTCCGTTCTGGTAAAGCAATGCGTAGCGGTGGTACTCCACCTGTGCATTTTGGACTTCCGCTTCCAGACGGGCAACGGTAGCGGCTTGCGCGTTCAAGTCCCCAACCCGTTCAGCTTCCAGTTGGGCAATCTGGGAGCGTTGCGCCTGGATTTCGCCCGTCTTCGCTCCTGCACGCACCTGATCCAGTTTGGCTTGGGCAACTCGTACCTGTTCTTGTGCCTGCATCACAGATGCCTGGAGGCGATCGCGACTGTTGAGTATCGCGATAACTTGTCCTTTACGAACGCGATCGCCTTCCTTGACTAACAGTTGATCCACTCGATTCCCCTCAGCAGATGTGGGTGCAGAAAGCGCGATCGCTTCACCCTCTGGCTCTAGCCGTCCCAACGCCGTCACGGTTTTGATTTGGGGCGTACTGATCACTGTGGATTCGATGGGACTGGATTGCTGGATACGCCCTTGCCAAACGGTATAGGCCATCACTCCACCTGTTGCCAGCGTTGCAGCGATCGCCAGCAGAGTCAGTGGTCGAGAAAGACGTTTAGAGGATGGATTACCTGCTGCTACTTCTTGCATCATCTGTCAGATTCCCCAGTTCTAGGAAGGGACTAAACTAAACGGTTTAGTTTTCATACAACTAAACTAAACCGTTTAGTACAATAACGTCAAGGGAGTCCTGAAAATTCTCTAGAACTCCTCAAAGCGAATACCTCTAGAATGACTGTGGCAATCAGATCAGGAATGAATGAGACGGACGAAGATGACGGAACCGAAGCAGGATGGGTTAGCAGAGAAAGCCGAACAGATATTGGCAGGCGCAATGCAAGAGTTTCTGGTGCATGGCTATGCCGCGACTAGCATGGATCGGGTGGCGAAGACGGCTGGCGTATCCAAACCAACGGTTTACACCTACTTTCAAGATAAAGAAGGACTGTTCACTGCCCTCGTCCAACGGTTTGCTCAGAGAAAGTTTTCCATCATCCAACGTTTTCTGCCGTCGGAAGGAGATGCTTTCGTGGTGCTGCGGCAGCTATTAACGAAGGCACTGAATGAGATCATTTGCGATAGTGAAGAAATTGCCCTGTTGCGGCTAATTATTGGCGAGTCTGGACGTTTTCCCGAACTGGCGCAAATATTTGTTCGGACGTTGGTAAAACCGGGCGTTGAAACCTTGAGCCAGTATCTGGCATCGAGCCCAAACTTAAAGATTGCCGATCCTGAAGCAACCGCACGCATTTTTTTAGGTGCATTAGTTCATTTCATGATGGTACAGAAAATGCTTCACGGTCAGGATATTCTGCCGATGGAGAGCGATCGCCTGATCGATAGCTTAATGAATCTTCTCAAGGAATCCGAAGCTTGAGCGGAGTTGATATTAGCAACGGTTTGCACATCCTTGTCACCCCGAACAGTTGATGACAGTTCGGGGACTACCGATTGAGTTGTGGGCAAATATCTAGATATGCGATCGCATAAGCTGTTTCCAGTGCTGGAATAATTCTTTTTAGCGGGACTTAAACCCCTTCGTTGTCTCCGCCCCTACCTGTCCCGGTTCTGCAATGTCGAAGACAAAGACACCCGGAGGAATTAATGCCCGATAGATGCGACGGAAGAGTTGATTTAACGTTTGGCGATCGTTGTCTGGATCGAACAGGTAGTGAAGGCATTCACTGATAGAGGTAACAGCGCTACACGGCGGGATGTCAGTTTTGAACAGGGACTCGACCCGAAACTCCGCATTCGGTACTCGTGTTCGAGCGATCGCGATCGCAGAGTCAGAGATATCAACTCCCAAAACCCGATAGTGAGTCTTTTCAAGTTCTTGTGTCCACAACCCAGTTCCGCAACCCAAATCCACCACTAAACCTTTTCGTATATTGCTCCGATCCAAAATTTCTAATATACCGGGAGCAGATTTAAGAGCGTAGTCACTAAAACCAACGTTGTGAATAAACGCGAGGTCTTCTTTGTACCACTCTGTCATATTGTCACCTTCGCACCAGTAGTCTGACTCATGAATTTACAGTTGGCACTGATGAGCAAAACCATATCTGATTGAGGCATTGATTAATCTGATGTACCTCTAGAGACTAGATTACACAATCGGAAGCGCGATCGCAAACTCTGTGCCTCCTCCCCATTCAGAATTTACTTC
Source organism: Trichocoleus sp. FACHB-40 (assembly GCF_014695915.1). Classification (GTDB taxonomy): domain Bacteria; phylum Cyanobacteriota; class Cyanobacteriia; order Cyanobacteriales; family FACHB-T130; genus Funiculus; species Funiculus sociatus. The sequence continues at coordinate 48,110 of NZ_JACJPF010000024.1, forward strand.
TATCGTTCCTCCGTGCTTTTCAACAATAATTTGATGAGCGATCGTCAGTCCTAAACCTGTTCCTTTTCCAACGGGTTTAGTCGTGAATAGATGGTCAAAGATACGTTGTTTGACATCTTTCGTCATTCCCATCCCATTATCTACAATTCGGATTGCAACCTGCTGTTCATTCTTCATTTCTGTTTCAACGATAATTTGGTTTGGACTTGCTTTAATCGCTTCATAACTGCGCCCCAGGTTCGCTTCTTCCAAGGCGTCGATCGCATTTGCCAAAATATTCATAAATACCTGATTGAGTTGTCCTAAATAACACTCGACTTTAGGAATTTCAGCGTATTTTTTGATTACTTGAATTGCCGGACGATAATCCTGAGCTTTCAAACGATGTTGCAAAATCATCAGGGTACTTTCAAGTCCCTCATGGATGTTAACTGATACCTTGCAATCTACATCAGCACGCGAGAATGTTCTAAGTGATGTACTAATGTTGCGAATTCGCTCAATTCCTGTCTGCATAGACAAGAACATTTTAGGTAAATCTTCTAGAAGATATTCAATATCAATCTCTTCAGCTTTTTGTTCTATTTGTATGCCAGGATTAGGAAATGTGGTTTGATAAAGACGGATATAATCGACTGCATCTTTAACAGCAAGATTAGCTTGCTCTAAATTGCCAGTAATACAACCTACTGGATTATTAATTTCATGAGCGATACCGGCAACTAACTGACCAATTGTAGATAGTTTTTCATTCTGAATTAGCTGCAATTGTGTTTTTTTAAGTTCTTGTAGGGTGTAGGTTAATTCAGATGTACGTTTTTCAACAACTTGCTCAAGTTCTTGTTTTTGTTGTTCGAGTTCCAAACTTAAACGTCGAATTTTTAAGTGGGTTTGAATCCGCGCAAGTGCTTCTTCTTGGCGAAACGGTTTGGTAATATAGTCTACGGCACCTAAATTTAACCCTTTTACTTTATCTGTCGTATCAGTCATTGCCGTCATGAAAATTACTGGAATGTTTTTTGTAGACGGATCGAACTGCAATTTACGGCAGGTTTCAAATCCATCTATTCCTGGCATCTGGACATCCAGTAAAATCAAGTCTGGCTGATAACTCTTGGCTTGCTCCATTCCACCAAAACCATCCATTTCTACCAAGACTTCATAGCCAGAAGAAGCCAAAGTATTATATAAGACTTCTAGATTGGTTGGATTATCATCAATTACTAAAATAATTTCATGACTGGAATTTAATAACATAGTTTAATGGCTCCTGCGGTTAAATATTGGTGTATTTATAGATGGGCAGTCACCCGACTTTTTCCTGAAGAAATTGGCGAATTTTCCGAATATTAAATTCTTTAACTAAAGAACTTAATTTGCTTACAAATGGCTGATAGCTTTCATCTAGTTTGGAAAGTCGTTCCAGTTCGTTTTGAATGCCTTTGATTTGTCCTCGCTTGGCAAATTCCAGTAGGCTCGACAGTTCAGATAAGGGTGGCACAACGAGTTCGGTTGGTCTTGTGTCTACGAAGCGGGTTGCGATCGCTGATTCAATAGGGTTTGGCTCCGCATAGATCCAGTCTAGTTGTAGATGTTTTGCCAAGATGTGATATAAATCCTCGGCTTGCAAGGGTTTAGCTAGAAAATCGTTGCCGCCTGCTGCTAGGCTTTTCTGGCGATCGGTATCGTAAACGCTTGCCGATGACACAATGACTGGCACATCCTTGAACGTTTCTGACTGGCGCAGAAGCGCGAGAAAATCCCAACCGTTCATGTTGGGCATGAGTAGGTCAGTAATAATCAAATCTGGTTGAACTTGATGCGCCTTCTCCAAGCCTTCCCGTCCATCACTGGCTTCAATGACGGTGAATCCCAACGGTTGCAGCAAGTTAACAAAGACCGAGCGATTTTCCCATCGATCGTCCAGAATTAAGATGCTTCTGCGATCGCCTGTATAACCCGTAATGCGTCCTGCTTTGTTCAGTGTGTTGGTTGCTATCGAGTTTGTTACTAAAGCACACTCGATCTCAAACTCAAACGTACTACCGACATTTAGTAAGCTCTTAACGTGGATGTCTCCTCCCATTATCTCGACAATTTTTTTGCTGATGGCAAGTCCTAATCCAGTCCCCTCCGCTTGTCGCTTGAGATCACCAACCTGCTCGAAGGGGAGGAAAATTTGTTCTAGTTGCTCTGGTGACATTCCAATGCCAGTGTCCTCTACAACAAAGCGAAGTCGAGTCAACGAGGGTTGCAGCGAATTTTCAGTCACCTCTACTCGTAATGTGACGCTACCGGAGTCTGTAAACTTGATAGCATTGCCCAAGAGGTTCAGCAGCACTTGTCGCAAGCGTTTATGATCGGTGGCGATCGCTGTGGGCAGATTATCGGGTGGCTGATAAATGAACTGAATGCCTTTTTGCTCGGCGCGAATGCGGCAAATTTCCTCGACTCCTTGCAGGAAGGCAGACAGATGTACATCGCTCAGATGCAGTTCCATCTTCCGGGCTTCGATTTTGGAGAGATCGAGAACGTCTTCGATTAGCGTTAGCAAATGAGAGCCGCAATTATAGATAATTTCGATGCCGTGTTGTTGCTGTTCGGTAAGATTGGGGGCAGCAGAAAGAACTTGAGCATACCCCAGGACACCGTTGAGAGGGGTGCGTAGTTCGTGGCTCATGTTAGCAAGAAATTCACTTTTAGCTTGGTTGGCAATTTCGGCAGAATTTTTCGCCTCATTGAGTTCAGTCGTCCGTTCTTCGACTCGTTGCTCCAATTCATCATTCGCTTGCCGGAGTTTTCTTTCTGCCTTACGGTTTTCACTCGTCACCGCAGAGATGACAAATGTGATGATTGCGATGACGCAAATAAACGATTGCAGCAAGATGAGCGATTCATTGGGCGAGGCTTGTTTGGCAAACGAACCGAAACCGCGAACGGTGCCAAAAACTGCGATCGCTGACACAATTAGCACGAGTAGCGTTGATATCCGCGCTTCAAACCGAAACGCCGACCAAATCAGTGGGGGAATTACCATGTATTCGATTGGATATCCTCCCGAAAAAGCTATATGGTCGAGCGCGATTACCCAGACTAATACAAATACAAACTCTATAATTTCTTGCTTGTTAAATTTTCTGGGATGTTCAGATTTTTGCCACCATGCCAGCAATAGGGGTGTAACGACCAAAATGCCCGTGCTATCTGATGCCAACCAGGTACGAAACACTTCTGCAAAGGCTGTCCAGGGAGCAATCCCACTTGTGCAAAGCGTGACGGCGGCTAGGAGAGAACTGAGCAGGGGGGTGGGGATGGTCAGGATGATAAATTTAAAAACATCTTGCGATCGCTCTAAAAAATTGTGGCGTTTGATGAAGCGATTAATTAGAAAAGTCCCGCTGAATGGAGTGAGCAGGTTGACAGCGGGAATAATCAGACTGATTAAAAGATTGTTTGGGAAAAAAAGAATATGACTAACAATGTAATCACTCACAAATAAAATCGGCCAGACGCGATAGCCCAGTATCAGCATTGCTGCCAAAAAGACACCGAGTGAAGGCCAAAATACGGAGGCACCATTGACAAATGTCGTGGATAATCCTACGTATCCTAAATAGAGGTGAACAGCCGGAATTACCAGTGCTGCTATCAAGAAAGTGCGGTCGAGTTTAACTGGGAATTTCTGCTTTATTGCCATTGGCTGCATTTCCGGTCTCCGCGCACATACCATAAGAGCAGCCAATCTCTAGAAAGGCTGCTACCCTTATAGTTCCCAAATTAAATTTGAAGTTAACAGCGGGTGAGATTGAGATAGGTTAAGCCACAGAAATCTTAATTGGGGCTAAGGCAAGGACTCCTGCGTTTCAGATCATTTTGAAACTTACTCAGCTTGCCGAGGAGTCCTGCCCTCTTAATTTATTGATAAGTTTGCGCGGATGTTGGACGCGATCGCGTCCAAGCCATTACCGACCCGGCTCAATCTCCGAATCTGACTCCTGCCGAGAAAGACATCTTAACCCAGGCTGGGGGAGACATTTTGCTATTCCAATTGGGCGGCCCCTTGAGCTTTGGAGCCGCCAAGATTATCTCTCAACGAATGGCAATCGTCAAAGACTATCTAGCACTGGTGGTGGATTTGAGCGAAGTCCCATCGATTGGTGTTACGGCTGCCTTAGCAATCGAAACAATGGTGGAGGATGCAGTAAAACAGCAACGTCATGTATGGATTGTCGTCACACCCGGACAAGTTCAGCGACGCATTGAGAAACTGAAATTACAACGATTTTCCGCAGCAGTGCAGCCAACAGCTTAAATGGACAAACTGGTTCCATACCGCCACAAATTTACCAACTAGAAAACCGCTTCCAAGCGTTGCAATCTGCATTGGCGATCGCTCAACCCGAAATTCCTTTCACCACCACAACGATCGACCCTTGAATGGCATTCCTCTGATTCCATTTTCAACCTTGATTTATTGCACTAGGTTCCATGTAGACAAGTTCCCAAATGTGGCTATCTAAATCTTGAAACCCATGTCCGTACATAAAACCGTGGTCTTGTGGTTCCTTGTAAGTTGATCCACCAGCGGCGACTGCCTTGCGAACCATTTCATCGACTTGTTCTCGGCTGTCAGAAGATAAGCAAACCAGCACTTCAGTGCTTTTGGTTGCATCACAAATTTCTTTCGGAGTAAACGTCTTAAACTTGTCGTGAGTCAATAGCATCACGAAGATGTCATCGCTGACAATCATGCAGGTAGCCGTTTCATCAGTAAATTGAGCGTTAAAACTGAAGCCAAGTTTCGTAAAAAACTCGACAGACTGATTGAGGTCTTTTACAGGCAGATTCACGAAAATTTTAGTAGTCATGTTTTCTCCTTTTGAGAGTTCATTGCATATATGGAAGTATCGGTAAGGCGACGCTAATGTTCCGCTTGAGTCGTTTCACAAAAGACCACCAGTTGACCGTCTCATGGGTGGCAAGGGAGACTCAAGCCGTCACCAAAAACTCATCAAGACAGTCAAAGCTGGAGTTCCACCCTCCAATAACCCCCATCTCCTCATGCTTCCGGCGGTCTTCGGCAGACTCATGCACAATGCGGAGTGTGAGCTTGGTCTTGCCGTCCAAATCCTCGAAAAGCGCTGTCATCACGATTCCCTTTGGCAGATCGGCGTTCACGACCTTTTCAAAGCCTTCATCAAATTCATCACTGCTAACAATCCGTTCAAGAGGCACAATTTCGCGGAAGACACCTTTAACCGGATACTCTGTGCCGTCTGGGCCAATCATGACGTAGCGCGATTTACCCCCTGGACGCAGATCCAGGGGGTAAATCACCTTGGTCGTGAAGCCTTTGGGCCCCCACCACTGCGCTACGTGTTTTGGGTCAGTCCACGCCTTGAACACCAGTTCACGGGGTGCGTTGAAGACGCGAGTGATGACGATCTCGCGATCGCTTTGAGCATCAATGGAATCATTTTTATTGCCCATCTTGTTTCTCCTGGGTTTGTAACTCGTGCAGGTAATCATCCAGCCGATTAAGTCTCTCTTCCCAAAATTGGCGATATTGCTCGATCCAATCCGCCGCATCCTTAAGTGGCTCCGCTTTGAGCTGGCAGGGTCGCCATTGAGCCTCCCGACCCCGCGTGATCAGTCCAGCACGCTCCAGCACCTTGAGATGCTTGGAAATGGCAGGAAGGCTCATCTCAAAGGGTTTAGCTAATTCAGTAACCGATGCCTCACCCTTGGCAAGGTGGGCCAGGATGGCACGCCGGGTGGGATCAGCAAGGGCGGCAAAGGTGACGCTCAGTTGATCGGAAGACACTTTTATTTAACCATGCAGCTAATTAACTACAAAGTTAAATAAAGTATCCAAGAATGTCAAGTGCTGATTTAAGCGATCGCTTGAACTCTTACATTGCAGTAGGGTATCCCTTGACAGTCACTGCCACGCCGGGATAGAAGCAGGGCTGGATTTGCAAGATGCCCAAGGTCAACGCAACGGCGGCAGATAACTTTAGCAACACTACTAGCAATCTACATCCGTCCCCTGCCGTGAAGGGTTAGGCTGTCTAACATTAGAACCATTCATATATGCCTAAAGGAATGGTACTTAGTTAAGGCTGTGGTCACACACCAGTCAGTAGACAACTGGAATGTTCTCTTCGTGGTGAGAAGAGTCAGTTCTGATTTGATAATGCTATGAATTGAGTAACTGGCTCAACCGTTAGACGGTGTCATTCCCAGGACTAATACGTGCCAGATGGTTTTCAAGTAAATCTACCCAACCATTTGAGCGATTCTGATAATGAATATCGAGTAGGCGAATGAGTTCGTATCTTTCCAAGGTAAGGTAAGCTCCTCTGAGCAACTTGTAGGCTCTCGATGAGTGTTCTTCTCCATACCAGTACCATAGGGATCTCCCCTTAGCGAGAGCTGCTATAGCTTCTCCCTGAGTATCAGGATTGAAATTCTCTGGTTTTATTACACTAAGACCTGTATCAGAAAACAAGCCTTCTGGTCTGTCTTCATCAACCAATAATGAGCTTTTTGCTAAGAACTTTTCAAACTCAAAGCGAAACTGGAGAATATCTTCTATTTGTCTTTGATAGTCTGCTATTTCTTCAGAATCATCACTTTCTGAGATCCATTCTTGGCAAGACGAGGTTCGTTCATCACATCTCGAAAGAATAGCATCGAAGAGACTCTTGTATACTACAATTTCATCCCCATCATTGTTGTAGTAGGACGCTACACCACGGAACCCCCGTGTTGGTTCATCCAGCAGCATTCCCCAATGTTCACCATCACACTCACCTGTTAGGCAAGTAAAAAACTCAGGAACATCTCGATAGTATCGATAATGTAGTAAGACATGAGCGATAAACTTGGCATCTAATAAATCATCAAATTCTAAAATAAGTTCAAGTGGCCCGGCTGGGTAAAGCCCGATAACGCTCAATGCCATTGATTTGTCATCACTTTGTGTGCGACTAATCATGAACTCATGTACGCCAAAAAGCGCATCAGGAAATTCAACATCGTACAACTCTTTTAGTTTCTGCTGATACTGCTCTTTCGACCAACTCATAAGTGTTGCAACTATATTCCTTACAAGTAGTGCAGTCTAACTTACTATTGAGCCGCATATCACATTATGGGCTGTAATATGCTGCACCAGGGCGGTCTAACTCTAGGAATTTAGGGTCAATGGCTGCATTGAAAGCGGGATAACTCCAATATGTAAATTTTTGAATCTATAGAATTTCAACCCATCAAAGAAAATCTCTTCTAGTTTGCCTACAATGGGTTACAGACGTATTTGCAAGTCCTTTCTTGCCCTTCGCTTCTATGATTTTTCCTCCCTGGTAAGCTTCTAGAACCCAATCCAACCAGCGATTCGCCTTACAACTAAGGTGGAGAAGTTGTTCGTGGATTCCCCCTCCCCTCGCCAACGCCGTGAAGATGCTGCGCTGGTGTTCAAATTTTGAGGATGGGAGAATTTCACGATGTCATTGGATGGTAAAAACAAAACGACCAGGACTGTCATTCTATTAACGATGATCTTCCTGGTGATAGAATTATTAGACGAACTGGTGGATGGAGTCCGGGGTGCTGCGTATCCATTGATTCGCAATGACCTGCATCTTTCCTATGTGCAAGTTGGACTGTTACTGACGATACCCAATACAATCAGCAGCCTGATAGAGCCAATTCTGGGAATTTGGGCAGATATCGGTCAGCGACGGCAATTAATTTTGGGGGGAGGCGTTGGTTTTGCGATCGCATTACTCCTCATTTCCCTCAGCTATAACTTTTCCTGGCTGTTAGCAGCCTTTGTGCTGTTTTATCCAGCATCCGGTGCCTTTGTCAGTCTTTCCCAGGCGACGCTGATGGACATGGAACCGACTCGCCACGAACAAAATATGGCACGCTGGGCATTGGCGGGTTCTGTCGGCAATGTCCTTGGGCCTTTGGCTTTAGCGGGTGCGATCGCATTCCATCAAAGTTGGCGGAGTGTATTTTTAATATTGGTGGTACTAACGGTATTACTTGTAGGGATGTTGTGGAAGTATCCGTTTGCAACTCCAACAACATCTTCTCAAGTTGATGAACGTGTACTTAGTTTCAAAGATGGCGTCTGTAATGCCATCAACGCATTAAAACGACGCAAGGTGCTACGTTGGCTAACCTTGTTGCAATTTTGCGATTTGATGTTGGATGTTCTGCGTGGCTTTTTGGCACTGTATTTTGTTGATGTAGTGGGTGTAAACAACACTCAGGCAAGTTTTGCTCTCACGGTCTGGTTAGGGTTTGGCTTGCTAGGAGATTTTCTTCTCATTCCCTTACTAGAGCGGGTGCGAGGATTAGATTATTTGAGGATTAGCGCCATCCTTGTTTTGTGTCTTTATCCAGCTTTTTTGGTTGTACCCAATATCAATATCAAGTTGGTCATTCTTGGCTTCCTGGGCCTCCTTAATTCGGGTTGGTACTCAATTCTCCAAGGGCAATTGTACACAGCGATGCCGGGTCAGAGTGGTACCGTCATGACGCTGGATAACCTGGCGGGTTTCGTGGGTGGTTTAGCTCCGTTGGCGCTGGGTTTGGTTGCTCAACAGTATGGTTTGCAACCGACGATGTGGATGTTGCTTGCAGCACCCATCGCCTTACTGATTGGGCTTTTTTGAATTCTTTACCACTGGCAGGCGTTGCATTCATTTCGCAGTCTTGCTAGTGGTAATTTGATATTCGGCTATTCGGGTTGCTTCAGGGCTGATCTTGCTTTGTTCATATATTCCATCAAAGCTGAATCCATCGCGCCTCGACTGACAACTTCGACGCCTTCTTGCTGATACATCTGGCTAAGCGATCGCTCAATTCCGGCATCGCCTCCGGTAAATTCTTGAATCAGTTCTTGTGAGCGTCGAGCTAATGCCTGCACTGCTTCACTGCTTGGGTCAATGCCGTTTTGCATTGCAGTTCGAGCTTGATCGATCAATTCTTGCCATTGAGCTTCAACCTGCCGAATCCGTTCTTCACCCAGCATTTCCCGCCGTTCTTTGAGATAGTCTAGCTGTTCTGGGGTGTAGTAGTTTTCTACCATCATCGTGACCTCGATTAATTGAATAAATTCTTGGATAGAGATTGTTTCTGCGGATTGCAGATGAGCAGCGATCGCTTCCAGTCGCGCATAAAGCTGCTGCTGTAACTCCATCTGCTCCTTCAACCGGGAGAGGTGCAGTTGCACCACATGCTGAGGCGAAAACTGACTTTGCTCCAGACACTCTCGGATTTGTTCCAAGGAGAAGCCAATTTGCCGTAACGACACAATTTGCTGTAACCGGATGATGTCATCTTCGATATACAATCGGTAGCCTGTTTCCGTCCTTCGAGAAGGCGAGAGCAATCCAATCTCGTCGTAATAGTGCAATGTCCGAACGGAAACTCCTGTCTGTTTTGCCAGATCACCGACTTTCATTGCAACGGGTTGCATTTCTTTCCTCCTTGCCGCTCCGAGACAATTCCAATTGATAAATTCATGGTAAGAGCCTCACGTTGCGTGAGAGTCAAGGGGAAAAGCAAACAAATTAGCTATTGCATTCGTTACCCTGAAGAATGTACAGTGCCTCTTTATTCGTTAAGATGCCAAATTAGTGTGATTGGGGGTGTGAAACTTGGCTTTTCTAGCGTTTAACTCCAAGTGAGTACAGGTAACTTACAAGCAGAGCATCAACCTAAATTGCTGTAAGCGTGCAGCGATCCGGCTTGCGTGATGACACGAACTTGTCCCGATTTCATTTAATTCGGCACTGTACAGTCATGACTTATCTGCCGCTTCAAGATTATATTTTGCTCAACTATTACTAAGTTATAAATAAGTTTTGGATGTCAACCCTACAAATGTTTTAACGCTACTCTTTTAGGCTTTTATTCCCCTTCATCTACCTAGCGAACTACTTTTTATCATGCTAGGTACTGAAAAGCCATAATATAAATTTTAATTTTGGCAAAATATGCTTTAATTTGTAAAGGTTGCGCGAAACCGTTGCTCTATCAGTAGAACAAGCCTGGTAAGCTCATAGAGACAATGTTTAAGCTGCGGATCAAAAACCTGAAAGCGTTGTTAAAGGACAATTTTTTGACAAAATATGATGATGAAAGATAAACTCCTCAATTGGCTAAACCTGATTTTAGTAGCTGATGTATTCTTAGTATTCCTAAGCTTTGGATGGTTAGCGATCGCAGTCTTCGGTCACTCGGTCGGAGTTCCCCTTGGACTCGATTTATGGTACAAGCTTTGGCAACCATTGTTTACCCCAGCGCTTGGCGTTCTCATGGGAGGAGCAATTCTCAGTGCGTTGGTTAGCCAAATTTCCAAGCGACTGAACTCCAACTGAAGACGGGGAATGGGGAATGGGGAATAATTACCCATTATCAGATTAAAAAAATCACCCAATCGGGCGATCCTATCGTGCGAAGTCATCAAAAGGTCAGAGAAGCGAAGCTAGAGACAACAGAGGATTTACTTGTTTCTAGCCTCTAAAAGCCGCGAACTATGAAACGCGCAATTCTAGCGATCGCAACCTTGCTTCTGACCTCCAGTATTATCGCACCAGTGCAGGCGCAAACAGTTGAAACCCAATCTTCCAGGGAAATTGCTGCTGGTTTAACTCTAGCGCGTGCCGAAAGCGTACTGCAAAAATATTTTCAAGCGATCGCACTCCGAAACTATCAAGAAGCTTACAATCTGCTTTCTCCCCGCTATCGGGCGCAGATATCCTACGAGCAGTTCGTGAAGATGTATCGAGACTACATCATCAAAGGTGTCAGTATCAAGTCTGTGCAGCTAATGCCGGAGTTCTCGGCTAACAACGGCCACAAATTTGCTGTGGAGTACAGCGCCTCCTATATCCAGCCAGTTTTCTCTGCCAGTGATCAGGAGTTGCCCGAAGTTTACACCTTAGTTGCCCCGAACAGTTCAATTGGTGAATGGCTGATTGATGGTATTGGTACAGCCCCATAATCGATTTTAAATAAACGTAGGCTGGTTTGAGGGGAGTATTACTTGCTATATAACACTTAATACTCTTCATCAATTTGCATTTCTAAAACCCCCAGTTCGGCACGTCGCTGACTCAGTTCAAATTCCAAAGATTGAATTATTCTCAACAATTCCTGGCGACGAATTTCTGCACTTGTTTCCTGTATTTGCATATAAGCTTCAATATCAGGCCACAACTGCACTGCCCAATCTTTAGTAGCTGTTTTCAGTTCCCTAAAAACTTTAACTTCGGCATTCGGCTCAAGTGCAAAAAGGGCATATAATTGCACCTGATTTCCCTGCTTGCGTCCCTTCTTTTCGCAGAACAGATAAAGTCCTGGTTGTTGATAAGTTACCAAGTCGATTTGACTTACAAACGACCCTTCAATGGAATAGCCATCAGTCCGCGTCTTATCAATACCATCAATAATTTTGCACCAATTACCTTGGCGTGGCTTTAGGGTACTTTCCCATAAACCGGGCGCATTAAGAAAAGCACTTCTTATGCTAACTAGAACAGCTTCACTCATGGGGTTTGTATGTCAATACTTCTCGGTTAGAAAAAATTGTAGGTTGGACTCGTGTGCCAGCAAAACCCAACAAACCTAATATTAGTGTTGTGTTTCATTACCTCAATTCAACCTACTTGCTATTAGTTGAGATTTTCAATTTTATCAATAAATTTGAGAATCATAGATGCAAATTTTTCGGGGAAAAAGAGTACCCATTCGTGATATACTTCATCCACGACAATTAATTGCGAATCTTTGATATTTTGATAAAATTCGTGAGCAAATGAAACGGGAGTAAGCAAATCGTTCTTACCCCACAAAATTAGACAGGGTGATTCAATACTTGCCAACAGTGGTCTTAGGTCTTTTTCTATACCAATAAATCCCATATTTATAAGATTTTGAGTATTGGTAAAGCTGTTATAAAACAAGTTTTTAAAAACCTCAATCACAGGTTCAACCTTCATTTGCCACATTTGTGCAGGCATCTCAATTGCCCTTTTTGCAACAACTTCCAGCACGGAACCCAGAGGAATTCCCGTACTATCTGCTATTGTGAGACTGCGAACCATAGATGGCATTACGGCTGCCAATGCCATGCCTATTGCTCCGCCTTCGGAATGCCCAAGTACATGAACCTTTTTCAGATTCAGCGCCATTAAAAAATCAATTAATACCCGCCCATAATCTGTGTAATCTTGGATAATTTCAGGCGCGGTTGATTGTCCTAAACCTGGTAGTATAGGCGCGATAACGTGATAACGCTCCGATAAAATATTTAAGCTGGCTTGATAAGGTTCAACTAATAAACCCCAGCCGTGGATAAATAGTATAGGAGATAATCCTGATGCTACCCCTTTTTCAAAGTAGGTAATGCAACATTCCCCTAAATTAACTTGTTTTTCGATAAATTGTTGCTCCATTGAATTATCCTTTAACTTGTTGAGATGATTTTTAGGTAAATAGGTCGAGAAGCAATACTTCTCGGATAAGCGACAATTTGAGATCAAGTAGGTTGGGCCTGTGGGATAGCGAAACCCAACAAACCTAATATTATTTAGCATTGGGTAACTCTCACCTCAAACGCCACGCACCCCCGCGCACGGGGCTGGCTCCCCAACCTACAATTTTTCCTAACCGAGAAGTATTGGGTGAGAAGCAGATTTTATATAAGTTAACATAGTTGCCTAGATTTCTATTCTGTCTGAAGTTTGAATACCCAAGAATATGCAGTGTTCTCAATAAATGGAGGCACCTCTTTATCCTCATTCCCAGACCGCAGTCTGGGAATGAAAATAACATAACCATTTGTCGGGTGAGGTGCCTCAAACAAAGCTATAAACTACAAGTTCTTAAGTGACGGAAACGAGAACCCCTCCACTTTCATTTGCCATTTTGTCCACTGCGCTTAAGGCATATTTTCCTGGTTCCAGAGTGGCAAATGTGGTTCCTGCTGGAAGGATTCTTTGTAGCGTCCAGGTAGAACCATTCTGTTTATAAAGTGTCCAAGAACGAATATCGGCATTGGCAGCATTCCATGTTAGTTTGCCATCTTTCACCGCTACTCCGGCTGGGGGGGCTGGTGGTATTGTGTCTCGCCATGACATATTAGGAACGAGTGCTGGTTGGGTATAAGTTGAAGTTTTGAAGTTGTCGTAAATGCCCTGACGATTTTGGTTGAAAGCTTGCATACTGAAGAAGATATTCCCCAGTGACAAGTTATCACTCAAGTTGCGGGTAATTTGAACTTGCTTTTTAATCTCGTCAAGTGTCCAAGCTTTTCCGTCCAGCTGTCCTAAATTGTTACCTGCGTAAATGTGTCGGTCTTTGGGGTTGTTATCAGTCCACCACTTGAGTAAGACGGGGTAACTCTGGGCGGTTTGGTCGGTGCGCCAGTAGAGTTGTGGGGCTAGATAATCTATCCAACCTTGTTCTAGCCATTTTTTTGAGTCGGCATAAAGTACGCTGTAGGCATCTAGTCCTCTAATCTGCGGCGGTTGTCCGGGGCGATAAATACCAAAGGGACTAATACCAAATTTGACGTGGGATTTTGCTGCTTTAATGCCTGTGGAGAGGCGTTGAACCATTTGATTGACATTTTCTCGCCGCCAGTCGCCCAAGGATAGTTTTCCGCCACTCGCCTGATATGCGGCGTAGGTTTTGTTGTCGGGGAAGGATTTGCCTTCGATGGGATAGGGATAGAAGTAGTCATCTAAATGGACGCCATCTATGTCGTAGCGACGCACTACGTCGAGAATTACGTTGTATGCTCTGTCTTGAACTACTTTTAATCCGGGGTCCATCCACAGCTGATTTCCCCAGGGGTAAACGGCTTCGGGATTGGTGACAGAGATGTGAGGGCGGACGTTTGGCGGTAGCTTGGCGCTAACTTTGGCGCGGTAGGGGTTGAACCAAGCATGAAGTTCAATGTTGCGCTGGTGGCTTTGGGCGATCGCATACTCCAGAGGATCGTAAAATGGGTTTGGTGCCTTTCCCGGCGCTCCTGAGAGCCAATAGCTCCAAGGCTCTAATTGCGAAGCATAAAAGGCATCCCCTTCCGGTCGTACTTGCAAGATTAAAGCATTCAGCTTCATTGCTTGCATCCGGTCTAGAATTGCTCTTAATTCGGCTTTCTGTTGTTCAACGGGCAATCCCGGTTTGGAGGGCCAGTCACTGTTCCAGACTGTTGTTACCCACGCACCCCGAAATTCTCGCTGATGACTAACTTTAACTGTTTGCGGTAAAGTTCCCGGTCTTGGGGGAACGACGATATGGGGAGATGCAATTGCCGGAGCTTCATCTTGATACACTAAAGCTTGATAGATAAAAGCTGCAACATCAGCGCGAGTTGCTGCACCATTGGGATTTAGTAATTTTATATTCGGGTAGTTAACTACCATTCCCGCACTGGTAGCTACGGCTATATCATCTGTTGCATAGTTCGGAATTTGAGCAGCGTCTAAATATATTTGTGACAGTGATGTTTGGAGGTGAGGCTTTATATTGGCGGCAACTTCTAAGCCACTGGCTAGGGAAACTAAAACTTCTAGCTTGGAGATTCTGTTTGTCGGACGAAAGGTATTATTAGGAAAACCGCTGATAAATCCTCTTTCGTAAGCATTTACAATTGCCGCCCCTGCCCAGTAGCCAGAGGGAACATCGGCAAAGCGGACATATTTTCGCTTTACAGGTCTTACAAAGGCCTTGCTAATGGTAGTAGCAAATTCAGCGCGGGTCATTGATTGATTAGGGCGAAAAGTGCCATTGGGAAACCCGCTAATGATGCTACGTCTGGCGAGGGCTTCGATGAATAAACGCGCCCAATGATCTTGAATATCAGAGAATTGAGGAGGAGATGTAACCATAGTTTTTGCTAATTGCTAATGGCTAATTGCTAATTGTTTAAGATTTCTTAGCTGTTAGCTAGTTCAAAATTTGTTGCAATTCTTCGGAGATAACTTGCCGTTGTTCGGCATCATAACCCCATTTTGCTAAAAAAGGTTTGTATTCGCCTTCGCCAGTGATGGCACTTTCGAGCAAGCTTTGAGCCTGTTGGTACACTTGGGGAAGTTTAACCAGTTCTATGATACGGGCAGTACGCGATCGCACTCTATCGGAACCCTCAGCCATCTGGTGATTATCATTGCGACGATGGGTAATTGCCATCGTCGCAGACATTGCCAGATTTTTCACTAATAATTCGGAAACTGTGTCTGGATTTGATTGCAATGCCTGCACGACTTCCTGACTGGGATTGTCTGCAATTGTGCTTTCTGATGTTAGATAGTTGACAAAAAAGCCTCTGGCACCATTTTTAGTTTTCACTAATTCTGAGATTGCGGCGGCGATCGCGTCTGGCGATAATTCACCCGCTTGCATCCTATCGAGAATTGATTGGGTGAGGGCGATCGCTTCCTCAAATGTGACTGTTTCTGGAACTGTAAACGCAAATTCGCTCATCATCGTGCCTGAAACTCTTTCTCCTGCGATGATAGCCAATTTCGGGTAGTGCTAGAGTACCCATTCAGTAATTCTCAAAGAACTGCTCCCCAACCGGGTTGGTTCAGGGTGGTTTCATACAACCCTTAGAAAATATCGAAAATTGTGACATTTTGTAGGGGCATGGCAATGCCCCTACAAAATGTCAACTTAAGCCCTGGCGACTGGAAGTCACGGCTAAACAAACTCAGTGGGACTACCCTTTGGGAACGCTAAAGCGAACGCGGACTGACTACTTATCAAGGTTCTTTTAACCCGCGCAGGCGGGTTTTGTTTGTGTAGCTGCGGTTTCAACCGCCAAGCTAACTATAAATATGAGCTGGCTCATATTCGCACTCTTGAACCTCTGTCAGAGTGGAGATATCAGCAATCGGGAGGGTCAAGGATATGACCAATACTACTACCCTCAATTTTAAAACGGCTCCGGGGCATCAAGTTTTAGCAGCAGCTGGGAAGAAAATGTTGCGTCCGGGGGGAGGAATTGCCACAGAGAAACTGTTTCAATGGGCTGACTTCAAAGCAGGTGAGACAGTTCTAGAGTTAGCTTCTAGTTTTGGCTACAGCGCGATCGCATTAGCCCAAAGCTACGGCGTGCGAGTGGTCGGTGTGGAGAAAAACCCCGACAGCGTGGCGTGTGCGCGTGCCAACATTGCGGCGGCGGGTTTGGTGGGTCAGGTGGAGGTCATTGAGGGCGATATTTTCCGCCTGGATGCAATATCTGAGAAGTTTGATTACGTCTTAGCAGAAGCAATTCTGACGATGCAATCTCCATCAGGGAAGGCTAAAATTCTGCGTTCCATCCACGACCGCCTGAAGCCGGGAGGAAAATTTCTCTCTCATGAACTTTTAGCACGCGATCGCGAAGAACAAATTCACCGCGATTTAGCGCAGGTAATTCGCATGAATAGCACACCTTTATCAGAAACCAATTGGATAGCTGCTTTTTCCAGTGCTGGGTTAGAGGTACAGCAGCATCAAACTGGATCAATGGCATTGCTAAATCTGCGGCAAATGTTGCGGGATGAAGGGTTGCTAAATACGGCACGTATTTTGTGGAATGTGTTAACTAAACCTGCTATTCGCAGCCGAGTTCTGGAAATGCATCGCGTTTTCAGTCAATACCAGCAAGAGTTGGGATATATCGCTGTGTGCGCGCAGCCGGGGACTAGGGACTAGGGGCTGGGGACTAGGTAACATTCTTCCCAATCCCCAATTCCCAATCCCCAATCCCCAATCCCCATTCTTTGTTCATTAACCAAATCAACTATCAGGTGGAAAGTTAATTATGGCTTCTATAACAACAAACAGTACATCTTTCGTTAGTAATCTTCGAGAGCAGATTGAGTATCCAAAATCCGGAGTTTTGAGCAAGGTACTGATAAAAGACAACAACTGTCAACATACGCTTTTTTGTTTAGCAACCGGAACTGAGATTGCCGAACACACCTCAACTCGCAATGCCACAGTTACGGTTATCGAAGGACGAGGAATTCTAACTTTGGAAGGAAGAGAAATCCCCCTCCAAGCAGGTGTATTCGTCTTTATGCCTGCTAATGCCCCCCATGCTTTACAAGCTCAGGAAAATCTAGCGTTTTTGCTAACACTTTCTGAAAATCCTTCACATGAAAACTGAGGTAGCTCATAGTTGCCAAGTCTTCTCAAACACCATAATATCTGTAGTAGCAAACCAATAGACAATCATGCTTAACACTTTTACTGAACACCTCAATTTCTCCCAAGCCGAAATAGAAAAACTGCTTTCATTACGGTTGCAGGAGTTACTCAACACACCTAATTTTAAGGAGAAACTCGATAGTTTGAATATTGGGTTGCTGCAACAAACTTTACCCACCGCCGCCGCCGTTTTAGCCGATGAATTGCCACCCTTTTATAATTGGCTGAAAAACGAATTAGGACTAAAGCGCGTTCCAGATAGCCCTGACCATACTACCAAATGGGTTGTTAATTTTCTTAAACAGGAGGAAAGTCTGACGCGCTTGGTGGAACTGCATCGTCCAGTTCCGCGTCCAGCTTTGGAAGCCTCAATTCCTCGCTTAGTGGGGTTGTTTGACGATGTAGAAGATGCCCAAGTGCGTCAAGAATGGCAACAAGCGATCGCAGCCCTTTGTCTAGTTCTAGTTGTCGCCGCCCGTGAAGAGGCTCAGTCTCGTTTAGTTGCTGTCTAATTTTTGTTTAGGACTGTTGCACTGGTACTTTTTCCACCATTTTTCCCTCAATCTGCATCAGCCGAAATAGAGAGATACTATTAATTTAGTCTCTACAATCTTAGGGATGGTGTGTCGTGCGATCGCAAGTCTAATTACTATCGCCCTCTATTGTATAAAATGTACCATTTCAGGATTAGTTACTTCTGAAGAGGGAGGGCGATAGTAAATCCCAGGATTTCCATAAAGAAAAGAGTAAGAGGATACTAAAATGATCAGACTCCTCGTGAATTTCCTAGAAGCACTGTTGAACACTTTTTATCGCACTCGTGTATATCCGCGATTTTTTGTCTTAGAAACAGTTGCTCGCGTTCCCTACTTCGCCTACACCTCAGTTCTGCACCTGTATGAAACTATGGGTTGGTGGCGTAAGGCTGACTGGCTAAAAGTTCACTTTGCCGAATCTTGGAACGAATTACATCACCTACTAATTGCCGAGTCACTTGGCGGTAATCAATACTGGATTGATCGCTTTGTTGCTCATACGGGAGCCTTCGTTTACTACTGGATTATTGTCTTGGTATATATGGTGTCTCCCCGGTCTGCTTATAACTTCATGCAACAGGTGGAAGAACACGCCTACCACACTTATGACACTTTTCTGAAAGAGCATGGCGAGGAACTTAAAACTTTGCCAGCCCCAGAAGTAGCCATCGATTACTACCATAACGGCGACCTGTATCTATTTGATGAATTTCAAACTATGCGCGATCCCCAACAACGTCGTCCCCACATCGAAAATCTTTATGATGTGTTTTTTGCTATCCGAGATGACGAATTAGAACACGTCAAAACAATGATTGCTTGTCAGCAACCCGACGCTCAACAAACTTTCCAAAGTCCTCACAGCGCCAACAAACTACCTCTACCGGAATCAATTAGAGCTGCCATTGACGAGCGTACTGCTAACATTGCACAGCAGGCAGAAAAAGAGCGAGTAGAAATGTCGTAATTTTTGCGCTCAGAGCGATGACAATCTTTCTTTTTACGGTGAGGGCAATTATTGCTGTCTTTCCCTTTCCGGTTCCTACAACTAAAGCAGAATTAACTTGTAATGCTCACTCTAGCGGTACCAAGCCCTAACGCTAACTCCTTCTAATTCATCGGATGGCCCAACCTTAATTAAATAAGGTTGGGGATTTATATATATATCTGTTCAATTCTGCTGTGGATTTCACCAAAAACTTTGGTGGGCAGAATCCACTGTTTTCAGCTAGGCTAAAGAAATAGATTGAGAGATTAAAGTAGAATGTCTACAGATAACAAATTATACACTTTAAAGCTTTTGTTTGATAATTCGCAAGTTTCTTTGGAAGAACTTAAACAAAAGACCGAGGAGGTACTTCAAAAATTCCTCCCCAACGATATCAATTTATCAGTAGAAGCTAACTCCACGTCTTTGAAGTTGATAATAAAAGGAAAACTAGAAATTGTTGATGATTGTCATGACAAAATAAATAAGAAACTTATTGGAGAATCTCAACTTAAATGCAAGCGTTTACTTGATGAGGTAGGTGATGAGATACGACAGCAAGCATATCCCATCTTATCAGCTATAGAGCAACGCTTTCGAGTATTTGTTAGCCAAGCTCTCATAGAAGTTTCTGGATTTGATTGGTGGCATACTACAGCTCCTGCTAAGCTTCAGAGTAAAGTCCAGCCAATTCATGAGAAGCATCAGGAAGATGGTATACCCCTCGATCCTTTAGAATGTACTCAATTTGATGAATTAATTGAACTTATCACTGCTGAAACATCCGAATGGTCAGAAAGCAGAGGACTAACTGTAAGCGATCTTACCGAGCTACTTTTAGATTGTGAATCACTTGAAGAAGTCAGAGCTAAACTTATAAATAAAACTAAAAAAAATGTATTTTGGGATGCTTTTGCTCAGTATTTTGAAGATAAAAAACAATGGGAAAAACTTAAAAAATCCATCAATTATGTAATAAATGAGCGTCATAAAGTAATGCACCATCGACCGATACGTTTTGGTGCAATCAAGGCTTTACAGGCTAAAAAAAAAGAAATTTTTGCTTTACTTGATGGCGCTAAACCTGAGTTGTCTGAGACAGAGCGTATAGAAGCAAAACAGGATATTCAAGAAGCCTGCAAGAGAGGGCTAGGGTTGGGAGAATATATACAAGCATCTCCACTGCCAAAAAATATTATCGAACAAATCCAACAAGCTGTACTACCGTCCGCACTGCCAAAAAATATTATCGAACAAATCCAACAAGCTGTACTACCGTCCGCACTGCCAAAAAATATTATCGAACAAATCCAACAAGCTGTACTACCGTCTCCACTGCCAAAAAATATTATCGAACAAATCCAACAAGCTGCACTACCGTCCGCACTGCCAAAAAATATTATCGAACAAATCCAACAAGCTGCACTACCGTCTCCACTGCCAAAAAATATTATCGAACAAGCTGCACAACAGCAGCTCTCTGGGCAGGAAATTTTAGGATTACTGAAACCAAAAAATAAAAAATCAGAATTGAATGCTAAACCAGAAGTTGAACAGGAGGAATATCCTAACTTAGATATAAACAATGAGGATGATAATTCTAAGCATTGAATCATTGAATTATCATACCTAACATCAGCGGAGAGCGCGATCACGCTTCTCTGTTCAGGAATGATAAACGCGATCGCTCCCACCGTTTATTCAAAGTTGGGGAGTTTTTGGTAGGAGCCGAGCGCGTATAAACTGATATTTGAAAAAGAGCGATCGCTTATCACAAAGGGTCAAAATTTAAAATTGTTTCCTCAATGTTTTGGGTAAATTTTACCAGTTCTTCAGTAATTCCAAAAAGTTTATCAGCACGGATGAAGATTTCCCAGGCACGAACGCACATGAAGCCGATACCAATCACTGCAAGAGGAACGGCAGCGTAACCAAGTAGAGCAGCAATTGGTGGGAAAAGCATACAGAGGCACATCAAAATAGCTGTAATTACACCACCAGCCACTCCAGCTTCTGCTGTTGCAACTCCAACGTTACGAATTAGCTCTTCTTGCGTAATTTTTCCTTCAGCAAAGGACAGTGAATTTTCTAAAGTTGAGAATACAAGTTCAATAACCGCTGCTACCAAAGCACCTTGAACAGCAGCTCCAATCACTTGCTCTACACTTGCTTTGAAAGCTGCATCGCCAAGCACTTTACGTGCTGCTGCAAGTTCTTCAGAAGTCATATCAACTCCACCACGAGATCGGTTGATTCGGAAGTTCTCGAAGATGCCATTTGAAGCTTCTTTGCCTCCACCGTTAACGTGCGCTTTTATATGGCTCCAATCTTTATCGTTACAAAACTCGCGAATCGCTTCATATCCTTGAGCGCGAATTTGTGCTGGAATCGTCTCATACACTTTGGCAGCTTCTTGAACATTGCGAATGCCTTCGCGTACTCCAGCTCGCGCAAATTTCAGTTGCAAATTGCGAGGTAAGCTTTCAAATTTAATGTTGTGAGCAACTTTGAATGCCTCGTGTGCAGCAATTGTTGCAGCACCAGTGACTGAGCTAGAAGCCTTTTGAGCTTCAATAATTACATTACTCGCAGCTTCTTGGGTTGTTGAGACCGCCTCTGATACTGCATTTTGGGTAGCTGACGCAATCTCTGATGCGGTTTCTTGAAGTGTAGAAGCTATAGAAGTGACTGAGTTGGAAACCTGTTGAATTGCACTACTTGTAGCCTCTTGGGTTGTTGAGAGTGCTTCTGAGACTGCACTTTGAGTAGTGGATACAACCTCTGATGCGGTTTCTTGAAACGTTGAAGCTACAGCTTCTATTTCCTGAATGTTAATTTTGAACATCTGTTTGCTTAGTACAAAAATTCCCTAGATAACTACTAGCCATGACCAGGTTCCGTACAAAGCAGCTCAGATTTAATGGACGGGATCGCCTCTTAAATTCCCTGGAACTACTGTGCAATTACGCTCTAGCCTTGTAGCATTCAACATGAGTTAGCTCTATTTAAAGCTACTATTTCTGAAGTCGTCAATGACGGCAACCCAAACTTCATTAAAACTTCTAAAATATTGAATTTTGTAAGCAAATTTTTCACATAAATAGAATCTGCGTGAAGCGAAGCTATCCCGCAGGGAATCGCATCTTCCCTCTTGTGCAACGATAAACGCGATCACACTTTATCCAGCTCTCGACTGAAGGGGAGTACCCACGGTTGTTATAGTTATCTCAAAGCCTCAGAGAGATAATGATGCAAATTACGCTCGATCTCCCCGAAGAATTGGTATCGCAACTGAATTCGCTAGGAGACAAACTACCACAAATCCTGGAATTGGGACTGCATGAGTTGAACGCAAGTTCTCAAACGGGTTTTGCAGGTGTAGCCGAAATATTGAAATTTTTAGCAACACTTCCCACACCCGAAGAAATTATTGCCCTGCGTCCCTCCGAAGCACTGCAAGCTGAGATTAGTAGCCTGCTAGAGAAGAACCGCGCCCAAAGTCTAACGCTTGCTGAAGCACAGAGTTGGGAACAGTATCAGTACCTTGAACACCTAATTCGGATGGCGAAGGCGAAAGCATACCTAAAACTCAAGAAATTGAGTCAAGGATGAGCAGTACATATATCCCATCCGCACGACGACGCCTCATTTACGATCGTGGGAAAGGATGCTGCGAATATTGCCGGATTTCGGAAGGTGAGCATAACCGATCGCATCTTCCCTCCTCTGCAACCATAAATGCGATCGCACTTTTCCCTCTTCTACAACGCTTCCGCGCGATCGCATTTTCTCCTCTGCATTAAAGGAAAGCGATCGCTCTATGTCATTAGCCAGAGCATCAAATTACTATCAGAGGGTAGATAATTCCTTGGTGTTATTGAGTGTAAGTTAATTAAAAGATGTAAAAATATTAACTGAAACTATGCCAGTAAAGAACAAACAAGGTTCATCCACAGACCAAATGAGTGAAGCGATCGCTACAGCAACTCAAATGGCTGCTTGTGCGGCTAAGTGGGGTTCTAATGTAGCAATGGTTACAGCAGAAGAAATTACAAATACTACCACTGCTGTCAGCAAATCGGCGGTACCTGCGGCTGTGCAATTCGTGGAGCAGGGG
Organism: Trichocoleus sp. FACHB-40; assembly: GCF_014695915.1. Taxonomy (GTDB): domain Bacteria; phylum Cyanobacteriota; class Cyanobacteriia; order Cyanobacteriales; family FACHB-T130; genus Funiculus; species Funiculus sociatus. The sequence goes on from NZ_JACJPF010000024.1 coordinate 70,977, forward strand.
ACGGAAACGGTAGGCAGAATCGTTACTCCTATCGCTGAAAATCCGTTAATCAAATATGCTGCCAAAGTACCAGGCATTAATGTGTTAATGACTGCCCTCGGTCAAGTTGATGTCGAGAAGGCTCAGAATGAGGTAGACAAGCTGCGACAAGAATATCCTTTAGAAAAACCTGAGCAACTGGCTAACCGAATTATGGTCGATACTGCCCTAAAAGCGGGGGGAATTGGATTAGCTACTAACTTTTTGCCTCCTTTAGCGCTTGCTTTGTTCGGGATCGAGCTAGCTGCGATCGCAGCACTGCAATCTGAGATGATTTATCGCATTGCTGCGGCATACGGATTTCCGCTAAAAGATCCCACACGCCGGGGCGAAGTCTTGGTAATTTTCGGTTTGTCTGTGGGAAGTTCTGGAGTCCTCAAAGGCGGGCTGAGTTTTGTGGAACTCATCCCTGTAATCGGTGCTGTGGTTGGAGCGTCGAGTAACGCTAGTTTGATTTACTCTCTAGGATATGTTGCCAGCCGCTTCTATGAAGCAAAGAGAAATTCTGCTGCAAGTAGCGTAGGCTCTAGCAGTTAATCTCAGCAGTAATGTTGTTGCTTCCTATCGTACTGGTTTCTCTGGCGTGAGGCGATCGCAACAATAGGGACAGGAAATGTCTTCTTGATAATGAGGGGAAGTTTTTTCAGCTTCCGAGATGGGATACCCGCAACTGGGACACATTTGGTGAGTTCCTAGCGAATACCGCCAATGCAGAATAAAGTAACTCTCCCACTCTTACGGGCAATAACCTTTGCTCTCACTAAGCCCCAATCCTTGTACTTGCAAAGGAGCCAACGAGCCAATATGTCACCATTTCTCCCTTCCCTTTGACCTTGATAGCGCCTCGTTTCTGGAACACATACTTATCCTTGAGTCGCTCATAGGTGGCTTCCGTCACCTGAATGCTTCCTGCTTGGCCGGAAGACTCCATGCGCGAAGCAATATTGACGGCATCTCCCCACAAGTCATAGATAAATTTCTTCGTGCCAATGACTCCAGCGATGACAATGCCTGTATTAATGCCAATGCGGATTTGAACGTTCACACCTCCTTCAGTTCGCAAGCGCTCGATCGCAGCTTGCATTGCCAGTGCCATATCTGCGATCGCTTCGGCATGATCGGCTCTGGGAATTGGTAGCCCAGCGGCTACCATGTAGGCATCGCCAATCGTCTTGATTTTTTCTAATCCCAACTGTTGAGCCAGTGCGTCGAAGGTGCAAAAAATCTGATTAAGTAAATTAACCAGCTCAATCGGTTTTAAGCGAGCCGATAGGGGCGTAAACCCAACAAGATCGGCAAACATAATTGTCACCTCGTTGAATTGTTCAGCGATCGCACCTGGATTTTGTTTGAGCTGCTTAGCGATTGCCTCTGGCAAAATATTGAGCAATAACTGTTCTGACTTTTGCCCGGAGTCCGCCAGTTCCTCTATGGCTTGTTCGAGTCGATCGGATTGTACCAAGATCGATTTCTCAAAAACATCAAGCAACTGCGTCAAAGTCGCTACCTGGGATTTAAGCTGCGCTATCTCCCGCTCAGTGTTTCTTGTGAATATTTGCCCACAGGGCGTAGCAGATTCATCTTTTTGAGCGAAGACAGCTCCTCGATCGAAAGGCAGCAGTGCTGTCTTTACGTTCAGCGCCAGAGTGCTGAACATTTGAGCTGTGCTGTGAGGAATCTGGACTTTCAAGAACATGATGATTGCAAACAGATTGCCCGAAGGTAATAGACCACCAAACCCCAACACAGCCTTGATTCCGAATGGAATCACAAAGGAGTCCTGGGCGGGAATATAGGGGTTGCCAATCGCTTCAGGCACATAGAAAACGTTGTATTTCCTCTGCTCGATTTCTACTAAAAGATTCGGGTCAGGGTTGATAACTGTTTTTATATCTAAGCCAAGCTGTCTGATGAGTTGTGAGATCATCGGCATCTTTTCAACTACAGATTCGCTTGCCAGTGGAATAGCTTTGTGTCCAACGGATGTGTGTCTTGAGTTCCATTCCGTTTGTTCTCCTACCGTTGCCAGTGCAGTCATGCACTTCATGGCAGGCAAAGGGGGATAGTCGCCCAACATACTACGGGCATATTCGGCAAGTTCGGCTTCTAAGTCTTCATAAGGGTGAGTTTTGAACAAACGGACGAGGGCGCAAGATTTCTCACCAGTTGGCTTAGTACAGAAATTTTCGTAAAAATACCTAACAATTCTGTTACTCGCCTCTTCCATACTTTCAGCCCCCAAGCCGAACTGGCGTAGAGCCAACCCGCATTCCACCATGTCCCTTAAAGTGAATCTCGTCAAGTCGTACATCTGACTTCCTCGTCGATTTGGAAATTGGGGTGCTGTTGAATACCGCTCTTGTGTCAAACTGGGCGATCGCAACAGTAGGGACAAGAAACATTCTCTTGATAATGAGGTGAAGTTTTATCGGCTTCCGAGATAGGATGCCCGCAACTTTGGCACATTTCATGAGTTCCTATCTCCAAACCCTCACGTAAAGCAACACGTTGATCGAAGACAAAACATTCCCCTTGCCACAGACTTTCTTCTGGGGGAACTTCCTCTAAATACTTGAGAATACCGCCTTTGAGGTGATACACCTCTTGGAAGCCTTTAGCCATCATGAATGATGTCGCTTTTTCGCAGCGAATGCCGCCAGTGCAGAATAAAGCAACTTTTTTATGTTTGCTGGGATCGAGGTCGCTGCGAACATAGTCGGGAAATTGGCGGAATGAGGCAGTTTTGGGATTTTGCGCTCCTTGAAAAGTACCAATCGACACCTCATAATCGTTGCGGGTGTCTATAATCGTTACTTCTGGATCTGAAATCAGTTCGTTCCACTTCTTCGGACTGACATAGGTGCCGACGCGATCGCTTGGATCAATTTGAGGCAATCCCAAGGTGACAATTTCTTTCTTCAACCGCACCTTCATCCTGTCAAATGGTGGAGAATCGGCATAAGACTCTTTATGCTCTAAGTCAACCAGACGGGGATCTGAACGTAAAAACGATAGCACCGAGTCAATTGCCTGACGCGATCCTGCAATCGTCCCGTTAATGCCTTCTGCTGCAAGCAATATCGTCCCTCTAATACCCTGTGCTTCGCAGTGCAATAACAAGGGATATCGCTTCTCGGCAAAGTCCGGCAACTTGACGAATTTATAGAAAGTTACAACAACTTGGCTCATTTTCCCCCTCCACCCGAAGGAGTAGAAATATTTTCCTCTAGTTTCCCATCTAACCTAACAAAGGAAGCTTTACGATGGCTTGCGTCTAGATATTTTTTCCTTTACCCCCTTTACTCATCCAAAGATATGAGCTAATATAACAAAAGTGGGTTTAGTTCCTACTGAAATTTCGGGGGTTTAGCTCAGTTGGTAGAGCGCCTGCTTTGCAAGCAGGATGTCAGCGGTTCGAGTCCGCTAACCTCCATTAGTTTTACAAGAAAAATACAATTCTATGTACCAATTTTAGGCGCTTAGGATTCATTGTCTGGCTGTCGTACATAGATTGGTACACAAAATTGGTACGCGGGGCTAAAACATCTCTGGTAGCTTAGGGCTGCTCTGCAAGTGTCCCGCGTAATGTTCAAATAAAACTTTAGGGTTATGTCCCGTCTGTTGCGCGATAAGCATTGGGCTGATGCCCCGCTCTAGGGCATGACTAATGAAAGTGTGGCGGGTGCTATAGGGCTTCCGGTGGGGAATATTTTGATCTCTTAAGACTAAAGACCATCTTTTATAAAAACCGTGTTCGTCAATGGGCTTGCCGTTCCAAGTAAAAACAAGCTCACTAGCGCTTTGAAGCTTCAGGGATGTCAACATTTCGGATAAAGACTCTGGTAGCCAGAGGGTTCTGGTTTTCCTATTTTTAGGCGGTTTTCTCTTTCCCTCCCTGGTTAGCTGTGATGTGATTGCAGCCCGATCGCATTTTTCATTCAGATCGCTCCAACGCAGCCCTCTAGCCTCTCCGGTTCGACAACCTGTTGCAAAGAGAAACCGGACGAAAGGGAGGAGCTGAGGATACAGGTTTCTAAAACCCTCAAATATAAGCTCAACCTCATTACTGCTAAAAGGGGTAGGGCTTTCTTGCGCTGGTGGCTTAATTAACTTAGCTACTTCAGTCCAGGGATTCTCGGTTACATATCCATTGTCAATTGCCCAATCCCAGCAAGCCTTAATTGCCTCTAATTTACGCCGCTGGGTTTCTGATCCGGCTTGTGGTTTGAGCCATCCTGCAAATTGGATGGATTGATTTTTGGTGATACTACCAGCGGGGGTATCGCCAAAATACTCTAGTATCTTTTTCGTCGGTTTATACCATTTAATCGTTCTGGCATCGCAGAATCTAGATTTATATTCCAGCCAATCTGTAAACAATTCTGCACAGTTTAATTGAGCTAGTGGCTTTTTCAAGGAAGGGTGAGGCTTGTATCTAGAAAGTGAGGAATCAAAATTCCCATCCTGAATATCAGCTTCAATTTGCAAAAGTACCCGATCTGCTTTAATGCGGTTAGATTTGCTTTCTTTTAGCCCTAGCGAGAGGCAATGCCGTTTGCCTTGGTAAGTGAATCTAACTCGAAGCCATCCTGCGTTAGATTCAACCTTCATTGCCGACCCTCCAAACTTAGTGAATTTGTTCAACGTTGTAATAGAAATCTTTGTACAGCCACTCCTCACAAGTGTCTGGCTCAAACTCGTAAAACTCTGTGTAATTCATTGATTGAGCGGCAGCCCAAAGCAGATATTTATTTCCAAGTCGTTTGGGAATTATCCAGTCTCCTCTGGATCGGGTAACGTACAGAACCCGACATCCATCCGATGTCTTGAAATAAACGTAAGGCAATGGTTCTGAACTAGCCCACCCCGCTGCTTCCCACATTGGCCGGTGGAATGAATCCGCCCATTTCACAGATAGATAGGATAATCCCTCAAAATTAAGTAATCTAAATTCGTAGGGCAAGGGCCAGGGTTTAACCCACCAATTGCAGGTATCCCAATTAACACAAGCTTTCCCTCTTAAAGCCCCCATTGACGAGCAATCTAGAGATAAAGGGCATGGTCGTCTTTTAGCCATTTAATACCTCCTTTTCTTCCTCTGCTTTAAGGGCATGATTAACGAGTTCTTGTAGGGCGTAATGGCTAAGATGCAAGCCCCAAACATCTTTATCAGACCTGTAAAGTAATCTGGTTTGTACGTGATAGTGGCTAATAGATAAAAGCCTTAAAGGCCTTTCCCTTTCGCGCTTTGCCTCAACTAAATCAAAATATCGTTTGATTAGCACTAATCCGCTATCTGTTTGCATTGTCTTGAAAAGGCATTCAAATGGGTAATGAAAGTTGCCCTAGCCGCTCTCGTTTAAGGCGTTTTTTCAACGGCATTGCTTTAAGGTCATAGCGGCAATGGCATCCTGAACAGAGGGCTTTTAAATTGGATGGGTCACAGTTGGCGGGAATATGATCTAGGTGAGCCACTGTGAGAGTGAACCTTTGGGGATGTGCCATGACTTCATCCCAAGGCTGATTTCTGCGTTTACAAAACTCTACGAGGGTTTCTCCTGGGCGGCGGCATTGTCTACCGCATTCCCGACACAGCCAGTTAGCTGCTTGTTTAATTTGCGTGGCTATTTCGTCCCAATTCGGAGGGTAGAGGCTGCGATCCATTGGCATATCAATCCCCCTTAAATTCGCTATCAACTCCGGATTTAAACCAGCTGATAGCTACTTCAAAGAATGTGAAGGATAGCTGGATAGGCTCTGATTCAGCTCTATCTGGACGAATCACAACTACTTCTATTCCTTCGCGTGTTGCCCTGAATCGCCCCTCCCAGCCTTTGTATTTACAGATTGTTGGCTCGGCTATCTCAATCTTTTTGAGTTCACTTAAGCGCTGTCTCAAGCGGTCAATTCGCATTGAATTGCCGCGAGGTTTTGCCTCTACTTTCTGTAGCGCTAATCTCACATCGTCAGTAGATGCCTCGGCTAGAGCTGAATCAAACAATCTATTTTTAAGTGGGGTGTTGATTAGAGCGTGGAGGGGTGTGGGATTCTCGGCACCAGGAGCGGCGATCGCGTTCTCCCCCTCGGCACCAGGAGCGGCGATCGCTAACTCAGAATTAGAAACAGCCTTTTCAATTCCGTCTAATTGCGTATGGGTGTGGGTGCAACTCGTCACCGTGTACTCAGTACCCTCGAAGAAGACTTTCTGCCCAATAGCGAAGGGAGCCGGTGGCTGTTCGTAGGGTTTCTCTATCTTTTCGTGATACCAGGGTTGAGGAGGATGATCACCCATGATCACCTGATGATCACCCTCAATGATCACCCCTGGAACTTCCTGTTCACAGGGGTTCCCAGCATCGGCCGACATCTGATCATTAATGTCGGCCGATTTTTCTGTGGAAAAGTTTGAGCTTTCAATGATCGGAGGCCGGCCGATCCCCGAAAGTATTGTTAAGCCTTCATCTTGGGGGTGATCATCAAGGGTGATCATTGGGTGATCATCGGGGTGATCATCGGCATCGATGCTAGATGCTTTTAACTCAGCCTTAATCTTGGCGATCTTGTCTCTGTCGGGTGGTGTATGCGTCGGAAAACCATCACCGTCCAGAGCAATCCAGTATCCTTTAGCACCAGAGGGCAGACGCTTACAGCTAATTTCACCATCTCTGGCCAGCTGACTAGCGCAACGCCGGATGCTGTCGAGATGACCTCCGATTTCTTCCTGAATCTCTGCGGATTCATAGGTCACATTGGGATGGGATTGGAGGAAACCGACAATCTTATCCTTGATGGTTAAATTTGAGGTGTCTTCCTCTTCCCCCTGCTTGCCCAGTAGTAGCCAAGAGTTGTCCTCTGGGTCAAAGAGCAATTCATAAATCCCTGGCGCTCTTGACCTGGACTTCTCTACCTTTAGCAGTCGGTTGAGTGAGTCGGGGCGTTGAGCATCGCACTTGGCGGCAACGCAGAAAACATCGCTTACAGCATTAACGATCGCCGTGGTTCCCCTCGGCTTTGACCCGTCGCTTACGGCATGGTGAATAATGCTGATGTGAATGCCTAATTCTTGCGCCAAAGCCTTCAATAAGAGAATAGGACGGGCGTAGGGAACGTCATTTTCTGAGTAGATTGAGTTGGAGCTAACTGCTGTTAGGGAGTCGATAACTACCCAGTTGATGCCGAGTTCGATAATTTCTTTCTTTAGCTGTTGGATGTGATCAACTGTCCACCGTGACTTGCACATGATGGGCATATCGTCGGTGATGCCCCTGGCGTTGAAAGCTTCGAGCATATCCCCTTGGCTCTCGTCCGTCTGGACTAGCAAGATATTTCTACTTCTAGCTGTGACAGGGAAGCCATTCCACGATTGACCATTAGCGACGCTATGAATTAGGTCATAGATGAGTCTTGTTTTACCAACTCCTCCCTTCCCGTAGAAGAGAGAAACCTTACCTTCGGAGAGAAAGCCATGCAAGAACCAACGGTTTACAGATGCCCCGTATTTCTTGCGAAATTCCGCTAAAGGGATAGCGGGTTCGTTCTCGTCGTTAATGAGGTGCTTATAGTAAATTGTCTCCAACTGACCAACCGACAATCCAGAACTTTTAGCAATATCGATCAACTTGAAATAGCGAAGAGAAGGATTCTCTTCTTCTAATTCCAATTTTGATACTTGATCAATAATTTGTTGATGCTTGAATGCTTTAGCATCTCTTAGTCCGCCGTCTAAGGCTGTCTGGGTTGTGTAGTAAGCTTGTTCTTGTACCCAGCTAACTAATTCCTGCAAGTCTGTGGAAGTTTCGTAGCCAGCACTACTTATCTCACTTCCTAATTGGATTACTCTTCTTCTTAGGTATTTCTCAATAATTAGCTCAGCGTACTGGTCAATATTAATCGCTGAGATTGTGCAATCGACTAATTGAGCCAGTTTGCTTTGCCCACCTATTGAATCAAGTAATCCTCGGTCATAAAGATAAGTAGTAACTTGCATTAAATCGGGTTGTCTTCCGAGTCCAAAAACTGATAGAATGGCTCTATATATTTGTTGATGGCTCTTTAGGGCGAAGTGTTCTGAAAGGAGTTTATCCGCGACCATAGAGACTGATTGTGGATAGCTTAGGATTCCTCCCAAAACCATTTCCTCCGCCTCTACATTCATTGGAGGCAGTCTGTCGCTAGTTACAAAAGAATTTACAGCAATCATTGTTTATTACCTCTAGTTATTGGCGATCGCTTTCCTTCCTGGTTTAGGCGATCGCCTTTTCTTTGGGTCAAAATTCGTCGTCGTCTTCGTCACCGCTCTGGTCAAAAGGGATATCGTCCGCTTCCTCCTTTTTCTGATTTGAGTCGGCATACGATGCTTGGATTTGCCCCAGTTCAATCATTAGCTCTTGTTGGAGGGCGGTGCCGAGAACCTTCTCTTCATAAAGGACTGGTGATCGTGTCATCTTCCAGTAGCCATTGGGTTTCTCGTAGCCATTTTCGTAATCGGGATAGATGAAAATCTTTCTCTTTAGAAAGGTGATTTCACCTATTGCTGTAATTTTTTTGTAGCTGCGCTTGACCTCAATCTTTAGCGCTTCTTGAAGTTCTAAACTCAGAACCCAGCTAAGCTCCTGCCGGAATAAATCACAGGCTATTTGGTCTATTTGCTTTTGAGCTTCCAGGCGGAGAGCTGTCAGGTTTCTGACATGAGCCTGATGCTCTGGGTACATTCCGCCGATCATGCTTTCTAGATCAGTAATCTGCGTCATCTTCATTCTCATCCTTGTAAGAATATTCAGCCTCAACAGCTTTTGCTGCTGGTAGCTCCCAGCGCTGCACAGGTGTTGGCTGGTGGTTTGAGCCGTAGCCAATTGCTACTTGCTCGGTGACTGGTGTGATGCAGTAAACAGCCGAGGGAGCATAGAACTGGGTGGCAGCGGGTTTACCGTCTGTGGTTGGGATATCTAATCTCAGAAAGTTTGCCCCGGCGATCGCTTGTTCTTTTAAGTAGCCGCCTAACTTGCGATGCCCCAGGAGTTCGATAATCACCCAGCCTTCAAAAGTTCCTTCTGTAGTTTCCATGTGGTGTAGTAAACGTTAAATTTGATGAGCCTTAATCCAGTCGGAAAATCCGACAAGCATGGGCATAATTGTCCCGTCTGGGAAAACAAAGCAACGACCTGGTTGAAGCTTTGTTGCTTCACAGGCGATCGCACGAATAGCAAGCTTCAGTTCCAGGGGCTGATTGTTAATAGAGTCCAAATCGTTTAGCTGACTCATGAGGCGATCGCGTTCTCCTCTGGCATGACATCTAAAGCTGATTGCTCCAGCAGTTTCCATAGGCATTCAGCTTCATCATCGGAAAGCACTATAGAAGGAAGTATTTGAAAAAATATCTCCAAGGTTGAGCCGGTCGCATCGTACTCGGCATGGGCGATCGCATCCAAATTTATGATCCTGCCGCCAACACGGACGAGCGGTGACTCCATCCGTAAATTTGGAATAACGAATTTGTCTCCTATCCGTATCATGCTCATGGTTTCTCCTGTCGGTTGTGGTTGAGGGATGAGTTTTCGAGCTAGTTGTCATGGCGAGGGCTGGTGCTTATTTGCGGGGGGACAGACCTATCTTCCGCCTTGTACCAATTCGCTCTAAACTGCTTATCCCCTTGGTGGGAGGATTAAGGAGGGTAGTCCAGACCTGGAAATTCGGGACTGCCCTCTAATGTTGTATCTGCTGAGGACTCAGATTGACAAGTCAATTTGAGATGTTATGATGATATGTCAAGACCGACTGAAAGACAACCGTCTTCTGATAAGGATAAAAAAAGCGTGTTAAGGCAGCTGAGAGAAAGGGCAGGACTAACTAGAGAAGAACTGATCACACGGCTGGGAAACCGCGTCTCACTTGCAACTCTAGCCCGATGGGAAACGAAGCCATCAGAACCGTCAATGACTCGTCAAGAGTGGGCGGATTTTTGTGAAGCTATCGGCATTCGTTTTGAGGATCTGCCCAAAAATCTCGCTACCTGGGTTTCAACCGATACCAAGGATACGAACTAACGGTCGTTTCCATAGAAAAAGCCGGGGCAACAACCAAGCCCCGGCTCTCCAGACATCTACTAATCAGAGGAGGTATTTATTTATTTACTAATTAATTGACCTTGCAGCCGTTGAACTTCTAAGTTCGCCTTTCTAATGTAATCAACATTCCGCTCAACCTGTTTTTGCAATGCGTCCCGCTCATCCTGGCAGACTTTCAAATCTTTCTTTGCCTGACGCAGCTCAGCCCACACGGGCCAACGGCAGAAAACCAAAATCAGAAACGTAAATACGCTTGTATAAGGAAAACACGCCAAACCGTATATCACCCAACGACTTGCCCCTTTTTTAATCCCAACCTTTTTGACGAAGAACCACCATAAGAGGCACCAAACAACCAAAGCAATGATAGTGGCTAAAACATTGACAATAAATGTCCCTGAATCGTAAGAGGAATATCCAGAACTGTAAAAACGACTACTCATAACACTCACTGAGTAACGACTCTTTACCTAGTAATCCCAAAAACTGCTAATGACTAACGCCCAATAACCAAGAACTGATCCAATGGAACGGCTAATCAATCCCGGCTTTATCTTTAATCAGATCCGTAGATACAACCTGTCCCGTAAACAAACCTACAAAGATGCAGCTCTTGTTGCAGTTGGCATTCACGTAGGTCTACTGGAGAGGAAAAATATTGTATTGCGCCATTTGAGCGAAGAACAGCGCCGAATGATGATCTACTTCCTGCAACAGTTCTGCCGCAACGAAGGCGTTGACATCATCATCAAATAGCCCAGAATTAATTTAGTTGTGAACCGAAAAACCCAGTGAAGATACTAATCAACTCCACAAACCTAATCTATGCTTTGCATCGGGATAATTTTCAGAGTTCTCGCCTGAACGCAAACATTAGGGACGGCATTAAATTTGAAATTCATCCATTCCCCTTCAAAAATGCCCTTCTTTTGATCTACCGCTATTTAGAAGGAGGAGATATGGATTATGAGATTGTCAAAGTTGACGAGAGAGGAGTAGGTTGCTACGGGACTCAAACCACCTATTCGGCTGGATTCTATACTCCTGAAACGCTTTGTAAACGAGCGCAAGAAGATTTCAACTTAATTGAAGGTGATGAAGTTGATGCAGAATTTGAGCATTTGATACTCAATTGGCAAGGACTACAACGCTGACCTTGCCATCAAATAGTCAAATCAAAAGCCAGCAGTATTGCTCGAAAGGCTGCTGCTGGCTAACACCCCAAAACCCAGTGAAGGAAGGAGCTTTATTAATTATGCGCCTAATTTTTATTAATTCAAGCGTTACAGGCAATCGTGACCGAGCCGTGAGCGACTTATGACTGCCGCTCACAACTCGCTCATAAGTCGGTCACAGGTTGCTGCCTATGGATGAAATTATCCCGGAAGAAGTTTCTTGGGTAGCACGCTCACAAGCCAGAAAGCTGCTGAACATTTCTGATGCCCAACTACGGCGCGATCAGTCAGTCCTACTGGAATTAAAAACAACAGGATTCGACTATAAACGTTGTGACAAAGGGTTCACTAGAGATTCCCTTCTGGCTCTCTGGGAATTTCGCAAATTAATCCAGCTCAAAGGTCGCAGTCGTGCGATCGCAGAAATCAACTCAACAATGGAGCAATACTATGAACGCAGCTGATAAGAAAGCAATTGAACAAGCCAAGAAAAATAAGGATGCCGAGGATGGACGTAAACGCAGCCAAGCCAATGCCGATCAAGGTGTTGATAACATTCAATACAAATTAGATGAAGCACGTTCAGCCGTCCGCGATTCCACAAAAAGTTATATTGTCGGGGGCGGGATTTCGGACGCGCTTCAAGACATTGCTAACGGTGACTTTGGGGATATTAGCAACGAGATTTTTGATTCCCTCAATGCGTTTGTAGATGGTATCCACAACGTTCGCTTGACGTTGGAGGCAGCAGAAAGTGACCCAAAATACTTGCTGCCCTCCGAATCCAGCAATTTATCCTCCTTGCCCTCCTACTCCACCGCAAAAGCCAAGGGGAGATAGAGATGTTTAATTTCATCTATCAAAAGCTCTCGCAATGGTGGGCAGCATCCACCGCCACTCCAGGCTACTCTGCTTCCGTCCTTTGCGACGGCGTGCCATTCTTCTAAAAATTCAAATTTTGTCAGTAGCCAGGGGTCATAGTTTCCACGCTTCGCCCCCTGGCACTGGCTCCAAACCTACAGAAAGGAGACATTTTGATCATGGCAGATTTTGAAGTCGGTTTTCCCGATGGGCAATACATGGCCCACGGTGTCGATACCGCCACCGCACTGAAACTCGGCGATATCTTTCGCCGCGGCGATGACCCACAGCCAACCATTGATGCAATCGAAGACGAAGAAGTGCGGACGGTCGCACAGCGAATAAGCGATCGCCTTTCAACTCACTCAGCGCGGGGGAAAGGAGCATGAAATACGCGATCGCTTTTCTAATCGGAGGCGTGCTGGTAGCTCCTGGCTTTCATCCATGTAGCACCAGAATGTCTCCCCACCAACTCGCCAAGGGGATGCACCAGGAGGCAAGCGCAACATGAAAGACAGCAGCGATTTAACAGTCCCTCTGGCAATACTCACAGCATTCCTTGGGTGGCAGCTATACACCAATCACGCCCACACTCAGAAACTCCAACATACCCTCGGCATCTGCCAGCAACGGGAACAGCGCACAGACCAGATGATAGATAAACTTCGCGGATTCAACCAATAAAACAACGCCCTCAGCTATCGCCTGGGGGCTATTACCTTGTAAGGAAACATCATGGAATTTGGAAAAAAAGGCGGCGCAATCGTCAAATACGAAGGGAAGAAGTCAGGCATTCACAAAGTCCAAGCGCTAGATCCAACACTCGTTGGATTGACAAAAAACTACTTCAATATCGACCTGAAAGAGCTGCCAAACATGACCGATCAGCAGCTTGCGGAATATGCTGACAGGGCGCAAGCAATGGACAGGTTGCTTGAGGTATTGCCAATACTTGAAAAACATTTCAAAACTCTCATCGAAGGTCAGGTTAAATACGAGCAATTCGTAGCCGAGATTCAAAAGGATGCTGCTAAAGCTGCTAAACAAATCGATCAGCAGATATTGAATGTCTTTCTTGCGGGGAAGGGCTACCAAGACCATTTAAAACTCATGGGGGATAAAGCGCGTCACGGCGTGCTGAAGTTGCAGTCTGAGAGCCGCAGTGCCTTAAGCCTAGAGCGTCTGGACTTCCAAACCGCACTCCAATTAGTACAGCGGCGACATCAAACCGGAGCGCAACGGATTCAAGAAAGAATCCCTCTCATGGAACGGCGCGAAGCAAGTGCTGAACAGTCCAGAAAGGAATCCGAAGCACGAAAAGACCTGCTTAATAATGGCACCAGTTCCAACTCAAACAACAAAGGATTCTGGCAGGGAATAGGCGATTGGTTCTCAGGTAAATAACTAGAGGAAGCTGATGTTTAATCCTAATGATGATCATCAGCCTCCCTCCGAGGCTGATTTTGTTTCTGAAGAATCCACACACACCTTCTATAAAGCAGCTGGCAACCTGTCAGAATTTGGGCTTTACTTTTCCGGTGGATTGGCGCTGGCATTACTATCCAGGCTCATTCCTGGGATGTTGGTAGCCTATGCAATGCTGCTAGGACTCACCGCTGGGTACATTGCTCTGGCGCTAGGACGCGACAGACGAGAGAGCGCAGTTATCGGACTTGCAATCGGTGCTTCAGTTATCGCAGGCTTCTGGGATGCGATCGCCTCTCTGGTTGCCATAGCAAACCCAATCCTCCTGATATCCATCCCCACAGTTTTTGTGTGCCTAGCGACTTTGTGGAGGGTACGCAAATGAACCCAAAATTAATGATGCTCTCCGCTTTCGGAGTAGGAATATTAGGCGCGTCTATTGCGACAGCGGGCAATTTTGATGGGCGCTTGATTTATTGCCAGCCATCGCCGGCGGGATGCGCCGAACGTTCAGTACCCGACTGGGTGCGTTTAAACGTGCCGGCGGAAAATGTGCGACGGGAACCGGGCGCAGCGGGTTGGAAATTGAGCGGAGCATTACTTGCTATCTCTGGCTTTGGGGTGTCGATGACTTTAGCGCGATCGCTTGCGTCCCAAGAAGCCACAGCGCAAAAGTATCAGAGCGTCTGGGAAGGTGTCAGCCTCCAGAAACTAAGGATTCAATCACAGGCAGAACTGGAAGCCTTCAACCAGCAAGCAATGATTCAAGCAGCTGAAGCGTCTTATGCGGTTTTAGAACCCTACGACCAACCCCTGCTAGATGGGCGGGACTCACTCGACGTTACCAACCAAATTGAAGCCACCGTCACACCTGAACCACAGACCGAGACAGCTCCCAATCTTCTACCCTGGCTTAAAAGCTTCCTCTCTAGCACTTCTCTAGCGTGGGGGAATCAAGGTGGCGGCAAGAGTTGGTTTGTACGATTGTTAGCTCTTAAAAAAGTCCAGATGGGCTACAGATTAATGGTGTTCGACCCTAACAGCAACGCTACTGAGTGGCGAGGAGTGGAGCTGTACAACACCTATAGCGCGATAGAGGAGCAGATGAGATGGTATGTAAGAGAAGTCATGGGAAGGTACGAAGATTTTGGGAAATCAACTGTCACTGAGGAAGAGTGGCGATCGCAACTTTGGAAAGATGGGAAGGCCGTCTCTGTAATCTGCGAAGAGGCGACCACCTACGCCGATTTTATTGAAGACAAGGAACTCCTAACCAAGTTCGCCAAAGTCTCTGCCACCCTGTCACGGAAGCAAGAAATGCCCGTTACTTTCGTAGCGCACAATAACACCCAAAGCTGTCTAGGCGATATCAAGGGACTAGCTAATCTGATTGCCCGGATGCAGCAAATACAACTCCTGGCAACGACTGATCCGGAGACTTCCCAGCCCGTCGCCAGCGGTAAGGCACTAATTCGGCTTGACGGCTCAACTGAATGGGTAGAAGTGGACACGCCCAAAATTGAGCGAAAAATTACAAACTTCAAAGTAGAAAAGGAAAGTGATCGCCCTCCCCAACCCGTCCAAGACAGTTCCCCCGACAACCTCTGGGAAGCTGCACGGCAACGCCTGGAAGCGACGTATAAGCAAGATACGGCTGGGGATACGGTAGATACGAGCGTATCTAGCCAAGATGCTGACACAGTGGACGATTCAGGCGATGAGGATACGCCGGATACGTATCCAGAAGGGCATGGTTTCCCGCCCCAAAAGCAGCTCCTAACCATGCTGAAGGATACGGAGTTACCGCCTGGGAGATTTATCAAGGAAGCCTTGAAAGCGACCAAAACAGAAAGGTATAGGGCAGCTAAGAGAGCGATCGCATTCGTGCTGCGGCGGCATGGTGATTTTAAGTTGATGGAAAAATTCAAGGACTGTTTATGAACATAGAGCTAAGTAAACGAGACAAGCTGCTACTAGCGATCGCCGCCCTAGTCGAGGTAGATGACAGGCAGGGCGGACGCAGAAATGAGATAAATTTTTCAGGCTCACTGCTCACCAGTGAGAACATGAATTACCTGGCTGAGCAGTGCGAGGGAATGTGGGACTGGACAGAGCAGCAGTTGATAAACAGCGCTTCTGCCTGGCTCGAAAAATTAGGAGGTGATGATGAATAGCCTTGAATTTTGTGATCGCTTTCTCCGAGACGGATGGTGTGAGCGTGATTTGCAAATGCTTATTCAAAAACAACTCCGCCAGCGGGGAATGTTTTTAGCTCCCCACGAAGTACGAATCAAAACGCCCACTGCCACCAGGCGCATCGACTTAGCAACATGGCTCTGTAACTACGAGGTGAAGAAGTATCTTACCCGCGAGGCAATATTTCATGCCGCCGCTCAGACGGAACTCTACAACCACTATGTCCCTAAACTTTTGTGGATAATCCCCAAGCGCCGCGTAGTTATTGGGCTTGCACCCAGCGACCCCCGCGACTATGAAGCAGCCCGGAAAGTCGCGGAAGACTTCCGGGCTATGGGCGTGAATGTGATTTTTGTAAACGAGACGGGGCTAACCCTCAATTCCCCAGAACTAAAAACTCTGATAGGAATACTGGCGCTAATTTTTTGCTCTGTTGCGATACTTTCTTTTCTACTGGTTCAAGCCTTATGAACAAACCGGACTACGAATCAATGAGCGATTGGGAACTATTAGCCCATCTGTCATATTGCTATCAAGTACAAGCGAATGATGAAGGTAGAAAGTTAATAAGAGAAGCTGTAGAACCGGAAATCTTTGAGCTGATAACCCACCCTGACGTACAAAAAACCGCAGAACAGTATTCACAATCAAAGCACCAATGAGACATAGAACCCGCAGAAGAATCAAAAATATTGTGATAGGAACTATTGCAACCTCTTGCATATTTGGCTTTCTCACCCTATTAATCCAGCCCAAACAAATTAATAGAGGAATGCTTCTAGGATTTGGCTTTGGACTGTGTTGCGGGGTTCGCCTCACCGAAGATTAAAGGCTTCCCAAAATACGCCAAGTTTGCATCCCAACGACACCATCGCTTACCAAACCTCGTTCGCGTTGGAATTGAATCACAGCAGCAGCGGTTTTCTTCCCAAAAATTCCATCGGCAGGAACTATCTTTAGTTTTAACTGAATTTTACGGACATCTTCACCGCGGCTGCCTTCCCTTAAACTTCTGCCAGGAGTAGGGAGTTCTGAAATATTTTCCAACCTTTCAAAACCTGGCACCGCATAAAATCCATCGCATGAAGTGGATAGAAGCGCTATCTCAGTTTCTTTCCCCCACTGCCCATCTTCAATAATTCGCCGATCTGGATGGTTGTAGTTCCAAAGCTGTTGAAAAGCTTTAATAGAAAGCCACGCTAAATTCTTGCATTTTGTCCCCTCAAAATCAAAGTGCATTGGATCAAATGAGCCTATCCAATCCCAACCATACCGCTCTAAATAGGGCTTCCATCCCTGAGCATCTTCAATATCTAAAGCCAGTCCAGTATTATGATTACTTCGTCCTGGGACGGCTGCGGCAGTAATCCCACATCGTCGATTTTTGTAGTGAGTGTAAAGAATCGCTTGTTGCGCCAATGAGCGGTAGGCACTATTGACAATCATCTTCTTCCGACGAATAGCGATCGCCTTTTCTAGAGCCTCCACAGCTGGCGCTTGCAAAAATGGGTGGCACCCTGCGCCACAAGCCACATTCAAATGGGAAAAATCGACTAACAGACCTGGTGCAATGCGGTTGATTTGATGAATCAGCTGATAGTCCAACGGGCGAACACCCGATGTTGAACAAGAAGTATATTGAGCAATTGATGAAGTCATAGCTTAAATATGGTGAAGCTGCCCTAAGAAAGCCTTCGCCGCTTTGGTCATTGCGGAGAGCCACGCATCCGGATCTAAAACGTTGATAGAAAAATCCGGATCGGGCAAACTGGCAATTGATTTTACTACCCTCCGACAAATCGCTTGAGGATAGCGATCATGCCCTGTCCAACCTGAGAGAATCCCTTCCAAATCAAACGCCCAGATCCCAATACACTCCAATTTGATGCGCCCGTTAATCGGGAAGCGAGAGATTTTCTGAACCCAGAAAAGATGAGTAACAACTTTGTTAGGTTGCCAAAGTAGGAGGCGTTTGGCTTCGTCGGTAAGTGTGTGTCGCCCTGGCGAAGAGCCAGATTTTTTACCACGAAGCTTTTCCTCATTATCAATTTGGTGCTTAACTCGGCGGAATGAGTCAATGGCAACCAAAAAATCATTCTCCCCCTGTCGTGGAATGATTCTCCAGGTATCAACGCTTCCGATGGTATCTCGCTCCAAGCGGACAAGCCCGCAGGCTGGGAAGGAGAATCGCTCAAGGATAACTGGGGACGGGTGTTTGTGTCCTCGGCGGATGAGTCGGCGAATCCATCTTCTGATTCCATCTATCCAGCTCCTAGAGTTTGAAGCCACATTTTTAAATTATTTAAGTAAATTGCCGATTTTTTCAGCCAGTGTGTCTCGTGTTGCGTAGATTGCGAGTCCTGTTCCGAGGGCGGATGCGATCGCTTCCAACGGCACCCCCTGCCACCCCTGCCATTCAATTTTGCGGGTACAATCTCCCTTCTGACACTGATAGTCAACCCTCAAAGAAAATAGACACGCCACGACCAGCACAGAAGGGATGGTTGCCGCGAGAGCTAAAACTGAGTAGCCCCGCCCAACAGCGGATTTATTCCGATTCGGGCAATCTATCGGGCAATCAGATTTACTGCTTTCGATCTGCATAAATTAAAGTCCCGTGGTTCTATAGCGCCCGCTCATCGGCTCTTGTTCAATCAAATCGAGTAGTTCAAGCTCAAATAAAATCCCTAATACCTGACCAGAGGGCATATCTACATAAGTAAGAATTGTGTCCAGTGTCCGGTAGTCTGTGGACAAAGCATGATACACAAATCGCTGTTCTTGAGTCAAATTCGCTCTAGCTGAGGGCGGATTCGGCGCCGGCGGCGGCGCGATAGCCGAAACATTAACCAACTTATCTAAGGAGTAAATAAACAACTCAGCCAAAAAGTCTAAGTTTTTATCTCCATAAAGCCAGGGCTGGAAGTAGCCGCCAGAGGTGCCTTTCTTTTTAGGAACCGCCTTGTATCCAATCCGACGAACCAGATTTTCGTCTGGTCTGTAAGTCGCAGGGGAATCTGGCTGAGTTACGCGCAGATAGTGAAAGCCACCGGGCAAATCGTACTGTTTTAATCGGCGCGTGTTCGGGTCTTGGTTTGTCGCTAGTACAGTAGTACCCCCGACAACCGGGAAAGGATGTAATTCGCTACTAGATGCAATGGCAGAAAACCTGCTCATTTTCCCGATCCAAAAGTCAGAGGGACTGGAAGCATAGTAGTATATGTCCGCCAGTAGCCCGTAAACCTCCGGATAGTAAGTTCGGTCTTCAATGGTTTTAGTGACAACCGAGGCAATCTTAGAACGGATAGTCACAGCCTCGAAAGGGTTAATCGCTTCCCCTAACATCTGCCAATCATCACTCGTAGGCAAAACGCTAAACAAATGATTTCCGAGACTGACCCACGCCATTTAAAACCCTAAAATTTCTAGATTTGCATCAGCAGTGGCGAGGTAGAGATCCATATTCTGTTCCCAAAATTCGCAGATATCTAGATAAGTTTCTAAGTCCATCTCACCGCCAAGAAACATTGAAAGCGCTGTATTAATTTCATAAACCTTTTGAAATTCGCGCTCCAAATCAACTCCGTTACCGGGAATGAGAATCGTTTCCACGCTAAGAGCGCTTTCAATAGAATCTTGCATCATCTATCTCAGCCTAAAAGCTTCAGGACGGAATGAGACACGGCGAGAAATACCCGTCGCTGGAGCAACACCTGCAACTTGTCCAGCGAGGCGCTGAAATGCTTCGTATTGGCCCTCCGTTGCTGCATCAGCATCGGTCGCACCAAACGGGATTGTATAAGATTCCGTTGCTGCTTTCTTATACTCTAGTCCGGTGATCTGGCTGACCGGAGTAGTAGTAGAAGCATTATTGACCACAGCGACAATCAGTTTGGCTGAATTAAATCCAGCAGAAGGAGTGTTGGCGGTGTCGATGTCTCTATGTCCTAATGTCAGTGCAGTTAACCCGTTTGCGGTAATTTGGGCATTTGCTCGACCCGTTACCCCAGAGGCATAAATTGTTGCCGCAGCGGGAGTCGCAGCCAACACCCCAAAAGCACGAATGCCAATTTTAACCGTTCCTTGCCGCGCTTGAGATGTTGCGTTATAAGTCGCAGTCCCAGAACGGAATGCCTGATATTTAGTAATAACTGGGCCGGTAGCCTTTAGCGTTTTAGCTGCATATTGCAGCCTTGAAAATCGTTTCATTTTTGCCTCCCCTAATTAATTAATCGGTTTACTGTTTAGGGGCAATCGCTTCACCGACTTTGATCGGAAGCATCGCCGTAACGGAAGCCGTAGCCATGCTGTAAAGCTTCCCGTCCGGACTCAAGCGGGGTGGTTGCATAGCTGGTGCAGTAAAGGCAGCTATGCGCTCACCAGCTGGCAGGGGCGATCCATCTCCAGCATTAATTTCTTGCTGAGCAGCGGCAGCAACTTGAATCAGTTTGTAGATCAGCTCAACCACAGCAGATTCACTCAAGTCACCGACCGGGCGACCGATAAAAGCACTCACGTTCATCATCACTTGACCGCGATCGACTAGAAAACTATCAGCGGCAACATCAGGGGCGCTTGTCAGCGATTCAAAAGAAATCTCATGCATAAAAGTAAAAACTTAACTTAAGGGCTGCTCCAAAGATGGCATTTGATAATCAAAATCGTCAATACGGGTAAACCCTTAGCTGCCAAGGGTTTAAAAGATTTAGGAGTTTACTGGAGAGGTGCACCTCTCCGAGAATGATTATCAGAATATGTATAATAAGAAAAATATCTTGTGCAGGAGTTAACAAATTGAAACACATTCAGACTCGCTCAACTACCTTCAAAAACTTGTTAGACCTATCTACTAAATAAATCGGCTCAGACAATCCATCTAAAACTAAATAGGCATACTGAAACCGGACTGTCACTGAAGGACGAATTTGAGCCAACTTCACCGACTGACCTAAAATCGTTTCCCTGCCTGGATTTTGAGGAAATGCTTTAGCTGGATTAGCATTTTGAATAATATTCATATATTCCCACTCTGGAGAGAATTTACGAATATCTAAAATCTGTTCAATGATTCGCCTGGCCTCACCCTCCGAAGAACATAAAAGCTGCAATTGATACCCTAATTCCCAATCGGTATAAGAATACATTACTTTACCTTTACTCCAAGTAAATCCTCCCCCTGTAGCAAATTTTTGCCTAATAATTGATGCTAAAGATTTAATTTCTGCATCCGTGATTGTGGTAGTTTTTCTATCCATAATCCGAAAGCTTATCTCTCCCTCAATTGCTGTAGACCCATCCTGATTAAAATAAAGAAATACCTGGGGTCTATTACGGCGTTTTACACTATTCTTTCCTGTCGAAATTTGTCCACTTTTCTGACTTTCTAATAATTGATATTCCGCCAAAACTTGTGTTATTGTCGGTTTTAATAAAGAAGAAGGTCCTTTTAGAATAATTCTGTTCATGTTCAATTACAACTACGCACGTAACAAAATTATATCAATTCCAGCTAACGACGCAAGCATAATAACTGTATTTGAAAATCCCTCCCTTTCTACCTTTACTTCCCAAAATCCTACTAAATCAATCGTCTCAGTAAACTGCTTTTTAAAAAACTTTTGGGCATACGCTGAAATGAACAGCTTAGAACCCGCACCCTTTCCGGAGTTTGCACTTACCGACACCGAAAGTCAAAAGCGCCAAAAGACTCTAGACATTGAATGGGGAGCAAGCACCCCGAAAAAGCGACTCGATATACTAATAGCCGAAAGCGGTGGCCCTTGGCAGGTAGTAGGTGCGGTTTCCCTTTTAAAGTCTTACGGCTATCCAGGGCGTAACTACAGATTAATTGACACTTTCACTGACACCCTAGCTTTTGAGATGGGAAACGGGATGAAGTTAGGGGTGAGAGTTGTAAATATGGGTTATGGTCTATTGGCTAATACCGATGTACTGACTCTACACATGGGATGGATTGAGGAATATGTGGAGGACGAGGTATTAAATTATCAATTAGCCATTTCAGAACACATGATCAACGGGGTTTGTAATGGTCGGTTAGAACTACAACCGATATCAATTAATATTGGTAATATAACGGGTGCTAACGCTCTTTATTTTAATCCCCACGAGGGGAATAAAATAGGAATTTACAACGAGGGTAGTGACTCATTTAAAATAATGAGTTTTTCAACAGTTACAGCGAATTTAGCTAGTTTAGCTGTTAATACTATTTATGATGTATTCGCTTATGACGACGATGGCAGTTTAAATCTTCAATTAGTTGCCTGGACTAACGCCACAAATAGAGCAAGCGAAATTACTTTAATAAAAGGCGTTTGGTGTTGGGTATCAAATCCAGGTAGGAGGTATTTGGGAACAATCCGCACCTCTGGCGCGGGACAGTCCGAAGACTCTACCTTGCGCCGATTTGTGTGGAATATTCAGAATAGGAGGTTGAAAAAATTAAGCGCTTTAGAGGTTAGTGCATCATGGGGAGGAATAGCGGGATGGAGAGCAGCTAATGCGGGTACTACTGTAGGAGTACAAAGAGTAGAAGCGGTTTTTGGAATGGTAGAAAATAGTTTTCGCGCTACTCATATAGGGGCGTTTCGGGCGACAACTATTACAGACAATGCGGTTGGAATAGGAATAAATAGTACCTCTGTTAACTCTGCTGAATTAGGAGGGCGGCAAACTTCAACGGGTAACTATGTAGAACAATCAATAGCAGAATATAGCGGTATTCCACCGATAGGTTACGTCTATTTTCAGCGGTTAGAATTTGGCGGGGCTACGACTACGTGGTTTGGGAATAATAACCCAGGAATAATTAAAGCTGGAATGTTAGCAGAGGGTTTTTTCTAATGGATTTACGCGACCCGTTTTCACCAGAAAGAATGAGCGAGGTCAACGATTTAGGAGATTTCACAGTTCCTTATCGTTACTTTGGGAGAGAGGACTATAAAAACTTAAAATATAGATATCAAAGGCTGGACAATTACTCTAAGGGAATTATCATTAGATTACTTAATAATAATGGTTAGACAGACACGCAACAACGGATTGCATTCTGACACATTGCCGAGAAATACTATTATTGAAGTCCCCGATGATGAGAGCTGGGCCGACAAATACAACGACGATATCCGCGACACAATCCGCGACACGCCGAGAGATACTATCCGCGACACAATCCGCGACACGCCGAGAGATACAATTCGCGATACGCCGAGAGACACTATCCGCGACACAATCCGCGATACGCCGAGCGACACAATCCGGGATAGACCCCGGATTAGCTCCCAACCAACACGCATACAGGAAACAGTCAAACCCTGGATCGACACACCGAACCGGACAACTAGACCTAGATCGCTTCCTAATCTCCCTTGGGTTGAGATAGTAGAGCAACAAAAAGGTTTGACTCCAATTAGTAATACAGGATTTTATCGCTCTCCAGACGAACCCGCAGATCCCCGCGACTGTAACCGATACCCAGATTCGCCTTACTGCGGCGGGATACCTCTAGACTTTGCGCCAATATCGTTAGATCCTGCGGTCGTGGTTAATTCTTGCGGTCAAGTCGTGGGAATTCAAATTAACCCGGTTGTGGCTTTTGTGAAGTTGCCGCCAGTCCAGCTGATACGAGTTGATCCAAATTGCGATCCGATCCCAGAGCCACCGCCACCACCACCACCGCCACCGCCAACAAAACCAACAACAAAGCCGCCACCACCACCAGCGCCAACACCAATAAGCTTTGAGTGTTTTGAAGGGACTTACACCTTTGAAAATTCTAGTAACAATTATGCTTCTTACTATCTGCCAATGATAGAAGACATAGAAAACTTTATCAATAATAGCAATGAATTTGATTCAATAACGGAACATACTTTTGTTTATGATCCAGCTACAACACTACCAGACACATTAGGTAGAACTACTAGAATAGTAGATAAAGTAAATTTAATTTTTTATGATGATGTCCCTAATTTATTTGTTTCTGTAGATGGTTTTTTTCAAGCAAGAGATCCAGAGGAGGAAAGTGGCTTTAGATATGTATCAGTACATCCGTATGGATACACAATCCGAACCAATTATCTAAGCTACGATGGAAACACCCCCCGCGAATTTCCGCACATATTTGTAGATAAAGAATATTTTGTTAGTTTTTTCATTCCTAACTTTACCTGCGATAACGGGGAACCTCCAACCCCCTTAAATGAGCCACCACCACCGCCGCCGCCACCTGATAGAGGCAGACCGTCACCACCACCACCACCGAGGCCCTGTTGTATGAGTTGCTGCCCGTCTTCTCCTAATCCAACTTCTGACGCACTTCTGCGATTGATTTATATGGAAGTGCTTAATACTAAAGCTAAAGTTAATGCGCTAACAGAAAGAATTGAAACTATAGAAGAAAACGTTGGAGACTTCCCAAGAACAATTCAAGTATTTGATTATGATGAAACGACAAAAGGTGTACAGCCTGTAGCTTTACAAGTAGCTTCTATTGCTGAATCTATCCCGGTTCTAGCAGCTAGAACTGAGAAAGTAGCGAAGCTTATCGGAGTTGATGAATTCCCCGCTCAAATACCAGAAAGCTTAATTACAAAAGATGAAGGCTGGCTAGGGAATATGATTCCTAATCAGCCCGTGTACGAAAATAACATAGCTTCAGTTTTAGGAAGAGTTATCAAATATGTAGATGAAATTGCAGGTCAATTCGAAATACCAATTGAAATAAAAGACGCTGACCCGACAACGCCAGGGGCGCAACCAGTGGGATTAAAAATATCTAATATCGCTGAGGGATTGGGAGAATTAATTCTACTCGGCTTGCAAACTTCTATCAATTCCGAAACGCTCCTTAATATGGCGACTCGGAACCTATTAGAAACGGGGCAGATTAAACAAATGGGAGTTAAAATTCACGGACAAACGGAGGCGATAACATCATTTTTGGGCTTCAATACAAAGGATGACACTAGGCAGATGCCGCTACTGTTCACCATTGGGAAAACTTCAATGGATGAACTATTGCAAGAGAGTTACGTAAATGTAACTGTGCCTGAGTTTGACGAAAAATTAGATTTAAAGGACATCTTGGCAGATTTAACCCAATCCGCCGCCATTACTCGTGCTGTTCATTGGCGCAAAATTAATATGGGTGATGCTGTGAACATGAAAGACCAGATAATGAGTCTATGGCGCGGTCAGAAGAACACAGCGGATAAAATTAATGAAACCGCAGACGATTTAGATAGTTTTATTAATAGTGCTGAGATAGGATTTACAGATACACCCGGCATTACGGATAACATCAATCCCTACGGTAGACCTTACGACCAACGCCCACGTATCCGAGAAATCGGAGTCACTAGCGACACACAGACATAGATGCCACTATCATTTGACCTCGCACAACTAAAAAGCCGAGCTGCTAGAGCCGTCGCTACTGGTTCAAGTAATGGGGTGCGGCGGTTCGCTGTCTCTGGAATGCGAGATAGTGAGCCTGATTCAGGGGGACTCGTTCAAAAGCTTTGGAATGGGTTCTTAAGGTTTGGCGGGAGTTTACTAACTAAAGTCTGGGAATCTCTGAGCGTTGCCTTAAGTTTTAGTTTTACTTTGCTCTGGAGTGTCATCGTTAGCGTTTCACAATACATCTGGAATTTCAACTGGAACGTTACGGAGGCGCAAAACAACCAACAGATACAAAGTCTTTTCACTTCTCTGGCAGGGAGTGCGGGAACAACTTTAGGGAACGCTGTCGGCTGGCTTGCTTGCGGCGCCATCCCTGGAATGGTGATAGCAAGTTTCAATGAGCCGCTGGGGTTATATGTACTCAAAAACGTCGGAGAGGAAGCGGCGGAAGAAATCGCGGCGAACCTCGCTAACTTAATCAGGCAGACGGCGATTCAAGGTAGCCAAGTGCTGCTGAGTTGGATGTATACCCAGGTTAGAAAATTCTGGAGAAAAGAAGACAGCGTGTTTCGTCAGGAGCTAATGAAGACGGGAAAACTCAAAAAAGAAGATATAGATAAGGCGATAGCCGATAGAAATAAGCCTTGGAGTTTTGCAAGTGCGTCTGAAGAAGCGATAGAAGCTATCCCCAATGAAACCTTAAGAACATTTGTAGAAAATTTCTTTGAGGAAGCCGCCGACGCTTGCATCGAAGCGGGGTATGTTGTCGCCGGGGCGGTCGATTCTTATATGGCATCCGCCAAAGTTGCTAATCAAGGGCTGTTAGGGCCAGAACGTACAGTAGAAATTTTGTTAGATCGTTCTACTGAACCAGATCCACAGCCCACTACTTAATTACTTGCTCTAATTGTCAAATCAGCAAGTTATCTCTGCCCGACCAAAATATAAGGGTTTTAACGTTAGTGGTACAGCTTATTGGTACATAGAGTTTAATATTAACAGGTAGACACCTTAAGCAGCAATGCTCGGAGGGTTAAATGTTACCTGCTTTGCAAGCAGGATGTCAGCGGTTCGAGTCCGCTAACCTCCATTTCGCACTCTCTCAAGCATGGAGTTCTGAGGTGCCGGAAGCGATCGCTTCTAATTTTTCCGCATCCAATACTGTAATCTTACCACCGCGACTGTAAGTCACAACCGACTTCAAACTCTTGAACATTCGCACGCACTCCTCGTAAGTGATGCCAATACTCCGCGCTATTTGATAATAGGAAAGCTTCACCTTCAAAGATGCGCCAGTGGGGGTTGGTTCGGTTCCTTGAGATGCAAAATACTGAATAAACCGCGCTAAGCGTACAATTGCCCTTTCAGAAACCAATCCATGCACCGTGTCATGGAGTTGTTGCAATCGAGAATTGAAAACCATCAGCATTCGCAAGGAAATTTCTGGGGTTTGCCTAATTGCTTCTAAGAGGGCATCTCGTTGTACTGTAAGAATTATTGAATCACACTCAGCTGTCACCATCGCCGGAGAAATTCCATCACCCAATAAGGCGGGTGCAGCGAAAATTTCCCCCGGTGGTAGGGTACGCAGAATCGTTTCTTTGCCTGTTGTTGCAGTTTTGGTGATTTGCAAAGAGCCACCCAACAAGGCGTATAGTTTAGGAGGTAAGCGATCGCCTTCATGTAAGACTATCTCCCCTTTGCTATATTTCTGTACTTGGGTGTAAGGTTGTAAATGTTCTAATTCCGCAGGAGTTAGATCCACAAAAACCCGAATCTCAGAAAGTTGCTCGACTGTTGCCTGCATTATCTCTTAGTGTTACATTTAGCGGGCTAGGAAAATGTTACCAATTTGTGTCATATCCACATTTCCCCCAGTGATGATGACACCAATCTTTGCATCTGTAACAACTCCTGAAAGTAAAGCAGCTGCTGCTAAAGCGCCTGTGGGTTCTACGACAATCTTTAGGCGTTCCCCCAAGAAAAACATGGTGCTGCGGATGGCTTCTTCAGAAACTGTCACCATATCATCAACATAATGCAACACCAGGGGAAAGGTAATTTTCCCTAAACAGGGGGTGCGTGCGCCATCGGCGATGGTGTCAGGATTGGTAACAGTATGCAGCGTTTTGGTGTGAAACGATCGCGTAGCATCGTCGGCGCCTTCGGGTTCTACGCCGATGACTCGACAATTGGGTGAAAAAGCTTTGGTAGCGATCGCGCAGCCGGATAATAAACCACCGCCACCGCAACAAACTAGCACTAAGTCTAATTTTCCAACTTCCTGAATCAGTTCTAAAGCTGTTGTACCTTGTCCTGCTACCACATGAGGATGATCGTAGGGGGGAATTAGGGTGAGATGGCGATCGCTGACCATATCTTTCGCCAAAGCTTCCCGCGTCGTTTCCTGACGATTGTACAAAATTACTTCAGCACCATAACCGCGAGTTGCGGCTTGCTTCACTGCTGGTGCATCATCAGGGATGATGATGGTAGTGCGAATGCCTAGCAGTTGTCCAGCAAGCGCGATCGCTTGGGCATGATTTCCCGATGAATACGTCAAAACGCCGCTTTGCTTTTGTGCTTTTGATAACTGCACCATTGCATTGTACGCACCCCGAAACTTAAACGAACCTGTGCGTTGAAAATTCTCGCACTTGAAGAAGACTTGGGAGTTTGTGCGCTGATTGACAGTTTTTGAGGTCAACACAGGTGTACGGTGGGCAATACCGCTAAGGCGCACCGCAGCAGCTTCCACGTCGGCGATGGTAACGGATAATACCATTTTGGATTTTGGATTGGTAATTGGGGGTTCTTTGTCAGCAAAGGGTGCGATCGCGATCGCATCCTTGGTTGGCATTCCTGAGTAAAAATTATAAACTTACTCTAAGTAGAGATTTTTTCTTTTATCTTTTCCCGTAAGCTTACCAAAGGTAAGCCAAAAATATCTAATTTTCTACTGCTTTTTTTTTGCGGACAAAAGCTGTAAGTTTTTTTTATTTAGCAGCAAACACAAAAATTAGTTAATATCCACTACATTTTTTAATCTTATCTCCCCTCTCAACAAACTGAAGACACCCGAACAGGGCATTTTAATCTTTACTGTTATGCAACTTCACAACCAGCCCAATTGTTCTTTAGTTTTAGAACAAGCGATTGACCGTCACTTGTTAACTGTTGCTCGTGACAACCCTCTACCAGAAGTCATAGCTAGTCTTCAGTCTGGAGATTCGAGCAGGTGTGCTTTAGTGATGGAGGAGTCCCGGTTAGTTGGGTTGTTTAGCGAGCATAATATTATACCCCTTAACCTAGCACAAAGGTCTTTAGAAAAGGTTAAAGTTGCTGAGGTGATGACGACACCCGTTATTACCCTAAATATATCAAATTTACCAGATATTTTTATATTATCTTCATTATTGCAACAACATCAAATTCACCATCTGCCTGTAGTAGGCGATCGGGATCAAATATTGGGAGTAATCACCCCTCAAAGTATTTGCCGAGTGCTGGAAAAAGAAATTTCAAATCTTAATTCTGCATTTGCCAATTTGAAATCTGCGAAAGGGGAAAATTTGGGCAGCGTCACCCAGAATAGATCAAAAGGTAGCGATAAAATCGGACTTATAGCCCCAGACGCAAGCTGGCAACAGGCGCAGGAAAAATTAGCAATTCCACTAGAAGCACCTGCAACTTACCTAAAAGAACCTTATGAAACTCTATCAGTTAAAGTTACCGACGAGCAGCATAGTTTTAAGACTCTCTTAGCAAGAGAGAGACAGTATAAGTCGGTTGTTGACAACGTTAAAGAAGTATTTTTCCAGACAGATACAGCAGGTTTATGGACATTTTTAAATTCTGCATGGACAGAAATTACTGGATTCAGCATCGAAGAAAGCATCGATACAAATTTTCTAAATTATATCCATCCTGAAGATCGCCAACATAATCTAGAGCTATTTCAACTATTGATTAATCGAGAGAAAGACTATTGCAAACATGAGATTAGGTACTTGACAAAAGATGGTGATTACAGATGGATGGAGGTTCATGTAAGTCTGACATTGGCTGACGACAATGCGATATTGGGTACTTCCGGTAGGCTGAACGATATCACGGAGCGCAAGCAAGCTGAATTTGCTTTGCAGGAAAGCGAACTACGGTTCCGCTCCTTAGTTTCCAATATTCCCGGCGTAGTTTATCGCTCTGGCTACGATTCGGACTGGACAATGGAGTTTATCAGCGATGCGATCGCAGAAATTTCTGGCTATCCACCTAGTGACTTTATTCACAACAAAATTCGCACTTTCGCTAGTATTATTCATCCCGAAGACACAGCCAATTGTGAAAATTTAGTTTTGAAAGCCGTGAAAGAGAGACAACTGTTTCTCGCTGAATATCGGATTATTCGAGCAGATGGCAGCATCAGATGGGTCTATGATAGAGGTCAAGGATTCTTTGGTGATGATGGGAGCGTACTTTGGCTCGACGGGGCAATTTTTGATATCACTGAACGCAAGCGAGCCGAAGCAGAATTAGAAAAGTCAAATCAGCGGACTATTAAAATTTTAGAAAGTATCACAGATGCTTTTTTTGCCCTCGATAAATCGTGGTGCTTCACTTACTTAAACTCAAAAGCCGAGCAGTACTTATTAAAAACCAGAGACGAATTAATTGGCAAATGTATCTGGGACGAGTTGCCAGAGGTAGTTAATTCTAACTTGATAAAGCAATATCACAAAGCTGTATCCGAAAATATTACAATTCATTTTGAGACATTTTATGGGTCATCAAATACCTGGTATCAGTTACAAGTTTATCCTTATGAAGATGGCTTAAGCGTTTACTTCCATGACATTACTGAGCGTAAACAAGCAGAAGTTGCACTGCAAGAAAGTGAGGCGCGATATCGTGCAGTTGTTGAAGATCAAACGGAAATGATCTGTCGCTTTTTGCCTGACGGAACCCTGAGTTTCGTCAACGACGCTTACTGTCGTTTCTTCAACAAACAGCCCGAAGAGTTAGTCGGGCAAACTTTTGCTCCCTTCATGTTAGAAGAGAAGCAAGAATGGATAACACAGGAAATGGCTTTTCTTACCCCAGAAAAATCAGTACTGAGTTACGAACATCAGGTAGTAATGCCAAGCAAGGAGATTTGCATTCAGCAGTGGACAAACCGGGCAATATTTAACGAATTTGGTCAGTTTGTCGAATTCCAGGCAGTCGGTCGGGATATCACTCTACGCAAAGCCACTGAGAAAGCACTGGCAAAACGCGAACGCCACTGGGCAGCATTGGTTGCAATTGGGCGTCGGTTATTGGTTTCCAACAACCAAGAAAGCTGCTATAAACAGGTGTTGAAAACGCTGGGGGCGGTTTCGCGTGCCAGCCGGATTTACGTGTTCGAGAACCACACAGATGAATCGGGTTGTCTGCGGATGAGTCAGCGTGCCGAGTGGTGCGCCGAGGGTGTCAACCCCGAAATTGACAATCCTTTGCTGCAAAACCTCTCTTATGACAACTATTTTCCTCGCTGGGCTAACCTATTGGCGCGGGGGAAAATCGTTTCTGGGGTAGTGGCGAAATTTCCAGAGTCAGAGCGTCAGATTTTAGAACCGCAGGGGATTCTTTCGATTTTAGTTTTGCCGATGATTGTTAATGATAAGTTGTTTGGCTTTATGGGCTTTGATAATTGCCATGAAGCTCGCCCCTGGGCTTCATCAGATGTGGATATTCTCCGAGCGGCAGCAACGGCAATATCTATGTACCAACAACGCACACTTGCGGAGTTGGCGCTGCGGGAGAGTGAGGAACGGTTCCGGCAGCTGGCAGAAAATATTGATGAGGTGTTCTGGATGACTAACCCTGATAAAACCCAGATTATCTATATTAGTTCTGCATTTGAGAAGATTTGGGGGCGCACCTGCGAGAGTTTGTATAACAATCCTAAATCTTGGGTGGAATCAATCCATCCAGAGGATCGCGATCGCATCTTTGCTCTCATTCGTAACAATTCCCAAGGGACTTTAAACGAAGAATATCGAATTGTGCGCCCCGATGGTTCGGTTCGCTGGATCTGGGATCGCGCCTTTCCCATCCGGAACGCCGCCGGAGAAATCTGCCGCATCACCGGGCTTGCAGAAGATATCACCGAACGCAAGTCGGCACAGCAGACTCTTTTACGCATCAGCGCCGCTGTGGAAAAATCTAGCGATGCTATTGGGATATCTGGTGTAAATGCTGAACCCATCTATATTAATGAAGCTTTTCGCAACTTATTCGGCTACGCATTGGATGAATTGGACACCTCTGGAGGTCTAGCGCTACTGTTCACCCAAAAAGCAGTTAACCAAGAGGTGTTCGCCACCGTCAGGGGCGGCAAATCTTGGAGAGGTGAAGTAGAGATGCGATCGCGTAGCGGCTGCATCATCCAAATTTCCCTCCGTACAGATGCCATCAAAGATACTTCCGGTCAAGTTGTTGGGTCAATTGCCATCTTTACTGACATCACCGAACGCCTGCAAGCCGAGCAAGCACTACGGGAGAGTGAGGAGAAGTATCGCAATCTTGTCGAACAAACCAACGATTGGGTGTGGGAAATGGATAGCAATGGTGTCTTTACCTACGTCAGCCCAAAAGCCTCTGAAATTGCCGGCTATCAAGTTGGGGAAATTCTTGGTAAGACTACTTTCAATTTTATGTCGCCGGATGAGGCAAACCGATTTCAATCAGTTCTCAACTACTTTGTTGCTGCACAGCAACCCTTCTCCAACCTAGAAAAAACTGTAATTCACAAAAACGGTCAATCAATTGTTTTAGAAAGCAGCGGTTCGCCTGTTTTTGAAAGCCAAGGTGTACTGCAAGGTTATCGCGGCATAAGTCGCGACATCACTGAGCGCCAAAAAGCCGACTCAGAAATCCGTTCATCACTGGAAAAAGAAAAAGAACTCAACGAACTAAAATCTCGCTTCGTCTCAATGGTTTCCCATGAGTTCCGTACTCCCCTAAGCACTATTTTGCTTTATACCGAATTGTTAGAACACTATGACCATAAGTGGGATGAGGAGCAAAAACGCCAGTATTTTCTCCGCATTCAAACTGCTATCAAGAATATGACTAATCTGCTAAATGATGTTTTAATCATCGGGAAAGCCGAAATTGGAAAACTACAATTTAGTCCAACGTTTCTAAATATAGATGGTTTCTGCCGCGACTTAGTGAGCGAAATGCAACTTACAGTAGGTAGCCAACAGACTATTATGTTGCAAAGCTCTAGCTGCTTTCAACAAGTTTATGTAGATGAACAACTTTTGCGGCAAATTTTTACAAACTTACTTTCAAATGCTCTGAAATATTCTCCCCAAGGAGGTGTAATTAATTTTTCCTATTATTTTCAAAATGAAAAATTAGTTTTTGAAGTCCAAGATGAGGGCATCGGTATTCCCATAGAAGACCAACAACATTTATTTGAAAGCTTCCATCGGGCTACTAATGTAGGTACTATTCCCGGCACTGGATTGGGGCTGGCGATAGTTAAAGAATGTGTTCAATTACACCAAGGAGAAATTAGTGTAAACAGTAAAATAGGGCTAGGCACGAAGTTTGTAGTCAAGTTGCCATATCAATAAGAAATTAACAGGGGCAGGGAGGAATAAGCAAAAATGAACAAAATTTTAGTTATTGAAGATGAAGAACCAGTTTTAGCTGGAATGAGCGCCCTTTTAACATCTGAGAATTTCGATGTGATAGGCGCAGAAAATGGTAAAGTCGGGGTAAAATTGGCAATAAAAAACCAACCGGACTTAATTATTTGTGATGTCACAATGCCGGAACTGGATGGATACGGTGTATTGAGAGAACTGCGTCAAAATCCAGCCACGGCTATGATTCCTTTTATTTTTCTAACTGCCAAATCTACCAAATCCGATCTGCGTCAGGGTATGGAACTGGGGGCTGATGATTATCTTAC
This sequence comes from Trichocoleus sp. FACHB-40, assembly GCF_014695915.1. GTDB lineage: Bacteria > Cyanobacteriota > Cyanobacteriia > Cyanobacteriales > FACHB-T130 > Funiculus > Funiculus sociatus. Next base: position 104,129 of record NZ_JACJPF010000024.1, read on the forward strand.
CAAACCGTTTACCAGAGATGAATTATTGGGCGCGATCGCTGCTAGATTCAAAAAACAAACAGTAATGTTTGAACATTACTCAACTGAATTACAACATACAGAAGAAAAAGTCAATCACCTGGTATATTACAATAACTTGACCGGCCTGCCCAATCGCTTGTCACTACAAGAACAGTTCTATCAAGCGATTGCTCATATAGACAAGTTACCAAGCCAATCTTCTATTAGTATTCTCTCTATTAGTTTAGATAGATTTAGCCGCGTCAACGACTTTCTAGGCTATACACTAGGCGACTTGCTACTTAAGTCTGTAGCCGAACGCCTGACAATGTGTGTTAGTAGCGGCGACTTTGTTGCTCACTTGCAAGCCGATATATTTGCAATTATTCTTCTAACTGATGACACAAAATCAGTTGTTGGCGTTACCCACGACATTTTAAATACAATTTCTCAAGCTTTCATGCTGGAGGGTCACGAAGTCTTTATCACCGCCAGCATTGGCATCTCGCGCTATCCGTCGGATGGTGGTGACATTGACACTTTAATTAAAAATGCTTCTCTAGCAACATTCGGGGCTAAAAAGCAAGGGGGGAATACTTATCAGTTTTACACATCAGATATGCAGGCTGATTCTGTCGATCAATTGGCCCTAGAATCTAGCTTGCGCCGTGCCTTAGAACGAGAAGAATTTCAGGTATACTATCAACCGCAAGTCGAATTAAAAACCGGAAATATTGTTGGGGTAGAAGCGTTAATACGTTGGCAACATCCAGAATTAGGGCTAATTTGTCCGGCAACATTTATACCATTGGCAGAAGAAACAGGCTTGATTATGCCCATTGGCGAATGGGTTTTAAAAACTGCTTGCGCTCAAACTAAAGCATGGCAAACCGCTGGTTTTTCTTCTTTACGAGTGGCAGTTAATTTGTCATGCAGACAATTCAATCAAGCAAACTTGGGTGAGAGTATAGTCGAAATCTTAAATAACACAGGTCTGGCTCCGCAATTTTTGGAATTAGAAATTACTGAAAGCGTACTAACCCAAAATGAATCAGCAGCTATCAAGACATTAAATAAGTTGAAGCTTTTAGGAATCGAAATATCTATTGATGATTTCGGGACTGGATATTCTTCTTTAAGTTATCTCAAAAAATTTCCTTTTTCTACTCTAAAAATAGACCGGAGTTTCATCCGGAATATTAACACTGATGCTAGATGTAAAAACATCACTATGGCAATTATTCAAATGTCACAAAAATTGAATTTAAAAGTGATTGCTGAGGGAGTAGAAACGGCAGAAGAAGTATCTTTTCTTTGCCAACATGATTGTGATGAAGTCCAAGGATATTTGTTTTGTCGTCCTGTACCACCGGAAGAATTGGAAAACCTACTGTGGAAAGGTAAGAAACTGCCGATTCCTATTTTAATTTAAGGAGATTCCTAATAGCAATTAGCTATTAGGAATTAGCAATAACAACTTTATTTCGTCCGTGTCGTTTGGCTTCGTAGAGTGCTTTGTCTGCGGCTTCATTGAGTTGCGTCGCATCAACCACGCTGGGAAAAACAGCAACACCACAGCTAAAAGTGACGGAAAATTCAGCACCTTCAGACTGTTGCCGAACTTTGGCAAAGCCTTCCCGGATGCGATTGAGCACCTTGACTGCTGTTAGACCATCTGTATGCGGCAAGATGATAGCAAATTCTTCACCGCCGTAACGACCAGTAATGTCAGTTTTACGCAAACGCTGCTGCAATAGACGGGAGAGACTTTTCAAAACGCGATCGCCTGTCAAATGCCCATAGGTATCATTAACTGACTTAAAATCATCTATATCAATCATGGCAAAGGCGACTGTGGTATTTTCCCGGCTAGCCCGTTGCACTTCAATACTTAATTGCTCTTTGATAGTCGTATGATTAAGTAGCCCCGTCAAACTATCGCGCACCATCACAGAACGTAAAAGACGCGATCGCTGCACTCGCGGCATCACCGACGCCACCAGATGGTGTGGCAAAATCGGCTTAGTCAAAAAATCGTCCCCGCCTAGCTGAATCGCCGTCAGCTGCTTATTAAAATCAGTCTCTACCGAGAGAAACACAATCGGAATCCCCATATAAGCAGGTTGCTGACGGATCACCGATGCCAATTCCAAGCCATCGCAACCCGGCATATACATATCCATCAAAATCAAATCCGGTCTAAACTCAATCAAAGGCTGCATCACCTGCAAAGGATCAGCGATCGCTACCGTCATCATCCCCGCCTGCTCTAAAGTTAAGCTATAGAAAGTAGCCAAAGACGCATCATCGTCAACAATTAAAATTCGATACGGTTCTGGGGTTTGGGGTGCCGTCAGCGAATCCAAAGCATCAATCAACTCTCCGATATTAATCGGCTTAGGGAAATATGCCTTCCCACCTGCCCTCACTGCCTGCAAACGCGCTGTCAGATCGTTTCTGCAAGAGATAAATACAACTGGCAAAGGTTGTTCGCGCCCTTTCTGGATTTGGGTGATAGTTTTCGGGCCTGCCAAATTGTCTTCAGGGAACACCACATCCATGATGACTGCTGCTGGGGGTGTTTGAGCGATCGCGTCCTGAAGTTCAACAAACTCGTTAAAGGCACGAACATCATAACCAAAACAACCAATTTGCAACACTAAATCCTGTGACAAAAGTGGATCGTCTTCAACCAGAAAAATCAGCCGATTGTCTGACTCCGCTAGGGGAGGAAGTGTCAGCGGTAGGTTTACCGATAATTCTTGAGTGGACAGTAAACAAATTTCACTCGCCGCGTGTTTCAATACCCCTAGCAGCACCAAAATTTGTGCTTGCTGTTCCGAAGTTGGCAAATCCCCACATTCCAGCATCGCTTTGAAAACAAGTTCCAATGTTCGGGCGGCATTGCCTAACGTTAGAAAGCCAAATGTAGCGCCCGATCCAGCCAGACGGTGTGTTAAGTTGTGCAGCGTTACCAAAAGTGAGGAAGCTTCGGAGAGGGGCAGAGGCGGTGAGGCGGTGATGGGGTGATGAGGTGAGAAGAGGAATTTAGTATTATCTTTTCCCACTCTCCCACTCTCCCCCTCCCCCACTGCGATACTCTTTTCCAAACTTGCAAGCAGCTGATTCCATGTAGCTTCAATCTGCTCAACTCGACTTGGTAGTTGCTGCGTGTAAGCAATACGTAAGGCCTTTAGTTGTTCTTGTGGATTTTTCACAGAATTAAACATGGTACTCAGACCACAAGCGATTAAGAGTTGCAGAAAGAGTCATCGGGTCAAACGGCTTTGCAATTACATCCAAAACGCCGAGTTGTTTATAGGAAGCTACTTCGTGAGTTTGGACTTTGGCCGTCAAAAAAATCACAGGAGTAGTTAAAGTTTCTCTTAGTTCGCGCAGAGCCTTTAGCGTACTAATACCGTCCATACCCGGCATCATCACATCAAGCAGAATCAAATCTGGGGCAAAAGTTGGCGCGGCTTGAATTGCTTCACTGCCAGAACTACATATTTGCACAGTAAAACCGCCGACAGCCTGCAAACCCAAGCTGGCAACAGTTTGGATATCTGGGTCATCTTCCACAAACAAAATCCGGTTTAGAGGTGGGGTAGACAAAGCGTTTCTCTAAGTTGTACTTCCAAAAAAGAGTGTGCTGAAAAAAACAAATTAAAAATTTAAGAGTTTCTTGGCGATTTTTAATTTGCATTTCTAATGTGGCATTTTGTCAGCGTAACTGGCTACGGTTATTTAAGGGTATTTATCGAGTCACTGCGCCCAATTAAGGATTTGATGGTATCCAGCAGTTGCTGATTTGAGGTGCGGGATTTTACGAGTGCCGCAGCCACATGATTCGCGGCTTCAATACCAACTGTATTGGCAGAGAAAACCACTGCTGGAATTGGGACGCGAGCCTGATTGTTGAGGTAAGGTAGCAACTCCAGACCAGAACCATCAGGTAAACTTAGGTCTAGAATAACCAGGTCGTAAGTATTTGTCCGTAGCTTGTATTTTGCCTCCTGAAGATTCTTAGCTGAGTCAATTTCGGCTAGGGTCTGCAAAATTTTTGAGACGACTTGGGTTAAATCCGGATCGTCCTCTACATACAAAATTTGTAGCTGGGTGCCAGTTTGTTGTCGCACTGCTTGCCGGACTGCTGCCATCAATCGCTGTTGATCGATTGGTTTATCCAGCCAGTCTATCACCGCCAAGCCGCCGTTGAATTCCTGCCGCCCTTGCTGCGCCTTGGCAGAAACCACAACAATTGGCAGGCTGTGGGTGTTTTGCGCCTCCCGCAACTCGCGGATCAATGAAATACCGTCTTGACCGGGTAATGCCAGATCCACTGTCATTGCTGCATAGCGGTTTTGGCCCAGTAGCTGCTTGGCTTGTGCTGCACTATAAGCGATATCTGCGCTCAAACCCTCTTGCTTTAGCATTAGCCAGAGCAATTGGGCAATATCCGGGTCGTCTTCACACACTAAGATGCGGAGGCTGTCAGATGAATTTGAGCTGGATACAATTGGCACAAGTGCATCCTGCCATTCTGGTAAGTCAAAATAGAAGGTGCTGCCGACATTGGTAGTGGTGGTAAAGCCAATTTGTCCGCCGAGTTTTTCGACAATCGCTTTGCAAATGCTCAAACCCAAGCCGGTTCCGCCCTTTTGACGGGTATCTGAGGAATCAGCTTGGGCAAATTTCTTAAAGATCCGGGAACGAAATTCTTCGGGGATGCCCGTACCTTGGTCGGTGATGGCAACGCGAATGAAGGAGGAAGAAGGCAGGAGGCAATAGGTAGGATAAATATTATCAGTTGCCAATAAGTCTGGACTTCTATCTTCTGGGTTTAAGCGGGAGACACAGACTTTGACTTGGCCATTGCGGGGAGAGAATTTGGCGGCGTTGGAGAGCAGGTTAGTGATCACCTGCATCAAGCGATCGCGATCTACATTCACCATAGCATCCGTTAGTTGCGGCTCCAACACCAACTGCACGCCAAACTGTTCGCTATAGCCACGATTCACGTCTAGTGCTTGCTGCACTAATGGCATCAGCTCCAGCGGTGTGAGATGGAAATCCATTTTACCGGATTCAATCTTTTCGATATCCAAAATGTCATTAATCAGCAGGATCAGACGTTCGCTATTTTTATAAGCAATGTCTACTAAGGCTTTCGCCTGTGGGGGAATTTCACCTGCCACGCCGCCACTAATTAAACTCAAAGAACCGCGAACTGAAGTTAGCGGCGTTCTCAATTCATGGCTAACAATTGAGACAAATTCGTTTTTCAATCGCTCTACCTCCTTGCGCTCAGTAATATCGCGCACAATTGCCAGCACTTCATCCGGGCCATTGACTACAACTCTAGCCTCATAAGTCTCAATCTTTTTGCCTTTGGGCATTTGATATTCAAACACTTGTGCTTTGTTGGTGGAAAGAGCGATCGCGCTATAGTGTAAAGCAGCTTGAGCTACAGTCATGGGCAAAACATCATAAATATTTTTGCCAACAACAGCATCAGCACTCATCTCCATAGGGTCGTTCTTAGCGGCTTTGAAATCTAGAAAAATGCCCTCTTTGTTCATGCGATACATCGCATCTGGAATAGCGTCTAGAAGGGCGCGGGTTTTCGCCTCGCTTTCGCGTAACACTTCGCTTTGGCGCAAGGCTTCCTCAGCGGCTTTGCGTTCAGTGATGTCCTTCATAAAGCAGTGATGTCCGATAAAACGCCGTTGCGAATCGTAAGCACAGATCATCACTAATTGCTTATAAAAAATAGAGCCGTCTTTACGCACACCCCTGGCTTCAGCTTCTACCTTGCCATCTTTGAGCATTTGTTCATAGGCAGCTATCATCTTTTCTACATCTTCAGGATGTACAGTTAAGGGCCATTCCATACCAATCATTTCTTCTGGTTGGTATCCAGCAGCGCTGGCGTAGGCTCGGTTGACAGCCAGGTAGCGCCCTTGGGTGTCTAGGCGCGAGATCCCTTCAACGGCATTTTCCAGGGCAGATCCTAAATCGCGTAATTCTGCCTCAGCAGCTTTGCGCTCAGTGATATCAAAAATCGCCCCATCAAGGCGAATTAATTCTCCTTCCTTATTAAGGATACCCTGACCTTTTTCATAAACCCATCTGACAGTTTCATCAGCTCGAATAACCCGATACTCGATAATGTAAGGCTGTTTTGCTGACACGCCTTCTAAAATAGTTTTCTCCACCATCGCCGCGTCTTCGGGATAGATAATGCTGGCAAAGGTGCGTACTTGATTGTTAATAAAATCACTAGCCGAATAGCCTGAAATTTCTGCGATCGCATCACTGATAAACTCCATTGTCCAGTTAGCATCACAGGCGCAGCGGTAAACAGCACCAGGAATATTAGCAACTAGGGTTCGGAATCTTTCTTCCCTTTCTTGTATAGATGCGTTTAACTGTATCTGTACTGTCTCGGCTTGCTTGCGCTCGTTGATATCGTGGAAATAAACTGATAAACCATCGGCATAGGGATAAGTTCGCACCTGATACCAGGTGTTTAATGGTGAATAAAATTCCTCAAACTCAACCGTGACTTGCTCGGTAGCAGCTTTGTGATACTGCGAGTAGAACTTGGAGTTAACAGCCTCTGGAAATTCATCCCATATATTTTTGCCAATTAACTCATCCTTGGTTCTCAACAAAAGCTGCTCGGCTCGTGAATTTATGTAGGTGAACCGCCACTCCCGATCTAAGGAAAGAAAGGCATCGTTGATGCTTTCTAATATCTTGTTGATTTGCTGGTTAGACTTGTGCAAATCCTCTTCAGCTTGTTTACGTCTTGTGATATCTCGGAAGTACCAAATTCTGCCATAATTGTCTCCTTCTGGGGAAAGCACCGCTGATGAGTAACGGTCAAAAATGCGCTCATCATTTAAGGAAATTTCATCGCGGCTAGATTCAGTTGGATGAGCATATAAATACTCGACTTTGGCAATAAACTCTTGTGGCTGCACCAGGGTTGAGAGTACATAGCCTAGCAGTTGTCTGTCGTCCCCAGACTTCATCACCTCGTCGGGGATTTGCCACAATTCTTTGAAGCGACGATTGTAGGAGGCGACTTTTCTGTTCTCGTCTATCACCAAAATGCCATCGAGTGCTGCTTCTTGCTGCGCCTTCAAAAGCGAATTAGTGCGTCGCAAGCTTTCTTGAGCTTGCTGGCGTTCGGTGATGTCGGTGGAGATACCGCAGACTGCATAAGGGACACCAGTAGCATCCTGTAGAGGAAACTTGACTGAAAGGTAGCTGTGTAAAACACCTTCGACAGGTGCGACTTCTTCCAACTCTATCGGAGTTCCAGATGCGATTACTTGCTGGTCGGTGATATGAAAAGCGTCAGCTACTTCTTTGGGAAAAATTTCGTGGTTGGTTTTGCCGACTATCTGCTCTCGGTCGAGGTGGAATAGGGTTTGGAATAGACGGTTGACCAAAATAAATCTTCCTTCCCTATCCTTGACGTAGATCATGGCGGTGGAGTTATCTAAAATTGCTTGTAGTCGCTCCTCGCTAACGCGCAATGCTGTTTCGGCGGATTGAGTACGAGCGAGTTCAGCTTGCAGCTGCTCGAAAAGGTTAGCTTGCTGAATAGCGATCGCTAGTTGTACGGTCAGCTGCTTGAGAAATTGTATTTCCCAGTTTTGCCATTGTCTGGTTCCATGACAGTGATGGACAATTAGCAGTCCCCATAATTTGGAGTTTGAAGGTTTAACAGTTGCAAGGTTGGAAGTAGAACCATTTTCCCACCTTCCCTGATGCCAGCGAGAATCCCTGCTCAATGTGGCAACGCTTTCTTGGAAAATCGGCACTACCAGATTGGCTCTGACCTGAAACCGCTCTAGCAATTGAACATGAGGCTGTTCTAAACCCGCTGTGTAAATATCTTCAATAGCTTGAATCTCACCTGTGAGGTAAGGGGTGGCGAGAGGATCACTAAAATTGCATAAGCTGGTGCGATCGCATGAGTGGTAATTTTCCTGAATATTGATGCCTAATGTTGATGAAACACCAGTACCCAGCGATTCCACAACTACAGTCCCACTCCCATCTGGCTCAAAGCGGTAAATAGCTGCTCGGTCGGTATGAAGAGCTTGCCGCACTTCCGCTACAGTGGTGTTGAGGACATCTTCTAGTTTCAAGGATTGGCGAATTCGCTCTTGCATTGCTCCTAAAAGCAATTCCCGTTGCAAGAGTTGCCGTAAGGCTGCTTCAGCTTCCACCCTGTAGGTGATGTCTGTTTGGATACCAATAAAGTTTGTCAGTTTGCCTTGGGGATTGCGTACCGGGGAAATCCGGAGTTCGTTCCAGAAAAGGGTGCCATCTTTACGATAATTTCGCAAGACTACACTGCACTCTCTGCCCTCAGCAATTGCCATTCTAAGTTGAGCGATCGCTAGTTGATTTGTGTCTGTTCCCTGTAAGAAGCGGCAATTGCTACCAATGACTTCAGCCGCAGCATATCCAGTCATCTGCTCAAAACGGGGATTGACATAAATAATCGGGTTGTCTGGCTGGGTGGTGTCGGTGATGGCGATGCCATTGCTACTAGATGCGATCGCTCTCTCCAGCAACCGTAGGGATTCTTCTTGTTGTTTGCGCTCGGTGATGTCCTGCGTCACTTTCGAGAAGCCGCGCAGATTTCCCTCCCTGTCGTGCAAAGCTGTAATCACTACGTTTGCCCAAAACCGCGTACCATCCTTACGCACCCGCCAGCCTTCGTTTTCGCACCGACCAAGTTTTGCTGCTAGTTCTAAATTTTGCTCCGGCTTTCCCAGCTCAATCTCTTCAGGCGGGTAAAAGTAGGAAAAATGCTGTCCCACAATTTCTTCTAACTGATACCCTTTAATCCTTTCGGCTCCGGCGTTCCAGCTGACAACGTGTCCATTGGTATCCAGCTTAATAATTGCATAGTCTTTTACGCCTTCGACTAGCAACTGGAAGTTTTGCTCTCTCTGTCTGAGCGCCGATTTTGCCCATTTGCGCGAGCTGAGGATTTCTGTAAATATAATGATGCCGCCGATTTCACCTGCACTTGTCGTCCACGGTTGGGCTTCCCACTTTACCCAGTCCCCAGTCCCATCCAAACGCCTGATAAATTCTTCATCACCCTTTTCGATGGTTAAGAGTTGCTCGTTCCAGCTTTCAGGAACTTCCCTGAACGTCTCATAGAGCGATCGCTGGCTGATATCCCCGCTTAGTCTAAAATCTGTCCGCCAGCGATCGCTACAAAGCAGGTAACGCATTTCGTGGTCGAACATGGCGATCGCAGCAGGCGATCGCTGGATAAATTTTTGCAGTAGCTCTTGGTTATCTATGTGATTCATATATTAAAAGTGGATTGGTCGCTGTGAATTTAAACTCAAATTTAGCTAGATCGTCCTACCTACTTAGGATGCCCAAATTTCCAGGTTTAATTTTCACTGAGATAAATAAATACTCTTCCACCGAGAACTTTGCTCAAAGCTCTCTATCCTTTATGAATACTATTAAGCTGAAACTGTACTTCCTCCTTCCCTGCTCTGTCGCGCTAGAAGACGTATATTTTATAACATCTATCCTCAGCAGCACCCAGGAAAAACTGATGTCACAAGTAAATGAGATTTTAGATTTTTGGTTTGGTCGAGAAGATGAGCCGGGTTATGGCAAACCTCGTCAGGTCTGGTTTACAAAAAAACCGGAGTTTGACCAAGAGATACAAACTCGCTTCCGACAAGACTATGAACTAGCAGCTGCGGGTCAGTTGGATTACTGGAAGTCTTCACCCCATAGTTGCCTAGCTTTAATTATCTTGTTGGATCAATTTCCTCGCAACATCTTCAGAGGTACTGCCGAAGCCTTCGCCACAGACCCGCAAGCACTTGCAGCGGCAAAGTATGCTGTAGTTAATAATTTTGATAAACAACTTCTACCAGTACAGCGATGGTTTGTTTACTTACCTTTTGAACACAGCGAAGATTTGAATCATCAGCGTCAGTCGCTGGAGTTGTTTAAGCAACTGAGTGATGACCCTGATAGTGCTAACACTATCTCCTACGCAGTTCGACACTTGGAGGTAATTGAGCGTTTTGGGCGCTTTCCCCATCGAAATCTGATTTTGGGTCGAAAGTCAACACCCCAAGAGGCAGAATTTCTCACGCAGCCCGGATCATCTTTCTAACACCAAAAACCTCTCCCCCAACCCCGGCCCTACTAGCCTGTCTAGGCTGAGCAAGTTGGCTTGCGCTGCGCTCTTAGTAAGAAACGGTTTCAAAGAAGAAACCGGGTTTGGAGGAAACATTTAATTTGAACAAGAGGGCAACTATACTTGGCACGAGAGTAGTTGCGCCCTCTTGTTTTTATCATTAATAGGCGTTACTTTTGGGAATAATTTTGTTGATAACAGCAAACCAAAAAGCAGATGATTGTAGCTGAAACACCGCGATTGATTCTGCGACATTTAACCTTATATGACGCGGACGACTTAGCGACGATTTACGCCGATACTGTTGTTATGAACTTCTATCCCAGTACGCAGACATACGAAGAGACAAAGCAACGGGTTGAGCAGATAATCAATTGTTACGATAAAAACGGGTTCGGTTTGTGGGCAACCATTTACAAAGCCGATAATAAATTTATTGGTAGATGCGGATTAAGTCTCCATGGATGGACAGCAAGAAGTTGAAATTGGCTATCTACTTGCCAAAGAATACTGGGGGCAAGGTTTGGCAACAGAAGCGGCTTGTGCAATTCGAGATTATGGATTTGAAAAAGTTGGTTGTAACCGTCTTATATCGTTAATAGATCCGGGAAATATAGCATCTCAAAAAGTTGCCATTAAAGTTGGTTTAAATTACGAAAAAGAATCAACACTGTGGGGAAAAAATATTCGCGTTTATGCAATTGATATCTTAAAAAATTCGCAATACCTGGAGGCTTTGCCTCGCCTGAATCATTCCCAGGAGTAACGCTTCTTAACGAGGATAAAATATTTCAATTACCAAGCGTGGGAACTATGACGGTAAAGGCGTTGGAATCGGTAGCGGATGAAACTGGTTATCTAAGTGCGACAGATAGTTACACGCGGTTGCATATTACAAGCGATCGCAAGCCTAGAAGCGTGGATGGTTTATTACCTCGTTCCCAGTAGGGGATGGGAACGAGGATAAAGTTCCCAGTTCCAGCCCCTTATTCCGATTTAACACAGTTAAGCATTCGCAAAGTGGCGGCGGCGGCGTAGTTGCGACGAGTGGGAGAGTTTGGCTCAAACTTGCTGCCAGTTTCATTTACTGGGGAGGCAACATTACAATAAGAAGACATTTGGTTAACCAGTGATGCTGCCCAGTGTTTTTCTGTGTCTGAGAAGGTTTTGGCTGAGTTCTTGACACCAAGCTCTGGGGGGAGTCCGCGCATATTTTTCCCAAATTCCGCAGCACGTCGCAATACTGCTAATAGTTCGGCTCTGGTGACTGGTTGGGTGGGTTTAAATGAGCCGTCTTGATAGCCACTAACAATTTTGTTATCCCGCGCCCATTGAATTTTAGCAGCACTCCAGCGCGTAGCATCGACATCGGGATATGGTCGGGATGATGCTTGGGTGGGAATTGTGACGTTAGCACTCGGTAGCTTGGTTAATGATTCCAATACCATAGATACCAGTTGTTCTCTAGTTAAAGAGACTTGGGGACGGAAAGTATTGTCTTCTTTGAACCCGGCGACGAATCCAAGGGATACTGCTTGTTCAATTTCTCTAGCGTAGACATCTGTGGCGATGTCTCGGAAGGAAGAGGTTCCGCCTGGAGGTGTGGCAATATCGCCAAATCCGGGGGGTGGTGCTTGGTCGCTAGTAAGATAGACGTGACCTAGTGTTTTACCGTTGAAGCTTCTTTTGGCAAACCGCCAAGCCGGATCGAGATTGATTTTCACGAAGCCGTTGTTGATGCCGTTGGCTCTACCGATTTCGATGACGGGGGCGTTGCGATCGCTAAAATTTTTCCCAACTAGCACAAAGTCATTACCGCTTTTGACGATGTTGAAGCTGTACTTCAGTCCCAAATCTGTACCCGCCATCCGGATAGAATAGCCGTTGCTGTCCGTACTACGTCCGCAAATGCCACTGAAGTCAAAGTTCACCAGTAGCGGATCTACTATGACGGGGCTGGAGCCGTTTTCGCTCCAGCACTGCTGCTTGTCTGATATCTGTTCCAAAATCAATAGTTGATGACTATTTGTGCCATAAGGTGCGGCTACGGCAATAAATTTAGATTGTTCAACTTCTTTTTGATCAAAAGTGGCAGCGTGGCTGGGGTTTACGAAATTTAGTGTTGAGACTACGGTGGCTATGGCTGCAATTGACCGCCGAAGTAGACGCTTGGAGGAGCTTGAAGTCAAAGTCATGGTGAGGAGCTTAATGATTCAGATGGATTTATCTTATTTAGATATGTGATAAAATTATCCGCTCAAAAGTTCCCACATTTTTTGCCGTCAGAATCGATGACACAAAGCTGCTAGATGCCTTGTCGTTCTATGGTTGCCAAGGGTAAGGTGAACCAGAAAGTTGTCCCCCTATTGGGGCGACTGGTTACGCCAATTTGTCCACCGTGAGCAGTAATAATTTGCCGACACAGATGTAGTTTTAAACCAGTGCGTGTTGAGCAGCGAGATTGGGGATCGCGCACGTAGAGATCGAATAAGCGATCGCACTCTAGCTGACTCATCCCTACACCGTCATCTTCCAGGGTGCAGCGGATTGTCTGATGCTCTACTGTAGCTTTGAGAGTCAGATTCAGTCCCGGTGGGTTGTGTTTTAAGGTGGTAGTGAAGAGGGTTTCTAAAACTCGCTGTAGCTGAGTTGGATCTGCCATAACTAATGGTAAATCCGAATTTACCAAATTGGTCAGAGTTGCTTGGTTTTGCGCCAGCAGTGGTTCTAAGTCTATGAGAATTGCTGGTAAAATTGTATTTAACTGGACAAAATTTCGCTGAATTACAACTCCCTGAACTTCCGTAGAATTGCTTTCAAGCAAGGAGTTAATCATACATAGTTGGCGCTCGTTGCCTTGAATCATTCGTTCTACAATAGAGCGAGAAATGGTTAATTTCTCCCCTGGCGAACCAAGCAAGTTTTTAAAAACCATTATAGTTCCTTGGACGGATGTGCGGAGGTCGTGAGAAACTGTATGTAAAACAACATCTTTAATGCGGTTTAATTCTTGCAGCTCCTGCATTTTTTGCTGTAACTGAATAGTGCGTTCTTCTACTTGGCGTTCCAGATTGGTATTGAGGGTTTGTACCTGTTGGAAAAGAGAAGATTGCTGAATAGCGATCGCTACCTGAATTCCCAGTTGAGCTATCAAGTCAATTTCAAATTGCTGCCATTCACGAGGTGCAGAGCATTGATTGGCAATCAATAACCCAAACAGTTTTTCACCTAACATAATCGGTACGCCAACACCAGCCTTTACTTGACATCGGTGATAATATTCTGCTAAAAAAGGAGATTTTTTTATTGGGGTGGTATCGTTGATAACTCGAATGGAATTGCCACCAAAAATTTCCTTAACTTCCCTAAAAGCAATGTCATCCGTAACCCATCCCAAAATTGAATTAAAATTGGGATCTACAGATTCGGCTACGGCTCGTGCGTGTCCATTTCCATCAAAGTAACTAATGAAGACGCGATCGGCTTGCAAAAATTGCCGGACTTCCGCTACAGTAGTGTTCAGAATTTCATTTAGATCCAGCGATCGCCTAATTTTTAAAGCAATCTCATAAAGTAAGCGATCGCGCTCGGCTGCAACTCTTACCAGAGCTTCACCAGCTTTGCGCTCAGTTATATCAGTAACTACAGCAAGCACGGATGACTCGCCGTTAATATTAACAAGTTCTGCTGACAAGAGGGCTGCTACAACTTCGCCACACTTTTTGCGAAACTGACATTCTAGGTTGTGAACTGCACCTTGTTCTAGCAATATTTGTTGCATTTTTATACGTTCTTCTGGATTTACCCAGGCATTTATCTCAGTTACAGTATGTCCAATGACCTCTTCACGAAGATAACCGCTAAGATCCAGAAAGTTATCATTAACCTCCAGATAGCGTCCCTCTTGAAATGTAGTAATACTGATACAATCAGGACTATGACGAAAGGCTATAGAAAATTTTTGTTCTGAGAGCAAAAGCGCTTCCGCCGACGCTTTCCGCTCGGTAATATCTATCAGCAAACCATTCCAAAAAATATCGCCATTCGCCTGCACAATAGGGCGGGTAGCGCCTTGCAACCATTTCAGCTTACCTGATTTGGTAATTACCCGACCTTCCCAGATCCAAGGCTGTAAGTTAGCCGCCGAATCCATCAGCGATTGTTCATAAGATTCCCGATCTTCAGGGTGAACCAAATTCCTAAACAAAATTAGGTTAGAGTGAGCTGAATGGGACGTTAATTCTAATAATTCTTCACAGCTTGCATGGGCAAATAGTAACCATCGAGAGTTATCGTTACGCTCTATAAGCTTAAAAATTATTCCGAGCTTGTTGGCGGCAATTTTGTTTAATTCTGGGACAGATTGGGACATTGAGGCTTCTGTTGGGAGGAAATTTTCCCAAGAATGAGTGACTTGTGACTGAAAATCTGTGTTAATTTGTGTTGATGGCAAACTGATATCCAACCCGGTTAGCCCATCATTAAAACACCGCGCCCCCAGTCCCTCTGGACATGGACAAGCGGAGAGGGGAGCCGGAGGCGGGGTGAGGTTCTTCGCGGCTGGTTCATGAAGCTGATTTAGTATGGCTATTTCCTCAATACTTTGCCCAGCCAAACTTAAGAGATGTTTAAGTTCTTCAAAAGCGGCTTCATTTCGGCAACAATTCCGTAAAGCTTGTAAATACTCTAAATTAGAAATCATATTTTCTCGATAGCATTTAATGGGTGACAGATGAGCACCAAGCGGCGCAGTTTCATTAGTCACAACTTTTTTTTTAAACATGGAATTTTCCTGCACGTACACTTCTACTCTTCCAAGTTAAGAGAAGAGGTCGCGATCGCGCTTCGTGCTGCTGACTCACCCGATTGGGTGATTTTTAGCCAGTCACTCATAACCTGCAAGGCCAAAGCATTTGCGTATAACAATTTACAACTTACCGATAATCTATCTGCGCGAATGCTTCGCCCCTACTAATTACCTACTTCTTCAGTAGGAGACGCGAACAGGGGTAATGTGAACCAAAAAGTTGCTCCGGCTCCGGGGGCGCTAATAGCACCAATTTGTCCGCCATGAGCTGTGATGATTTGCCGACAAAGATATAACCCTAGACCGATGCCAGTTGAACGGGCGCGGGAACCGCGAACATAACGCTCGAACAGGTGATCGCACGCTTCGGGGTTCATTCCCACGCCGTTATCAGCAACGGTGCAATGAACCATTTCTTCCTCAACTGTGGCTTGCAGGGTGAGAATGAGTCCGGGTGGGTTATGATTTAGGGCATTGGTGAGCAGATTTTCAAATACCCGCCTCAGCTGCAATGGATCTGCTGTCACGCCTGGTAAAGAAGCTGGAACTAAGTTGTTCAGGGTAGCTTGATTTTTCAGGAGCAGTGGTTCCATATCTTGAGCGATCGCTGAAGTTAGCGTCCCCAGTTGTACTAGCTGGTAATTGAGGATAACGCCTCGAACTTCGCTGGAGTGGGTTTCGAGGAGAGAGTTAATCAAACTCAGTTGGCGATCGCTACTCTGGATCATTCGCTCTAAAATTGAGCGAGAAATCGGGATTGTTTCCCCTGATTTATTTAATAAATTATTTACGACTAAAGACATACCCATAATTGGTGTACGCAAATCGTGAGAAACTGCGTGTAAAAACTCATCTTTTAGTTCATTTAGCTCTTTGAGTTCCTGCATTTTTTGAGAAAGTTGAGCAGTACGTTCCTCCACTTTACGTTCTAACCGAGCATTTAGCTCCTGTACCTCTTGGTATAGTTTTGCTTGTTTAATAGCTATAGTTACTTGCGTTCCCAATGATGATAGCAAATCAATCTCAGATTGCTGCCAATCACGCGGTGACGTACATTGATCAACTATCAACAGTCCCCAAGGTTCCTCATCCAGAATAATTGGTACAGCCAAGAAAGCTCTGATTTGATAATTATTAAAATCCTCAGCAACGACTGAAGAAATCTCTATTTGAGAGGTATCTTTAACAACATGGACGGATTTATTTTCAAAAACTTTCCTAATTGCTTGATAATGTTCTTCATTTTTGGGAGTCCATTCTTGAATAGGTCGCCACGGCGGAATAACCGACTCAGCAACAACCTGAAAATCGTCATAGATGCGACTGATAAAAACCCGATCTGCTGAAAGAAAATTTCGGACTTCGCTGACAGTAGTATCTAAAATTTGCTGGAGATCGAGGGATTGACGAATCCGCAGAGCAATGACACCAAGTAAGCGATCGCGCTCTAAAGCGTCGCGTAGTTGCGCGTCCGCAGCTTTGCGCTCGGTGATGTCGTTAACAACAGCCAACACGCATAATTCATCGCCAAAATTAATAACTTCTGCTGAGAGTAATCCTATAGCCACCTCACCAGACTTCTTGCGAAACTCACATTCTAAATTGCGAATATTTCCCGCCTCTTGCAACATATCTATCATCTTCAGACGGTCTTCCGGATTGTTCCATATATTTAATTCAATTGCGGTATGTCCAATTATCTCTTCACGAGTGTAACCAGTTGTTCGTAAAAGACTTTCATTAATTTCTACATAGCGCCCATCTTTCACCGTACTGATAGCAATCGAATCCGGACTAGAAAGAAAAGCTTTAGAAAACTTTTCTTCTGAAAGTAACAACGCCTCTTCCGCTCGTTTACGTTCAGTAATGTCAATTCCGGTGCCAATCATATACTTAATTGAACCATCAGCATCGAGTAGAACAGTAGTTGACCAACTAATTAGCCGCCGCCTTCCATCCCTCGTAGTCCAATAATTATCGTAGGTTTTGGGAAAGTTACCCGTGTGCAACTGAGCGAAAATATCTTTAATAGATTTTGCTTCCTCTGGAATTAGAAATATATCCCAAAAAGGCTGATCTTTTACCTCTGCAAACGAGTAATCAGTTATTTCTTCACAAGCTGTATTAAACCGAATAATTCGCCCTTGTCTATCAACCACAATCACCAAAGCACCCGCTGTATCCAGAATTGCCGAAACAAAATTGCGCTCCTTACGCAACTCTTTAATCAGTCCGCGCAACTGAGCTGTCATTTCATTGAAAGTTGTTGCTAATACCCCCATTTCGTTGTGACGGTTAACTGTCACCTGGGTATCCAAATTTCCCGCGCTAATTTTGGCTGATGCCTGCGTCAAACGCTGCAAAGGTGATACAATTTGCCGAGAGAAGAACCAACCTAACTCAGCCGCAACCACCATCGCCACGCTCAAGGCTATACCCATCACGAAAAGCATTCTCTGCACAGGAGCGTAAGCTTCAGCCGTAGGAAGTTCTACCACCACCTTCCAGCGTACACTGCGAATGGGCGCGATCGCGCCCACCACTTCCACCCCTTTCAACCCCTGATAATTCTTTAGGGTTTTCGCACCCTTCAATTTTGTTAATTTTTTGATAAAAGCGTAGTTTGAAATATCGTGTAACTTATAATTTTTAGGTGATATCCCCTTTTCAGCAATTAAATACTTACGGTTATCAATTACATAAGTATAACCAGTTTTACCAACATCGATTTGAGATACAACGAACCAGAGAAAGTTTAAATTAATCCGCGCCATCAAAACGCCATCTACTACATCCTGCTGGTTGCGAATTGGTAACGCTAAGGTGACAACTGGAAGTTTTGTAGCAGCGTCCATTCTAACTGGACTAACAATGTCTTCTTTTTGTTTAAAAGCCCGCGAAAATGAGCGGTAATCATCCTGGTGAGAGAATTTTGAATCATCATAAGGAGAATACTCAGAAACAACCTCCCCATTTTTATTGAAAATCGCTACTTCTTCATAAGCACTATTATGGCGCGTCAGCGCTTCCAACAAAGTTTGCTGAATTTCCGGTGAAAAATCCGTCAACCCTTGCACTCTAGCAAGGTAACTCAGTTTACGCTGCAAGTCATCCAAGTAAGCATTAATCTCGCCAGCAGCAACCAAACTTCGCTCTTGCTGGGCGACTTCTACCTGTTCTATTTGAGCCTGGAAGCTCAAATAAATTAACATTCCCGATGTAATTAATAAAGCTAAAACTACTAGCAGTACCAAACCATATCTAAGTTGATTGGCAATAGAAAAAAAACCAGAGAGAGGCGAAGCCCTATCCATTCGTAGAGGCAATTCATGACTTGTCCCTAGCCGTGAACCACTGCCTTTATTTTGTTGGTTCATCGTGCCTCCTTTAGAAATCTCTTTCACCCACTAATTCCTTTAAATTTAAGTAATGGCTAATAACTAAGGTGTAGCATCGATTTTCCCAGTAATGATGTCTTCCTTGAGCGAGTTTATAAATTCTTCTTGTTCTGGAGTGAGGGAACCATAGAAAGGAGCCAAATCTTGGATTTCCTCTTGCAAACCGAATTTATACTGCTTGCCCTCCCAACGCCCTTGCTGTACCAAAGTTGCTCCTTCAAGCATTACCATAGGAACCTGCTGCATGGCATTGGTTAAAATCATTTTTGGGGGTGGTTTTTGTTGCTCTGGAAGCCCAGGAATGGCATGATTCCATCTAATAGCATAAACCCCTTTATTTTCAGCAACAACTTTTATAACACCTCTATAAGCAGTATCAGCATTGACCGTTATGATATCAACGCCTTTCACCACTAACTTTTGAGAAATTCGGCTGGCTTTGTCTGCATCTGTCCAACTTCCCACCCAATCAATGAATACTTGGGCTGAGGGGTTAATTTTCTTAACGCCTCGTTCAAATAAGGTAGCTTCCTCTTTCAAACCTTCATGTTTTTGACCGCCAATGTAAGCAACTTTATTAGTTTTTGTTTTCAGCGCTGCTACCACTCCTGTTAAATACCCCAATTCACCAGCCCGAAACGCCAAACCGCCAAAATTTTTATTGTTGCCTGCATAATTACTCATAACCGCAAATTTATTACGGGGAAATTCTGCGGATACGACTTTAGCGGCGGCGATATATTGCCAACCATGACCGATGATAAAATCAAAACCTTTTTTAGCATATTGACGAAAAAGTTTTTCAGCATCGGCTTCTGGCACACTGGCAGCATAAGCCACCTCAGCGCCAAGTTCTTTTTCAATTAACTTTAATCCTTCGTAACCTGATTGATTCCAAGTTTGGTCATCCACAGCTCCGGGAAAAATCGCCGCTACCTTAAAAGCACCCGGTTTCACTTGGGCGGTTCGTGTAATGTCACTGGCAGTTGTACCGCAGGCTACCAGCAGCAAGGTTAAAAGCAGACAAATAATTTTCTTAGTCATTAGTCATTGGTTATTAGCTATTAACCATCCATAATAGACAGCTGGCAACTTTGGATTTTATCTATTTTCACCCAGTTGGGCTATCCGGGTGCAGTGCTTTGTAATGGCTCAAATGCTATTATGCCTATGATTTCTTATATCGTCTATTTTTGTTCCTATACTGAGTCTGGAAACGCTATATATGAGGTTCTGCCTCATGTCTGTGTTTTTTGAAACGTTGTTGGAGGCTCTACCTCCATATCGGCGTTCCCAGGCTCAGTCTGGAAACGAGAATTCACTCTTTAAATGTGGTGTATTAAAATGCTAATTAACATTTCTTCTTGGTAATACTAATCTTGACAAGATAGTGGCTATATTCCAAGCATCATCGCCTCCTCTATGATGAGTTCCTTCAAGGGGTAATTTCAATATTTCTAAGGCCATGTCCATTCCTACTTCTTCAGGCAAGGTATGAATAAGGCTAAAAAGTGTTTTTACATTGATGTGTCTGGAGCCAAAAGGATATTTTATAGAATGAGATTGGCACTGTTTTTGAAATTGGTTTCTATCGTAGTCCCCGTAGCTTGCCCAAACTCGCTGCTGAGTTAGGTATTTTTTTTTAGAATTGAACAAGCCTCTGCAAAGGGTACTCCTTGATTAACTTGTTCTTGGGTTAAAGTTGTTAAATTGGTGCAAAATTCACTTATTTGGGAGCGTTCGGGTTTCACGAGTATACTTTCTTTTTTTAGTCTTTCTCCAGAAGGGACGTCAAGCGGACAAATACCAATTTCGATGATTTCGCTTTCTTGCCCTTCTGGTGGTTTTTTTTCCCAGCAAGTTGATTCAATATCAACCACAATGATTTGATCTAATTTCTTAGCCACTTTGGATTGACTCCTTGCTTGGGACGGATACCCCTTGTGGTGTCCTTACGGTATTTTGGTGGATGATATTAATTAGGCAGTAAATTCAGCACGAAACTGATTCACAACTCGATCGAGTGCTACGGAATGGGAGGCTTTGAAGAGGATGCGATCGCTTTCTTCTACCATTTCTTTCAAACGGTCTACAATAGCTTGATGTGTTGTAAAGCACTCTGCTGGTAAAGGTGCAGCACCAAGCGCGATCGCTTCTGCTTCTTTATCGTCTACCAAAATCAGCAAAGCGTCGAGATTGAGCTTTCGCGCCGCCTCTCCAACTGCGAAGTGAAATTCGGGACTTTGCTCTCCTAATTCCTTCATCGTCCCCAAAACTGCAATATGCCTTTTCCCCGGCGTCTCTGCTAACAATTGCAGCGCTGCCAGCATAGATTCTAAGCCAGCATTGTAAGTTTCATCAAGAATTACAACGTCGTTGGGCAAATTGTAGCGCTGCGCCCTCCCAGAAGGCAAATTAACCGCCAAACCAGCCTTAAACGGTGTCCAGTCAACTTGGAGAATTTTAGCCACCGCTAAGGCTGCTAGGAAATTAGACGCATTGTGTCGCCCCGGTAACGGTAAAGGTAGCCGCATCCCCTCAACCAATAATGTCTCGTTATCAATCAACTCGCCGCGCACGTCTCCGCCTTCCAAACCGTAGGTGATGGTTTGCCCTTGCCAAACCCCGGCGGCTGTTTCCATTAGGCGGCGGTCGTCGTGGTTAAGAACAGCGATGCTGCTGGAGGGCATTTCGGCGAGTAATTCACATTTTGCTTGTGCGATCGCTTCTTTTGAACCCAGCCGCCCAATATGCGCTGTACCCACATTAGTAATTACCCCAATTGTCGGACACGCAATCTGTGTTAACAGCGCAATTTCACCTTTTGCCCGCATCGCCATTTCAATTACGGCATAGTCATGAATCGGTGACATTTCTAACAAAGTTTTGGGAACGCCGATTTCATTGTTGTAATTGAATAAAGTTTTATGAATATTCCCTTTGGTAGAGGACAAAACTGCCGAGACTAATTCTTTAGTAGTAGTTTTACCGCAGGAGCCAGTTATGCCAATTACTGGTATTTTAAATTGCGAGCGCCACCACCGAGCGATCGCCTGATATGCTGTCAACGTGTCTTTTACGTGTAATTGCGGAATAGCCCCAGGCATTTTGTAGTCTGTAATGACAGCAATCGCACCTTTTCTCAAGGCAGTTTCCACAAATTCATGTCCATCAAACTTCTCTCCACGCAGTGCCACAAACACTTCTCCCGCCTTTAGAGTCCGTGTGTCGGTTGTAATCCCTGCAACAGCTGCCGCTAGGAGATCGTCAGATAAGTTTACAGACCCTGCCGCTATAATTTCAGCCAGTTGCGAGAGGAGGACGTGAAAAGACATACAGCTTAAATTCAAACTTCAATGAGATTAATCCTAATCATGCACCAATCCCAGCACCACAACAAAATAGGCATCTTTATGAGTGACTTACATCACATTCAGCCACTATTGGGTCTACCTACCGTAGATATAGATTTTTGAGAGGTTAACGTGATGCTTTGCCGAAACTATACACTTACTTCACAAAAAATTCACAATATTGCCGCAAATTTGCTGAGCCATTTAAAGAGTTAGTCAAGATATGCTCGAATTGGGCGAAAATCTCTTAGCTTATAGGAGTATAGAGTATAGCCCCCAAAATCAGGGTTTTGTCTAGAGTGCCTCTTGTTATCTAGCGTCTACTACATCACAGTTCAATTTGCAATTTACACTGACTTAACGGAACTAATATACACTTAGCCCTAACATTTGCACGTAGGGGGGCTTTCTTGACGTGACTACCTGGACAGACTGTTACCATCGACAAACTAGCATTGAAGAGCAGCAGCTTTACGAGCATCTGCTTCACTGGGTACAAGAAGAGTCACCCAGTCGGATGATCGAGCGATTTCGTCAGCTATTTATGGATGGAGTGGGATACTCTGAGCCAAAAATTTGGATGGCTCTGGAGAGGATTGCTAGTTCCAAGCAGGCTGAGCAGGAATTTCGGTTTATTATCAATCGCTGCTGCCACATTCTAATTAATCGCTGGCAGATGCACCCGCAACTCCAAGCGTCTATCCCCGATTTGGTAGATATATTTGAGCATCCTCCAAGCGTGGGAACGGTTCGCTCTCGCTCAGCAAGGCGCTTCCGAGAACTGGTGAGGATTTTTAACCAGACGGAGCAATATCTGACGCTGCGCCGCCTAGCTCAAGTTATGACTGAAGCGGCAGAGGCGAGTGGCAATGGCTCTAAGCCTTTAGGTAGCTTAATTCGCAGGTATCCCTACTTATACGAACATTGCCTGCTGAGTGAAGATAGTTCTTACGAACATCAGCAAACCGTCAGGGCAATTCAGTCTCGGATTCAGCGAGATTTTGAAGTTGATCTGTCTCAGTATGTGACTTATCAAGTGCGACGAGCGCAAATGTCACGTAAGACTTCCTCAGTCGGAGCTGAGCGAATTATACAGCCAGTACATAATCCCACGTTACTAAGCGATCGCGAACTGGGTGCTGCTCTCAAGCAATTTGTCGGCAAAGTCGAAGGCTCCCATACCTATCGGGATTTATCCCAAAGCTTCATTACCCACACTAGCCAGACACCCTCGTATAGAGCTTTTAAATGGGATTTATACGAATACTTGACATCTTCTATTGACCCTGAATATGGCAAACGTCAGTTTAATGACCGATTGTATGCCCAACTGAAGAACACTTTGCCAAGTAGCGATTGTCAAAGACCCAGCGAATTTCTGATCGTGCGTACTTGCAGCCAGATTTTGAACTTCTTAGTAGTGGAAAGTCCGCAGCGACCGAATCACTATGTGTTTGTGGATCTGATTACCAACTTGGGGGCAACTTGCACAATCGGTATGCTTTTGAAAATCGTGCTACTGTGCCGCAAAGTCAAGCCCTATTTAGAAAAGCGATTTTCAATTCTTTTTAACCACTATGAAGCTTACGCCAGGGATGGTGTACCGTGGTTAGTCAAATCTCTAGAAAATATGAATGTGGCTTTGAGTCTTCACTTTGGTGATGCTGATGTTTCCTGTCTGAGCCACATTATGTAATTTAAAATCAGATTTGTTATTTTTTTTATTCGGTCGGGCGCACGAAAGCGATCGCCACTTTTGTTAAATCCTGCAAAGTAGGCAGGTTAAGTTTATTGTAATAAAATAGTTTGTGTTATAATATGGCTCGTGAATCTGGATCGGCGGAAAGCTTTGTTTAATGCACAGCAAGTTTATTTATCTGTGTCGGCAGGCAAACCTCCGAAACTGAGTCTCTCAAAATATTGAATGTTGGAGTTATTTCCGTGTCGATATATGTAGGGAACCTATCCTACGAAGTTACGCAAGACGACCTCACATCTGTATTTACAGACTACGGAACCGTTAAACGGGTTCAATTGCCTACGGATCGCGAAACAGGGCGGATGCGTGGCTTTGGGTTTGTTGAAATGGCAACAGATGCTGAAGAAGCTGCGATTGAAGCTTTAGATGGAGCAGAATGGATGGGCCGCACCCTGAAAGTGAATAAAGCCAAACCCCGTGAAGATGGGGGCGGGGATCGTCCGGCGGGAAGCCGGGGCGGCCCGGAGGGCCCAAAATTCTCTTCCCGGCGTTGACTCAAAATTGTGTAAAGATATGCCCGCCATTGGCCGACAACACCAGATGTGGTGTGAAATGGGATGCTGGGCGCTCGTGGTAAAATTAATGCAATTCAGGGCGGATTGGATTAAAGTGCGATCGCCCTTTGGGGGGTGGAGATATCTTAGGATAAAACCGACTGAATAAGGTAGGGCTGCTCCTGTAAGTCCTAGACCCGCTACAAAGCTAGAGCTAAACGCTTTGTGGGGTAAAAGAAAAAGTAGGCAAAAAGCTTCAAATCAATACCTACACTACAGAAATGGTCTGCAAGTATGTAGGAAAGTCGGGAGACGGCACTGCCGGATTTACCCGAAGAATGCAAGACTTTGGCTACTAAGAGCAGCTTCGCTAAGCTTCTCTAGGGAGCAAAAACCGCGACCCAGGTATTAAAACATAGAACAAGTGGTCGTGGGTGACACTCACACTAACAGTCAATCAATCAACATTAGCGAGGAATCAACAATAATGACCCAAGTGGTTTTAGGTGAAAGTGAAGGAATAGAATCAGCACTGCGGCGCTTTAAGCGGCAAGTCTCCAAAGCGGGGATATTAGCAGATGCAAGGTATCGGCGGCACTTTGAAACTCCCCTAGAGAAGCGTAAGCGCAAGGCAACTGCTGCGCGCCGCAAAACAAGACGTTTTCGTTAAGGCGACTTCTTTTAAGGCAAAAAGCAATACGGTTCATTGAAGAATAGTTACAGGTTTTGGATTTTAACTTCTTCGTGAACCGTATTCTTTTCTAAGGCGAATTGGGGATAACAGAGCGGTTATTGAAAAGACTCATAGCCTTCTCAACCCCTTGCTTGAGG
This sequence comes from Trichocoleus sp. FACHB-40, assembly GCF_014695915.1. Lineage (GTDB taxonomy): Bacteria > Cyanobacteriota > Cyanobacteriia > Cyanobacteriales > FACHB-T130 > Funiculus > Funiculus sociatus. The sequence goes on from NZ_JACJPF010000024.1 coordinate 128,981, forward strand.
CTTACTTCCACTGACTGAGTTACCAGTTGCAGGACATCAGACAAAACTTGATTTTCAGTAGAGGAAAATTTACCCAGGACGTGAGCAACCGTGTCCTGTTCTGCTTTGGTTTTGCCAATACCGATCCGCAGACGGGGGAAATCTTGACTACCGAGATGGGCGATCGCTGACTTCATCCCGTTGTGTCCGCCCGCCGAACCCGAAAGGCGCAGGCGAATCTTCCCCAGAGGTAAATCCATATCGTCGTAAATCACCAGCACCGACTCTGGGGGAATCTTATACCAATCAACACAAGCGCGAATTGCCTGTCCTGAGAGATTCATGTAAGTGAGGGGCTTAAGTAATCTTATCTTGTCTCCGTGTAATCCACGCCCTTCGCCAAACTGCGCCTGGAACTTGCGATTTTCACTCAAAGGAATTTGCCAAGAACGGGCCAGGACATCAACCGCATCAAAACCAATGTTGTGCCGCGTTTTGTCATACTTAGGTTCTGGATTCCCCAAACCAACAATTAACTGGGGAATTACTAAAGCGGGTGTTGCATCTGGGTTATCAGCGGTCATTTGTCTATTGTTCATTGTCAATTGCTAGTAATCACTAAACGGTAGCGATCGCACCCTCGTTTTATATTGTTTGTTGCGCCTCTTGTTGGGGAACCTCATTCTGGAGTTTTTCTTGATCCCGCTTACGCTTTTTCGCATACAACTGAATAGTAGCTGCCATAGTAATAATTAAACCCACGACCGTCCAAGTGGTGATATCTAAAGGCAGACTATTTTTAAACACAGCCAGCAAAACAATTACAACTAGCAGTAAAGTAGGGGCTTCATTCAAAGCCCGTAACTGCTGACTACTCCAAGTGCATCGATCTTCGGCTAACTGTTTGAGGAGACGACCACAATAATGATGGTAGCCAATTAAAACAACCACCAAACCGAGTTTGATATGCAACCAAGTTTGCTTGAGAACTTCAGGTTCAGTAGTAACGATACCAATCGCCATCGCTACCGTCACTATCATTCCTGGTGTCGTGATGATTTTGTAAAGGCGTTTTTCCATAATCTGATACTGATTCTTCAGAATCGTTTGGGCAGGTTCTGGCTGCTCACTCGCCTCTACGTGATAGATAAAGAGACGTACCAGGTAAAACAAGCCTGCAAACCAGACCACAAAGCCGACAATGTGAAAAGCCTTATACCAGAAATAAGCCATTTATCGTGTCCTCTACAGTCAAATCCGACAATATCAACAAGTTTTTGTTAGATCCAGCGCTATTTGTCAAACTGTATGCTGGAAAAGGGTTTCCAGATAAACCCGTGCTGCTTTGCGATAACTTTGCGAAGCTTCTGGGCTGTTGCCATTACCATTTTGCAGCAAGAATAGGGACAGCGCTGCGGCAAAAACGCGATCGTGATCCCAATCAGGATGAGTTTCTAGGTAGTTTTTGAGAGATTCGTGTAGTTCTTCAGGGATTTCTGCCAGGATACTGATTGTTGCGTTCATAGAACTCCTTTCTGTGGTCTGTGGCCTGTGGTCAGCTAAGAGTTGGAAAGTTGAAACGTTTCAACGCTTACGGACAACTGACTGTCGCATCATTGTCGGCTTCTCTTCCCCACCCTGTCAATGCTGCGAAATGTTACACTCACCTGTACGCAAAAAAAATATTCACGAGAGAATCAGCTTTTTCGGTCGCTTTTTGTTACCTATCTTTACTAAAACTCAGTCCATCCCAGGCGAGTCAGTATCTTTTTAAAAATCCCCACTAGAACAGCAAGACCCGATCCGACCGTTAAACCCTGTGGAAAACTTCTCTTAACCTGTGGAAAAAGTTGAACGGCTTTGTGGAAACGTTGGGGAATAGGTGGGGAAAATTTGGGTTAAAGATAAGAATTGCAAAGTCATCAATTATTATTAGTCTGTAGCACAGGCGCGATGTCTGTGGCATTAGTTATTAACAAGTTTTCGGTAATTAGGGCGAAAATGTGACAAAAATTGCCAAATGGCGATTTGGGGCGTGGGAGCCATATTCAGGCTGAATACCGCCGTGTTCGCCCCTAAGCTGCTGAATGAGCTTCAATTGAGAGGGTGTGACCCAAAGCAGCAAAAACATGGCGTTGCTCGAACAGGGTGACTAGATCGGTGTTGATTTTGCTTTGAGCTGCTTCTGCTCTGAGAATGGCGATCGCGTTTTCAACAGGCAATCGACGTTTATAAGGGCGATCGCTTGCTGTGAGTGCATCGTAAATATCTGCAATCGTCAAAATTTGAGTTTGAATCGGAATTTCTGCCTGTGTCAAGGCTTGGGGATAGCCACTACCATCGAGTTTTTCGTGATGTAAAGCAGCAATCAGGGGAACATTTTTTAGATGCTTTGTCCAGGGAATCCGCTTAAGAAATTCGTAGGTGTGGGTGACGTGGGCTTCGATTATCGATCGCTCTGCGGTTGTCAAATTACCTCTAGGCACCATAAGTTGAGACAATTCTTGAGATGACATCAGCGGCTTCATCTCACCATCTACATCTTGATAGGTGTATTCAGACAACTCTCTGAGTCGTTCTGGAAGCTCTTGGGCTAGAATATGGGGTTCGTTTGCCTCTAGTAATAGCTGCCAATATTCATTGAGTTTAGCGATCGCATCTTCAACTTGGCTATCTAATTGTTGCAGTTGTTGGCAGTGGGAACAGACGTTTTCCGAATCATTGTGGCGGTGGCTGGGATGCTCAATTAAATATTTAAACTTACTCTGGGCGCATTCCATTTCCAAGGTGCGCTGCGCTACAGCAAAGCGGTTACGAATCACCTCCAGCTGCGCTGGATAAAGTTTTTTCTGCTTGCCTAAAATAGCTTCTGGTGTACTTACTTTGCCAAAGTCATGCAACAGTGCTGCATAACGAATTTCTTGGATTTGGCGATCGCTAAAATAAATCAACCGCAATGACCCTGTGGTTACTGTACTCGCTTCTTGAGCCAGACGCACCACCAAGTCTGCAACTCGCTCAGAATGCCCCGATGTTGTGGGATCTCGCGCTTCAATAATCTGAACAGAAGCTCTGACAAAGCCCTCGAAGAGATTTTCAATACTCTTTTGTAATTGATTGCGTTCAATAGAGATCGCCGCCTGAGAAGCAAGACTTCGCACAACGTATTCTTCCCACGCCGAATAAGGTTGAGTAACATCCCGCACATTTTCCGGAGTTACAACCGCGTTAATATTAATCTTGCGATTGATCAGCTGAAGCACCCCTATAATTTCTCCTTCAGCGTCTTGCATTGGCAGCACCAAAACTGAGCGCGTGTGGTAGGGAATGCTCAGGTCAAAACTGCGATCCAGCTGGTAGGGAACATCTGGAGGTAAATTATAAGCATCTGGCAAATTTAAGCTTTCACCCGTCAGCGCCACGTACCCTGCCAAACTTTTTGGAGTTAACGGCACGCAGAACTCTCGAAAGGAATCGCTCGATCGAGAATCATTCTGTGCTACTTTAAATACCAACTTGGGAGTGTCTTCAGTTCGATCTATTAAATAAACACTTCCCGCATCGCTACAAGTAATCTCGCGACTCTTAGATAAAATCAGATTTAGTAATTCTCCTAAATCTTGACTGCCCGAAAGTGCTGTCCCTATCGCCAAAAGTTGCTCGATTAGTTCTGCTGGTTGCTCTATTTGGGGCAGATACATCTGGTTTTTAGCTGTCGTCTGGCAATGGGAAACTATCATAATTATTGCACCCTTTGATTACAGTCAAGTTATTTTACTTATAAAAATTTTCCCCTGCTCAACTTCTAGCTAAGCGATGGGCAAAGATCGGTTTATTTTTGCCGTCTTTGATTTCATCTGTTAACCTACTAATATCTCAGCTTGATTTTCCGCGTTAAGCACTCAATGCTTCTTATATTACTATCATCTGCTATTAGCCATCATCTGTTAGCATAATTTTTAAAGAAATGATGAAACATTAACAATTAATTATAAAGAATAAATATTTTTTTAAGGGGCGCAAAAAAGAACAAGTAAAATTAGGGAAAGGAAAACTTTATCCTCTCAGGATATTTCAATATATGAAAATTGTAAATTACTTAACTGTCTTCCTTTCCTGAGCCGCCGGGGCGCGAATATTAGTTGGAGGACGTTTCGTAATTTACGCGCAATGCCTCCCTCCACCAATCCGAGTACAGATATGGTAGGGGACTCCTTGCTATTCAAGTTGAATTATGTCTACCTACTTATACTATTGAGTTGGTGGTGGTGTGCGGTTTGTCAGGCGTTGAAACGTAATTTGAATAGCTAAGGCAAGAAGACCAAGAGTTACTAAACCAAAGATACATGTTCCCAATGCGCTCATACCAACAACGAGAGTACGAACAGCGATCGCAATATTGATCGCAGTAACGTTATCCGATGAAATAGGCTTAGCGGCAAACGTTTGAGAAATTGAGACGGTGAGCAAGTAGAGGCAATATGCCATTCCTCCTGCAATCAACGCCCCAGTCAAACAGCGTAGAGGACTCGTTGGCGTTTCGGTTGGTTGGACAGCTGGATTTTGTGTAGGAGTAGGGTCAGTCATAAATTTTAAGTTGAAACATGAATACCGTTAGTTGTTACCCCAGTTACCCACAAGTCTAAATTGGGGTCAAGAATTGACTGTCTAACTTGCTGCTGTACCTGTTGTGCTTGGGCTTCTGTTTCGCAGAGTGCAAATACTGTTGGCCCGGAACCCGACATCATGGTTCCCAAGACACCAGCACTGATGAAAGCTTCCCGCAGTCGCAATACTTGGGGATACTCTGGCAATACGACTTTCTCTAAGTCATTGTGCAGCAGTTGACCGATTTTTGATCCATCTTTATTGTAGATAGCTCTTACCATTGGCCCAGAATGTACTCGTTCCCTGCGTGCTTCCAAACTATCAGCATCCCTAACGTAGGAACTGAGATATTGCTGTCGGTAAGTTTGGTAAGCCCAAGGCGTGTAAACCGCCAGATTGCGGTATTTGCCCAAGACGACATAGAGACGATCCAAATTTGGCAGAGGAGAAAGTTCCTCACCCCGCCCAGTTGCCAGTGCTGTGCCGCCTGCGATACAAAAAGGAACATCTGAGCCAATTTTTGCAGCCAGTTCTTGCAATTCCGACTGAGTGAGTCCCAGATGCCACAGCAAATCTATCCCGACGATAACAGCTGCGGCATTGCTAGATCCGCCAGCGAGTCCAGCCCCTACGGGGATTTGTTTTTCTATGGCAATTTCAACGCCGCCATACTGGGCAAAGGCTTCGGGAAATTTTACTGCCATCAATTCTGCCGCGCGGTAAGCAAGATTACTTTTGTCTTGCGGCACTTCGGGATGATCGCATTGGACGCGGATGATTTCGGTGCTAAGCGATCGCAAATTTATGCGATCGCTTAAGCCGATGCTTTGCAGCACCATTACCAGTTCGTGATAACCATCCGGGCGATCGCCGATAATTTCCAGGTAGAGATTAATTTTGGCTGGGGAAATCAGGGAGTAGGAACGCATAGTGTAGTCGGTAAGGGATGCCCGCACCCTGGAAGGATGGCGGCGACTTTAGTCGTTAGGCAAGATCCAAGTTACTCAAGGCTACCCATTGAGCAACGCTTAAGTCTTCGGCGCGGGCTTGGGGATTTACTTCTAATTGTTCCAGTAATTGGGTGAGGCGATCGCGTTCTACTATCCCTTTCAAATTATTTCGCAACATTTTGCGCTTTTCGGCAAAGCCTAACTTTAACAAAGTCTCTAGGTGCTTGGGGTCATCGGCTGGTGGTTCCGTCATTCGCGGACGCAGACGCACCACCGCTGAATCAACCTTAGGCGGCGGATGAAACGCTCCTGCTGGCACAATACAAATTAACTCGCACTCTGCTAGATATTGCACCCGCACCGATAAAGCTCCAAATGCTTTCGAGCCTGGTTTAGCATACAGCCTTTGTGCTACTTCCTTCTGTACCAGCAGCACAATTGAATCAAACGGTTTGGCTGCGGGTTGGGAAATTGTACCTAACAATTTTTCCAAAATTGGGCCAGTGATGTTGTAGGGGATATTGGCAACAACTTTATTTGGATTTTGGAAGGCTAGGAATGAAGTTAAAGAAGCGTCTAAATCGAGAGAAAGAAAATCGCCTTGTAGAAGGAGAAAATTTTCCACCTTACCCAGTTGTTTAGCCAGCAGTTGACACAAATCGCGGTCAATTTCGACAGCGACGACCGATTCAGCCAGGGGCAATAAGCGACGAGTCAGGATACCAGTACCGGGGCCGATTTCCAGAACGCGATCGCATTTCGATAAAGCAGCTGCGGCGACAATTTGATTCAGAGCCTTGTCGCTTCGCAGCCAGTGTTGAGCAAATTGTTTTCTAGGTTGAGGGGTCATAACTTGATTGTACTGGGGAGCGATACCAGCTACACGTTTAACCTGTTTTAAGATGTATCTATTTTCCTTAATAATTCTGGATACCGGAAAAACTTCTGTCAAGCTTGTATATATCTGCATCCACCAAAAGCAGGAGATTTATCGGTGAAGTACGAAATTCGTTACAAACCAGCCTTTGCCTCTGTTTTTGTCACCTTGAATCCGGGTGATAGCCTCACCGCTGAGGCGGGAGCTATGACCAGTATGAATGCTCAACTGTCCATAAAAACAGAGTTTTCCGGTGGTTTCATCTCAGGACTGTTAAAGAAATTCTTTGGTGGAGAATCATTATTTGTTAATGTTTTTACTAACAATTCACAGCAACCATTGCAGTTAGTTTTAACTCAATCCACCATTGGCGATATAGTTTGTATTGATTTACGGGGTGGGCGGGAAATTTGCTTCCAACCCGGTGCTTATATTGCCCATACTCCAGGCGTAAATATGGGAGTACAGTGGGCAGGTTTCAAGAGCTGGGTATCAGGAGAAGGACTGTTTAAGCTGAAGCTAAACGGTCAGGGACAAGTGTTTTTTGGTGCTTATGGTGGCATTACTCAAAAACGTATTTCTGGCGAATTTGTGGTGGATAGCGGTCATTTAGTTGCTTATGAACCAGGAATCAAAATGAATATTGGGTTGGCTGGCGGATTGCTTGGTTCTGTCACGTCGGGGGAAGGATTAGTAAACCGTCTGACTGGTCAAGGGGAGATTTATTTACAGTCTCGCAGTGTTGGGGGATTAGTTAGGTATTTAAGCCCTAAATTACGGTAATAAAGTTTTGAATTTTGAAGGCTATTTGAGTTTTTAAAAAATAAAATTCAACCTTCAAAACTATTTTAGGAGATTTTGTCCAAATGAATGTGGAAATTTTACATCAACCAGACAGCGCGATCGCTCGCGTTACTTTAAGTGCTGGTGAAGAATTAGTTGCAGAAGCTGGCAGAATGATTGCCATGAGTGGTTACATCAATGCCAGCACCACTTTACGTCAAGGAAAAGGCGGCGGAATATTAGGCGGACTCAAGCGCATGGTGGCTGGTGAGTCGTTATTTTTAAGTGTCTTCCGTTCTCCCACTGCTGGGGGTGAAATATTTCTGGCTCCAAAATTGATGGGCGATATTTTGCCCTATAAAATGGCTGGCGATGGTTTAGTTGTGCAGTCTGCTTCTTACCTAGCCAGTGAATCAGATGTTGATATTAACTTGGGATTTCAAGGCTTTAAATCTTTATTTTCTGGAGAATCAATCTTTTGGTTAGATGTCACTGGCAAGGGTTCTGTTCTTCTCAGTTCCTTTGGGGCAATTTATGAAATATCAGTAAACGGTGAATATATTGTTGATACCGGACATATTGTTGCCTTTGAAAAAAGCCTGACATTTGAAATAAAAAAAGCAAGTTCTAGTTTGATCGGTTCTTTCTTAGGCGGTGAAGGTTTCATTTGTCGGTTTAAAGGACAAGGTAAGGTGTTTTGCCAAACTCACAATCCTGGTGCCTTTGGTATGCTGGTTGGCGCTCAGCTTCCGGCACGATAAGCATTAGCCATTCTTCACGGAGAACAAATAATTAACAATTTAAAAATATGAATGAAATAAAATACGAAATCGAACATTCTCCTGCATATGCTTCCCTACGGTTCGACTTGAGGGCAAATCAAACAGTGTTAGTTGAATCAGGAGCAATGGCGGCGATGGACTCTTGCATCAAAATGAAATCTAAGGTGCAAGGTGGTTTAATGAAAGGTCTTGGTAGAATGCTGGGTGGTGAATCTTTATTTATCAGTGAATTCACCGCTGAAGGTAGAGCAGGAGAACTGTATGTTTCACCTGGAGTCCCTGGAGAGATTCAGCATTACTACCTGAATGGTAATGGTTTAATGGTGCAATCTTCTGGATTTGTTGCTGCTAGTCCCACAGTTCAACTCGATACTAAGTTTCAAGGTTTTAAAGGCTTCTTTAGTGGAGAGTCCTTGTTTTTACTTCGCGCAGCTGGACAAGGTGATATCTGGTTTAGTTCTTATGGAGCAATTGTAGAAATTCCGGTGGCGGGTGATTATGTAGTAGATACTGGCTACATTGTAGCGTTTGAAGATTCGTTACAATACAAAGTTGAGATGTTAGGGGGTTTGTCATTTAAAGGGCTGAGAACTGGAATTTTAGGTGGTGAAGGATTAGTATGTCGCTTTCAGGGTAACGGACGTTTATGGATTCAGTCGCGGGAGCTTTATGCGTTGATTAATTTCTTGAATCCGTTTCGTCCAGTTAAGAGTAGTAATTGATAAAAAAATACTGTGTGGATGCAGAACTTACTTAAAAACGTAGGTTGCGCTCTTGGAGCCTCACCCAACATCTAGCTAATCTAAGAGAGTTGTAGGGTTCACTATCGTTCAACCCGACCTAAAAGTTAATTTTCGGCTTTTGTAAGTGCCATTCCACCGTACTAATAATTAATATCATGTCTTCTGAAATCCCTTCAACAGCAACACCTATTAATCGCAATCCGCCCCCAAGTAACCGCCAACTGCTCATAATTCTGGGGCTATTTATTGGCTTTATTGTCAGTGTTATTTGGCTGTTTGGTTTGCTGATTAATAGCCTGGTATGGGTGATTCCTCCCAGTGTGGAAAAACAACTGGGTGCTGTAATTGTTCCGGCTTACGAACAGTTGGCTAAACCGTCACCTACTCAAGAGACATTGAATCAGCTGCTAGACAAACTGGAAACAAAATTGCCGCAGCAGGTGAGACAAGAGCGGGATTACGGAGTGCTATATTTGCCAGGTGATACGGTGAATGCTCTAGCTTTACCAGGCGATCGCATAATCATCTACGCGGGGTTGCTCAAACAAATCAAATCTGAAAATGAGCTGATGATGGTGTTGGGACATGAGTTGGGACATTTTGCCCATCGTGATCATTTACGCAGTTTAGTGCGCCAGCTGATTTTCCCGATCGCGATCGCTACCATTTTTGGCGATGCGGGTGGACTATCATCAGTTGCTGCTTCTGGAGTTGAAGCTGTCAGCAATTCCCAATTTTCTCAGTCTCAAGAATCTCAAGCCGATGAGTTTGGACTTACTTTACTACAAAATACTTACGGTCATGTAGCAGGAGCAACCGACTTTTTTGCCCGAATGAGTCGTCAAAAAGGTGTGAATTTTGATTTCTTAACTACCCATCCAGCACCCGGTAGGCGTGTTAAAGAATTGCAGCGCTTGATCGAGCAGAAAAATTATCCTGTAAAAGAGCGATCGCCCCTTCCAGAAACGCTCTCCAACTTGAAAGAATAGCCATTAAACTTAAGCCCTCCCCGTCAACGGGCAGAGGTTGGGGAGGGATTCTCAAACAACTTTATTCACAATCGTCCAAACAACCCCATCTGAACGGACGTGGGGAACCGTCACCCTGCTGAACCCAGTAATAAAAGGCTTCCCGTGTAACTGCCAATAATCCGTACTAATTTCGTCAGCGATCGCTTTGAGCGCCTGTACTTCTTCCGCCAGCTCTGCGGCGAGGTCGTTAATGCGTTCAGCATGACCCTGAGCGCGTTGTTTGTCCTCATCTAACTGCTGCTCCAGAGAGTTTTGTTTGCGCTGCCTTTGTAACAATTCTAGAGGTTGCCCGACCAGCTGCTTTAATTTAGCTTCCAGAGCAGCGATCGCATCATCTATCCCCTTGATTTCAGCAGACATTTGTGATGTCTCTCTAGCATGACGACGATAAGCCTCAACAATCGCCTCTGGTGAGTCATAGCTTGGCAATACTGGATCTACTTTCAATGACTCGCGTTCTTGCTTTAAAGCTTCAAGTTGAGAGCGAATCGCGTCAATTTCTGCCTGCAATGGCTCCATAATTACTTAAGTTGATTATCTATTCATGGTAATGCTTCTGTGGAGCTGCTTGCGCCGTGCAAATCAATTTGCAGCGATCGCACTTGAGCCTTAATTCCTTCCTGCTGCCAAGTTGTAGCGATCGCTTCTTCCACAGACACACACAGATCACGGCGTACAAGAGCCAAAAGAGTTGGCCCCGCACCACTAATCACCATACCTAAAGCACCCGCCGCCATTGCAGCCTCGCGTACAGCATCATAACCGGGAATCAAAGCTTTCCGATAAGGCTGATGAATGCGGTCTTGCAGCGCCGCCCTTAACCAATCGTCCCGTCCAGTTTCCAACCCCCGCAACAGCAAACCCAGATGCGCCGTATTAAAAATCGCATCAGCACGACTGTACTGATTTGGCAAAACCCGTCGCGCCTCAGAAGTCGAAAGCTCAAAATCCGGAATCGCCACCACCGGAACAACATCAGAATGCCAGGGAACCTCACAAATCTCCCATCCCTCTTCTCTGGGTTCTGGGTGCTGCGGTTCGTTTAAACCCGTAGCCGCCAGACGACAACCCCCCAACAACGCCGGAACCACATTATCAGGATGTCCTTCCATAGCGATCGCTAATTCCATCACCTCAGCCTGACTCAAAGGCGAACCAGCCAACAGATTAGCACCAACTAACCCACCCGCGATCGCTGTCGCCGAACTACCCAAACCCCGCGCCAGAGGAACACCCAAATCAATCTCAATCTCCACTGACGGCGGCGTTTCACCGATATGCTGATACAACTTCACAAACGACTGGTAAACCAGATTATCAGCACTGGTGTTAACCCGTTCGGCTTCCGCACCAGTGACAGTTATTTTCAATTCCGGTTTAGCTGAGTTGAGCCGGGTGAACTTGAACTGATTGTACAGCGTCAAAGCTGCCCCAATGCAATCAAATCCAGGTCCCAAATTCGCAGTCGTAGCGGGAACGGTAACGGTTACGCAAGAAACAGAGGGCATCTTTAAATTAGGCGTTGGTAGCAGCAAATTCCCCGCACCGTTTATAGAGTGAGGGTTACAAATTATCTTCGATCGTACAAGTAAAGCAGCGCTTCAGCGTAAGTTTTCCCATTTGGCTGCGTCACCTCTAGATATGCGTTCGAGCCTTCGGGACGCGAACCATCTGCATAAATCAAGTAGGTGTAGCCGCGATTGTGAAAAATCAGTTGATTAGCTTCATCTGCATCATTATTCACAATCTTCAGACTGCTGCCACTTTTCTTGTCGCGTCCAAAGTAATACTTAGGAAGTGATAAATCATATTCTTTAGAACAGATTTGCGTCAAGTAATTTGTACTTTCTGCAAATGCAACTACCACCGTATTAGCAGGGCAACGAGTAAACAGCCGATTTGAATTTAGTTGTTTAATATTGCCACGAACCGTTACTTTACCGGTTTTTGGTAGCCGCGTAGTCCAACCATAGTCGCGAAGGACATTCGGATAATCTGGATCTGGGCGGAATCTAGAGTTACTTTGGGCTAGTTCAATTGTGTTGGATTTGGCTGTCAAAATATTTTCACTTTTTACAGCAGCTTGAGACGTACTAAATCCAATAGATGCTACTAGAAAAATGCTTGTTCCTAAAACGTGTAATTTCTCCATTTTGGCTGGTGTTTAGGATAAAAGTTTGTATACTTACCCTTCACCAGAAATGTTATGGATTCCGTATTGCTTAGGAAAAGAGCTTAAAAATGGAAAAAGGAAGCGATCGCTCCCTTCATCCTCTGGAATAATCAGTAAGGTGGGAAAAAACCCACCCTACACTTTAAAAGCTGCCGTAGTTGAGCTTAGCGTCTTTGATTCTCTCAATTACCTCACTAACAGGCATCGCTCCTAACTCTTGAGTTGGCTTACCCGAAGCGCGGAGGCGAATACTCAAACTATTAGCTTCCACCTCTTTCGCTCCCACAACTGCCATAACTGGGATTTTCTCCTTTTCACCATTGCGAATCTGTTTCTTGAGGTGTTCGCCACTGGTGTCAACTTCGGCGCGAATACCGCAGCGTAGCATTTGGTTTACCACTTCCTGAGCAAACGGCAACTGATCGTCGCTTACTGTCAGCAGTCGCGCTTGTACTGGCGCTAACCACAACGGGAAATCCCCAGCATACTCCTCAATTAAAATCCCAATCAGCCTTTCTAAAGATCCAAAAGGAGCGCGGTGAATCATCACAGGACGTTGGCGGGAACCATCCGGCGCAACGTACTCCAAATCAAAACGTTCTGGCAAATTGTAGTCTACTTGCACAGTACCCAGCTGCCACTCCCGCTCTAGAGCATCGCTGAAGATAAAATCCAGTTTAGGGCCATAAAACGCTGCTTCCCCAATTCCCTCAAAGTAATTCATTCCCAGCGTTTCCACGGCGCGACGAATCGCACCTTGAGCTTTTTCCCAAGCTTCATCAGAACCGATGTACTTGTCTGAATTTGGATCGCGGAAACTCAGACGCGCCTTAAAGTTCTTCAGTTGCAGACTCTTAAACACCGACAGAATCAAATCCACCACGTTGAGAAATTCGCTCTCAAGTTGTTCTGGCGTTACAAATAAGTGAGAATCATCCACGGTGAAACCGCGCACTCGCGTTAATCCACCGAGTTCCCCAGATTGTTCGTAACGGTAGACGGTGCCAAACTCCGCCAGTCGCATCGGTAGTTCCCGGTAAGAGCGCAACTGGCTCTTATAGATTTGGATGTGGAAAGGGCAATTCATCGGCTTGAGTGCGAACCCTTGTTCCATCGCCGCCGCTTGCTCATCCTCCGCCATCATCGGGAACATATCTTCTTTGTATTTCTGCCAGTGTCCAGAGGTTTTAAATAAATCGACTCTGGCGATGTGGGGCGTTACTACCTGCTGGTATCCGCGTTTGAGCTGTTCCTGCTTGAGGAAATCTTCCAGAACGCTCCGCAACACCGTTCCTTTTGGTGTCCATAGGGGCAACCCTGGCCCCACCTGATCGGCAAAAATAAACAATCCCAGTTCTTTGCCTAGCTTGCGGTGATCTCGCCGCAGCGCTTCTTCCTTGCGTCGCTTGTACTCAGCCAGCTGTTCCGGCGATTCCCAAGCCGTGGCATAAATTCGCTGTAGCTGTGCTTTGGTTTCATCGCCGCGCCAGTAAGCTCCAGCGACGCTTTCCAATTCAAAAGCTTTTGGATTCAACTCGCTGGTGTTTTCTACGTGAGGCCCAGCACACAAATCCCACCACTGATCTCCCAAATGATAGATGGTAATGGGTTCTTGTAGGTCTTCTAATATTTCTAGTTTGTAAGGCTCATTAATTGCCTTAATTCGGCTTTCGGCTTCCTCGCGGCTGACTTCTTCCCGAATTACTGGCAATTTGCGATTGACAATCTTGACCATCTCTTTCTGGATGGTTTTTAAGTCTTTGTCTGTAAATGGCTCTGGATTGTCAAAGTCATAGTAAAATCCGTTTTCAATCCACGGGCCGATAGTCACCTGTGCCTTAGGAAACAGCTTTTGCACCGCCATCGCCATAACGTGGGATGCCGTGTGACGGATTTTCTTCAAGGATTCAGATTCACTGGTACGGGGCAAATTTATCTTTGCTGGCACATCCTGGGAAGCTGAAGATTCTTCGGGGGGCATTGGCTGCTGAACCATAAGAGCGAAAATAGACAGAATTGTTGTGATAGCACTGCTTCTATGATACCCAGGTTGTTGAAAGACAAAGGATCAGTCAATTTTGAATTTTGGATTGGCGGCTGGGGAGGAGGGAAAAAGGGAATAATTTTCCCCTGCCTCTAGTCCCCTGGATCTAGACATTATTAAAAAAGTTTTAAATAACATTAAGAATTGTAAAGTAAGTTAAGATTAGAGTAGGATAGTATTCGGCTTTTATCATGCCCCTTTCCAACCTGCCGGAAAACGAATTGCTCAAAACGGTATTACAACCGTTGTTAGAAGATTTTCAGTATTGGTTTGCGCGATCGCGCCTGCTCTTAGAAACTGAAGAAATTCCCTTTTTAAGTGAAAATCAGCAATCAGACCTGCTCGAACGGGTAAAGCAAGCTCAAGCTGAAGTCAGCACAGCTCAGATGCTTTTCTTAGCAACTGGCGCTCAAGTCGGTATCGAAACGTCTGCTTTGGTGCCGTGGCACCAGCTAGTAACGGAGTGCTGGCAGGTGGGGATGCGGTTCCGTACCGAGCAAGCGACTAGCAATAACAAATAAAAACTAACAACTACTTAGACTGTGTGGCCTGGAGGAAAATCGTATGTTACACCTGCTTTATCTTGTTGTCTTTACCATTTTGGCATTTTTAGCGATCGCGAATATGATCCGCAGCTTGTTGACTATCAGCAGTATGGATACTCCACGGCGTTACCCACCATCAAGTCCCTACATGGCTTCCGCCACTGGTTATCGAACCGTACCGCACCCGGAACTGTTAGATGATGCCGGGAACCCAATTAATGAGCCGCTGCTGGTGATGCGTTCTATGTCCGTAGAAGATGCCCGCGAACAATTGGATGCGCTTTACAAATCGTCTCCCGGCAACAGCAGCGAACCTCAAGAAGATTAATTCTCTAATTCCCAGGCGACGCCTGGGAATGAGGAAATCAGGCTTCAATCACGACTCGGAGGTTCCCCCGCTTCTTGGCGACCCGACAAGCGGTGGTACTGCCAGAACGCTCAAATTCCAGATCCAGCAGCGTTGCTCCAACTCTCAAGTTGTGTAACGCCAGACGATTAATCGACTCAGGCAAAGCTGGGTCAATAATCCGCAAGCAGTTATTAGGAGCATCTGGCACCAAATTAACCATCATTTGCAGCAGCTGAAAGATGCTGCCAGTTGCCCAAGCTTGCGGAGAACAAGCTACGGGATATTTGACTGGTGCGTTATCCTCTGTTCGGTCGTAACCGCAAAATAGTTCTGGCGGTCGCTGATAAGGCTGCTGTATGGTCATATCAAACAAAGCTTTGGCAAGTTCCAGAGCTTGATCGATAAGCCCTAGCGATCGCACTCCCATCGCAATCAGAGCATTATCGTGAGGCCAAACCGACCCTACATGGTAGCCCATCGGATTGTATGCTGGGGACAAACTGCTCAAAGTGCGAATCCCCCAGCCGTTGAACATATCCGGCGCTTGCAGCCGTTCCGCCACACTATAAGCTTTTTCCGGCAAGAGGATGCCTAGATTCAGACAGTGACCGGGATTAGAAGTAATACTATCAACCTGATTGCCGTCGCCATCCAAAGCCAGAGCGCAGAAGCCTTCCTCTGCCATCCAAAAATCGCGATTAAAGCGGTTCTTCAAGTCTCTGGCCTCGTCTTGCCATCGATCCGACAGGTCTAACCGCTTCTTCATCCGGGCGATTTCTGCAAGGCGGAGTTTAGCAGAATAGACATAAGCCTGCACTTCCGACAAAGCGATCGCGCCCATCGCTAGCTGCCCCTTGCGATTCACAATACAATCACCAGAATCTTTCCACCCCTGATTCGCCAAACCCCGCTTCGATTGACGTTGGTAACTCAGATAGCCCGTTTCCTGGCAGTTGCGGTCAATCCAATCCATCGCCGCCAAAGCATTAGGCCAAAGTAGTTCAAGAGTTTCCCGATCCGCTGTCCAGGCAAAATATTCCGCATACAGCATTAACCACAGCGGCGTAGCATCCACCGTCCCGTAATAAGGCGTATGAGGAATTTCTTGACAACGAGCCATTTCCCCCATTCGCAACTCGTGCAAAATCTTCCCAGGCTGCTCGTCGCGCCAATCATCCTCATTCTTACCTTGGTAGTCAGCTAAAATAGTTAGCGTTTCGCGGGCAATTGTCGCATCGAGCATCAAGGTTTGCGATGCTGCAATGATCGAGTCGCGTCCAAACAGCGTGGAAAACCACGGCACCCCAGCTGAGAGTACCTTGCCCTTACCGAAAGATTGCCGCAGCAAATAAACATCCTGTTCAGCCCGTTCAATCACCCGATTAAAGGTGTTTTTGTCCGAACGAATCTGCGTAACGTGATTGCGCCAATCTTGCTGCTCGGATAACTCTGCGGCTCTCGCTTGTACTAGAGTTACTGGCGCAGGTACACTCGAAGCAGGCCGATTTTTTATCCGCATTTGCAGCCGATAGCCCAGCTTCTGGGTTTCGTGGGAATCCAGCTCTAGCTGCCAAACTGCCGTGTAACCTCTCAGCGCGTCTGGTTGGAGATGAACAAACTCAATGTGAGATTCCATCAAAGAGCCATCCAGCCCTTGGTAAGCTAATTTCAGTTCAAAATTTTCTTTTTCTGCGGTTTCACCTTTTGGCACTGCTCTTAAGAGCTGCCCTTTATGTTTTCGAGCGTAGCCCCGGACTACAAATAAGTCCACAAAATCCGCATCAAAGCTGAGACTGAGTTGAAAGCTAATTGAATGGGTGCTGTAGTTGGAGACTGTTAATTCTTCAAACAACGCTCCATTGAGAACAATTTCCCGCGCAATTCCTATGGTATCGGCGCGTAGGGGAGCAAAATCAAACATTGCCCCGCCATCTATTTGCCCCTCTGGCTCTAATTTATCTCCTCCTTCTAATCGCACTCCTCCGTCCATACTCGGATTGGTACACAAAACTGAAAGGGCAAACCCTTTATCAGCGGTGCTGCTGAGCAATACCGGGGGACGTTCGTTAATTTGCAACTCCAGGCGGCTGAGGAAGCGGGTATCAGCGCAGAACAACCCCATGCTGGAGTTCATGTCATCGCCTAAACACCCAGAAATGTTGCCCAGCGTGTCGGTAACTAAAAATAGGTCATTATCTTTAATGGTAAGAGTCGGCTGGGGGCGATCGCCCAAAACGCAAGGCCATTCCGGGATGGGTAGTTCGTCAGCCCGAATATAGGCTTTTCCTTCCAGTTCAAGAGTATCTGGTGCCATGAATCAGGTTTCTGCTCAAGAATACAGCTTGTTTGTGAGGGCTTTATTTGGGTCGCACTATCATCATGGTAGAAGTTTGACCCACAAAACTCCCTGACATCCTAATAGATGTCAAGGTTGCAAGATATGCGCCTTTTTCACACTTCTACAAATTTAATCAACTATTGGCCGAACTATTCCCACCCAACAAAATTTTCCGTTTTGTCATGCGGGGAGAGCAAGCGATCGCTTGCTCTCCCCTTGCTCCCTAAGTCCCTCATGCCGTTTGTTGCCTGGGAGCATTATAAAAATTTTTAATTATACACCCACTTTCTATCCTACGCTCTATTTTAAAGTTGTTGCCCAATTCTCCTCATTACGAGCGGCGAAGAGAAAGCTGCATCTTGCTATAGTTGATATGAAAATTGCAGAGGTTTGCGTCCTATGGAAGAAAATGCACTGGAAATAGAAGCAATGAGGATACTTGTTGAGTCGCTAATTTCCTATAAAGGAAGTTTAGTTGGCACCCCAGCCGCCTATACTGCTAAAAAAAATCGCAAAGAAAATGAGCGTACCAAAGTTAGTAAGGAAATGCTCAATTATGATCAAGTTTTTATTCGGGATTTTATTCCTGTAGCACTTCTGTTTCTTATAAAAGGTGACTTTGAAATTACTATTAATGGAAAATTAGAGTTAATTAAGGGTAAAGAAATTGTCAAAAACTTTCTTGAAGTAACATTAGAACTGCATCAGCAAGAAAGGTCAAGCACTTTTTTAAACACCGGGCGAGTTTTGATGCCTGCAAGCTTCAAAATTATTAAAAAGCAGGGGAAAGAAAAGCTGGAACCTGATTTTGGTCAACACGCGATCGCTAGAGTCACGCCTGTTGATTCTAGCCTCTGGTGGATTATCCTGTTGCGAGCGTATTGGAAAGCAACCGGAAAGACTGCTTTAGTCCATCGAATTGACTTCCAAGAAGGCATCAGGTTAATTTTGGAACTTTGCTTTAGCGATCGCTTCGATCGAGAACCCACTATCTTAGTACCCGATGGCGCTTGTATGATTGACCGTCGGATGGGTATCTATGGTTATCCTTTAGAAATCCAAGTGCTATTTTATGCTGCCTTGCGTGCTGCTGATGAGCTACTAGATCGGAAAAATCACAGCAATAAAGAACTTATTCCAGAAATCAAGAAACGATTAATCGATCTCGCTAACCATATGCGGGATGAATATTGGATGGATATGGAAGAATTGAATAAAACCTATCAGTACAATGTTGAGGAATATGGAGAAACAGCTATCAATAAGTACAATATATATGCTAACTCCATTCCCTATGCTAATTTAGATGATTGGATACCAGAAGATGGCGGTTATCTAATTGGTAATATCGGCCCTTCGCAAATGGATTTCCGTTTCTTTTCTCTAGGCAACTTGATGGCAATTGTATCTTCTCTAGCCACCAAGGATATGTCTGAAAAAATTATGAAGCTGATCAAAGAACGCAAAAAAGAGCTTCTTGGACAGATGCCCTTTAAAATCTGTTATGCAGCTATAGACGGTCAAGAGTGGAAAATTGTCACGGGCTGCGATCCAAAAAATAGTCCTTGGTCTTATCATAATGGTGGCAGCTGGCCTGTTTTGATGTGGATGTGGGCAGCAGCAGCTCAAAAAGTTGGCGAAAAGGAATATTTAAACTTTGCAAGTTCAGCCATTGAACTTGCTGGAAAACGTTTGCAAAAAGATGAATGGCCAGAATACTACGATGGGCATACTGGACATTTAATTGGCAGAGAAGCTAGAAGAAATCAAACTTGGACTTGTGCTGGTTACTTATTAGCAAAAGAACTGATTGGTAAGGATGGTTCAAAGCATTTAAAGTTAATTGGCTTTGATGACTATATAGAGCCTAAGAGCAAGGCGTTATCATCAAAATTGTAGGGTTTCCAGTTGGAAAGACACATTTAGAGGTTCTGCCTCATCTTAAATATTTTGAAGAAAAAGAGTGCTAGAAGTGTTAAGGAGAGTGTAAAGAAATTGCTGATGAGTTAGCAGTATACCCGGAGGCAGAGCCACGTATTGTAGCATTCCCATGCTGGGCCTGGGAACGAGAAGTTATCACTTCAAGCGAGGACTTGTTGATAAGCAGCTTTGTATGGAGCTAAGCGCACTACCGGGTAAACTGGCTCTAACTGAGCCAAAGTTTGAGAATCTCTACAGGCAAATAAGGTGACATCATGACCTCGACGCACCAACTCATCTGCCAGATAGCTAACTATTAACTCAATACCACCCTAATCCTACGATCGAACTCGTTCCCACACTGGGGAAATTTGTGCAATCCATAATTTTATCAGCCATTCCCCAGCAGTGCCATCTGGTAAGTTTTTTCGTACTCGTCAACCATTTTTTGAACGCTAAAACGGCTTAAAACGTAGTCTCGACAAGCCTGCCGATTTAACTTCATCGCCTCTGGAATCGCTGCAATCATGTCTTCTATGGAGTGGCAGACAAACCCAGTCTTACCATGCGCGATGACTTCTGGCACCGAACCCATTGCTATACCAATCACAGGCGTACCAGTTGCCATCGATTCAATCATCACTAAGCCAAATGGTTCCCGCCAAGTAATCGGGAATAGCGTCACTGTAGCGCCTCGCAGCAGCTGCACCTTTTCCTCGTGGGACACTTCCCCTAAATACTGGATTTGTTCGCCGTCAATCAGCGGTTCTAGAATTTCCTTATAATATTCCCTATCGACTACATCAATTTTGCCAGCCATTTTCAGAGGTAAGCCGATGGCACGCGCAATTTTAATCGCTCCTTCTGGCCCTTTTTCCGGTGAGAGGCGACCAACAAAGGCTAGATAAGTTGGTTGAGAAGGCTTTTCTTGGAAGGAATAGACATCTGGGTCAATGCCGTTGTAGACCGTGTGGATGTAATTTAAACCTAGTTTGGGTTCTCGCTGCGCTTCGCTGATGCTGATATAAGGCTGCCATCTAAATTGCCGGAATATTTTCTCGTTATCCGGCGTAAAGATGCCGTGGGTAGTGTGTACGGTTGGTGTTGTTACAAAAGCAGTATAAGGTAGGGCTGCACAACCGACGTGGGAATGAATAATATCAAAGTGATGCGCCTGTTGATAGACCTGAGAAAGTATCATTTGCTCATAAAGTCCATGCTCCTTAATTTTGGGATCTAACCGCAGCGCCTGCTCATGCACTGATTTAAGCTGAGCAGTTGTGAGGGAATCTCCAGAGGCAAATAATGTGACTTCATGACCGCGTTGAACTAATTCATCTGTCAATAAACTGACAATTAGCTCAATTCCTCCATAGCGAAAGGGTGGTACTCGTTCCCACAGTGGAGCAATTTGGGCAATTCTCATAATACAAACAGGAAGTTGGCGATCTCCAATCTTAGCTTAAATTGCTTATCTTTAGAAACGCCAGAAGCGATGAGTGCAAGCAGCTTCTATCGCCGCTGGCGATAGGTGTTGCGTCTGGCATTCCGAATACTCCAATACAAGTTACTCCACTCTTCTACCAAAGCTTTGATCATCCACACTGAAAAAGAGCCTGATGCTACTGCAACAGCAACTTGCCATACCACCTTCATTGGAGCGCCAGAAATATGAAATATTGCAGAAAAAATTATACCGCCTACTGCTCCAATTATTGCTCCGGTTAGGGCATGACGTAACAATTGGAAAATTACAATTAATATTGATTGGAATCCTGAAAATAAGAAACTCATAGCCCTAATTACTTCATCAGCAAATTTTCCCCAAAACAAACTTATAAAAGCTATCACTACAAAAATTAAAACTGCATTAATTATCCACATCACCCTTTACCTGTTACTCCTACATTAAACATACTGTGCTTGACTAGGGGGAAAAATGAAGAAGATACAAAGAATTTGCAAAGTTACGGTAAAACTTTAGCCAAAACTTAGATCGGGAGCAAGGCGCAATTTCAAGTTTGGCTAGGGAAAAGTCAGTAGAAGACTTGAGGTAAATCGCCGTCTCTACAACAGAGGGTTGAAAAGCGGATGCGATCGCGCTGTAGTTTATGCAGAAGTAGCGCCATTATGAAAAGTTGGGGATTTGTCATAACGTTTGGAAGTCACAACCATTAGCATACTGGCTAGGGGCGCTAAGGCCACACCACAGGGTAGAGGCTTTACTGGACTATCCCTAAGAGCCAATTGATAAAGCGACCCAATTGTAACGAGAATCAGTTTTATTTCCAAGATGGCAAATGCCATGTTAATACAGCAGTGGTTGCTGCGACCCAAAGGCAAATATTTATTAGGAGAAAATTGTCTTTTTAGAAAACCCTCTAGTTTGAAACGCTTCGGTTATGCGTATATATCTTCCCGATGGGGGAAAAGATAAATACAGGGAGAAAGCCATGTATCCACATCAAACTGATCGCCAATTAAGCTAAGGGGCGATTTTACACTTTGAGCCAGAGCCAGCATCGCTACGGGATAAATCCGCAACGTTTCCGAGAAAACTGCATTGCACACCCGACGACTATAACTACAAGTATCGTGAGTGCATTTATGGATAGCGATCGCTCTTTTTTGCTCAAATACAAATTGCTTTCACAAGCTTATACGCTACTAGAAGTTAATTGGGGCGTTGGAGAATGGCGACCTTCGCCCGTGACCATCATCCGCACACTGCCACCGGGAGCTGAAACTAAACCACGGCGTACAGGTTTCACCTCACGATGATCTGCCAGTGCCAGATCAAAGCGTGAAAGCATCTCGGCGAGTACCACTTTCATTTCAAACTGGGCAAAGGCTAAACCAATACAGCGCCGACTGCCTCCGCCAAAGGGCAGATATTCATAAGGTGAAAATTGACGTTCCAGAAAGCGTTCTGGCTTAAACTGCTCTGGTTCCGGGTATAAATCCTCGCGGCGGTGCGTCAGATAAATAGAACCGACTATCACTGTACCCGGATCGAGTTCGTAACCCATAAGAGTTCGCGCTGCTTTCACCACCCGTGGGAAGAGCAGCATCCCAACCGGGTAAATTCGCAGATCACAGCAGACAGCGTTGAGATAGGGCAGTTTAAAAATAGCGCTGGGGTCTGGGTCATCACCAAGGCTATCGATTTCCTGTAGTAGCTTCTGGCGGACGGATGGCAGCTTGTGAATCCAGTACAACGCCCAAGCCAAGGCAGTTGCTGTAGTTTCGTGACCTACCACTAACAAGGTCATCAATTCATCGCGTAACTCCACATCCGTCATCGCCTCCCCCGCTTCGTCACGAGCAGACATTAGCAAGGTGAGAATATCTGTGCGAGATGGGTCAGGGTGCGCTCGATGTTCCTGAATCTGATCGTAGATGAGTTTGTCAACTTGCTGTCTGCGGCGCACAAACTTTCCCCACGGACTCCAGGCACCTAAATCCTTTTGCAGAGCCGTAAAATAAAGAAAAGCGACACTAAGGGGAGAACTCATGTCATCTAGCATGGCGCTAAGGAGTTGCTCTAGCTGACGGGAGCGTGATCCTTCATTTATACCAAACACTGCCTTCAAAATCACCCGCATAGCGATCGCTTGCGTGGATGAACGGACGCAGAACAGTTGACCAATTTTCCACTGGTTAATTACTTGCTTTGTGACATTGCCCATCACCTGTCCGTAGGTTCGCATCGGTTCCCCATGAAAGGGAGGCATTAACAGCTGGCGCTAACGCTGGTGGCGCGTACCACTTACCGTAATCACGGAACGATCTCCTAGAAAAGGCTGGAGAAGCTGGTTAGTCTCACCTGGGGCTTCAAAATGCTTTGAATCTGTCAAAATCTCTTGAAGCGCTTGGGGATTGCTTGTGAACACCCCTGGGGAAAATTTCGCGCCTAATGGCAAGGTGAAAATATCCCCGTAACGTGCGGCGCAAGCATCCATAAATGTCATCGGGCTTGCCAGCCACTGGAGCATCGGTAGTATTTTTGGAGTCGTCGGACTAGGAGGCATCATAATAGTTTGTAAAAATACTAAGTTGGCATAAGTACAACGGTATACACAACCTGGATAACAAATAATCACACAGGATGATTTAGAGCGGGGAGACTTCGCAGTAAGCTCAGATGTTTGTTGCCAATCGTGCGATCGCTAACTGTATGCTCCAAGCGCTCTTCCCTCCTGTAGATATATATATTCTTGACCTGCTGGTTATTGGTCTACTCCTGCTTATGGTGACGTTGGGTTCGGGCTGGATTGCCCGTTTACCTCTCTCTTATGCCATCATTTACCTGATTGTAGGTATTTTGTTGGGGCCATACGGGACTAAGTTGGTTCAGATCCGACCAGATGCCGAGTTTCTGGAACGACTGGCGGAATTTGTGGTGATTGTCTCAGTATTTAGCTGCGGGCTGAAGATGAATCGTCCGCTGAATTTGTGGTCTTGGAATATCACGGCGCGGCTAATTGGTTTGCTGATGCCGATTTCAATTTTTGCGATCGCTGCGGTCGGTCATTGGCTGTTAGGAATGGCCTGGGGGCCCGCTATTTTATTGGGAGGAATTCTCGCCCCCACCGATCCAGTATTAGCCTCAGAAGTCCAGATGGAAAATATGGACGATCGGGATGAGTTGCGCTTTGGTTTGACTTCTGAAGGTGGGTTGAATGATGCCTTAGCTTTTCCCTTTGTTTATTTCGGCATTCACTCCTTAAAAGATAACAACTGGGAAAACTGGTTTAAAGAGTGGGTAGTTGTTGATTTACTTTGGGCGATCGCCGCCGCCATCGTGATGGGAATTGTTGTAGCAAAAAGCGTTGGCTGGATTGACAAGCGACTGCAAAAATTCCGCCCTGTCGATAACTTGATGGAAGATTTCGTGGCGCTGAGTACAATTTTGCTGACCTATTCCTTCACAGAAGTTGTTAACGGTTATGGCTTTCTCGCGGTTTTTGTTGCTGGAGTGGTGGTTCAGCGCACTTACGAAGATTCAGAAAAGCAAAAATCTCG
The DNA here is from genome assembly GCF_014695915.1 of Trichocoleus sp. FACHB-40. Taxonomy (GTDB): domain Bacteria; phylum Cyanobacteriota; class Cyanobacteriia; order Cyanobacteriales; family FACHB-T130; genus Funiculus; species Funiculus sociatus. Next base: position 153,128 of record NZ_JACJPF010000024.1, read on the forward strand.
ATTTGAATTTACCGAGCAAATTGAAAAACTGCTGGAGGTAGCAACAATTTTGATATTGGGGACAATACTAAGATATGCACCGATGCGCGAGTACGCGGGTCAAGGAATCTTAGTAGCACTATTGTTATTATTTGCAATTCGTCCTTTGGGAATTTGGATTAGCCTGCTCGGTCGTAACTTTGGCCCTGCAACCAGCTCGCTATTTGGGTGGTTTGGCATTCGCGGTGTCGGCTCTTTGTATTATCTTTCCTATGCCTTTGGCGAAGGATTAAAAGACAAATTGGGCGAACAAATCGCCTGGATTACTTACATTGTTATCGTGATTTCTGTACTTCTACATGGGATTAGCGCAACTCCTTTGATGAACTGGTATGAGCGGAAAATCAAGAAAGTAGAGAATAATGAGGAGGTAGAAGCTAACAGTTAAAGCTTTTAAATACCGTGACTTTTGCCAATTACCCAATGACGGCGGAAGAAACGAGCGAGGGCTGATTCATTTAGTGATAAATAAATTGGTCGCCCGTGGGGACAGGTGCGAGGATGGCGTGTTTGCTGCCATTGTTCTAACAGGGTTTGCATCTCAAGCAAGCTGAGAGTTGTACCGTTGCGGATAGCACTACGGCAGGCAATGCTCACTTGTGCAGCTTCCAAATCCCCTCCCAGACTGAGTTCCAAGAGAGCATCTGCACAATCTGAGCGCGATCGCAAGGGTGCGGGTGCGGTGCGTACCGCCCAAAGTTGTTCGCCAAAAGGTTCTACATCTAAACCGATGCGTTCAAGTTGATCGATCTGAGCGGGTGAAAGTTGATTTAAAATCGCTGGTAGTTCTAGGGGTACGAGTTGCCAAGTTTGGCACAATTGCTCGTATAAAACCCGTTCGTGGGCGATGTGCTGCTCTACCAACCACACCCCAGCCGGATGCTCTGCCACAATATAGGTGTTGTGAATTTGGGCAACGGCTTTTAGTGGCAATAACCCTATTTCACTAGCTTGGGTTGGTGTCGGTTGAATGGAACGGCTTGCATTGTAGCTACTATGCGCTTCCGACGCTTTGAGCAATTTTCCCACCCGTTGCGTGAGAGTTTTTTCAGGAATTGTCTCGACGTTGAGGCGTAAGGCTTGCTCAATTATCAATTTCACCTGATCTTGCCAGTAAGAAAGCTGGTGTAAATAAATTTCTGACTTGGCGGGGTGACGGTTCCAGTCAATTTGACTGGCACAAATCTGGAGATGGAGAAAACAAATCGGGTAGCGATCGCGTGGCACAATTCGCACCAACGCCCCCAATATAGTTTGCTCTAGTTCCTGGGATTTCACCAAGCGTCCATTCATCCCCACCCGCACCCAGTCTGGACGACGGCGATGGCATCTGTCTGGCAATCCTAGCACCAAGTCAATTTTAGATTGGGGATTGGGGATTGGGGATTGGGGATTGGTTTTCTCCCCCTCCGCACTACTTTCTGGGTGACTAGGAACTTCAACCGAGAGTTGCTGTAAGTCGTTCAAACGCACTTCTCGGAGAATTTGGGGCAGAATATGTTTTGCGCTGGTTCCTGGGCTGAGAGTGAACCAAGGGCGATCGCTTTGTTGTATTTGCCAGGTGACGTAGGGATGACAAATGGCGATTTGTTGAATTGTAGCTTGTACTATTCTTAGCTGTTGTGTTTGTGTTGGCATTGCCTGACGACGCGCCAACCAGTTGCCAAACAGATTTGCTACGGTGACAACTGTACCGGGAGCGATCGCAACTGTCTCCACCTGCACCGCTTCCCCCTGCGAGTTATAAACCACTCGCCAACCTTCAGTGCTTCCCGCACAACGGCTGTAAATCTCCAATTCTGCCAAAGCTGCCAAACTGTGCAACGCTTCCCCGCGAAACCCCAGACTGGTAATCTTCCAGAGGTCTTCGCAGTCGCGGATTTTACTGGTACTATGGGCAGCTGCCGCTTGTTTCAAGTCTACCAAGTTCATGCCGCAGCCATTGTCTGCCACCCGTACTCGCCACTGTTCCGGTGACAGGGAAACACTGATGCGCGTTGCACCAGCATCTAAAGAATTTTCCACCAGTTCCCGCACTACAGCCGCCAGAGAGTCAATTACCTCTCCAGCTGCTATCAAATGGACTACTTCTGTGGGTAAAGGTTGAATAACAGACACCGGACAACTTGGGAATGCGCCATGACGTAAGTAGTTAGCACCCAATACAGCATAGCGCGATGTCTAGCGAGTTATTAGAATCATTTCGCGCAGCTTAGAGAAATTTAGATTTTTTCCTGCCTTTTGTCGTCTTCTCTACTCAGGCAAGACCGATCCGTTTAAAAATAGAATTAGCCTCCAGTCTGGATAATCTAGCAAATCTCTACCTTTCTCAACGAGACTACACCCAAGGGAAACCGCTGTATCTGCAAGTTTAAGAACTGAGCGATCCCATCCTTGGAACACATTATCCCCAAACTGTTACAATTCGTAAAAATATAGACCAAATGCGTCAGGCAAGATTAACAAAACTAAAGATTTGGTAGGTTACAACAACGGAGAAATTAATAGCCAACTCTGTCTAAAGAAAGATTATTTTAACCTTCTTTCTGGAGAAGGATAAATAAAAAGTTAACTTCCTATTACATTTCTATTGATGTCATTGGTTAAATTTTCTCATGGACAATATTCAAAATAAAATTGAAGATGCTTCAAAAAAAGTTGCAGATAGTGTGGAAAGTGCTTCCAACAAGGTTGAAGAAACCCTTTTAAAAGCAAAAGATGCCATACCAGATATTACGCCCACCCCACCGGGACTGAAACCCCAATCGAGCGTAAGCGACCTGAAAGCCCGTTTGGAATGGGGCGAACCTGCTCTAACAATTTTAGATGTGCGCGATCGCGATACTTTTAACAACGGTCACATCATGGGAGCCATGCCTATGCCCCTAGAGGAATTGGTAGACCGCGCCAAAACAAGTCTTCAGCCCACTCGCGATATTTATGTCTATGGCGAATCTGACGAGCAAACCGCTCAAGCAGCTTCCCAAATGCGCTCTGCTGGGTTCCAGTGCGTGTCTGAACTCAAAGGCGGTTTTCCTGGATGGAAAGCAGTCGGCGGCCCTACAGAAGGCGTTGCTGAAGCTACAAATCCTCCAGGGCCAGAAGGATACAATGTTCTATCTGAAGTAAAAAATGAGGCAAATAAGCCGAAAGCAAATATGTAAGTTTAGCTGGTTGGATTGATTGGTCTTTGAAAGTTTGTAGCCCAAAGGGTAAGTTAGAGGCGTTGTTAGAACCTGAAAACGTTTCAGCTTTCCAACTTGGCAATTCCCTGACTACCGACTGACCAATACCGAGTAGCTTCCCACGGATTAAACCGGAGTAGTTTAGTGTTCCCTAATTCTATAGGCTCTTTTGGCTTGGGTGGGATAATGCCCAGCGAGGCAATAACTTGACGACCCACAGCCCTTGCCAACAATGGTGGCACGGAGTTCCCAATTTGTCGGAACCCGTGCCATTTTGTTGTGTGGAAGCGAAACCAGTCTGGAAAAGAATGCAATCTCGCCGCTTCACGTACAGAAATAACTCTGTGGTAATCCGGATGAATCGGACGGGGAGAGGTGTAGCGACCGCCTCCAGAGCCAGTTCCAGCTCTTAAAGTATGTGAAAGTTTATCCCAATGCAAGCGTCTAAATCTGCTTACAGATTCCAACTCACCAGGTTGAGTTTTCTGGAAACGCTCAATTGAGGTAGTAGAGTGCTGAGTTCGCAGAGATCCCGTCAACAGATTCTCACAATTTAGCCGAGGATAGGCAAAATTATTCAGGTCGGGGGAAGCTTCCATTAGCTGGAGTGCATAGAGGCTGGCTAGGGAGCGCATTTTTTTTAGCTGTCGCCGTTCCAGCAAGACTTCATCGCTTGTCAGGAGTTCGGGAAAGTCATCCAGGTTGGGCAAGTCTGCGATCGCATCCCTGACTGTGGTAAATAGAGATTGGGGATTAGGAATTAGGGGTTTAGGATACTCTAGCTGGCGTTCTCCAGCACGAGAACCCAATAAAATCAAACGTTTCCGATTCTGCGGTACTCCAAACTCTGCCGTTTTTAACACCTTCACAGGTTGCGTGATGTAGTATCCCGCGGCTTCCAACTCACTATTAATCAAATCCAGATAAATCGCGTGTTCCTTCTGAGCAATCCCCGGTACATTCTCCATGACAAAATAGCGGGGTTGCAGTTCTACTACTAATCTACAGAACTCAAATACCAAGTCGTTGCGCTCATCTTCCAGACACCGCTTCCCCATCAAAGAGAAACCTTGGCAAGGTGGCCCCCCGATTACTAAGTCAATCTCCCCACCAGCTTGTATCGCCGCTTCTTTAATTGCCTTACCTGATAACTTCCTCGCGTCTGCACACAAAACTTTGGTGTGGGGAAAGTTATAAGCATGAGTTGCGGCGTGAATCGGGTCAACCTCAACCGCCACCGCCACATCAAACCCAGCCTGCTCAATTCCCAGTGAAAATCCCCCCGCACCAGCAAATAAATCGACGGCAACTGGGCGGCGACAGAAATCAAGCATACTATTCCCCTGAAGGAGTTCTGGCAAAGCCAGGGAATTTGTATTTTACCGCCTGTCTATATATATATTCTGACTTGGGACTTTTTTTGCCGACGAGAGCGAAAATTATTTTTTCCAGTCCCTTGACGATGTTGTAGTATTTATGTAGTATAAAAAAGTAGTTTAATTTGAACTGTGCTGCGAGTAGCCGCATAAAAGCGACATCAGCTAATTCGCAGCTTATAATTTACCGCTTTGCGCCCTAACGAGTGAAGCATACACACATAGGGTTCTGGTTGTCATGGGTTCAAATCCCATTATCTCCAATTGGAGATGTAGCTCAGTGGTAGAGCATCAGAGAAAGTGAAACGGCTTTGCCGACTTGCGCGGAGCATATAATTTCCAATTCTTCAAGCGTTCACCCCGTATCCAAACCGAGAAAGCTTACATACTTATTTACAAAGTAGCCAAGAGCTTTCTCAACTTGTACGGGGTGACTTATATAGAGGTGATTCCTGTGCAAGCAACAGAGCGCGACGTGCGTTTAGATATGCTAAATAGTCTGCTCACGACACCCCACCGGGAGTTAGAGAAAGTAGCTGAAGTTCACTCCTCAATGGTGGTAAGCGACCCGATTTTTTATGGACATTTAGCAGTATGGTATCAACGCCAAGGTGATGTCCGTGACCACAAAGAGGTATTTGTTGGCAATTTACTCACCAGCAAGTTGACCGAACACCGGGATGCAGGGTTTGTGCTGTTGCAAGAGTTTCCGCCTTATCAGGTAGCGCGGATTGTAGACTTTTTGAAGCAGTATCGGGGTAAATTGCCGCGTTCTACTCGTACTGCTGTGCGACGCTATTTGAAGGAACGGGAAAAAAATCCTGCGTTCTTTGACCGTGCGGCACTACGAGCGCGTCAGGCGATGAAGCATCTTTATGCTAGCTTGCATATACGCCCTAGCGATCGCGCTGATGCGGTGTTGTTCAAAGACAACCCGCCAGAAGATAGTTTAGCGTTTGCGCTGAAACTAATGGCGATCGCATCCTCACCCTTAGAGCAAGCGCAACTGATTGTAGAACACAAAATCCCCTACACAGTTGCAGTGGGAGCCATCAAACAGATGACACCCACAGTGCTAGTAGCGCTGATTAACTCTATGACACCCCAAGAGGTAATTAACAACCTCAAGTCACTCCAAACTCGCGGTGCGATGGAAAACCCCCAGGTAAAAGCACTCATCGACGAGAAACTGGAGAAAGCGCAAACTGATGGGCGAGTAGCTGCCTTAAAAGGGCGAGTTGCGGCAGATGTCGCCAACCTAGACGCAGATACAGCCGCTAAGTTAGAGCGCGTCATGGACGAACAGGTAAACAAGCGCAGCAAAATTTCCCAGCCAACCGCTCTGTTAGTCGATAAATCTAGCTCAATGGAAAATGCTATCGAAGTTGGTAAGCGCATCGCCGCTCTAATTTCCGGCATTGCTGCGGCAGATTTGTTCGTCTACGCCTTTGACACCATGCCATACCCCATCAAGGCTGCGGGGAAGCAGTTAAGCGACTGGGAACGTGCCTTCCAGCACATCAAAGCCAGCGGTGCTACCAGCATCGGTTGCGCGTTGGAAGCGATGCGCCTGAGAAAGCAACGTGTGGAGCAAATCATCCTAGTTACAGACGAAGGGGAAAACAAAGCGCCCCACTTTGTGGAAACTTATGAAGCTTACAAGCGCGACCTGAAAGTAGAGCCAAGCGTCCTCATCATCAAAGTAGGTTATCCCTATGACTGGATGGAACGCAGATTGCAGGAAAGACACGCGCAAGTAGATACTTTCACCTTTGCGGGTGACTACTACTCGCTCCCAAATCTTATCCCGCTTTTGTCTCGTCCTTCGCGGCTAGAATTACTGATGGAAATTCTGGAGACACCGTTGCCAGTCCGGGATGATAAGTAGGGTGAGAATGTAGCATTGCTTGTCAGTAAACCTGGCGGGCAGTGCCTACCATATAGCTTCTATACCTTCATGATGTATACATAACCTTCTCGAAACATCTTTTTGTTCGTTCGATTTTCTATGAATCTAATTAGATAGTTTCGTAACTCAGTAACTTCTCTGAGACCGGCAAAGTGTGTATTAAGTTCACTTGAGAGAAAGTTTTCCCCAGAAATTTTTGATAACGCTGTAGTAACATAAGCTGCAATTTTAGAACACAGGCGCTCAAGCAAAGATTTGTCAAGGGCTTTAACTTTACAGATATAAGCTTCAGCTGCCACTTGTCTCAAAGAACCAAAAGGTTTACCTGCTTTCTCTTTAGAAGATGCATTATCGTCAGATAGATCGGCACTTTTGCTGGCAACCTTGACTGCTTTCGTAGGTCGAGCATTGCTTGGTGTGTCTTTTTCAACTATGGCAACTGGTTCTAGTTCTTTAATAAAATCCTTGAGCAGCTCAGTGACTTCTGGAACGGATATGATAACAGCGTCATCCTCAAATGCTTCAGGATCGTGGAAGACTTGAGTTCCTTCCCGTTCCAACTTGGATGCAAAAAGGACATGATAACTCATGATTCGTAAGGAGTAGTGTCTCTAGCAACTATAGTTATTCTGATGTTTTTAGCTTTATATTCTTCAACTGCTTGGTAAACAGTTTTGGTTGCACTGAGGCATCGAATAATTAGCTCCTCTCCACCCTTTCGTATATGGGTTCCCACAATTTGATCCAAAATTGGACGGGTTATACGACGGTGTTTAATCTCTAAGTTGATGTCGTAGGTAGCCATTAGTAATCTCCTTTGATAAGAATATTTCTTATACGTCCAGCTACATTACGCGCTCCTGCTTCAGTGGGAGCCACAATACGAATCACGCAATCAATTCCTCCATCCCGACCAAAGCGCTGGTCTATTGTTTCAGGACTGAGTGGTATACCAGAGAGATCCATAAACTCAACTGTTTCATACCTACATAACCTCTTCATCAGTCGCTTCAGTTCTTCATGCTCGAAATGATAACCCTTTTCAGCAGGTGTTAGCTGAGCGGGTGTTATTTGCTCCACCTGCTTGAAAAAGGTTCTCTGCATCCATCCCACTAAAAGTTGAATCATTTCCAATTACCTTCGGGAGCATCCCGGTTTTGTAAAACTACTATCAAGAGAGGATAATAGGTAGAGCGTCAACAGAAGTGTGAACTGCATTCGTAGGAGGAGCGGCTATGACCCCTGAACAAAAGGA
>NZ_JACJPF010000025.1 GCF_014695915.1 Trichocoleus sp. FACHB-40
TTCGCCATCAATCTATTTCGTCAGCACGGTTTTGCCTCGATCACCAAAGCACTTCGACATTTGTCTCATGATGTGCATCGTCTATTTTCCTTTTTCCAATGAATCAGCCCTGCCTTTTTAAGGGGGATTAAGACTTGCTTCTCCCCCCTCCAAAAGGTAGTCTGGGGGGATAAAACTAACATTTTGACACTTCGGAGACATCCTCTTATGTTTTGTTAGGTGAGGTTCTCACAACCCAGCTTACGCTAACTACTAGTCTAGTTTCCGGCTTGCGTACCCAAAGTCCAAATGCCCTTTTTGAGTTTTGTTTTCCTATCGTTCTTTTTCTAGAATCATTCTTAGGGGGACGGTATTTGCTTATACAAATATATCTTCCTTAGAGGAGATTTTACCACAACCGAATTAAACAAGCAGCAGCTCTTTTAGGCTGCTTCAAAGTTTATCTCCAGAATAATTAAGACAAAGGAAATCTTATATAATTAATATGTTTTATTTATAGATTAAATGTCAAATAACTTATTAATATAAGTGTTACACATCTGAAATGGTTCGTTCTTTTGACGGAAGGCAGTATTGAGTATAACCGCTAACTTAGGGGCATAAAGCTCAAAGAAGGAAGGCAGTTATGTTCGATATAGGTACTGATGTTGTGAATCAAAAAACTGGGCATATTGGCAAAGTGATTGGTTACGGGCATGAAATGGTTAACGGAGTTTATTCGCCAACACTGAAAGTGCTTTTATCGGAAGCTTTAAACCCAGGGAAAAAGGGTTTTATAGAAGAGGACTTGCATTCGGCATGGACTCAATGGCAGGAAGCCAACAATCTTTCCATTAAGTGAGTATTTGGCACAAACGTAAGAGGCGTTTGACAAGCTATGTATATGTACAATTTAATTTTCTGTATTGAGCGATGATGAACCCGGGCCATGCTCAACGCCTGTAGATTCTGCCTGCTCGTCGGAGAACGTTTCCTGATTCGTATCTTGCGGTCGGATAGAATCGAGTGTAGCCCTGTGTCTTCGTGTGGTTGTGACCCAGTCTGTACAGAGTGCGATTCACTGCATAAATCCAGATTGTCCGCGTCCTTATCCCCAGGTTTGGGGAAACAAATTTTGCAACAGTTGCGGCGCACCGTTACAACTGTTGCATCGTTATGTTCCCATCCAGCCTCTCGGAGTTGGGGGATTCGCCGCGATTTACACAGTCTGGGATTTGCACCTGTCAAGAGAACGAGTGCTGAAGGTTTTGCTGGAATCTTCACCGAAGGCGCTGGAACTGTTTGAGCAAGAAGCGGCGGTCTTAGCAAGTCTAAATCATCCGGGCGTTCCCAGAGTGGAGCCAGATAGCTATTTTGTGGTGGACTTAGGCAAGCGGCAGCTACCTTGTCTGGTGATGGAAAAAATCAACGGTCAAACGTTGCAGGATATTCTGGATCGGTATCCCCAAGGGTGTCCAGAATCGCTGGTACGCAATTGGCTCAACCAAGCTTTAGAGATTTTACAGGAATTGCATCGCCGCAATATTATTCACCGCGATATCAAGCCTTCTAACTTGATGCTGCGTCAAGAAACTGGGCAGCTGGTGGCGATTGATTTTGGCGGTGCGAAACAAATTGGCACGGTGCAGCTGGGTTCTGTTGCCAGTTCAACGCGGTTGATTTCTCCGGGTTACAGTCCGCCAGAACAGATTATGGGGAGTGGGGTGGGGCCGGCGGCAGATTTTTACGCGCTGGGTAAGACGATGATTCACTTACTGAGTGGGCAATATCCGCCGGATTTGGAAGATACAGCAAGTGGTGAGTTGAGGTGGCGGCATTGCGCCCCGATTAGCCCTGATTTGGCTGACTTGCTGGATGACATGGTAAAAGACGATGTGCGCCAGCGACCAGCAAGTGCGGCCCAGATTCAGCAGCGTTTGACTGGGATTTCTTCAATGAAGACAATACCCAGTAACGTACCGCAGTCTTTTTCCGGGGCGATCGCTTCCTTTGCCCGCACAAGTCTGAAGCTAGTGGCAATAGCGATCGCATCTATCCTGACAGGGGTAGGTCAAATTACTCTTTTCGTTTTTCGCGCGATCGCCAAAACCTTACAAGCTAGTTTAGATACGCTTTGGGAAATGATTGTTGGCGGTATTGGCGCTGGTGTGTTTGCCTCAACTGGCTTTTTCTTGGCTTACGTGTTGCCGTTGGGTGCCAATTTCGCTACTATTCTCGCCCAATTGCCCCCGATTTTTCCCTATATTCCCCCCCACGTAGGGCAAGCGGTTCTGCTGTTTGCTGCCGCTGGCTGGGGGACAGCTTGGGGTCTTACGGAAGCCGGAGGCTTTGGACAGCGCAAGCGGCGTTTAGTGGCTGGGCTGATGGGCATTTTCGGCTACGGCTTAGGGTGGCTGATTTGCCATGTGATGCCTTATGGATCGGTGCTGCGCTTAGTAACGTTGATTGCATTTGCAGTTGGCCCCTTAACCCTTGGTTTAGGTTTGCCTAGCCATCAACTGGTTCACGCTGTTATTGCCGCAGCTGGCACAGCTGGAGTCTTGACTGCTTTACAAGCTTATACCTTCATCCCTACCGCGTCCGCTCCTTTGGTCAGCCTTGGGTTTTTTGGGGTTTTGGCTGTCACTACTGCCTTTTGGTTGGGCGTGAGTTACTACATCGTTGTGCCTTTTCTGCGTTGGTTGGGCTGGCGATGATCCGGTGCTATGTCTGCGTAAATTTCCGGAACACGCGATCGCATGGGGGGATCTGTACTTAAGTACACAAATTTTATTGTCAAATTATGATAAATAAACTTTCCCTAGTAGCGCTATTGGCTCTCAGTTTAGCTGCTTGTACCTCTACACCGCAGTCTAACCAATCTGCGATCGCAAATTCTCCAACTGCTGAGTTACCAGATGTGCAGTGTCAAGGAGAAGTACCGCAACCTGTCAAAGCATCTCTTGGGGAATTTCGTCTTGCAAAAGAAGCTGATTTTATTCCCGCAATACGCCAGTTTCAAGCTAGTGGGAATTCAAAACAAAAATTTACTTGCAGCATTTTCTCGGCTGATTTTAATCAAGATGGATTAAAAGACTATGCCATGTTGTTAGTGAGTGAAGAACTCGGTGATTTCCGGTTCCAAATGTCGCTGAATCAAGGTGATGGGAAATTTCAGCGAGATTTCGTCAAAGATTACAAGCGCATCACCAAACCAGAAGCAGGTGTAATTTATACCTCAATGGATTTCAAACCAGCAGGGGAAAAAGGTTTAGCAGCCCGCGATTATAGCCCTTTGAAACCAGGTTCCCCAGAACAAAAAACCTATGTGGAGAAACCAGCGATTGAACTGTGGAAAGGAAGCCAAACAGATGCACCACCCAAACAGTTAGATATAAGTTCTCTAGGTTACTGTTCTGAGGCGCTTTACTTCGTAGATGGCAAAAAAACTTTTGTGGTCTGCGATTAAAAAGACATTAAAAAAATATCAATCTGCGTAAGCTGAACCCTTCCAACCTCACACAACTTTTCTGTTGGGTGAGGTTGCTCAAACCAACCTACAAATTATAATATTTATCTCCACCTACGTATCATAGAGCTAGTAGTCCAGGGGAAATCCGTCATGTTAGAGTACAAATCACCAAAATATTTTCCTTCCTCCGAAGAACTACTCGACTCTGACGAGACACCTGTGGATAATGAACTGCAAGATTTAATTCCCGGTTTGCTGAAAGCCATATTAGCTATGGCTTGGCCAGATCGCATGGATTGGTTCTTTGGCGTTGACATGGGGATTTACTACGATCCCGATCAGCCTGCAATTGTACCAGATGGATTTCTCAGCTTAGGAGTTGAGCGAATTTTTGATGAAGGACTGCGCTTAAGTTATGCAACTTGGGAAGAAGAGCGCGTCCCGATTATGATACTAGAAGTTGTTTCTCAGACTTATCGCGGCGAATATACCAAGAAAAAGCAAGAATACGCAGATTTGGGTGTTTTATACTACGTAATTTACAATCCTCAACGTCGCCGCAAGCCACACCTAGAAGTTCATCGTTTAGTTGATGGCGAATACGTTTTGCAACCGGGTAATCCTGTTTGGCTACCTGAAGTTGGTTTAAGTATTGGTGCAGAACGCGGAACTTATCTAGGAATAACGCGGGAGTGGTTGTACTGGTACGATGAGCTTGGGCAAAGATTCCTAACACCAGAAGAACGCGCCCAAGTTGCAGAACAACGCGCCCAAGTTGCGGAACAACACGCCCAACGTCTTGCAGAACAACTTCGTGCTATGGGCGTAGATCCCGATTCTGTAGTTTAAATTAAGCTATAGGAGATTCTGGTAATGTCAACTAAGCTGCAATTTGCGCGATCGCGCCAGCCCATAGTAAACATATAGCGATCTCACGAGCTAGGCAAGCAGTATCTTCACCTTTTTTACCAATATTGCAATATTGGGTTTTCGTCTGCGTTTAGCCGATATGATCGCTTCACCTTAATATTTTAGTTACTTGAGATGAGGATGTTTTCCTAACCTGTTGCTGTGCCATAGGAAACCCTGATTGTTAGCAATAAATATATAATGTGATTAAAGTTATCACGGCTGCGTTGGCATAAAACTAGGGTTATTACAGTTAAAATAAACTTAAAAATAACTTGGTTTTTCCTTGGATTTATCTGCACTGCTTAAGTAAGCGTAAATAAACTGAATATCTAGAAAGAAACCAAGTTTCCTTAAAAACCGGGTTTGTGTAAAAAACCCTAATGGTTACAGCTAATTTTATGGGATGTTGCATGCAACATCCCGGAAAAAGTGGAAAAGGGATGAACTATGCCTGTAGTGCGAGTTAACATAACTTTATGCTAAACCGTATCAAAGAGATAACCGAAAAACTAGCGCCTCGCCTCATCGAAATCCGGCGGCACATCCACTCGCACCCGGAACTAAGCGGACAGGAATACCAAACTGCTGCCTACGTTGCTGGCGTATTGTCATCCTGCGGGCTGCACGTGCAAGAATCAATCGGTAGAACTGGCGTAATTGGCGAATTAAAAGGACAAAATATCGATAATCGCCTGCTGGCAGTTCGCACCGATATGGATGCCTTGCCAATTGTAGAACGCACTGGTTTAGATTATGCCTCGCGCCTGCCGGGAATTATGCACGCCTGCGGTCACGATGTCCATACTACGGTAGGCTTAGGTACGGCAATGGTGTTATCCCAACTGGGAGAAGTTTTTCCTGGGAATCTGCGTTTCCTGTTTCAGCCAGCCGAGGAAATTGCCCAAGGTGCGGCGTGGATGGTTGCAGATGGCGCAATGGATAAAGTGAGCGCTATTATGAGCCTACACGTCTTTCCATCTATTCTAGCCGGATCAATCGGGATTCGCTACGGTGCTTTGACGGCAGCAGCAGACGACCTGGAAATAATTATTACCGGAGAGTCGGGACACGGGGCGCGTCCCCATGAGGCAATTGACGCAATTTGGATCGCGGCCCAGGTAATTACAACTTTGCAACAAGCAATTAGTCGCACGCAAAACCCGCTGCGCCCGGTGGTGCTGACGGTCGGTAAAATTGAGGGCGGACGTGCGCCGAATGTGATTGCAGATTCTGTGCGATTGGTGGGAACAGTGCGATCGCTTCATCCAGAAACTCACGCCAATTTACCTCAATGGATAGAGGGAATTGTCGCCAATATCTGCAAAACCTACGGTGCTGGCTATCAAGTTAACTATCATCGGGGAGTACCTTCGGTGCAAAACGACTCAACCCTAACGCAGTTGGTGGAATCGGCGGCGAAAGAAGCTTGGGGATGCGATCGCGTCCAAATTTTACTCGAACCCTCCCTCGGCGCTGAAGACTTTTCTATGTATCTGCAACACGTTCCTGGTACAATGTTCCGTCTCGGAGTTGGATACGCAGACAAGAAAAACTACCCACTGCACCATCCCCAGTTTGAGGTAAATGAATCTGCAATCGTGACTGGTGTTGTCACCCTAGCTTATGCTATTTGCCAATACTGGCAAAACTAGAAAATATATCTTTTCTCAGTTGGATGGAATATATCGCGGTTCTAAGATCCGGTCTACGTTGATAGGGACATCGCATTGCCATGTCCCTACAGATGTATCGCACTCAACCCTTGAATTGCTATAGTCTTGAGTGCATAGCACAGGTGGTATAGGACTAGGCGTTCTGATGAGTAGAAAAAATATTTTCATTTGTTATTGCTACCAAAACATCTTAATTTTCTAACTCCAGAAGGATTAGCATCTGGAAATATTTAACTATTGTGTAATTAACTTAAAAATAAAAACTATCATGGCATCACCCACACCACTTAAAGGTTTAGAGCTAGTTGATTGTGCTAGAGCAAATGCAAAGCAGGGAGCTGAAACTGCTGCCGAACTATGTGGATATGGCGGCAATCTACGCACCTTTAAGCAAGAACTAAAGCAAGCTTGTGAGGATATGGGTGTCACTTTTAATGAGTTAAGCGACTTGATTACCGATCAAGATATGTTAATGAATATGGAAGGGGAAATAGTTGCTCCTGATACTCCAACACAACTTTAAAAAGCAAAAAGTAAAAAGGCAAAAATCATTGTTCACGTTTTGCCTTTTTTCATGTGTATGTAGGACAGGATCTCCTAACCTGTCGCAGGCGAGATCCGAACGAAAAAATATTTCATTACTCCTGCAAGGACTGCTATATGATCCTTGGTGCGCGATCGCTTTCCCCCTCCGACTTAAAATAAACTTTTTGGTAAGCTACATTCTGACTCCTATACTTAAAATCGCAAAATTAGCCGTGCCAAATTAAAGTAAATTAGTACGCCTAAGACATCAACAGCAGTAGTGATAAACGGCGCTGACATCAAAGCCGGGTCTAAACCAACGCGACGAAAGACGAACGGCAGACCGGAACCAGCAACAGACGCTAAAATAGAGATAGCTACTAAGCTGATCCCCACAGCGATCGCCACTGCCAAATCCCCTTGCAGCAGCCAGTAAGCCCATACTGTTGCTAAAGACCCTAACATTACTCCCAGCATTGCGCCTGCGATCGCTTCTCGCCCAATCACCTGTAGCGGCCCCATAGCGCGAATCTCGTCTGTATTCATTCCCCTAATCACCACAGTTGAAGACTGCGCCCCCACATTGCCTCCAGTACCAGTCAGCAACGGAATAAACGCCGCCAGCGCCACCACTTTTTGCAGTAGGTCTTCTTCTGACTTGATAATTGTACCCGTGACAGTATTTGTCACCAGTAACACAAACAGCCAGACAACGCGCTTGCGAGCCACTGTCAATAAATCGGTCTGGAAATAATTGTCGCCCCCCGACTGTACACCACCCAGCTTGTAGATATCCTCCGTCGTTTCCTGCTCCAAAATATCAATTACGTCATCAACAGTGACAATACCCACCAAACGCTGTTCCTTGTCTACCACAGGCACTGCCAGAAAGTCATAGCGCCCAATCAACCGCGCCACTTCTTCCTGGTCAGTATCTGTATGAACGAAAATCACATCGCGGGTCATAATTTCCCCAACCGTTTGATTTGGCTGGGTAGTCACTAAATCGCGCAATGATAAAATTCCCGTCAGCCGTCGCGCCGCATCGGTGACATAAAGGTAATAAATCGTTTCAGTGACATTAGCTAAATTGCGAATCCTTTCCAGCGTTTGTGAGACGGTAAAACTTTCTTTCAAAGAAATATATTCTGGTGTCATCAACCGCCCAGCAGTTCCAGCCGTATATCCCAAAAGCTGGGCTGTGGCTTGGCGTTCGGTGGGGCTAAGTTGTTCCAACAGACGACGCACAACTGTAGCTGGCAATTCGTCAAATAGCCGCGCCCGGTCATCGGGCGACATCCTATCGACAATATCGAGAACATCCTGCCGCTTTAATTCATCGATTAGCGTCTGCTGGATGCTGGAGTCGAGATATTCATAAACTTCGATAGCCTCATCTTTGGAAAGTAGCCGGAAAGCTATAGCTTGCATTGCTTCCGGCAACCCTTCAATGGCTTCAGCAATGTCCGCAGGCTGCACCGGCACGAGTATTGCTTTTGCGGCCTGAAGGTCGCCAGCTTCAAGTAGCGCTTGAAGCTGCATTCGGACGAGCTGTCGGAGTTCACTACGTGAGATCGTCTGGAGGGGAATATTGCTGTCAGTCAAGATAGACCCTCTTTCTACAGTCCTAAGTTGGTTGCTGCATTTAGTCTATGACGTTAGGCAACAAGAGGTTATGTGAGTTTCTGTGCCTCCCATAGCAACATGGGAATAAAGCAGACGTTGCATGACCAATGAAAATTTTACCAGTAAGCCTGCTGAGCGATCGCACAAAAATTTTTGTGCGGTAAGCAAGTAGCTGCTTTATTTGCCCCACCGGGCAAGAATGGTGCCTAGCTGAATGCTGATTATGCCCAGGATAGCACTACCTGCCCAGTAAAAAGCAGCGACTGAAAGATTGCCAAGGGACAAGTTGTTACTGTGGGCATTCCGTAACAGTAAGAAAGTGTCTAACTCATAAGTTGAGAAGGTAGTGTACGAACCTAAAAATCCTACTGCTACCAATAAGCGGACTTCTGGCGGAATGCTGGGTATCTCTATAGCCAGAGTGAAAAAGAAACCCATTGCCAAACAGCCCGTGAGGTTGATAAACATAGTGGCATAGGGAAAACCTCCTCCCATAGTCCCGGCGAACCAGAGACTCAAGTAATAACGGCTCAAAGCACCCGCGATCGCTCCCAAACTAACTGCAATTGGATTGCGAACAGTTGGCTGTTGCAGTACCTCTATCACCCAGTTAGGTGTTACAGTCAAAAGTTGCATTTGATTAATTAAATTTTTCAAACCCATCTATAAATTGCCTATTTTTAAGAAAATTTAGAAGTGTTTTAATAGTTCATTCTGGCGGTATTGCCCTAAAATCAACCAATATAATACCTGTTCCCAAGGCTGATGCCCCTCGTTTCCTATCACAATTTTTGTAACCCCATAATCTGGTGCGACTTGAACAATTTCTTCTAAAACTAAGCCACTAGCGGTAATAAATGGATAATAAAATTAAACGAGTGGCAGCGTAGCCAATGATGACTAATAAAACTACTTTCAACAGCACTTCACCCAAGCGACGAGCAATTTTACCGACAAAAAAGCCCATCCAGAAAATCCAAATTGCACTTTTTAACGCTACCCAACTCCTAACCCAATTTGTTGTTGATATCGGTTTGCTAGGAGTCAGGAGTCGCTAATTAGCTACATAGCCCTACTTTCCCGCCGTAAACCAGGAAAGTATGGGTCATCAACTTTCTAGTCAAAAGGCTCAATGACCAGAAGGCAGTTTTGGCGAACCCCATCGCCTTAGAAAAAAAATTGTTAAGTCTAAAGATAGCATCCTTTCCGGTCAGCTTGGTTAACCCGTACCTTCGTTGTCGCCTTTTCCTAACAAAGCCTCTGCGATTACACCGATAGACTGAAGCCAAACATACTACAACAATGTTATTGCTTAGATAGAGATTGATCTGAGCAAGTGCCTTCAAAGGAGGCAAGCGGATGAATCAAATCCAGACCGTTGCCTTATTGACTCTCTTAAGCACCCTCTTAATTACGGTCAGCTGCTGGCTAATTGGTGGCTGGACTGGTGCATTGATGGGGGTTGGTTTAGTTGGTGTGACCACTCTGGGAGGTTGGTATTACTCAGAGCAAATTCCCTTAGCAGCTTATAATGCCCAACCGATTACTGCTAGTCAAGCGCCTAGTCTGTACAGAAGGGTAAGCGCCGTTTAAACCCCTCTTAATTGTCAATGCCGTTTCTGGCGAGTTCTTGGGTAATTTGTTTTCCACCCACCCTTCGACAGATGCAAGAATTCAAACGTTGCTTAAGCTGGAGCAAGAAATGCCCTTTGTTAGGTGTTTGATGCTAAAGGGAGGATAAAGAATGAAGCACGATATTCGTTCTTATTCTCAACCAAAAGTTAAAAGTATCAAAGGAGAAATATCCATGAATACCGAAACACCAAATACTACAGAAACCGCCATCGTATCAATTAGTCAAGAAACGGAAGACCTCGTAAATGAGAATATGCCTCATGAATCCGATGAGGTAAAGAATGAAACAAAGGCACTAATTGATGCGATTAAAAAACGGGCGCAGGTAGAAACCAAAAATGCTACTGAGTTCACCCGCGATACTTATCTAACTGCGGTGCGTCAAGCACGGGAGAAAATTGAACACGATAAGCTGTTCGATCCAGACAGAATTGCTTACTCGTTTAAACTCATCCAGATGGATACAGAAAAGAACTGGGAATCTATTGTTAAGGAAGTTTCAACGTTGGGCGATCGCTTAGCCGAAGCAGCCAAAGCAGCTTGGGATGTACTGACTGCTCCTCGCACGCCTTCTGACAAATTATAAAAAATCTGGGCGCACGTAATGCGCCCAGATTTTATGCTGAAAAACCAGTTTTCTTTCTAGAAAACTGGTTTTTCATGTGCGGGTTTTTCTTACCCGCCAATATTCTTTTGAGCTAAATACAACTAACGCGCGAGCGCATCTACTGAGTATGTGAAAATTGAGGTGAATAATTTGGCGTACCTTTAAAGCCTGATGGTCGTTATCACTTTTGCTTTTCGCTACCAGCCAGTTCCAAATTATAAAAACAAATTGCTTCAGCCTACTCTCCTCTTTCTGTTGGGATTAGCGGTAACTCAAATTTCTGGCTGTGAATCTATTTCAGGTTATCGTATCGGTCAAAACGAGTCTGGAGCAACTATAGAACGGATAATTAATTCGCCAATAGCCATACCGCTAAAATTTGATGCAGCTAATGAATTTTCGCAAGGGTTAGCAGCGGTAAAAATCAACGGCAAATGGGGATATATTGATAAAAGTGGCAACTTCTTAATTCAACCACAATTTAACTTGGCTGAGTCATTTTCGCAAGGGCTGGCAGCAGTAAGAATGGGCAGAAAATGGGGATATATTGACAAAAGTGGCAACTTCTTATTGCAACCGCAATTTGATGAAGCTAAGTCGTTTTCCCAAGGACTGGCAGCAGTAAAGATCGGCAGCAAGTATGGCTATATCGACAAGACAGGGAAAGCCATCATTCCACCGCAATTTGATGAAGTTAAGCCGTTTTCCCAAGGAATGGCGGCGGTAGAAATGGGCAGCAAGTACGGCTATATCAACAAGAGTGGCAAGTTTGTAATCCCACTGAAATTTGATTCGGCTGAATCTTTTTCCGAAGAACTAGCACTTTTTAAAAGTGGCGAAAAGTGGGGCTATATTAATCAGCAAGGGAAGGTCGTAATTCCACCAGAATTTGATGAAGCTAAACCTTTTTCCGAAGGGTTAGCGGCGATATCAATTGACGACAAATGGGGCTATATCGATAAGACGGGAGACTTCGTGATTGCGCCTCAATTTCATTGGGCTGGTAGCATTTACACAGGACTGGCGGGAATAGCGATCGCAGATAAGATTGGCTATATCGACAAGGCCGGAAACATCGTGATTGCACCGCAATTTAATAACACTTATGACTTTTCTGAAGGGCTGGTATCTGTAAAAAGGGGCAGCAAGTGGGGCTATGTTGATAAAACTGGAAAGTTTGTAATCCAGCCGCAATTTGATAACGCTTTGCCTTTTTCTGAAGGATTAGCGAAAGTAAAAATTAGCAACAAGTATGGCTATATTGCCAATCCCCTCAAGTAATACTCAGTAGATGCAGGAGAAAGTTCACTCTTGCTTAGCGATCGCAACCTAAGCTAATCTTCCCGAACTGAACTATCCCCTGACCACCTACAAAACCCCTTTGGAACTGGGAATCGTACCAGCACGACGGGGATCGATTTCCATAGCCATACGAAGACTACGCGCAAACGCCTTAAAGGTTGCTTCGATAATGTGGTGCGAATTAATCCCATCCAACTGTCGGATGTGCAGCGTCATCTGGCTATGATTCACCACCGCTACAAAAAATTCTCGCACCAGCTGAGTGTCATAAGTCCCGACTCGCTGGGTGGGAATTTGTAAGCCATAGCTGAGGTGAGGACGACCAGAAAAGTCTAACGCCACCTGCACCAAAGCTTCATCTAAGGGGGCGAGGAAATTACCAAAGCGAACAATTCCCTTGCGATCGCTTAGTGCTTTCCCGAACGCCATCCCCAACGTAATCCCCACATCTTCGTTGGTGTGGTGGTCATCAATTTCTAAATCCCCTTTTGCGGCTACATCCAAATCAATCAGCCCGTGAGAGGCAATTTGATGCAGCATATGATCCAAAAAGGGAATGCCCGTGTTGGCGTTACAAGTCCCATTCCCGTCTAAGTTTACTGTCACCAAGACATCAGTTTCGCCCGTTTTACGTGAAACCGTAGCCGTGCGAGGTGATAAAAGTTGTTCAAGGTTCGGAGTGGTGGAAACGCGATCGCTTGTCTGCATAGCAGATGTTCACTAACAAGAAACAAGTAAGTTTATTATTCTATGCTATTGAGCTAGGGAATGGGGTAAGTTAGATTCTTTCCCCAGTCCCCAATCCCCAGCCCCTACATCACATTCCCATAATCTCGTACCCAGCATCTACATACAGCACCTGACCCGTAATCCCACTTGCCAAGTCGCTGCACAAGAAACTAGCAGCATTTCCCACTTCTGTCTGAGTCACAGTTCGCCGCAGTGGTGCTACTTCCTCAACATGATGGATCATATCCAGAATGCCACCCACCGCCGATGATGCTAAAGTGCGGATCGGCCCAGCTGAGATTGCATTCACGCGAATATTAGAAGGCCCCATCTCCGAGGCTAGATAACGCACGCTCATTTCCAAGCCAGACTTAGCAATGCCCATCACATTGTAATTGGGGATCACCTTAACGCCGCCTAAATAAGTTAGGGTGACAATACTGCCGCCTTCTGTCATCAGCGGTTTCGCCGCCCCAGCCAGTTGAACTAACGAGTAGGTGCTAATTTCCAAAGCTTGGGTGAAGCCAGCGCGGGTGGTGTTGCTAAAATCACCTGATAAATCGTCTTTGTTGGCAAAAGCAAGACAATGGATTAAAATATCTAGCCTGCCCCACTTATCGCGGATGGCATCAAATGTAGAACGAATTTGGTCATCATTCTGAACATCGCAAGGTAAAAACAAGCTGGGGTTGAGAGGTTCTACCAATTCGGCGACTTTCTTCTCAAAGCGTCCTCGGTCGTCTGGTAGATAAGTGACTCCCAAATTTGCACCAGCTTTGTGTAACTGCTGGGCAATACCCCAAGCGATTGAGCGGTTGTTGGCAATGCCAGTAACTAGGGCATTTTTTCCTGATAAATCTAGCATGATGTCAATTTTGAAGGCAATATTAGAGAATATCCGATTTAGGGCGGTAATTCAGATAGCTTGCGTCGGGATCGAAGCTTACCCAACATGACTCAAACGGCATCCCAGCTTATCAAACAGGTATTGTCAAGATATAGACATTTTCCTTAACAGTCTGATTTGCGCTATGCAGTTGAGGCAATTGGAAAAACTTGGAGGATAAAACAACTTTAAAATTATGTATCAAGCAGCACAAAAAACTGCCTAAGAGTCAGTTTATCAGTGTCTAAAGTCAGAAATTTCTCACAGTCGGTTGTAATTCCCAGAAGAGTTTCTAGGGCAGCAATAAGGATATAAGGAAGTGGTAGTGACGCAAGATAGACCGTTAGCAGCTGTGTTCCGTCAAATCGGAGGTGGGGCGTTTCCGCCAGTGGTGGAAACCTTTGATCGGGGCAAAACTATCTTTTTCCCCGGAGACCCGGCTGAACGGGTATATTTTTTGCTCAAAGGAGCTGTGAAGCTGTCTCGTGTGTACGAAGCTGGGGAAGAAATTACAGTGGCGCTGCTGCGAGAAAACAGCGTCTTTGGCGTACTGTCGTTGATTACCGGGAATCGGTCAGACAGATTTTATCACGCAGTAGCTTTTACGCCTGTGGAGTTGCTTTCAGCACCAATTGAACAGGTGGAACAAGCGCTCAAGGATAATCCAGAATTGTCAATGTTGATGCTGCGGGGGCTTTCATCGCGGATCTTGCAAACAGAGATGATGATTGAGACTTTGGCGCACCGGGATATGGGATCGCGATTGGTGAGTTTTTTGTTGATTCTCTGTCGCGATTTTGGCGTTCCAGGCCCCAATGGAATTACAGTTGATCTGAAGCTTTCTCACCAAGCGATCGCAGAAGCAATTGGTTCCACACGAGTGACAGTCACCCGGTTACTGGGAGATTTACGCTCAGAGAAAATGATTTCCATCAATAAGAAAAAAATTACCGTTCATAACCCGGTAGCTTTGAGCCAGCAGTTCACCTAAAACATCTTTTGCACTGTCAGCTTTTGTTAATCAATAGTTGAAGTACCAGCGTCTATCATAAAAAAGCCTTTATGCTTAAGCTTGAGAGGTGATAGCTGAAGCTGGAAAATGGCCACCAGTGCGCTGGTCCTAATTTTATCGATTTTGGTATTGGGTGGTGCGATCGCCACCTTGGGCGATCGCATTGGCACTCGCGTGGGAAAAGCGCGGCTGAGTCTGTTCAATCTGCGTCCCAAGAAAACTGCGGTCTTAGTTACAATTCTTACAGGTTTGATGATTTCCGCCTCAACCCTGACGATCCTATTTGCCACCAGCAAGCCGTTACGCACAGGCGTGTTTCAAGTTGATGAAATTCAGCGAAAACTCAGAACCGCTCGTCGGGAGCTTGACGAAACTGTAGCCCAGAAACAACAAACTGAAAGCGAACTCTCCAAAGTTGCAGCCCAGAAACAACAAACTGAAAACGAACTCTCACTAGCCCGCACCGAGCAGCAAGCCGCCCAGAAGCGTCTGGATGCCATTAATAAGTCTCTGGCGGCAGCACTAGGCAGACAAGCCCAGACAGAGGCACAACTGAGTAAGACAGAGCGCGAACTTAAAAGCGTTGCGGCTAGCTTTGAGAAAACCCAGCAACAGCTGGAAAATGTTTCTGGACAAGCGGTAAATCTACGTTCGGAAATTCAACAACTCCAAGGGGAACGTCAGGAACTAATCAAGCAGCGCGATCGCGTAAAAGCTCAAATTACCCAACTCAAGGGTCAAGTTACTCAACGCGATCGCGAAATTGCCAAGCTTGACCAAGCCATCACAGAACGCGATCGGAAAATTGCCACTCGCGACCAAGCCTTGGCGGAACTTGATCAAAAAATTTCCAACCTGAGAAACAGCATTGACCAACGCGATCGAGAAATCGCCAAGCGAGACACAGCCCTTGCCCAACTTGATGAGGAAATTTCCGCACGAGATCAAGTAATTGCCCAGCGCGAAACTCGCCTCAAGGAAATAGAGAAACAACAAGCTGCCCTAGAGCAGGAAGTAGCAGACCTGGAACAGTATTACCAATCCTATCAAGCCTTGCGTCAAGGTAACGTCGCTCTCCAACGCGGTCAAGTTCTGGCTTTTGGTGTCTTCCGCATTGTCGATCCCGCCGCCGCCCGTCAGGTTATAGATCAGCTTTTACGAGAAGCAAATCGCACAGCAATGAAAGCTACGCGACCTGGTAACAACAATAACAACAAGATGGTGAATGAGCGCGTAGTGCAAATTACCCAAGCCCAGGTAGACCAACTGCTTAACCAAATTAAAGATGGTCGCCCCTACCTGGTGCGAATTTTCTCGGCTGGCAACTACGTCCAAGGTGAAAAAGACGTACAAGTCTTTGCAGACGCGACAGTGAATAAAATTGTGTTCACTGGTGGTGATATCATCGCCGCAACATCTGCCGACCCTTCAACTATGAACGACCAACAAATCCGGCAGCAGATCGATTTGCTCTTGGGAGCATCTCAGTTCCGAGCCAATCGAGCTGGAATTTTGAACGATACAATTCAGGTAGGCGATGGTCGAATTACCAGCCTGATTCGCTTTATTGAAAAGCTGAAAAAGTTCAAGCAGCCTATCGATCTCAAGGCGGTAGTTGCAGAAGATACATATCTCATAGGGCCGCTGAAACTGAATTTGGTAGTCGTGCAGAATGGAGAGGTAATTTTTAGTATGTAATTCCCAATTCCCAATTCCCAATTCCCAATTCCTAATTCCCAATTAAAATGATTTTAGGTTTCGATCCGGGGCGCGATAAGTGTGGTATAGCCGTGATGGGACTTGACCTGATACTGGATTATCATCAGGTGGTGCCAGCACCAGAAGCGATCGCAATCATCAAAAACTTGTGCGAACAATTCGCGATCGCTACTCTGGTAATGGGCGATCAAACTACAGCCAAAACCTGGAAAAAGAAACTTCAGACAGAATTACCTGCATCGTTGCCGATAGTCATGGTAGATGAGCGCTACAGCACTCTAGAAGCACGCGATCGCTACTGGCAAATGTATCCCCCAAAAGGTCTTTCTAGCTTCATCCCCAAAGGATTGCGCGAACCACCCCGACCAATTGATGATATTGTCGCCATCCTCCTCATCGAAAGATACCTAAAAACACAAACAACGAATAACTAAGCACCACCGCTGGGAATGGGGAATTAGTAATCATCAATGGACAACGGACAACTGACTAAAGTTCTGCCCTGATAG
This sequence comes from Trichocoleus sp. FACHB-40, assembly GCF_014695915.1. Classification (GTDB taxonomy): domain Bacteria; phylum Cyanobacteriota; class Cyanobacteriia; order Cyanobacteriales; family FACHB-T130; genus Funiculus; species Funiculus sociatus. The sequence continues at coordinate 16,587 of NZ_JACJPF010000025.1, forward strand.
TAAAGGCATAGTCTCCCCCAGGCTCCAACTGATAATCCTTCTGCTCTAAAAACCGCCCCAATGGTTCCAGAATCAGGGCGCGTCCCAAAGAAGGTGAGACCGACAACTCCCCCTGTCGGAAACACCAATGGAACTGCCACTCATACTGCGCCGCTGTAACTTCCCCTTTCAGAAAACCCTGTTGCCAGGACAATTGGGTAATTCGGACGTAGGCAGTGGTTTGAGGTAAACGTTTAGAACTCACAATCGCTCAGCTGATTCAAATGCCAAAATTTCAGCAACAATACTAAACTTATGGCTACGCACGTGTAGATAACATCATTCTCACAGCTGACTTGCATTTGCCAAAACTCAAAAGCAAATACGCCCCTAGACATGGAAAGTGCCAGACTCGACGGGCAGTGACTAGGATGAAAGAAGAGTAACTCCAGGCAAGACAGTAGGTGCAATTTTGACTCGTTCAACATCTGACGCAACCCCAAATTCCAACCAGTCACCTTCACCACAATTGAACTACAGCGCTTTGGATCAAGAATTAGACAGCGCCATTTTCAGCTTTGATGATATCCAGGCAGAACTGAACTACAAAAAGGCGCAAAACGCCCTGCGAGACTTGGTAGGCAATTTGGATCTTACTCCCCAAGAACGGGCAGGACTGGAGTCCGAAATTGAGGACTTGGCAACGATGCTGGACAAGTTAGATCAGTCACTCGTCCAAATTGCCGCCTTTGGCATGGTGGGAAGGGGCAAATCTTCCGTACTCAATGCTTTATTGGGTAAGAACGTGTTTGAAACCGGGCCTCTTCATGGTGTCACCCGCACCCATCAAGATGCCAGCTGGCAACTGGAAAATGAGCCTGAAGCACAAAGTAATTCCGAAGTTTTGCGAGTTACGCTGCCAAGTCTGGGCAATTCCCAGATTCAGCTGATTGACACTCCGGGGATTGACGAAGTAGATGGAGAAACCCGCGAAACCTTAGCGCGACAAGTTGCCCGACAGGCAGATTTGCTGCTATTTATCATTTCCGGCGATATGACTAAGGTGGAATTTGAGGCGCTGTCGCAACTGCGGGAAGTTGGTAAACCGATGTTGCTGGTTTTTAACAAAATTGACCAGTATCCGGATGCCGACCGGATAGCAATTTACCACAAAATTCGGGATGAGCGAGTGCGAGAATTGCTATCACCGGATGAAATTGTCATGGTGGCGGCGTCGCCTCTGGTGGCGCAAGCTGTGCGCCGTCCTGACGGAACTAGAACCGTGCAGCGACAGCCGGGAACGCCACAAGTTATGGATTTGAAGCTGAAAATCCTCGAAATTTTGCACCGGGAAGGTAAGTCGCTGGTGGCTCTTAATACTATGCTGTATGCCGATGATGTGAATGAGCAGCTGGTGCAGCGTAAAATGCAAATTCGGGATGATTGTGCCAATCAGATTATCTGGAAGTCAGTGATGGCAAAGGCGGTAGCGATCGCTCTCAACCCACTAACGGTAGTTGACCTCCTCTCTGGTGCCATCATTGATGTGGCAATGATTCTTACTCTATCCAAACTCTACGGTATTCCCATGACTCAAACTGGTGCTGTGGGATTGCTGCAAAAAATTGCCCTGACTATGGGCGGGATTAGTGCCAGCGAATTGCTGGCCAACCTCGGACTCAGTTCACTCAAAAGTTTGTTGGGTATCTCTGCACCCATGACCGGAGGCGCATCTTTAGCTCCCTATCTCTCGGTGGCGTTAACTCAAGCTGGTGTCGCTGGTGTCTCTTGTTATGGCATCGGACAAGTTACTAAAACTTACCTCCTGAATGGCGCTTCCTGGGGGCCAGATGGCCCGAAAGCAGTTGTGACTCGCATTCTCACTTCCCTGGATGAAACTTCAATTTTGAATCGGATTAAGCATGAGTTGAGCGCCAAGTTATTTAGTTGAACGCGATCGCTTCTCTTGCTCTTACTATTTAAAGCTCACCTAATTCAACTTTCAATCCATCGATCAAAGCAACTGATCGATTGCTCCGCTTCGCTCAAATATACTTATAATTAACCGCTCTGAATATTGCGCCTTTTATAGAAATCTGTTTTCAGATGTCAGAAGTTTTGAGACTTTTAAACATCTGCATATAGGGATGATATCTGGGCTGAAGGGCAAAATACCAGCAATACCCAAAATAGTAGGATTGTCGAACTGGTGTCTAGTTGCTTGAAAAACCGAAGGTGAGGCACAACCGAAGGCGAAAATTTGACAGTGTAATGTTGATTTTGGTTGGCTGTAGGGGCATGGCAATGCCATGCCCCTACCAAATATCGCAATTTTCGAGATTTATCTTCGATTGTATGAAACCACCCTGCTCTTCGTTCACAAAGAGGGAGTTAGGGGGTTAGGTTAGAAGGCGATCGCTTCCCCCTCAACCAAGTATGCAGCCACTACGCGACGGCAAATTCAACTGTAGTTTGGATTCTCCCTCAACGCTCCAAGACACCTCAGCTGTGCCATACAATAACTTACTAGGTTTGGATTTTAATGCCGCCTCAACCCTTACGTCTTCTGCGGGTGCAGTACCAACGTTAACAGCAACAATTATCTCCTCATCTCCCAAAGTCCGAGCAAAGACATAAACTGTCCCTTCTGCAAATAGAACTTTGTAATCACCTGTACGCAAGGCAGGGTATTGGTGACGCAGGGCGATTAGTTGCTTGTGATAATCTAAAACATCACGCTCCCAGTGCGCTTCCATCGGGAATCCTCGGCGCGAGTCGGGATCGAGTTTTCCCGGTAATCCCACTTCATCACCATAGTAGATGCTTGGCGCACCGGGATAAGTCAATAGCAGCAATGTTGCTAGTTGAACACTTTTCTTGTCGCCGCCTGCAATAGAAATCAGTCGCGCAGTATCGTGGCTAGCTAACAAATTCAGCTGAGTCAGTTGAATATCCCACGGATAAAATTCCAACAATTGCTGGATTTTTTCGGCATACTCTGGTGCAAAGAGGGGCGGGTAGGGATGGTAAGAACGATCTTTCACTTGGTCAATGTCTACGCGATCGCCTGCGGCAAAAGCAATCGTCGGCGCAGCAAAGAGATAGTTCATTACCCCGTCAAACTGAGTCCCATCCAGCCACTCGCGGGAATCTCCCCAGACTTCCCCCACGATGTAGGCTTCCGGGTTAATGGCTTTTACGCGATCGCGAAATTCCTGCCAAAATCCTTGAGCCTTAATCTCAAACGGCACATCCAAGCGCCAACCATCAACGCCGAATTTAATCCAATATTCGGCAATCTCCATAATATATTCCCGCACTTCAGGATTTTCATGGTTGAATACTGGCAGCGCCCGATTTCCATCCCAACCCTCATAATTCGCCGGAAAATTGCCGTCATATGCCGATAAAGGCCAGCCTTCAATCTTGAACCAATCCACCCAAGGCGAATGGGGGCCGTTTTCCAGAACATCGTGGAAAAAGAAAAATCCGCGACTAGAGTGATTAAACACCCCATCCAGTACAACTTTGATATCCCGTTCGTGGGCAGCTTCTAGCAATTCCCGAAAAGCGCCATTCCCCCCCAACATCGGATCGACCTGATAATAGTCGTGGGTGTGATAGCGGTGATTGCTAGCTGATTGAAAGATGGGGGTAAAGTAAATCGCATTAATCCCTACATCCTGCAAGTAATCCAGCTGTTCCATCACCCCCCACAAATCACCGCCCTTGTACCCTTGAAGTGTCGGTATTTCGTGCCAATCTTCCCATCGGGTATCCTTCAAAAGCCGCTTGTGAGGATGCTTCGTTTTAGCAAAGCGATCCGGAAAAATTTGATAAAAAACCGCGTGCTTAACCCAATCCGGTGTCTGTATCTGCATGAATAACTCCCTCTCCACAACCAACAGGGTACAGATGCAGGCAGCTTTCTGATTCTATCCTCTGGGTGAAAGTAACAAATTATTTAGGATATTTTTCTGCTTTGAGTTTTTGTGCTTTAGGACACTACATTTTTCCCCGACTATGAACCTGGTTTTGATTTATCGGGAAACTTGCACTTCACCTCAATTTCTAAATTACTTTCTGCCTTGCCTTCAGTAATGTAAGGAATGCCAGCTGAACCACCCATCTTAATCCCAAATTTGAGTGTTACCTCCTCAATTTCAGCAGCACCAAAATCTTTAAATGCACTCAGGGCATACATAGCATAGCCGCGAATCATCTGACGCGCTTGCTGCATCTTGCTCAACGGATCTTGTCGTATATCACGAGATTGGCGCTCATCTTCCTCAATTGGAACTATTAGCTCTGGCGGTACATCAGGATTTGTTTTTGACTCTATGAAGATTTCGTAAATTTCTCCATGTTCTTCGACTAACAGACGTTGTACTTCTGACATCGGTGGCCTCAGTAGGTTAGATTGGATTACGGTAACAGCTTTGTTGCTAAAGATACTCTAAAACTTCTGCTGACTGGGTTATTCACTATGGCTCGATATGCCCTAGTTGTTGGGATTGCCGAATATGACAGTAGCAGTTTACCCACCCTCAAGAAGTCTGCTACAGATGCGGAAGCCGTAGCGCAAGCATTAGAGCGATATGGCAATTTTCAGGAAGTTATACGGTTACCCGCACGGTGGATTAATGATGAGAACCGTTACGAAATTGTTTCCAAAAAGCTAACAGGTCAGGAACTAAGCCAGGCGCTAAAAACATTTCTGTTAGAGCAAGCAGTAAAGCAAGAGGCATTAATTTACTTTGCTGGACACGGTTTTCAGGCATTAAGTTCTATGGGTGTGCAGAATGGGTATCTGGCGACTTCTAATTGTGCCATTGACGGACGAAATGCCATCCCCCTTGATGAGTTCAACTGGTTAATCAGTCAATCAGACCTCAGTAGTCTAGTGGTACTGCTGGACTGCTGCCATGCTGGCTCTTTACTTGAACGGAACCTTCTAGAGCCAACTCTTACAGCTTTTGATAAGAAGCCGGATTACTACTTCATGACTGCCTGTCGTAGTTTTGAGAAAGCTTATGAGGGTGCAGAACACGGCATCTTCACTGGAGCGGTTCTTCAAGGCCTTTCTCCTGAGAATGCTGACGAGGACAGGCAGGTAAGCAGCGATCGCCTGTTTGACTACATTCGCAGAGAGCTTAAAGGCTCAGGACAGGAACCTATCCGCATGGGTCGGGGACGTTCTATAACTTTAGTAACCTATTCGGCTGCAAATCCTAGTGCAAATCAGCCTTCAGTGTCTCCTTCTCAACCAACCCAACCTGAGAGTCCTATTTCCAGATCGGATAGTACAAGCCCAAACTCCGCTATCAAGGGATTTCGGACTCGTCTCCGAGCGCTAGTTGGTCTAGGCACGATTTCCCTGTTGGGTGCAGTCGCTTTTTTCGCGCTCCTGGATCGCACAGGGCAGCCAAATTGTTTCGACCTTGCTCGTAAGCAAGGAAAACTGGCGATCGCTGTTGCTAACTTTCACAATGAGGCGGGAAGCGAAAGTATCAGTCAGCTAATGGAAGTGGAAATTATAAATCGACTGCAAAGTCCGATGCTGCCTAATGCGATGGTCTGCTCGATAGAGAAGAGTGTATCCCTCCGTGACGAGGCTCAAAAACTTGGTGATAAGTTAGGAGCAGCAGTGATTATCTGGGGTAGTCGGGGTGGCTCTAGCCTGAAAGTCAACGTGACAACAGTGAAGCTAAATGTAAGATATCTCTATCTCACCACTCTGGCGTTGACCGCAGCTAATTCTTTTGAGTTTGATTCGCAAACTAAAGATTGGCCATACCTAGTAGCTGTAATGACTGCTTTCAATTTTAGCCAAATATACCAGAAAGAAGGACGAGAGCGGGAAGCGCTTGAAACTCTCCATCAGGCTCTGCTTTTTGCAGAATCAGGAAAGCCTGATTATAACAATGAAAAGACTGCGTTGGTATTGTCTAGAGCTTACGATGTTTTAGGTGATTTATATGCTCCTAAAGAAAATATTTACTGTTTTAAAATCAAAGAAAATTGCGAAGCTGCTTTAAAATTTTATCAACACGCCTTTGATTTAGATAAAACCTTTTATGGAAGTCTGCGGCATAAAGGACTTCTCTATGCTCGGTTGGGAAGGCTATCTGAAGCAATGGAGGTTTATACCAAAATAATTGAATCTGCCCCTGAAGAGCAGTTAGATTTAAAGTTAATGGTTCGTGGTAATCGTGCAAATATATACCTAAAGCAAGGGCAGGCTTTACAAGCTGTTAAAGATTTGGAATTTGTTCGCCAGCAACAGCCCAACAATACTGAAAACCTCAACTCTTTAGGCTTAGCTCAACTGCAAGCAAAGCAGCTAAAACCAGCCACAAAGACATATCAAGCTCTCATGAGTTACCTGGATCAAGATAAAGCTGCACAGACTGAAGTGATTAAGGAATTGCATTTCCTGGCTGAGGACAGACCAGACTTACTTCCAGCTATCGATACTCTTATTGCCAGCCTTAGATAAAGGGATTTGTATCGGAGGGTTTATCAGGACATAGAAGCTTTACTTTAGTCCCATTAGGATTACGCTTATAAATCCACCTGGAAAATTTACCATTGCAAAGTATAGCTTGGTAGCTGACACCTTCAGCATCCGCAGCACAATCGGGTTCACAATTTAAATTTTCAAGCGAACTGAAGTTCAGACGAGTGGATGTTAATCTACCTTTCTCGGAAGCTGCCAGTACCTCATCAAGACGTTCAGTTAATTTACCAATAAATGCAACTGATAGAGGACTATTCTCTTCTAGATTAACTTCAGGTTGTTCCTCAGTTATCCCATTCTTGTCCTCAATTGCCTTTTTAAACTGAGGTGACTGACACCACTCAACTGAGTAGATTTCTCCTGGTTCCTGGCTTTCATCCTGTGAAACCTGATATTCCAACTGAAACTTAATCAGTTCTTTTTCAGAGCAACCACAAGAAACTAGCTCATTTCTTATCACTAGCTTTGTAACTTCTAGTAAGTCACGAAGTCCAATTTTAGGGGCTGGCTCCTCAGAGGGCAATTTGAGAAAATCTCTAAATGCCTGTTGTTCTATAAAACATTTATCTATAGTAATAGGTGTTGGCTTGTATTCCATGATTTATTTTTCCTTACTTAATGAACTTGACCTGCGGAAAGAAGATATGCACTGCTACCTCATACAATTTACCAGTAGGAAAATCCGGCAAGTAGAAAAATTTCTTTAAATTTATGTGGGCTTGGTTAAAGTGCAAGCACTTACCGTTTAGTTATCCAACAACCCAAATCATTTCAAGATAAATCTCATTGCGATCGCACTCTCTACTCAATCAAGAGCGTGATCGCTCTTTTAGTCTATCCCTCCAGATGGAGAGGACAGGCCGAAAAAGCCTTGGTATCCTAGAGAGCGAACGGCTGAAACTCAAGAGCGATCGCGTTCCACTTGCCAAACCTGAACCGACTTGCTACTTAATTTGCATATACCTAAAAGAACGAAACTTTTCTTTCTTTATAAAGATTTCATATTTGGACTTTTCAGCTTCTTGATTTCTACACAAAATGGGCGTTTCTTTCAGTAGTTAGCTCGGACGGTAGAGGGACTTTTAAACCTTTTGCCCCTAAACTAGAACGGTCAGATACAATTGTTGTTCCTTATGTTGTCCTGTCAGCACCCCCTTCTGCGTGTCCTGGTTGTTGATGACCATGAACTTACTCGTTTTAGCCTCAAGCTAGCATTGCAAAGTCAGGCGAACATTGAGCTAGTTGGACTCGCAAGCAACGGTAAAGAAGCCGTGGAAATGGTCGAGCGTTACCATCCTGATGTGATTATTCTCGACTTACAGATGCCCGTGTTAGACGGTCTATCCGCATCGACACAGATAAAACACATCGATCCGCACGCACAGATCATTGCTTATTCATCAGTGGAAGACCCCCAGATTGAAGTAATGAGCCAAACTGCTAGAATAGATGCTTTCTGCAAAAAAGATACCGCTACCCAAGAACTGATTGCTTTAGTCGAGCAGCTAGGGCAGCGGGCAGTTAGTCACTAGGGGTGCGAAGGTAGGCGACCTTGCAGCTGGAATTAGCCCCGCAAGGCGTCAAATTTTAATTGGCCTATCCTGCTTCAGGAAAGGTACGGTTAAACTCGTCAATTAAATCGTCAATTTCTTCCAGCGCCTGATTAACATCTATTCTGAGAGTACCCAGGTTTGGTTCTTCCAAAAGCCGTACTAGAGACTCACGCTTGAGTTCAATCAGGCTAATCCATTGTTTTAAAGTTTCTGAGTCCATTATCTGCATTACAATTCAACATTAACTTAACATTACCCAATCCTAGCGAAGGAAGGGAGGTCGCTTCGGATCGGCAGGTTTATTTTTAATCACTTCAGCAATAAACCGCTTCAGCGCCTTTTCCCTATTTTTCATAAAAGCAGACCAAAATCCAGGCTGAAACTCATCCATCGTTTTGGCTAAAGCCCAAACATCTACCGCCAGTATGTTATAAAGCGTTTCGTCCTCCTGCTTAAGGGTTTTAAGCTGATCGAGGATGGCCCTACTTTTTTTTGTAGCTTGCTCATTATCTTCTTGAATCATAAAACCTCGCGGGAAGGGTAGATACCTATGAGTATGAGACAGGCTTAAGCTGGTTCATAGGTCTGTTAAGCATGGGAAGAAACACGACACTTGGTTAATGGTGGCCTTAACGGTGCAGCTAACATTTTAGTTAAAAGTAAGCACAGGCTGGATTTCCAGGGGGTGTGTCAAGTTTTGTCCTAACCTGTTAGGAGTTAGGATTTCCTAGCTCTTAAGAATCCCCACAGGGTAAACCCACGGGAGCGTCAATCTATGCTCTCAACTATGAATTGACAGCAGCAGACAACAACCTGATTTGATAATACGGGTTTTCTTTGAAACCGCCATTATTTGATAAAAGTCTTACGCACACAAGCGAGATATTACGCCCGGACAAGGATAATAAAGCTGAAGAGATTGTGAATCGGGTATCCTAATTAAAATGTTACGTCAAACTTCTTTGGGAACGTTAGGTTTAGGTGTTGGTTTTGTTTTGACAATTGTGGGATTTTATGCCTACTCCACAGGCAACGCCACATTGAATCTAGCGGGATTTTTCTATGGTATTCCGGTGCTGCTGGGAGGTCTTGCGCTCAAAGCCGCAGAACTTAAGCCTGTGCCGTTCAGTAAACCCACCTCGAAAGAGGTAATGGCACTACGCCAGCAGCAAGCAACTGTTACTCAAAACCAGATTCGCAAAGATGTCACTCGCTATCGCTACGGTCAAGATGCTCATTTGGATAGCTCTTTGAGTAGCTTGGGGTTGAGTCCGACAGACGAGGAAAGACCAGTGCTGAAGGGATTAGAGGAAAAGGAGGTTGATGGCGCTTATGCTTTAGTGCTGGAATTTGAGTCGCCGCTGATTCCTTTTGAGGTTTGGCAACAGAAGCGGGAGAAAATAAAGGGCTTTTTTGGCCCTGGTATCCAGGTTGAGTTGAGTCAACCTGCTGAGAACTGCGTTGATGTGGCGCTTATTGCTACGCCGCAGGTGTAGGGGAAGGTTTAAGACTTGTCGCTTACTTTTCCAGGCGGACTACATACCACTGTAAAAATTGTCCTGGCTCCATATCTAATTCGCAAGATGTGTCCATTAGGTACTGAGCTTGAGCTTGTACTAAGGGAAATTTTTGCAAGTCTCGCGGCAGGTTATCCTGACGAGTTACCAAAATTGCCTTGAGTTTTTCTAATAGTTCGGCGGCGCTGAGAAATTGTTCTGGTTGGTTGGGTTCTAGAACGACGAAGGCATCTTCTTGATACATTATGGAGTCAGGCATTTTGCGTTTTTTTATACTTGAGACATCTTGTTCAAGTGTATCGCCATAAACTGGCGGTTTTGATAGCGGTTTCAGAGTCAAGGAGCAAAAAAATAACCGCTGAGCGGTCTAGGAATGAGGTTAAGACAACTCAGCGGTTAACTCACGCTTATTAAGCTATTAGTTATTTAGGGCTAGGACAGCTTAGTTGGTCGCCGCCGCACCTTCAGCCTCTGGCTGGCTGGTTAATTCTGGAGTTGCAGTGGTGGTGTTATTACCCAGGTTGAGTTTAACGACTGTACGCTTTGCTTCCGCCACCTTGGGCAGTGTCAGTGTCAAGATGCCATTGTTGAAGTCGGCTTTGACTTGATCGTTCTGAATTGGCACTGGCAGAGGAATCACGCGCTGGAAACTACCATAGCGGAATTCGGAGCGGAAAAAGCCTTTTTCGTCGGTCTTTTTCTCGAAGCGATGTTCGCCTTGAATAGCGATCGCTTCGCGGGTGACGCGAACATCCAGATCCTTGCCTTCTACTCCTGGAATTTCTGCCCGCAAAATCAGATTGTCTTCGGTGTCTTGCAGTTCAATCGCAGGTTGCCAGGTTTTACCAGACTGGCGATCGCTTCCGGCAATTTCATCAAACATTTGATCCATTTGACGACGCAGGGTTTCAATTTCTGAAAATGGTTGCCAACGAATCAGAGCCATAGGATAGTTCCTCCAATTTGTAGTGACTAATAAGAAAGAACTTTGTCAATGGGATTAGCTTTTAGTTCCCACAAATTTATGATGCCAAAACAGGGCGGTTGAATCGGTGAGGGAAACCGAAATAAATTTGGGAATCTTTCCGTATTGGCGATCGCGATCGCATTCTCCAAAACATAACCGCTGAGCGTCAACTAAAAACAACTAAGGCGGTGCTTTGCGAGCTTCTGTCACCTTGTACAGCGTCAGCGTCAAGATGTAATTTGTCTTCCAGCTCAATTGAATCGCGACTCAAGGCGCGCCTTTAGTTACACTTCTTTATAATTTTCCAGACAATAATACTTTGCCTGGGAGGGGAACCGCCTTTATGTAGGGGGATTTTCCAGGCTTCTGGGCATTGTTGCCGCATGGGGCAATCTATTACAGAGTTTGAAGTTCTGTAGCCTTTTGCAGAAGGGGACTCTGCGCCTGCGGTAAACTAAGCCAAGATTTCTGCTCGACATTAGAGAACACTAGGAAAGGAGCCGTTATTCAATGTCTCATAGCGTCAAAATCTACGACACCTGCATTGGATGCACCCAGTGCGTCCGCGCTTGCCCAACGGATGTCCTAGAAATGGTTCCCTGGGATGGCTGCAAAGCTCAACAGATTGCTTCCTCCCCTCGGACAGAAGACTGTGTAGGTTGCAAGCGGTGCGAAACTGCTTGTCCTACAGATTTTCTGAGCATCCGAGTTTACCTGAGTAATGCTGAAACCACCCGCAGCATGGGCTTAGCGTACTAAAAAGCTGGCTTGAAAACACTTTTTATCATCCAATTCCAAGGTACAGAGGGGGCAATTATGCTCTCTCTTTTTTTTATTCATAGCCATTCTCAGTCTCTGGTGGGGAATGAGTATAAGCGAGGCTCTACTTCGCGTGAAAACGCAAAAAAAGTCATAATTGAATGTTGGCGTAGGAGTGCTTAAGTGAGGCGAAGCCTTGCAGCAGGCATTTCCAGGAGTCTCCTGAAGCGGCTTGACGTTGGGTGAATAGCCAAGTAGCGTTGTAAATTAGGTGAGAACAGGAGTGGTGTAATATATGTGCGGAATCGTCGGCTATATTGGCACTCAAGCAGCTACCGAAATTTTGCTCTCTGGGTTGGAGAAACTGGAGTATCGAGGCTACGATTCTGCCGGAATCGCTACAGTGACAGAAGGTGAGATCCACTGCGTTCGGGCGAAGGGGAAACTCTACAACTTGCGCGAGAAGCTAGAACGGGAAGTAAACTCGGCGAATATTGGCATTGGACACACTCGCTGGGCTACGCATGGTAAGCCAGAGGAATATAACGCCCATCCTCATATGGATACGGCGATGCGCGTGGCGGTGGTGCAGAACGGGATTATTGAAAATTATCGGGATTTGCGAGAGGAACTGAAGGCGCGGGGACACAAGTTTCGTTCGGATACTGATACTGAGGTGATTCCCCACTTAATCGCTGAGTTTTTATCCCACTCCGCTACAGCAGGCTTCCCCCACTCCTCCACTCTTTTTTTAGAGGCGGTAAGAGAAGCTGTTACTAAACTGGAGGGAGCCTTTGCGATCGCAGTCTTATCAGCAGACTACCCGGATGAATTGATTGTCGCACGGCAACAAGCTCCCTTAACTATTGGTTTCGGGCAAGGGGAATTTTTCTGTGCTTCGGATACACCCGCATTGGTTCCCCATACTCGTGCGGTGCTAACTCTGGAAAATGGGGAATTGGCGCGACTGACACCACTTGGAGTTGAGGTCTACAACTTTGCTGGCGAACGCTTGAAAAAGTCTCCCCGGACTCTGAACTGGAATCCCGTACAGGTGGAAAAACAGGGATTCAAGCATTTCATGCTCAAGGAAATCTACGAGCAACCTGGGGTGGTACGCGCTTGTTTGGAGGCTTATCTGCACGCTGATTGGCATCCAGATAAGAATACGTCGCCGATTAATTTGGCTATCCCTGCGTCGCTGTACGATGACTTAGAACACGTTCAAATTCTTGCCTGTGGTACCAGCTGGCACGCTGCACTGGTGGGGAAATACCTGCTGGAACAACTGGCGGGGATTCCGACTATGGTGCAGTATGCTTCTGAGTTTCGCTATGCACCAACGCCTTTAACTGTCAATACTCTAACGATAGGTGTCACCCAATCTGGGGAAACTGCCGATACATTGGCGGCTTTGGCAATGGAAAAAAAGCGTCGCGAGGGTAAGCCTAGCCAGTTTCAGGTGCGATTGTTGGGCATTAGCAACCGTCCAGAAAGTTCTTTAGGTCACTTGGTGCCTCAAATTATCGAAACCCATGCGGGGATGGAAATTGGGGTGGCGGCGACTAAAACTTTTGTGTCTCAATTGATGGCGTTTTACTGTCTGGCGTTGGATTTAGCTTATCGCCGCCAGACAATTACGGCAACTCGGTTGGAGGAGATTTTGGTTGGTTTGCGGCAGTTACCAGCGCAGATTGAGCTGATTTTAGAGAGTCAGGAGCGGTATATTGAGCAGCTGACTCATGATTTTGCGGAAACTAAAGATTTTATCTTTTTGGGACGGGGGATTAATTTCCCAATTGCTTTGGAGGGGGCGCTGAAACTGAAGGAAATTAGCTATATCCACGCGGAAGGTTATCCGGCTGGGGAGATGAAGCACGGGCCGATTGCGCTGTTGGATGCTAAAGTTCCTGTGGTGGCGATCGCTATGCCGGGTAATGTGTACGAAAAGGTTCTCTCGAACGCCCAAGAAGCTAAGGCGCGGGATTCCCGTTTGATTGGTGTGACACCGATGAATGACCCGGAGGCAGCGGAAACTTTTGACGATTTGTTACCTGTTCCGGCTGTGGAAGAGTTGCTTTCGCCGATTTTGACGGTGATTCCCTTGCAGTTATTGGCTTATCACATTGCAGCCCGTCGCGGCTTGGATGTGGATCAGCCAAGGAATTTGGCCAAATCGGTGACAGTGGAATAATCCGGAAGGTGCGATTAGCTGAAATGTAAAAGGAGAATAAAGTTGGACACTGAATAATAAAGTTGGAAACTAACTGGCACATACCCTTTTAGAGCGCTTTGTACTTATCAGTGACCAGTTCTCCAAAGAGGTAATTACCAGAAATGTTGAATGTTAAGAAAACTTCATAAAAATTAGCCCAAAATCATGATATTTTTTGGGCTAAACCTTAATTAATCTTATTAGCTTCCATGATATTTTCATTTCCTCGTCTTG